>JAZOMZ010000012.1:0-2266 GCA_045654205.1 Candidatus Enterocola sp. | reverse complement strand
TGCTGATGGCATGGTGCGTTACATGGGAAACGGAAATGTGCTTATCAACAATTATTGCGACTTTGACAAATCGTTACAAAAGAAATTATTAGGTGTTCTCGGACGACATTTTTGTGTTAATGAACTACACTACGGTACTTTCACGAAGAGAAGTTGGGCTTATCTCAATTTTTTGCATGTAGGTAACCACATTTTCATTCCTATGTTAGGCGAAAGATTGGATGGAGTTGCCTATAACCAAATTGCCGAATCGTTCCCTGAATGCGAGTGTCACCCTGTTTTCAATTGTGAAAGCGTAGTCAACGAAGGCGGTGCATTAAATTGTTGCACTTGGAATATGATGAGTGATTCATTCTTGTCAAAAGCCCAAGATACTATTTTGCCTTAGGAACTGCCCAGCAATATCGATAGGAGTGGTTCTTAGATTCCTTGTCAGATAATATATCTTGAAGGTTTTTTATTAAACTTTCTTTTTTAGACTCATCCACTTCTTCAAAGCACGCTTTTAGGTTATATTCTACTTTCTTCTCAATATTTTTATGACTTCCTAAAATGTTGTGTCTTACGGGGCACGTGAATTCTAACTTTTCCAGTGATTCGGGGGCTATGATAAGAATAGGGATGTTCTGCAACTGATGGCTGGCATTAAATGTGCGAAAAAGTTCAGCAACTTTTAGCGGACCATCAAATATAACCTGATCAGATAGCCTTTGGATTTGTCGGATTAAAATACCTCCGAAATATGAATCTTCTGAAAGTATATATTTGTAAGAATAGATTTCAATTCCCTCTTTTTTAATAGGATCTTTGTTTATTTTGATTTCACTTTTAAAGTTTAAGTCAATTCCTCCAAAATCGTTTATATACCAGCATAAGGCTTCGGAATTCCTGGGATGAGTCGTTATATCTTGATGATTTTGATTAAAAAAATAGAACTCAAAATCAAGTATACGATATTCCCCGTCCTTTGCTTTTATGACACAATAGTTTTTAAGATAATCAGCAATAGAATCAAATGCTTTCATTATTTCGCTTTTGGAAGCATTTGCAGAAATGCTCATGAGTGTTCTTAAGTCATCAATATTCCTATTCATACAAACTGTTTATTACCTACTTTCCGATGCAGAGTTTTTATTTGCCCACATAGAATGTAAAATGCCGAATTTAATCTATTAGCATTCAGTGTGTTACAGAATCATCCCGAAGCACAAAAGTTTATTCGGGGGACAGACAGGGGACTGCATTTTTACAAAGAAACCCATAAAATCTGCAAAAACGCAACTTTTCTTAGAATTTTTAGCATATTTGCAGTAAACAGCGAATATTTGCTTCACTCGCTGTGAAATAACAAAGAAATCTTTGTTTATCTCGCTCGTTTGCTCAATATTTGCATTTCGTTGCATGGTAAAATGGCCTTTAATTGGAACTGAAATTGCACCTGTGATTGCTATTAAATTTAGTGGTTTAGTTTAGTCCAATGTATATATAGAATAGGAGTAAACTAAACTGCCTTTATCGCCAAATTTAAGAGGTCTGTTATAGCAGTGGCTTTACACTCCTTTCAAATGCGCTTTGTTCCTCTCATTTGCAGATGTTATGTTTTTCTTTATATCCGTCTACCGTTTAATAAGAGTTTCTGAGAAGTGCCAAAGTATACTCTTTTTGATTCTCAAAAGAACAGAGATTTAGGATTTAGAGGTATGGTATACCATATCTTTTTTCTTTTCTCAATCAGTCGTTTGTTGAACCCCATACAGTCATTTCAGAAGTTTACTTCAATAACAGAGAGTTTCATTCATCAATTCTTGGTGTCATTTTTGGTGTCATTCTGAATTTTCTGTCCACCTTTCTGTCCTGGATATATAGACTGTAATGGTGAAAACCAAACTTATTGCAAGTTGAAGTAAACGTTGATAGTAATTACAATTGAAGTATAAGCTATATATGCCCATTTTGCAATCGTTTATTGTTAGTTTACATTCTTCGGTTTACTAATCAATTAGATTTTTTAACTCTTATATATTTGTAAAGTGAGAATTTATTCTTAGTTTTGAACTAACAAAATTGTTAGATATATTTGTTAAAATTAAAATGTATGGATAATCAAGAGAAACAAAGCAAAGAACAACAGATACTTGCGGCGGCGGAGCAGGAGTTCTTGACCAGGGGTTATGATGGTGCCCGTACCACCTCGATAGCGCAGGCGGCGGGCGTAACGCACGCGATGTTACACTACTATTTCCGCACCAAGGAGCAACTTTTCGAG
>JAZOMZ010000011.1:0-289422 GCA_045654205.1 Candidatus Enterocola sp. | reverse complement strand
GTAACCACGCCCCAAATCATAAATTCATTTTCAGGGGTTACTTCAATTGGTTTGTATGCAGTGTTGTTTTCGTTGGCAGGCATAAGTAGTGCTCCATTTTCGTGGATCTCCACACGTTTCACCGTGTATTCGCCATCTATGTAACAAACAGCTTTGCAATTGTTGTATGCGTTTACGGCACGGTCTACGATAAGAATGTCGCCTTCGTCCATAGCAGCATCTACCATAGATACACCGCTTACGCGAAAGAAAAAAGTGGATGCCTTGTGTTTAACAAGTAGTTTGATAAGGTCTAGATGCTCACGCATATCCTCGGCAGGAGAGGGAAATCCAGCCTTCACATCGCCAAGCATTTCACTCTCAAACGATCCTTCTATTTTGTGTGGTATAAAACTTTCCATTAGGGTTGGGGTATAAATCAGCTTTAAATACAAAAGTATAAAAAAATATGGAGCTGATTTTATTCAACTCCATATTTTTTTTATTCGTTGTTATCCCAATATTCTTCTTTATATCCTGTTTTGCCGTCAATTGTAAATCTTAGCCTACCAACGCGCTTTACCTTCCAACTATCCCCATAGGTTATTACTACTTCTCCACCTCCAATCACAGGGTATTCGTCTGTGTCAGAACATCTAATATCTGGTTGAGTATATGTAACGCTTCCCTTTAAATGCATGGTCGCTCCAATATGAACGTCTTTAATCATAGTCTTTAAATAGGGTACATACAAAATGTTTTTTGTGTCTCCTTTGTGTTTACTATTGTACCAGCCTTCTATATAAAATTCACTTTCAACCATTGGGCAACCTTTTGTGCCATATCTACAAGTATAAACAGGCGATTTTAATATTTTTTCGTCGTAATAGTTTTTTGAATTGTCGTCTGTGTCGTTGATATAACTAACGTATGTGTTGGTATTGTATGGGTCTGGCTCGTGTCCTATACTGTCGTCTTCAATAATGTAAGGCAGTTTTAAGCCATCTCTACGCAGTACAATGTGATTTAAAATTGAATCTAATACTGCATCGTCTGTTGATAGCTGGTTTGTTATATAAGGTAAGAAGTCATCAGGAATTTCAGGAAGATCTTTAATGTCAGGCTTTACAGGTTTTACAGGTTTTAATGTAGGCTTCTCAGGTATTATTTGTCCACTTTCTATTGTTTGGCTCAAAATAGAAGGATTTTGCAATGTGGTTGCGACTAACTGAGCTCCATCGATTTGATTTTCTACTAAAAAATTGTACAAGTGGTGGTAAGCAGATTGTTTTTCTTCATTTGTCATTGAAACACTATTACACAGAGATTGTGCTTCTGCATACATAGAAATGAATTTTTCTAAATCTTCTAGTGCTACTGAATAGAATGCACAGTTCTTTGCTTGTGTTTCAGATACAAGATTGTTATTTACAGTGTGTGAAAGGTTTACATAAAAATATGCAGGGTTTTCTTCACTACCAAAATTGACAAGTGAGTCTACGCTCTGCTCAATAACTTGGTCATCTCTGAGTAGTTCACTATAAATAACTGTTCCTACTGCAGGGAGGTCTAAACCGTTTCTGTTTGGGTCGCTATCTGGTTCAGACATTAATGCACTGTCTTGTTTACAATCTACTATGGCTACTGCAATTACTAAGCCAATTAATCCTAAATATATCTTTTTCATAATTTGTAATTTTAATATTTGCTACAACTTTGTTTATAATCGCTAGGTCAATGTAGCGTTGACCTCAAACGCTGTAACAAAAATAGATGCTTGGTTTGCCAACGTGTATTAAATTTGATAAATTGAGTTTAATGAAATGAAAAATTAAATTTTTGCAAAACTTCTTAACTTGGCAATGTGTTTGAAATCATATTTTGACGCGGTTGTTCGTTTCAAAACGATTACAATTTCAAAAAAATATAACATTCAACGGGGGTGGTTTCTGAGGGAATTTGGGTGTAATTTTTGAAAAAAGGTGCGAGAATGCTTGTTTATTTAAAAAAATGCCGTACTTTTGTATTAACAAAATTGTTAAACAGAATTGTAGAACAAAGTTGTTAATGATAAAACAAAAAATATTATGGGAAAACAAAACAAAGAACAAGACATACTTTTAGCTGCTGAGGAAGAGTTTCTTACCAAAGGATATGATGGTGCTCGCACCACGTCTATTGCACAAAAGGCTGGGGTAACTCATGCCATGCTTCATTATTATTTTAGAACAAAAGAGCAATTGTTCAACCGTGTAGTGGAGCAAAAGTTTGGTATGGTGGCTATGACGGTGGCTTCTGTGATTGCAGATTCTTCGCTACCTATTGTGGACCGTATTGTGCATGGCGCGGGTGTGCATTTTGATATTGCCTCAAAAGACCCAAAACTTCCTGCGTTTATGATACATGAGATTTTATCCAATCCTGAGCGTAGCACTATGATACGTGAAAAGGTAAAATGGATTCCACTAAACGTGCATCAAAACCTTCAGGCTCAGCTTGATATGGCAGCCAATCGTGGAGAAATAAGAAAAATTGATGCAGCAGACTTGTTGATGGATATTATATCGCTAAATATTTTTGGTGTACTTATTTATCCTTTTATGAGTCAAATAGCCGATGGATTTTTACCTAGTTACGAAGATTTCAAAGCTAAAAGAAAAGCAGATATTGCCGATACAATCAGAAGAAAATTATCAATTTAATAACTATATGAAACTTTACTTTTTATTTTTAATGCTTTTGTGGGGAAGTGTGAGTTTGTGTGCTCAAACATTGGAGCAATGTAGGAGTATGGCACGCGAACATTATCCTGCTATTAAGCAGTACGACCTTATCAATAAGGCGGAAGAGTACAATGTGTCAAATGCGGCGAGGGCGTGGATTCCGCAGATTGTGTTGTCGGGTCAGGCTACTTACCAATCGGCTACGCCTACTTATCCAGAAAAACTGAATGCTATGTTGGCAGCGAGTGGGCTTGAAATGGCAGGTATGCGCAACGACCAATACAAAATTGCATTGGATATTAATCAAAACATTTGGGATGGTGGTGTGTCTAAGGCTGGAAAAATGGTGGCAGAGGCAGAGGCTGAAGAGCAACGTAGTAAAACAGATGTTACCCTTTACGATTTGCAAACTAGAGTAGACAATATCTATTTTGGTATTTTGCTTTTGGAACAAAAACAGGCTCAAACAGAGGCTATGATTGCTTTGCTTGAAAGTAATCTTTCGCGTATGCGTTCGCAATATAAAAATGGCGTGGCACGTCAAGCCGATGTGGATGTGATAGAGGCAGAGTTGTTGGGTGCCCGTCAGGCACTTACGCAGGTGGAATCATCGCTTGGAAGTTATAGGCAAATGTTGGAACTATTTATTGGAGAACAACTTACAGATGCAAAATTGCAAATGCCTGCAATGATTGAGGTGAATGATAGAACAGTAAATAGACCAGAGTTGGCACTTTTTAATGCTCAAACCTCACTCCTTGATGCGCAAAAGAAAACTGTGACTACTGCTGTTACTCCACGTTTTTCATTGTTTGCTCAAGGGTATTATGGTTATCCAGGTATGGATATGTTTAAGAGTATGACATCGTCTGACTGGACACTAAATGGACTTGTGGGTGTGCGTATGCAATGGAATATTAGTGGTTTTTACACGCATAAAAACAATTTGGAGAAGATTGCAAATGCTCAAGAAAATATTGCTGTGCAACGTGATATTTTCCTTTTCAATACGGAACTAAAAACCACGCAAGAAGATGCTGAGATTGCACGCTTGAAAAAGGTGATTGCCGATGATGCTCGCATTGTGGAACTTAGAAAAAATGTGCGTTTGGCAGCAGAGTCTCAACTAGAAAACAATGTGATAGATGCCACCGATTTGCTTCGCAAAATAACGGATGAAACTACTGCGAAACTAAATCAAAGCACTCACGAAATAGAATTATTACAAGCAGTTTATCGATTAAAAAACACATTAAACCAATAAAATATGAAAAAGATAATGTATATAGCCTTGGCCGTGTTGGCTGTGTCTTGTGGAAAAGAGGCTGAATTTGATGCACAAGGAACATTTGAAGCAACAGAAGTGTTGGTATCGTCTGAGGCATCGGGCAAAATTATGCGATTGGATGCAGAAGAAGGCACACAAGTGCTAGCTAATGCTGTGGTAGGAGAAATAGACAGCCTACAACTAGACTTGCAACGCAAACAACTTATTGCTCAACGTAGTGCTTTGTTGGGTTCTCGCCCAGATGTGCAAAAACAAGTGGCAACTATAAAAGAACAAATTGCAAAACAAAAAACGGAGTTGGCACGTTTTGCCAATATGCTACGCGATGGGGCTACAACTCAAAAACAATACGATGATATGGAGGCTCACTTGCGTGTGCTAGAAAGCCAATTGGATGCCACTTTATCTACATTGACCAAAAATACGGTTACAATAAACAACAATTCTGCGGCGTTGGAAGCACAAATTTTAGCTTTGGAAGACCGCATTGCAAAATGCCGTGTAGTGTCGCCAGTAGGTGGAACTGTGTTGGTGAAATATGCTGAGGTAGGTGAGTTGGCAACCATGGGAAAACCATTGTTTAAGGTAGCAGATTTGAATAAAATGTACTTGCGTGCTTATTTCACTTCCGAACAATTGTCTAAAGTGAAATTGGGCGATACTGTAAAAGTAATTGCCGATTTTGGTGCAGAAGAGCGTTTTGAATATGAAGGAACGATTACTTGGATTGCGTCTGAAAGTGAATTTACTCCTAAAACAATTCAAACCAAAGATTCTAGAGCCAATTTGGTGTATGCAGTGAAGATTGCTGTGAAAAACGATGGACGTTTGAAAATTGGTTTGGCTGGCGAAGTGATTTTATAATATGAATGCCATAGAAATAAAAAACATATCAAAAAGTTACGGTGAGTTGAAGGCTTTGGACAACGTGTCGTTTGAGGTAAAAAAGGGTGAGTTGTTTGGCCTAATAGGACCTGATGGCGCTGGAAAGACCACGCTTTTTAGACTGCTTACCACTTTGATAAATCCCGATGCTGGAAGTGCCACTGTTGATGGACTGGATATTATGAAGGACTATCGTGAGATACGTACCAGAGTGGGGTATATGCCAGGCAGATTTTCGCTTTATCCAGATTTGTCGGTGGAAGAAAATTTGCAATTTTTTGCTGCAATTTTCGGGGTAACTGTGGAGCAATCTTATCATTTGGTTGCGCCAATTTATAAGCAGATTGAACCTTTTAAAACACGTCGCGCTGGCAAACTTTCGGGCGGTATGAAACAAAAATTGGCTCTTTCGTGTGCACTTATTCACTGCCCAAGTGTGTTGTTTTTGGATGAACCAACCACGGGTGTGGATGCCGTATCGCGCAGCGAGTTTTGGGATATGCTGAGTGACCTTAAAAAACAAGGTATTACCATTTTGGTTTCTACACCTTATATGGATGAGGCTTCGCGTTGCGATAGGATTGCACTTATGAATGAGGGGGTTATATTGGGCATTGATACTCCTGAGAATATGGTAAAGGCTTTTGATTCACCGCTTTATGGAGTGAAAGCAAAAAATATGTTTGCTTTGCTAGAGGTGGCACGCATGCAACCGGGAGTGCTAAATTGTTATCCTTTTGGCGAAATGCACCACTTGGTGGCAGATACTAGTTTTAATGCCGAGAAGATGAAAAAAGCATTGGCAAATGTAGAAGGCTTCTGTATAGAACCAGTGGTGCCTACCATAGAAGATATGTTTATTAAACTGATGAAACAATGAGCGAGATAGTAATTTCTGTACGTGATTTAACCAAAAAGTTTGGGCGTTTTACGGCGGTGGATAACATATCTTTCGATGTAAAGAAAGGCGAGATTTTTGGTTTCTTGGGTGCCAATGGTGCGGGGAAAACCACGGCTATGCGTATGCTTTGTGGTTTGAGTTTTCCTACATCGGGCACAGGAAGTGTGGCTGGATTTGATGTAATGACCGAGGCAGAAGATATTAAAAGTCATATTGGCTATATGAGTCAGCGTTTTTCGCTTTACAACGACCTTACCATTTGGGAAAATATGATGCTGTTTGCTGGTATTTATGGTATGAGCAAAAAAGAGAGCGAGGATCGTGCACTTTGGCTGCTAGAAAGACTAAATTTTATGTCGGAAAAAGATACGGTAGTGGGCTCTTTGCCTTTGGGTTGGAAACAAAAGCTTTCTTTTGTAATTGCTACAATTCACAAGCCAGAGGTAATCTTTTTAGATGAACCAACAGGTGGTGTTGACCCTATTACACGTCGTCAGTTTTGGGAATTGATATACGAAGAAGCGGCGAGTGGAACCACTATTTTTGTAACCACTCACTATATGGATGAGGCAGAATATTGTTCGCGAGTCTCTATTATGGTGGACGGAAAAATAGAAGCTTTGGATACGCCACAAGAATTGAAAAAACAATTTGGAGCAGCGTCTATGGATGAGGTTTTTAGAACATTGGCACGCAGTGCAAAACGAGGAGATTAAAGTATGAAACAAAATTTTGGTTCGTTTGTAAAAAAAGAGTCGCTGCATATTTTGCGCGATACGCGTACTATGCTGGTGGTGATGTTGATACCGCTGGTGTTGATGGTGATGTTTGGCTTTGCCATTTCTACCGAGGTAAACAATATTCCTGTGGCAGTGGTTGCACCCAATCGTACCGATGGAGTGGAAAAAGCGGTGGATAGACTTGCACACAATGAGTATTTTTCTTTTAAAGGATATATTTCTGCTACCGAGATAGACGAGCAGTTGCGCACGGGTAAGGTGAGTGCTGTGGTGGTTTTTGATGCTGATTTTGATAAAAAGTTGGCCCAACAACAAGCAGGAGTGCCTATTACACCGGCTATTCAACTGATAGTGGATGCGTCAAACGTGAATACAGCCAATTCGTCTGTTGCCTATATGCAAGGAATTTTGCTTGGAACAGCTTCGCAACAAGCTATGTTTGAGACTCGTATGCTGTTCAACCCACAAATGAAAAGTGCGTACAACTTTGTACCAGGCATTATGGGGCTAATTTTTATTTTGGTGTGTGCTATGATGACATCGGTGTCTATTGTGCGAGAAAAGGAAGTGGGTACAATGGAAGTGCTTTTGGTGTCGCCTGTGCGTCCTGTAAAAATCATTTTTGCTAAGATGATACCATATTTTGCAATTTCGTTTGTGGTACTTGTTATTATGCTACTTTTGGCAAGATTCCTATTAGATGTGCCTATGTCGGGCGGTGTTTGGGGTATTTTGGTGGTTTCAATATTGTATTTGCTGCTTGCACTTTCTCTTGGACTGTTGGTTTCTACCATTGCCGAAACACAGTTGGTAGCTCTTTTGGTATCGGCTGTGGTAATGATGATGCCTATTATGATGCTTTCGGGTATGATGTTCCCAATAGAAAATTTACCAGAATTTTTCAAGGTGGTGTCGCATATTATTCCTGCTCGTTGGTACAACGATGCCATCAGGAAGATGATGATTCAAGGAGTTTCAATAGTAGAGGTTTGGCACGATGTGGCAATATTGTTTGGTATGACCGTGTTGCTTATTGCTGTGTCGCTTAAAAAGTTTAACGATAAATTGGAGTAAAGATATGCGTACATTTTTAGTACTTTTAAAGAAAGAATTTATACAAATAAAAAGGAATACGTTTTTGCTACGCATTGTGTTTGCATTTCCGTTTATGCTCATGCTCTTGATGCCACTTATTATGACTATGGACGTGAAAAACGTGAATGTGGCACTTGTAGATGAAGATCGTAGTACTACTTCGCGCCGTGTAGCTTCGCACGTAGAAGCTTCGTCTTATCTCACTTTGGTGCAAAATACGTCGGAATTTGCTTTGGCAATGGCTGCGCTTGAAGAAGGCGATGTGGATGTGATAGTGCAAATACCAAACCATTTTGAACGTGATATGTTTGCGGCAGCGCCTGAGCGTATTAGCTTGACAGCAAATGCAGTAAATGCAACAAAAGGCGGCATTGGTATGCAATATGTGGTACAAACTATTGCAAGTGCGCTAAAGGAAGTACGTGGAGAGAAAAATCCTGTTTCGGTATCTGAATTGGTTACTGTAGAAAATCGATACAACCCAACTCTGAATTATCGTTATTATATGATTCCTGCGTTGATGATTATTGTGTTGATTTTGATTTGCGGTTTTGTGCCTGCGCTAAGTATTGTGGGCGAAAAGGAATCGGGCACTGTGGAACAAATAAATGTTACTCCTGTGTCGAGATTTACGTTTACCATGTCGAAACTTTTGCCTTATTGGCTAATTGGTTTGGTGGATATTAGCATTGCTATGATGGTGGCTTGGCTTGTGTATGGTTTGTCACCTCTTGGTTCCGTGTTTACAATCTATGCAGGTGCTATTTGTTTTATCTTGGCTATTTCTGGCTTGAGCGTGACTATAGCAAATTACTCTAGCACCATGCAACAATCTATATTTGTGATATTCTTCTTTAATATGATATTTATGCTAATGAGTGGCATGCTAACGCCAATTGATTCTATGCCTACTTGGGCGCAAAAGATTACTTACTTTTTGCCTCCTCGCTATTTTGTAGATATTCTGCGTTCGGTGTATCTAAAAGGAACTACGCTTGTGGAACTTTGGCGCAACTTTGTTGCCCTTGGTGTCTTCGCTCTAGCCCTAAACCTATTCGCCGCTTGGACGTATAAGAAGAGAGGGTGATTCGGTTGTGAAAAATTCATTATATTTGCAACATTATCATCCCAACTTATTTTTCAAAACCTTTTTCACCATCAACTCTGAAACATAATAGGGCTTTTCTGCACACTAAAAAGCTATCGCCATATTCAATTCTTACCTGACCAGAACCTACAACAGCATACTCGTTGTTGTCTGTTTTTCTAATGTCTGGATTGTAATATTCTGTTTCCCCACTTAGTCTCATAGTTGCGCCTATGTGAGCATCAACAATTAGAGTTTTTAGATAAGGCATATACAAAATAGGTTTCTTATCTTCCAATCGTTTACTTTGATACCAGCCATGTACATAAAACTCGCAATAAACCATTGGATTATTTTTAGTTCCATATCTACAAGTATATTTTGGAGAATCAAAATATTCAGTTGCATAATATTCTTCTTCGTTGAGACTTATTACGTTTAGGTAACTAACAAAATGGCTTAAGTTCAGTTTGTCTATTTTTGTTATATCGTCAGGGCTGTCGTCGTATGTAATAGAGAATGGTATATCAAGTGCATCTTCAAGTAATACAACATATCTTAATAAGGAGTCAATAACTGCATCTTCATGATGACTTCCAACTCTTGTAATGAGTGGTCGGATATCGTCTGGAATATTGTTTGGGTCGAAAGGATAAATTGGCTTAATAGGTTTAAGTGAACTTGAATCATCTATAGGATTTACACTACCAGAAGCCAATGTCGTAGGTAAAATATTCGGATTTTTTAGAGTTTTATATACAAACTCTGTAGCATCTATGTTATTCTCTTTAATAAAGTCGTATAGATGCTTAAAAGCATTTGTTTTTTCTTCGTTGGTAAGAGTCTCGCCCACAGATAAAGACTGATCCTGTGCATACAACTGAATAAAATCTTCTAGTTCTTTACGTGATGTTGTAAAGAAAGCACAATTGTCACGATGATTGTCTGGAACTTCAATGCCATTTACCGTGTGCGATAAATTTACAAAAAAGTAAGCAGGATTTGCGTCATTACCAAAATTTACAATGGAGTCTATGCTTTGTTCTATGATTTCTCCATCTTTGAGTATTTCACTATACATTACAGAACCTTCGGTAGGAGTTTGATGTTCTTTTGGTTCTGATTCTAATATATTATCATCTTTTTTACATCCTACCATACATGCCATGATTTCTAAACCAAGCATTGTATAAAAAAATCTATTCATATTTATTCATTTTTAAATTGCTACAAAAAAATGCTATGAGCGTTTGAGCAAATGTAGCGTTCAACTCAAACGTCATAGCAAATATAAATAAGCAGAATGCTTGTGCGTTTTAAAAAAGATAAATTGAGATTAAGGAAACGAAAAATTAATTTTTTGCAATTCTTCTTAACTAAAGATTCTTTTTATTGTCATTTTTTGTTTGTAACTCTGTTGCAAAATAATTACAATAGTAAAAAAATATAACAATTTAGTTTAGGATTTTCTCAATAATTTCAAAATCGATATTAGCGTTTTCGCCAAGTTTAGTACCACGTTCTTTAAAACGGCGAACTATTTCGTCTAAAATATCTCTTCCAATATTTAGTTCAGAAAATTCTGTGGCAAGATTTAATGATGCAAAAAACTCTTTTGTAGCAGCAATAGTGCTGTCGATACGTTCGTCTTTGCTACCTTCGGTAATACCCCAAACACGTTCGCCATATTGAAGAATTTTATCGGCTTTTTGCTCACGCATCACGTTCATTAGGCGTGGAAGCACCATTACAAGCGTTTGGCCGTGAGTAGTGCCAGTTAGAGCTGTGATTTCATGACCAATCATATGAGTAGCCCAGTCTTGAGGCACACCCATTGCCACAAAACCGTTTAGTCCCATAGTGGCGCACATCATAAAGTTTGCCATAGCATCGTAGTTGCATTGATTTTCTTTTATCTTAGGTGCAATTTCTATAAGTGTTTGAAGGATGCCTTCTGCCCAACGGTCCATAAGTGGAGAACAGTTTGTAATGGTAAGATATTGTTCCATTACGTGTACAAAGGTGTCGGCAATGCCACAAGAAACTTGAAACTCAGGTAGGGTAAATGTGCTTTCTGGGTCTAGAATAGAAAACACAGGGTAGGTGTTGTAGAAAGGATATTTCTCGTCTGTGGCAAGGTTTGAGATTACTGCGCCTTTGTTCATTTCAGATCCGGTGGCAGGCAGAGTCATTACACTAGCAAAAGGCAGAGTGCCGTTTAAAATGCTAGGGTTTAAAACAAGTTCCCAAGCATCGGCGTCTATCACTGCAGCGGCTGCAATAAGTTTAGTGCCATCTAGCACGCTACCGCCACCCACAGCTAGAATAAATTCTATATTTTCCTTTTTACAAATTTCTACAGCTTTGCGCAGAGTTTCTACTTTTGGATTTGGCTCTATGCCCCAAAACTCAATGTGGTCAAACTCTTGTAGAGCGGTTTTCACTTGGTCGTACACACCATTCTTTTTCACACTGCCACCACCAAAGGTAACCAATATGCGTTTGCCACGAGGAAGTTCTTTGCTAAGTCTAGCAATTTGTCCTTTACCAAAAATAAGTTTGGTAGTATTTTGAAATACAAAGTTGTTCATAAATGTTCTTTTTTTATTATTTTGCTTTAAAAACAAATATACAAAAAAATCATTTATTCGTTACTATTCCAAGAATTTTCTTTAAAACCAGTTTTACCATCAACTGTAAATTTAAGTCTTCCAACTCGTTTTACCAACCAATCATCTCCATAATTAACAACTATTTCGCCACCACCGATAACAGGGAATTCTTCATTTTCTAATCTTCTAATATCTGGCTGAGTATATGTAACATTTCCTTCTAAATGCATAGTGGCTCCAACGTGAATATTTTTGATAATAGTTTTTAAATATGGAACATATAAAATATTTTTTGTATCCCCCTTGAGTTTACTAGCGTACCAACCTTCTATATAAAATTCGCTCTCAACCATAGGGCAACCTTTTGTGCCATATCTGCAAGTGTAAATAGGAGATTGGAATGTTTGCGTGTCGTAATAATGTCTTGAATCATGGTTCCCATCATTTATGTAACTTACATATGTGTTTTCGTTGTAAGGGTCTGGACCTTCGGCAACATTCTTTAAACTATCATTTTCGGAATGTATGTTGTATGGTAGTATCAAACCATCTCTTAGCAACACGATGTGCGACAAAATAGAGTCTAAAACAGCATCTTCTGTGATACGATAAATAGGTCCTGAAGGTGGATCTGGTAGAATAATTGGTACTTCTGGAAGAACAGGATTATAGTCGTCCGGGCCTTTTGCAGGTACAATAGTACCAGATTCTAATGTAGGTTTTAAAATAGAAGGATTTTGCAGAGTCATAGAAACTAGTTGTGCTGCATCAATGTTGTTTTCCATAAGAAAGTTGTAGAAATGGTGGTAAGCAGACTGTTTTTGTTCATTTGTCATTGCAGCACCACCGCACAGAGTTTGAGCCTCTGCGTAAATTGAAATAAATTCTTCTAAATCGTTGAATGTTACAGCATAGAAAGCACTGTTGGTGTTTGTTTGTTCGTTTTCTACAGGAGAATTAAATATTGTGTGAGAAAGATTTACATAAAAATATGCAGGATGTTCTGTATCTCCCAAATTTACAATAGAGTCCACACTCAGCTCTATAAGTTGGTTATCTTTAAGTAACTCACTATACACTACAGAACCTTCCGTAGGTGTTTTAGATTCATTTTCTGGCTCAGACATTAAAGCACTATCTTGTTTGCAATCAACCATGGCTACAATTAAAACTAAGCCAACCAATCCTAAATATACTTCTTTCATAATTCATAAATTTTAAATTTGCTACAACAAATATTAGGACGCTAAATCAATGTAGCGTTGTACTTAGCGCCATAACAAAAATAAAATCTAGAATTCCAAGGCAGTTTTAAAATTGATAAATTGAGATTAAGGAAACGAAAAATTAACCATAAACAAATCTTCTTAACAGTAGAAACTCTCAATCTCCGAATTTCACCCCGCCCACCTGTTGCAAAACAATTACAATTGTCAAAAAAAATAACAGAGGGTCTGACATATTATATTTGCAAATGTCGTAGTTCAAGATTCATTCTATAAAAAAACCTAAAAATTAAGGCAGTGCGTGTAGAAATAGAGAAACTTTCTTATCTTTGATGTGGAAAATTTAAACTGATTATTATGGAAACAAAAGCAAAAGTATTACAAGTAATGAAAGAAGCAGGCGAAGCCCTAAACGCAGGTAAAATAGCAGAACTTAGTGGCCTAGACCGCAAAGAAGTAGATAAAGCAATGAAAGCCCTTAAAGAAGAAGGAGCAATTGTATCTCCTGTACGTTGCAAATGGGCTCCAGCTCAGTAAATACTTCTCCCCGAAACATATTTACAACCAACTCCAAGTCGCAAGATTTGGAGTTTTTTTTGAAAAAAACTTTATACCTGTAGCGTATTTTGGTACACCTGACATATTATATTTGCATTGATTGTGCTTAAAATTAGGGCCTACCATATCTTCGAAAACAAACTAGATGGCGTAATAAAAATCTCACTCTACCATAACTATAAATTGATAAAAATTTCTTAAATTTGTATAGTTCTAATCTTTTAAAAATAAGTTATAATCATGACGATAGAAGAAATAAAAAAATTAATATTTGAAGATGAAAGTCGAATATTGGAGTTGAAGAAAAGTACAGGTGAATTAAAAGATGGAATGAAGAGTGCATGTGCTTTTCTTAATTCTGATGGAGGATGGTTGATATTTGGGGTAACTCCAGTTTCTTTAAATTTAGTAGGGCAGCAAGTAACAGACAATACTTTAAGAGAAATAAGTAGAGAAATTACTAAAATAGAACCTGCTATAGAATTAAAACCTGAATATATTGATATAGATGATAAACCGGGTTATAAATTAATAGCGCTACATCTTAACGCATGGCCAAGAGGAACTGCTCCATATACTTATGATAATCGTCCTTATTATAGAGTAGAAAGTACTACAAAGGTAATGCCTCGTGATTTATTTGAAGAAAGGATAAAAGAAAGTAAACCTCATTTATTCTCGTGGGAAAGACAAACTTCAGATGGTATAAATATTGATGATTTAGATAATAATCTTATAGCAAATGCAGTGCGTGGGGGTGTAAAAGGAGGTCGCTTGAGTAGTTCAGCTTTGAGTGAGACCACAGAAAATATATTATCTAAATTTCAACTTCTTAATCAAGGAAAACCCAATAATGCAGCTGTGGCTCTATTTGCGAAGGAATCAGGATTGTATACTCAATTGGAGTTGCGTATGGCTCGATTTAAAGGAAATGGAAAGAATGAATTTGGAGACAACCAACGTGTTTCAGGCAATTTCTTTAAGTTGTTTGATGCCGGAATGTCCTTCTTCTTTAAGCATTTAAATTTAAGTGGGAAAATTGTAGGAACAAAAAGAGAAGAAGAATTAGAAGTCCCATACGTGGCATTAAGAGAAGCATTGACAAATGCCTTATGTCATAGAATGTATGATGATGTAGGTCCTTCGGTAGGAATTGCTATTTATGATGATAGGATTGAGATTTCAAATCCAGGGACTCTTCCAAGTAATTTAACTGTAGAAAATATTAAACAATCACATGATTCTTATCCTAGAAATCCATTGATGGCAAATGTTCTTTATTTGTCTATGTATTTAGAAAAATGGGGGTCAGGTGTATCTCGTATCATTGAAGCGTGTGAGCAACAAGGATTGCCAGAGCCTACCTATGAGGTGAGAGGTGGATTTGTGTATATTATCTTTAGGAGAAAGTCATATATTAGTGACAATGATACCCAAAATGACACCCAAAATGACACCCAAAATAGTTTGTCCGAAAGACAGAAAAAAATAGTAGAGATTTTAAGAAAAGATAATAGAGTTAGTATAGAAGAATTAACTAGTATTTTGTCAATTTCAGAATCTACAGTAATAAGAGATATTCGGAAAATAAGAAAATTTATGTCTATAAAATGGGTAGGTCCTTCTAAAGGTGGGCATTGGGAAGTAGTGGAATAAAAATACCGGATTATTGTAAATTTTTCGGTATTTGGATGCCAGCACTTGTATGTAGTGCACAAAAATAGTATGAAAATAATAAATTCTCACAGGGTGTAGCAAAAAAATGATACACCCTGCTTCTATTTTTGCAGTGTGAAATATTAAATGCTAGACTATGGAAATAAAACAGTTCCCTGAGTTTGTCGAAGGGGTAGTTCATAAACTTACTGATGTACCGATGACCAATGTGAATAACAATCCCTTAAAACAAATTATAGAATTTCAAATACAACGCGATACCGACGAGCTCCTGCGCGATGGCTGGAAAATGCAAGAAATAAACAAACTTAGGTCCAAGATTAGGAGTTGATGTTGGTTGTCGCAAATTTGCGACAGCCAATAAATACGCAGTCAAATCCGGCATGAACAAAACCATCCCGATTGTAAAGATTATGGAATAAAACTACTATATTTGTGTAATTATAAAATTAACTATGACACAGCAAGGCTTCTACGACTTTCTGTATGATACTTGTAATTCAAATACAGGAGCTATTAAAAGTTATATAACAGCAATACGTATCATTGATGAGTTATTCATAGGCGATGATGTTTTTTGTTTACATGGAAAATCAGTTTCCTGTATAGACGATTTTGAACTGTTGATGCGGATAAATGAATTTATTCGTGCTCAACAATATCAATACAAAAAAGGTAATGATTCATTCTTTGATAACATAAATCCCAATCAACAAAGTTATGCACGCGGAGGATTCTGTTCCGCCGCATTTGGAAAACTACTTGAATATTACACACAAGATGCAAAAGAAAAAGAAGCATGGACTCTGTTAAAAGAAAAACCAAAGGCAATAGGCGTTTCTAAAAAATTGGTAGAATTGTTTGATATAGACAAAAAAGGTGAAGATATAGAAATTGAAACAAGAGCAAGATTGGGTCAAGGCTATTTCAGAAAAATGGTGTTACATAATTTTGATTACAAATGTTGTGTAACAGGACTTGATGTTCCGCAGGTTCTGCGTGCAAGTCATATTGTAGGCTGGGCAGACGATAAAGCAAACCGAATGAATCCAGAAAACGGTCTCTGCCTGAGTGCAACCTACGATGCAGCATTTGACAAGCATCTAATCTCTTTTGATGATGATTACCGCATGATAGTTAGTAAAGAAATTAAAGACTATTTCACTAACGAAATCACCAAACAATATTTTGAAAAATACGAAGGCAAACAAATAGCCTTGCCATCGCAATACCTGCCAAGTAAGACACTATTGGAGAGACATAGGGAGTTGATGGTGGGGTGAGGTGTATAGAAAATAGGAGATAACCTTCAAGTCATAGAGATTTGAAGGTTTTTATTTTAAAATAAAATATGCTTTTATTGATAGTAATTTTGTGTATAATAGATAAGAAAACTCAATGAAAGATTCATTTTAGAAAGTGATATTTTGAAATTCATATCATTTTGTTCTAAAAAACAAAAAAATATCCCTCCAGGTATCTTAATTCTTATTAAAAAATCCTATATTTGTAAATCTACAAAAGCTGAACTTATAACGTTATATTGAATTTTATAATTTAAGATATTTATCTGCCTATATTAAGGTCTGATAAGTGATATGCATTAACTAGATATAAATGAGAAATAAAAATCAAAAAGATAAAAGTGTACTTACTTTTATTGATTTATTTGCAGGACTTGGGGGGTTTCATATTGCATTAGAATCACTAGGTTGTAAATGTGTTTTTACATCTGAACTAAAGGAAGATCTACAAAAATTATACAAAATAAATTTCCCTAATACACCTCGAATTGAAGGAGATATTACCAAAGTTGATTTGACAACAATTCCTCATCATGATATTTTGTGTGCAGGATTCCCTTGTCAGCCATTTAGTCAAGCTGGTAAAAGAAAAGGTTTCTTAGATGAAGGTCGTGGCAATATGTTTGATTATATATGTGCCATTATTGAAGAAAGAGATAGGTCAAATGATAAACCTAGATTTTTGTTATTGGAAAATGTATCTAACTTAAAAGGTCACGATGAAGGAAATACTTGGAGAATAATACAAGAGCGATTAGATGCATTGGGCTATTATGTAAGCGGTGAAATACTTTCGCCACATCAATTTGGAATTCCTCAACATCGTAAGCGTATATATATAGTTGGATTGCGCAAGGATTTGGTAGATTCAAAAGAGTATCAACCATATGAGTTCCCTAATGAGAAAAAAGAAAAGTTATGTGATATAACTAAGATAATTGATGCAAATGATGCCGATATTCAGCCATTATCCCTAAAAACACATCAGCAGTTAAAAGTGTGGCAGTTATTCTTGAGTGAACTTAAAAAACGTAATCGAAAGATTCCGAGATTCCCTATTTGGGCTATGGAATTTGATGCAGATTATGAGTATGAAGATATAGCGCCATTCAAACAAACAAAAAAACAATTAAAAGGACATAAAGGAAAGTTAGGTTGGGAAATAAACGGTCCTTCTAAGGAAGACTGTCTTAAGCAATTGCCGATATATGCTCAAACAGATACTGCTGATAGATTTCCAGAATGGAAAATTAGATATATTAGACAGAATAGAGAATTTTGGGTTGAGAATTCAGATTGGTTGAGTGTATGGATAGAATACATTAAGGATTGGGATAATAGCCATCAGAAACTGGAATGGAATTGTCGAGGTAATGATGATGGAGATATTAAAACTAAAATCATACAATTTAGAGCCTCCGGAATCAGAGTAAAAATGCCAACGTTCTCACCTGCACTAAATCTTGTAGGAACACAAGTTCCAATATTACCATGGGTTGAGTTACCTCAAGAATGTGTACCCGTTTATTCTGATGAAGAATTAGAACAATTTGGATTAAGGCAGGAAGATGTTAGATTTGGTAGATATCTGTCAATCCGAGAAGCTGCTGCGTTGCAAGGAATGAAAACACTGAGGTTTGATGGGCTTTCGAAAACTAGAATTTATGAAGCATTAGGTAATGCTATTAATGTAGATATTGTTAAAATCATAGCTAAGAAAATGTTGAAATATGGCAAGTAATGTATCTATTGCTACGAGACCTTTGGTATATTCAACCTTTAGGTATATCAACAACAAGGTATGGAATGCTCTTGCTGAGTATATTGATAATTCCATACAAAGTTTTGAGAATCATCGAGATGAGTTAAAGACTCTTAATCGTGATGGGAAGCTTCATATTCATATAGACGTTGACTTTACGAATGAGACAATAACTATATTGGATGATGCATACGGTATTACAGAGCAAAATTATCAGCGTGCATTTGAGTTGGCAAACTTGCCATTAGACAATCAAGGTTTGAATGAGTTTGGAATGGGTATGAAGGTGTCTTCGATTTGGCTGAGTAATACTTGGACTGTCGAGACTTCTGCCTATGGAGAACCCGTAAGAAAGACCATGACCTTTGATTTGAAAGAAGTTGTTGATAATGAGGAAATGGAATTACCCGTTGATGAGGAGCCTTGTGATAGAGACTTGCATTACACAAAGATTATATTGAAAAACCTTTCAATGAATAAGCCAACAAATCGACAAATGGCATATATAAGAAAACATCTTGCAAGTATCTACACAAAATACCTTCGTGAAAAAACAGTGGAAATCGTTGTCAATGATGAGCAACTAGAATATACAGAACTCAAAGTCTTGGAAGCTCCCCACTATTCAAATCCTGATGGCGCTCCGATTGTATGGCGAAAGGATATCTGCTGGGAACAAAAATTAGGAGACAAGACGTACTCTGTTAAAGGCTTTATTGCAGTTTTGGAAACCATGAGTACATCTGAAAATAACGGATTCTTGTTATTTAGAAGAGGCCGTGTTATTGGTTCTAGCTATGATGACCGTTATCGTCCTAAGGTTCTTTGTGGTCAGGAAGGGTCACCTCAATATAAACGTATATTTGGAGAGTTATATCTTGAGGGATTTGATGTAAGTTTTACAAAGAACTCTTTTCAGGAAGATGATGATTTTAGTATGTTCATAGAACTCTTAAAAGAAGATTTGACCAAAGATAAGTCACTTGATCTTTTTGGACAAGCACAAAACTACACAAAGCCAAAGACAAAAAAGGAGATGAAAAACCTTGGTGCAAATCTTATAAAGCAGATCGCAAAAGGTTTTTCTAAACCGATAGAGACTCGCATTGAAACCAAAGAACAGCTAGTTCCCTCGATAGTTAGTGATGTAGATATACCTTATGAAGCACAAAGCACAGAAGCATATCAACAAACAGACTTATTTGGAAATCCTATAGGCACAAATGACAGTCTCCATATTGAGCCTATTGCAATCGATGTAACATTGAGTAATGGCAGTAAAATTCCTCTTACTATTAGAGGAGAAAAATGCGCTACAGCACAAGGCTTGTATAGTTTAACAATATCAGCCAATGGGAATTATACAACAACCATTAACTTGAGAAATCCGATATTTGATAGATTTGATAAATCATTGGCGACACCTGAAGGTCTAGAACAGTTGGCTTATATGATCGAGGTTATGGTGGCAACTGAAATTAGTTTGGCAGAAGGTGGTGATCAAGTAGGAAAGTATTTTAGAGATAAGTTTAATTCATTATTTGGCGTAATACAATGACAAGTACAATAGAACTCATAACACCAATCCATAATCCGAATCAAATAAAAGTGGGAGATCGGACTGTTGACTTCATGCAATCCCAAACAAAACTAGAAGATGAAGGTAAGGACATTGTGATAGAGGAAGCAATGAAGATACTAAGTCATTGTGTTCCCCCTGGACAAAATGACAATATTACAAATATAGCAGTAGGATATGTACAAAGTGGAAAAACTTTGTCATTTACTACGCTAACAGCACTTGCAGCAGACAATGGCTATAGACTGGTTGTGTATTTAACAGGAACAAAAACTAATCTTCAGGCGCAAACGTCAGAACGTTTACAAAATGATTTAAAAGTTGACGAAGGAGATAATTATATAATTGTGGATGCAAATGAGGATACTGTAGCTCTTGATGATTACATACGAAATATATTAGAAACGGACTCAGAAATGCTATTGATTCCTATTTTAAAGCATTATAAGCATATTAATAGACTTGCTGAGACATTTAAAGTTCCCGCTTTAGCTTCAATCTTAGGTAGCTATGGCGTACTTATTGTAGATGATGAAGCAGATCAATCTAGTTTCAATACATATGCAAAAAAGAATGCTAGTTCACCTGAATGGGTAGAGGATGATTTTAGTAAAACATACGAAAGCATCTTGAATCTAAAGCAGGCCTTGCCTAACCATTCGTATATTCAGTATACAGCAACTCCACAAGCTGCGTTTCTAATAGATAGTAATGATATTTTATCACCGAAGTATCATACTGTACTTACACCAGGGAAAGGATATACAGGTGGTAAATTTTTCTTTAAGAATGAACATTTGAGTTTAATATCTATTATACCAGATGAACAAATTTATCATCATAAAAATAACCCATTAAATGAAGTTCCAGATACTCTAAAGCATGCATTGAAAGAATTCTTCTTGAGTATTGCAATTGTAGTATTTATCCAGAAACGAGAATCTTTTCTATCAATGATGATTCATGTTGATGGAAGACGCGATACTAATACAAAGTTCGCTAAATGGGCTGCATCAACCAAGCAGAAATGGATTGATGCTTTGCAAGGACCTCCTGATGACTTTGGAGTTAAAGCAGTTAGAAATTCATTTAAGCCCGCATATGATTCGATTACGCGTTATATAACAGATGCTCCTTCATTTGAAGAGGTGATGAATATCATAGTGCAAGCCATGATTAGAACGAAAGTGCATCTTGTTCAATCAAAGAATGACACGGTATCAAATCAGCAGATATCTTGGAAGTCTGCAAAAGGGCATATACTTGTTGGTGCAGATATGCTTAATCGAGGATTTACTATTGAACATCTATCAATGTCATATATGCCTCGAACAACAAAGGGAAAATCTAACGCAGACACAATAGAACAACGATGTCGATTCTTTGGATATAAGATGAAGTATATTGATGTTTGTAGGGTATATCTTTCTACTAAGAGTCTGGTGGAGTATAATGATTATGTAGAACACGAGGAGAATCTTCGTGCAAATCTAAATCAATGTGAGTCACTTGAGGAATTCTCCAAGCACTCTAAAGCAATGTTATTGGCTGATACTCTTAATCCAACTCGAAGCAATATACTGTCATCTAAACTTGTAAGAAGCAAATTGTCTGGATGGAGGCAAATGATATCCAAGGACTGCTATCAAGAGAATAAGTTGCGTATACAACGATTTTTGGAACGTATTAAGAATCAGTTTGTTAACTGTCCAGATTATGATGGTAATATCATCAGGAATCACAGGTATGTCTGTGTTCCCATAGGTGACTTTATAGAGTTTTTCAAGCGTATAAGCTACGGAGATGTCCCTAATATCACAAGACGAAATGTAACAATTCAATACTTGATGCATTTACGCGACAGTATGGATATCAAACATGTAAGGTTGTATGAAATTGCATATCTTGCCCAAAATATTGATAACTTGAGAAGCCATAAGATTGAAGGTTTGACTAATATTCAAGCTGGTTATGCAAAAGACTGCAGCTATCCTGGAGATAAAGCATTTAAGGATGAGGATACGGTATGCTTCCAATTGCACCATTATAGAGTTAACCAACCAATGCACCCGTTGAATAACAAAGATATATATAATTTTTGCGTGTATTACCCCGAAGTACTTGCAACATCATTTATAGGTGTTGAAGAGGATGACGAAGATAATGAGGGATAGGCTATGATTGATTTGTATTCAGTTTTTTGCAAGATAAAACCAACGGAAAGTAATGAGAAATATTTTCCAGCAGAAGAGATAATATCGACGTTACCACATAGATTGGGATGCTCACAGGAGCGATTCCCCATATTCTTTGTTGAGTGTTTTGATGAAATGCCTACCACCAACATTAATCTAAAACAATTTAGTGTTAATTTTAATCAGGTGTGTAATCTTAACGAAGGTGGTAATACTATTTGTAAAAAGTATACAATTATATTGCTCAAATCTCTTGAAAGTGATATACAAAGATACTTCTTAGATTTGGTTTACATTGTTCTAAGGAAATTGCCTGTTAAGCCTACTGTAGCAGCCTTAAAACACGAACTGGCTAAAGTAATATCGTTATTTACTGCTCCGCCATCATTTTCAAAAGAGATTATACAAGGACTATGGGCAGAACTATTTGTGATTGCGTGTGGCAAAGATCCTTTGTACCTTATCAATTCGTGGCATGTCACCCCTGAAGATAAATATGACTTTAACGATGGTATAGATAAGATTGAGGTAAAAGCAACCAGAAATCACGATAGAGTTCATACATTTGCAATCGAGCAACTAAATCCAAATAAGGACTCGAAACTTCTAATTGCTTCCATTATTGTTGCTTCATCTGGACAGGGGGGGAATATTTTTGATCTTATCGATGCGATATCCGAGAAAGTTGCAGATAATGATGCAATTTTGAAACTAAAAGAGATCGCGTATCAAACAATTGGGCCACAGTTGGAAGAGTCAAAAAAGATTAGATTTGATGTGAGTTTAGCAGCAAATACATATAAATTGTTCAATCATTACGATATTCCTGCAATTCCGTTATCAGCAGTGCCTTATGAAGTGTCAAATATTCATTTTTCATCATGCTTGAAAGATATTACCGCTGTTGATACTACCACATTACAAAGTAAGTTACATCAAGCGTTATAGGTATGGCAAGAAAAATATATCCTAAAGGGAAAGTGTTAATGGAGAAATTCATAACCGCAATTGGTAGTTATGAAGGTTTCGAGGTGCTTAGACAAGATGTTGTTTGTCAATTTAAGTTTGATGGGGCTTGTTACTATGCATATTTCAAATGTATTTCACATGAAGGTAATCCATATCCGTTGGAGCATCAACGTGCTCAACTCCCTAAACGCGAAGAGTTTGATGAAATCAGAGAATCTGCAATACCATTTCTTTTCTTTGGATATGATATAGATAATGATGTTTTTGTTTGCTGGGAACCACATAAAATTAAACCTAGATTAAATAAAAAATCATATGTTTCATTCTACAGTAGATTGTCTGCACAAAAGAGTGTTGTGGAAGGAAAAATCAAAGAGGAAATACTTACTAATGGTGATAAATTCGTTCTTTTTAAAAGAAAAGATTTGGTGCCTTTTCTTCAAATGATCGATACGCATTTTCCAGAATTAATACATTATGGGGATGCGAATTGTTCACTCAAAGATGAAACTGAAACTAAAAATGTGATTCCTAATGGAGTATACTTTCAAGGGCGTCTAATTGATGTTGTAGAGGATGAAGCCGTACGTCTTCTTATTGATAGTTATCCAGACGACACACCTAGTTTGGCTATAGTAGGAGAATGTATGAATCAGTTTGGTGAATATTATAACAAAATGCAATTTTCTGATTGGGGAAAAATTGTCAGGTTATATTTAAGTCGGAAATAATGCATCTGATGTGATTAATGATATCAATACATATGATAACAGATGGTTGGAATTTATAGATAGTTACCCTGAAGATACTTCAGTTCTAGAAGTAGTTGCAGCATGCATAAATAAGTTTGGAGACTGTGGTGTTGGTTTAACTTTTTCAAATTGGGGAACTATTGTGCGTAATTATTTAAATAAGAGAACTATAAATTCCACAATTGGCAAAATTGATGTAACCATTAATGAGCCTAAAAAAGAAAATAGAACGAACTGTTTAGTAGATGGTAATTCTCATGGTTTACAGAATAGTGTCTATTTAAACGATTTAGTAGGCTCTATATTTAGTATGAAATGCTGTCAAAAAGATGGTTATAAAGCTCCACACAAGGCAATATATTTACTATCAATTTTAGACTGTATAGAATCTGGATATATAAGAAAAAATCGTTTTCAAATAAATTTTTTGTTACTAAATAAATTTGAGTCTAATTGGAGGAAATATGCAGTTCATTTTAAATGTTTTACTCCTAATATTTGGAATACTATTTTCTATATGGAAAACTCCATTATTCATAAGGTATATAACACAGGATATGAAGGTGCAAAACCTAATAGTTTAAAGAGATGTGAGGTTGTTTTTAAATATCTTGAGATACCTTATTGTCTTTGGGAATTTTTACAAGATGATAAAAAATTGAATAGTTTAAGAAACGATATTATTAGAACCTACCTTTAAGAAAATTATACTTGTACTTGATGGGCATACCCCAACAAGTTATATTCATATAGCCCATTAGACTTCCATGGAAATCATAAACTTACTACACTAGATTGGCTGGCTATTTCGTATATTGATGTGGTGGAGGAGGCGTAAAAAATGCTCATGATGATGTTAGTATAATCATTGTGAGCATTTTTTTATGTTTATATATCCTCATTAAATAACGATTTACAGTGGCGGTCGAAGTCGCTCAATATTTCTTTATCTTGTATTACTCTAAATTTTTCATATTCACTTAGAGCCTTTTCTTCTGCTTGTTCATGCGTAACACGTCCTGCATTAGGAAGTATAGGTTCATCGTTTAACTCTAAAAATTTAGTTAGTACATTTTTCCAATCAGCCATTGTCATAAGTACGTGTTTTTTTGCAATTACTACGTCGAGATTGTACATAGTTACATTTTCGCCCCATTTGTCCGATAGATACAATTTTTTTTTGTAACCATTGGACAAATGGATTTCTCCACTATCTTCGATTTGTTGTAGAGTTTTATAATTTTGTTTAACGCAAAATAAATCTCCCATGGGAATCACAAACCTACTACTGCCAATTTTATCCTAAATAATAAAGAAAAACTGCTTTTATTTCTCTGCAATCAATATATTTTATATGTTTGCAGGGGAATAAACAATGTTTTTATGTGAAATATAATTGGCCCATTTTTCCGAATGACTCCAAATTTTTCGGATAGCATTGGACAAATGGATTTATCCACTTTTTTCTATTTGGTCGATATGATAGTTTATTGTACCATTTTCTCTAAATGATTTTCTCTATATTCTTTTGATAATCATATAATAATAATTAAATTTGGTCTTGTTTAACAGAAAGTAAACACTCATGGAAATCATAAACCTACTACACTACAGTACTCGTGCCGAACTTAGGCGATGGCTTGAAGAAAACCACAACAAAGAGAAATGTTGTTGGGTGGTGATGTATCGCAGTAAGAAGCCTGAGTGGCCGGCTATTGCGTACATTGATGTGGTGGAGGAGGCTCTTTGCTTTGGGTGGATTGACAGTACGCTTAAGCGTTTGCCCGATGGGCGACTTGCGCAGCGTTTGTCGCCTCGCCGCAAGAAAAGTCATTGGACGCAACTGAATATTGAGCGTTGCAAAGATTTGGAATCAAGAGGTCTCATGACCGATGCGGGTAGGAGTGCGTTGCCAGATATTAATTCTATTTCTAAATAAAAATACTTTATGCTAAAATCTTTGCTTATTGTGGGTGCGGGAAGTTTCGTTGGGGGAGCCTTGCGATACTTGATTTCTACGTATATGAAGAATATTTGCGGTCAAGGTTTCCCGTGGGGAACTTTGGCGGTAAATCTGTTGGGTTGCTTCGCCTTTGGCATTTTGTTTGCGGCATTCGGCAAGCATAGCGCTACGGATAATGCATGGTATTTATTGCTTACCACTGGTGTTTGTGGTGGGTTTACTACTTTTTCTACGTTTGCCAACGAGAGCGTTCAAATGCTTCAGCAAGACAATACCGCTGGATTTCTCGGCTATGTTGCTGCAAGTATTATACTAGGATTTCTATTAATTGCCTTGGGTTATTGGCTTGTTTCTAAATTCCAACCGTGGTCGCCGTGGTAAATCATTTGGCGGGTCATGCCGCCGTCGATGCAGATGTTTTCGCCTGTGATAAAACCAGCTTTGTCGCTGCAAAGAAATAGCACCATATTTGCAATATCCATAGGGTTGCCAACTCTGCCAGCAGGTTGTTGTTTAGCGTCGGGACCGTTGTAAACGGTGTATGCGGTGTCAATCCAGCCCGGCGAAATAGAATTTACTCTCGCTTTGCCCGATAGACTTACTGCCAACGCATGTGTAAGCGCTGCGATACCTCCTTTGGCTGCGGTGTAACTCTCGGTTTGAGGTTGACTCATGCGGTCACGCGACGAAGAAATATTTACAATAGATGCTCCCTCTGCCAAATGTTCCTTAAAAAGTTTTACCAAGTAGAATGGTGCTGTAACTCCCACATTCATAGCATATTGAAATTCTTCATATGTGCATTCGTCAATGCCTTTCATTAGCGGGAGAGCATTGTTGATGATAATATCTACTTTAGCGTGTTTGTTCAAAATTTCAGCAGCAAATGCCTCCAAAACCTCTTTCTTGGCAATGTCGCCAACAAAATGTTCGCCCTCTTGTTTGTCAATTACATAAACAATTGCTTCTTGCGCACGAAACTCATCTGCAATGCACTTGCCAATGCCGTTTGCACCACCTGTTACAACCACAACTTTATCTTTAAATGTATTTTCTGTCATTATGTTTCCCTATTTTTTCAACCATCTAAATTACACATTTTCTCTTGAAAAAACAAATGACTTCTTTAGCCGTTGTTGCATTAGGCAGAGCTATTGCGTACATTGATGTGGTGGAGGAGGCGCTTTGCAAGGATTTGGAATCAAGAGGTCTCATGACCGATCTCTTCCTCTCACTTTGTCACGGGTCTGATGGCCATGCCAACGAAGCGGCCGGCAGAAGTCATTTCGCCTAGGGCGGCGCCAAAGTTGTATCCGTGTGCGCAGCAATGCGATCTTCTACTTTCGGCAGTAGATGTCCAATACACGCCACAACCATTGTAATCCATTAATTTTGTGCCTTCTTTTGAGCCAGTTGCTGGCAAGAAAATAGATTGGTTGTTGATGGTGCTGGTAAATTCTCTGCCCCAACGCCCATTTTTTTGCACATATTTATCGTTGCAATATGTAAGTAGTTCTTTCATTTCTTCGTTGGTAGGCATGCGCCAACCTTCGCCCCATTTTAGTGTGGCTACATCGTAGGTTTTATTGCCAGCTATGTCTTCTAGTGGCATGTTGTTGGTCTTCGAATTTTCTTCGGTATATGAGGACTTTGTGGTAGTTTCTCCAAAGGCGTAGAGTTTGCCAGCTTGCTCTGGAGATGTGGCGTCTACGTTGCATGTTGCCCATTTTGTTCCAGATGGAAGTCCTAAGTCTACCCACTCATGATTGCCAAGTTTTCCTCTGGTTGGGTTTTGTGCATAAATATTGTTCACTGCCATTGCCAATAATATTGCCAAGGCTAAAAATAGATTCTTTTTCATATTTGATTTTTTGTATTTTATAAATGTAAAGATAGTAATAATTTCTTAATGTTACTTTATTTTATTGCCTCATCTTCCAAATTTCAAAACAAAAGTAAACCTTTTGTAGAACCTGAATATGGAAGTGGATTTTCTTTTTAATAAATTTTAAGGATTAAATGGAAATTTCTTTACTTTTCTGTATATTTGTATCCGAAATTTATAAATATTATATACAATGAATCTTAAGAAATTAATACTTGTTGCTCTGTCACTTTGCTTTATCTTTACCTCTGCTTTTGCTGTTGAAAGAGAAAAACAAGGCAAAGCTCGTTCTGTCGAAAAAACTACTGACGTAGGTGGTGAAGTGGATTTTTATCTTGAATATAATCCTTTAAAAAATCTTACATTATTTGTTGGTGAAGAAGTTTATCTAAATGGAACTGGAATACCAGAGGCTCCTATTGTGGATATGTCTTACACTTCACTTGGTTTAAACTACAAACCACACCCAAGAATTGCGCTTCTTGGTGCGTACGAGTTTCAATATCTTTATGGTGGAGAGATGCGTCACCGCTTAAAATTGATGGTTACTCCAAATGTGAAAATCAACGATTATTTAACAGTTTCTATACGTGAGAGATTTCAAATGACCTATAGCATGCAAGATTTGTCTTATAATTGGTTGCTACGCTCTCGCTTGCGTCTAGATGGTGCTATTCCAAATACTCCTCTTTATCTATATGCGTACATAGAAATGTATAGCCCACTACAAAAAAATCCTACTTCATATGTAGATACATTTGCATATGGTGCAGGTCTAGACTGGGTTGTGGACGACAATAATATCCTAGGTATTTACTATGAGTTCTCTCACTCTATCGACTCATATTATCATCTATTGGGATTGGCGTATGTGCTACAATTCCAAAGTTATGAAAAATAGTATTTAAGCTATGGGTTGCAATATTCCTAAAACAGAAAAGAAAAGAGTAGTGATAGTGGGCGGTGGTTTTGGTGGCCTGAAACTATCACAAAAGCTAGTGAAGTCCGACTTTCAAGTGGTACTTGTGGACAGAAACAATTATCATCAGTTTCCTCCGCTTATCTACCAAGTGGCATCTTCTGGTATAGAGCCTAGTAGCATTGCGTTCCCTTTTAGAAAGATTTTTCAAAAACGTAAAAATTTCTTTTTCCGTTTGGCTGAGGTAACAGGTATTCTTCCAGAAGAAAAAGCTATTGACACCACTATAGGAAAAATTTCTTATGATTATCTGGTGCTTGCCGCTGGTACCACAACAAATTTCTTTGGCAATAAGCGAATAGAAGAAAATTCAGTGCCAATGAAAACATTATCGGAGTCTATGGGCTTGCGTAATGTGTTGTTGCAACGCTTTGAAAAAGCTCTTGTAACTTCCGACCCAAAAGAGCGCCAATCGCTTCTAAACATTGTGATAGTGGGTGGTGGTGCCACAGGTGTGGAAATTGCAGGTGCACTTTCTGAAATGAAAAACTTCATTTTGCCAAAAGATTATCCAGACCTACCTAATAGTTTGCTAAATATTTATCTTGTGGAGTCGCAGCCAAGACCGCTTGCTGCAATGAGTGAGAAGTCTTCTGCAAATGTGCTTAAATATCTGCGCTCTATGGGTGTGAATGTGCTGCTAAACCAACAAGTAACCGACTACAAAGATGGTACAGTTTATATCAACGACGGTAGCACTATAGCATCGCAAACTCTTATTTGGGTAACAGGTGTAATTGCCAATAAACTTGAAAATATGCCTGCTGACAAATTGGGTAGGGGAGCCAGAATTATTGTAAATGGTTTCAACCAAGTGGAAGGTATGGACGGCGTGTTTAGCATTGGCGACCAATGTATAATGCCAGAGGCAGACAAGGCTTGGCCTGCTGGTCATCCACAACTTGCTCAAGTGGCTATCCAACAAGGCAACCTTCTTGCAGACAACCTTAAGAGACTTTCAAAAGGCCAACCAATGAAGTCTTTTGTTTATAAAAACCTTGGCACTATGGCCACCGTGGGTCGTAACAAAGCCGTGGCAGAGTTTGCTGGCATGAAGATAGGTGGTTTCACTGCATGGGTAATGTGGCTAGTGGTTCACCTTCGTTCTATCCTAGGTGTGAAAAACAAAATCTTTGTCTTTGTAGATTGGATGATGAATTATTTCAATTATAGTCAGTCGTTGAGGTTGATACTGCACGCAAAAGATAATAAATGAGAATGATATAGTTTTTGAGGTTTTAATTAACCTAGATTAACATATTTTCTTTTTTTTAATAATATATCAAGTATAACTTTGTAATCTAAAGAAAAACGTATAAACCTATTTATTAACTCATAAAAATTTGAATTATGGAAGAACAAAAAGAATTATGCCCTTCTAACAACCTAGCTATAGCTATTGTAACTACTGCTTTGGGTTGCTTACCATTGGGTATTCCAGCGATAGTTAAGGCAGCATCTGTAGAAAGATTATGGAATGCAGGTCAAAAAGAAGAAGCTTTAAAAGCAGCTGCGTTAGCTAAAAAATTATCTGTTTGGGGTATTGTGCTAACAGCTATTTTTTGGTTTATATACATTGTTGCGTATGGAGCTTTAATAGCATCAATGATGTAATATGAAATTAAAAATTATTCGTATAATGATACCGGTGGTTATTTTAGCCATCGGTATTATTTATTATTATGTAGCACCTGCTACTTCTGTTTATGTTCCTAAATGTCCTTGGTGGTTGATGACAGGAACATATTGTCCGTCATGTGGCATTCAGAGATGTATTCATTTGCTTTTTAATGGACATTTTTGTGATGCATTCTTGATGAATCCTTTTGTATTTATTGTTTCTCCATATATTTTGTTAGCTATATTAGGTAAATGGTATAATATAAATGGAGTTTTTGATAAAGTAAATAGGTTTATATATTCTAGAAAAGTATTAATTACTTATCTAATTCTATTTTTTACGTGGTGGGCAGTAAGAATAATATTTAAGATATAACAAAATAGGGCAACGATTAACAAAATGGAACTAAATATCAGAAAAGCCACAGCAGAAGATGCAAGTTTTATTGCACAGGTGGTGTGCATTGCAATAGCGTGCGAGGATAGCTTAAAAGGATATTGTGGTGAAAATTATATGGATGTTATCACGCAGATAGCAGCAGAAGAAGGCACTCAATATAGTTGGCAAAATGCACTTATAGCAGAGGTAGATGGTTGTCTTGCAGGCGGAATTGTGGCATATGATGGTGGGGAATTGTACCCCCTAAGGGGCAAAACCTGGGATATTATAGAAAATATTACTGGTAAAAGACCATTTATAGTGGATGAAACCCAGGCGGGAGAATGTTATCTAGACTCCCTTGCTGTGCTGCCAGAATACAGAGGCAAAGGTATTGCAAAGCAACTTATTTTATCTCTTTCAGAAAAGGTAAAAAACGAAGGCATTCCATACGTGGGGTTACTTGTAGATGTGGACAACGAACGCGGACAAGCACTTTATAAGTCTGTAGGATTTGAGTTTGTAAACGAGAGTGATTTTTTAGGACATAAAATGTATCACTTACAAAAGAATACACTTTAATTTTCTAATTAATTTACTAAATTTGCACTGGCTAAAAAACATAAAAAATGAACGCATTTTACACCATATTATTACTTATTTGTTCTAATATTTTTATGACCTTCGCATGGTATGGTCATATCAAGTTACAACAAATGAAAGTTTTGTCAGACAATACACCACTTTATGTAGTGATATTGCTCTCTTGGCTGCTAGCGCTTGCAGAATATAGTTTTCAGGTGCCTGCCAACAGAATGGGATTTATTGGCAACGGCGGAGCTTTTTCACTAATGCAACTAAAAGTAATTCAAGAGGTTATCTCTATTTTGGTGTTCACTGTGTTCACTATGTTTTTATTTAAAGGCGAGAGCCTACATTGGAATCACGTGGCTGCATTTGGTTGCCTTATAGCAGCTGTGTATTTCGTATTTATGGATTAAAAAAATATACCTCTACTAAAAAATGAAGCCACTAGCAGAAAGACTACGTCCTACCACACTCGATGGTTATATCGGCCAAAAGCACTTGGTTGGTGAAGGTGCAGTGCTCAGAAAAATGATAGAATCGGGCAATTTGGCTTCATTCATACTTTGGGGACCTCCGGGGGTGGGCAAAACCACACTTGCACAAATTATTGCGTCGCAAAGTGGCCGCTCTTTCTATAGCCTAAGTGCTGTAAGTTCATCAGTTAAGGATGTGCGCGATGTGATAGAATCTGCCGAAAAGAACAAACTGTTCAACCCAAAAGCTCCTATACTTTTCATAGACGAGATTCATCGTTTTAGTAAGTCGCAACAAGATTCACTTCTTGCAGCAGTGGAAAAAGGCACTTTTGTACTTATTGGTGCCACCACAGAAAATCCTTCTTTTGAGGTGATTTCTCCACTACTTTCTCGTTGTAGGGTGTATGTGCTAAAACCATTGGAGAAAGAAGATTTAGTAGAACTAATAAAGATTGCTATTTCCACAGATATAGATTTAAAGAAAAAGTCTGTGGAACTAGCAGAACTAGATGCGCTATTGCTTTATTCTGGTGGCGATGCTCGCAAGCTTTTAAGTGCGTTGGAGCTGGTGCTTAGCACAGAAGCAGATGATAAGATAGTTCTTACCAATGAGCTTGTTAAGTCAAAGCTTCAGGCCAATTTGCTAGCATATGATAAGCTAGGCGAAATGCATTATGATATTATTTCTGCGTTTATAAAATCTATTCGCGGAAGTGACCCAAATGCTGCAATTTATTGGCTAGCTAGGATGATAGATGGTGGAGAAGATCCAAAATTTATTGCTCGTCGTCTTATTATTTCTGCTGCAGAGGATATAGGATTGGCAAATCCAAATGCTCTTTTGCTTGCCAATACTTGTTTTGATGCTGTGCATAAAATAGGTTTCCCAGAGGCGCGTATTATTTTGGCAGAGACAACTGTATATTTAGCTACTTCGCCCAAAAGTAATTCGGCATATTTGGCTATAGATGAGGCACTTGAAGAGGTGAAAAAATCTGGAAACCTACCTGTTCCGTTGGATATAAGAAATGCTCCAACAAACTTAATGAAGAGCTTGGGCTATGGTAAAGGGTATAAATATCCACATGATTATCCAAATCATTATGTGAAGCAACAATATCTTCCAGATAGTTTAAAAAACAAGACTTTTTGGTCTGCTCAAGATAATGAAACTGAGTTGAGGGTAAAACAAAGATTAGATAAATTAAAAGGCTAACTAGAGGAGTTAGCCTTTTAATTTTTATTTTAAAATCTTTTCAACTACAGCGTAGTCAATATTACTATTTTCTCCTAGCAAAGTGCCACGTTGTTTGAAACGGCGAACAATCTCGTCCAAAACATCACTACCGATAGAAAGTTCTTCAAATTCTGTTGCTAGGTTTAGCGATTTGAAGAATGCTTTTGTAGCAGCAATGGTGCTGTCGATGCGCTCCTCTTTGCTACCTTCTACTATGCCAAACACACGTTCACCAAATTGAACAATCTTGTCAGCTTTTTGCTCACGCATCACATTCATAAGTCGTGGAAGTACCAAGACAAGGGTTTGACCATGAGTGGTGCCAGTAAGTGCAGTAATCTCATGACCTATCATGTGAGTAGCCCAGTCTTGTGGCACACCCATTGCCACGAAACCATTTAGCCCCATAGTAGCGCAAATCATAAAGTTTGCCATGGCATCGTAGTCGCATTGATTTTCTCTTATCTTAGGCGCAATCTCTATTAATGTTTGCAAAATGCCTTCTGCCCAACGGTCCATAAGTGGCGAACAATCTGCGATGGTAAGGTATTGTTCTATCACGTGCACAAAGGTATCTGCTATACCACAAGATACTTGAAACGCAGGAAGCGAAAATGTGCTTTCTGGGTCGAGAATAGAAAATACAGGGTAGGTGTTGTAGTAACCATATTTCTCGCCAGTTGCATTGTTTGAGATTACCGCTCCTTTGTTCGTTTCAGAGCCCGTTGCAGGCAGGGTCATCACACTAGCAAAAGGAAGAGTGCCGTTTTGCAAACTAGGGTTAAGTACCAAATCCCATGCGTCGGCTTCTATCATAGTTGCTGCCGCAATCAGTTTTGTACCATCAAGTACGCTACCTCCGCCCACGGCCAAAATAAAATCAATTTTCTCTTCTTTACAAACTTCTACTGCTTTGCGAAGTGTTTCTACTTTTGGGTTTGGCTCAATTCCCCAAAACTCAATGAAGTCAAAACCTTCAAGTGCAGCTTTCACTTGGTCGTACACGCCGTTTTTCTTTACACTGCCTCCGCCAAAGGTAACCAAAATGCGTTTGCCTTTAGGTAGTTCTTTAGATAATTTTGCAATCTGACCTTTGCCAAAAATAAGTTTTGTGGTATTTTGAAATGTGAAGTTTTTCATAATTATTTATCCTTTGATATAGTCCAAAATTTGCTCTGCGTGAATTTTTGTTTTGATTTCTTTTGGAGTGAAAATCTTTTCGATAACGCCTTCTTCATTTACCAAATATGTAGTACGAAGTGTGCCAATAGTGCGACGTCCGCATGCCACTTTTTCGCCCCAACAACCCAATGTTTGTAGTAGGGTAGTGTCTGTATCTGCAATCAAAGGGAAGTCAAGTCCTTGAGCATCAGCAAATTTCTTTTGCACAGCTTCTTTGTCTTTGCTCACGCCAATGATTTCATAGCCAGCTGCTGCTAGTTCTGCTTTGTGTGCTTGCAGCGAACAAGCCTCTGCAGTACAACCCGGTGTGCTCGCCTTTGGATAACTGTAAAGCACTATTTTTCTTCCTTTATAATCACTCGCTTTTATTTCTTTTCCGTTTTGGTCCTTGCCCAAAATTTCCGGAATTTTATCACCTATGTTCATAATGTATAGTGTTTAATGGTTCGTTTTACAAAGGTTGCAATTATTTTTGAAAAACTAGTTTAAATTTCTCTAAAAAGCATATCTTTGTTAGTAATTATTGAAGATTTTTTTAAAGATAATTTTATTGAGTAGTAAACATGTTTAACTCTTACAAATTTCAAATAGATTTTTGGAGCATTGCATTGGTCAATTTTATTTTATGATAGCGCCAGATATACATAATTCAACTGCCGAAGAAAGACGCAATTACGTGCTTTCGCAATGGGAATGCCAAAACAATTGCGAAGCGTGTGGACGTTGTAAAATTTTGAGAGGCATCGATGCAGAAACCCTTTATTCCGACTATATCGCAGGCAAGCGAAGTTATATAGAAATTACGTTAGAACATCGGCAGAAATACTAAAGGCACTTAAAAAATGCTAATGCACGATGGAGTTATGGGAGAAAATGACTATTTTTACTAACATCACAATTAAAACTTAAAAATATGGAAACAAAAGAAAAAGTATTAGCTACAATGAAGGCAGCTGGCGAAGCATTAAACGCAGGAAAAATTGCAGAACTTAGCGGACTAGACCGCAAAGAAGTAGATAAAGCAATGAAGCAACTAAAAGAAGAAGGCGCCATCGTCTCTCCAGTGCGTTGCAAATGGGCTCCAGCAGAGTAATCGTCCAGATAATAAAAATCATAGGCTAATTCCTCAAAAAGAATTAGCCTATTTTTATTTGACTAGATTTAATAAAAATCGGTCACTGAGCTTGTCGATGTGCCCGATTTTTTAGTAAGACCTATGATTTTATGATAGAGCCCCGTTCCCTTACTCCAACGCAAATTTAATCTGCACCCTGCTTTCAATTTTGATTTTCTCAAAACTGATGTCGGCAATTTCGCTTTCTGCCACGGCATCTTCCATTACACCGTTTGATTTGCTCATCATAAGTCGAGGGTAGGTGCGCACGTTAGTAAAATCATTTTCTGTAATGTAAATTGCTTTGCCAAGAGGTTGATTGATAGCTTCGGTCAATAGTTTCGCTTTTCTGTGAGCGTCCTTCATAGCAATCACACGAGCCTCGTCTTTGTATTCTTCAATTTTTGTACACTTAATTTGTGCAATATTAATTTCCGAAATTCCCACTGCTTCTAGTGCCAAAAGTGCAGTGGTCGCCTCTTGGGCAGATGAGGTTTTAAGTCTGTATGTTTTGCTCAGTTTTATCTCATCTTTTTTTATTTTATAATGGTTGATGTCGCTCGAAAGGTCCACTACTGTAAGGTTCTTTTTTGTGTTGATGCCAATCTCTTTTAAACTCTTAATCATCTCTTTTTCAAGTTTTTCTAGAGTGGTTTTCTTTGAATAATCCTTCTCATTTATCACAATGCTTAGGATGATTTCGTCTGGTTCAACAAACATTTCTGCCTTTCCGCTTACATCAATGCAAGGTCTGTTGTGAATGTCTTGTGCTTGAATTGTAAAAATACTTGCCAACGCAACAAATGCTGTAAATAAAACTAATTTTCTTTTCATGATAATATTATTTAAAATCCTAAGTCTTTGACTACAGAACATAGAGTTAGGTTTAAATATTTATGTTGTTTGTAGTAATAATTTATAGTGAAACTAAATTATAGGCCTCGCAAAATGGAATGCGCTCCGCTTGTTGATAGTGGTTCTTCCAAGCATATTCTTCGTGGCTTATGGTTGATATAGCTTGTGAAGAGTAGTTTCCAAATTTGTTGCAGACAATATCAATGATTTTTATTTCTTCTTCTGTTAATACTTCGTTGTCGATATGTGATTTTGTTTGAAGAATTGTGCCCTCATAATTGCCGATTTGTTGTAAAACTTGTTGAATGTCATCAAATTGACTATAAACCTTATTCCATTTTTCGGGAACTGGACCATAATCTATAGCACGATAAGTTAGTCCCGTCATTGACATTCCTCTCTCACGATATGATAAGAAATCTACATAAAATAATAATTTATTCATTTTAGTGCACCAAACTTCTTTGCTTCGTTCAAGAATAGCAATCATCACATTTTTAAGTTTGTCAAGTGAAATTGCTGCATAGCCATTCTCATAGCTTCGTGTGCTACAGAAAATACGATTTGTTTCATATTGTTGCATTTTGTATGAATCATTATTTTCAATGATTGCTTTAATGCGTTGTGTCAGCTTCTTGTATTCTTTTTCTTCAAGTTCTTTTTGTGCACTTTCAATCATGTCCAACATTACTTTGGGATTCATAATTGAACGAATTAATCTGCCATTGGACACACTTGGCACTTCGCCTTGCTCATATTTTCTATATTGATTTATGCCTATACCTAAAAGTAACGACATTTTTGCTGCGCTTAAGTCATACTTTTTACGAATGCCTATAATTTCGTCTGTATAAGGAATGCCGTATTTCGCTCTATATTGATTGGTAACTTGTATATATGAAGCGGTATCTGATTCATCTGTAGTAAAACTCTCACCTGTATCTTCACATAACCATGCCATATGCATATAATCAAACTTCTCTCCACGAAACTCCCAAGTGCGTTTCTCCCATACGCGACTCATTTCTTTTCCTGTAAATGGACTTTTCATAACTTGTTTCCTTTCTATTTAAATTTATATGACAATGGATGTTCTGCTATATGAAATGATATACAAATAGTTTGACAATTATTACTGCCTAACATTATTTTAATATATACTTCTCTACCTTTTATGTCTTTCCCGAATACCCACATTTCTCCTAATTTATTTAATTCGTCAATAATGGGACCTTCGATGTAATCTTCTACTTTTAAATTTTCAATAATCACTTTCCTGTATGATGGGACTATTTCTAATTCTTCTAATGTTTTTTGGTTCTTACCTCTGTCATCTCGGTACAGAATACCAAATATTTTCATCTTAGTATGAAATTGATTTAAAAAAGATTGGACTTGAGATTCTGAAATCATATCTGTTGATTTTTATTAGTTTTCTGTTTGCAAAGATATAATATTTTCTTTAGAACCCAATAAAAAAAACAACAATAAAGTTGTGTAATATATTACATAAATTATAAAATACAACTAAAAAGTGTTTATTTGCGAAGTTGAAATATTTTAGCTTTTTAGAAAAAAACATTAACCTGTACCGTTTTTTTGATACAGGTGTACTGTAACTTTGCACTTGCTTGGGCCAATCAAAATATTTTGTGATTTATGTTGCTTATTGTTGATAGAAATTCTTAAATTTGTGTAAATGAAATTATTTTAAGATGGATAAGAATTTCGGTTACGTATATATTCTTACAAATCCTTGTTTTAAAGAAGATATTGTTAAGATAGGAATTACATCTGGTACTGTAGAAAAACGTATGAAAGAACTACAGACTACAGGTGTGCCAGTCGCTTTTGAAAAATATGCTAGTTTCAAAACAACTAAATATGCTGAGGTTGAAAAATTTATGCATCGCTCATTATCCTTAATAGCAGGGAATAGAGTTAGTGCTAATAGAGAATTTTTCTATCTGAAACCCGAAGTCGCTTTAGATTATCTAATGCAAATAGCGGATTTGTTGGGCGAGGGAGGAATAGAATCATGTGTGCCTGCAGCGGAAGTTGCAAAAACTGAAATTGTTAAACGTCAAGCATATAATGATAGAGAAGAATGGCTGATGGATAACGATATGTCATTACGAAATATTATTAATAGATTTGAAGAAATTGGTTTTGGTTTCCATTTAGGTACTTCTGATTTACGTATTGATATTACACCGTTAAATTATAGGAAGTCATTTAATTGTTTGATGTTCTTAGGAAAGAAAGATTATGTTTCATTCCAACCTATTCAATTTTATAAATTAGCAGAAGTATGTAATGTGGATGAACAAAATATTACAACTTTCCTAGAGGAACTAAAACCTTATCTAGATACTAAACAAAAAAATGTTCCATACGAAAACATTCAAGGATACTATAATATATCATACCAAACACTAAAATGTAATTCAGATGCTATTATAAACATCTATTCTAAATTAATTAAGATGGTAAAGAATTAATTGAATTAGTATAGTATGGTCGATAGTTACGATGGTAGATAAAAAAGAAGTAATTTATAAGAATAAATATTTGAATATATGAAAACTTTTAAACCAAAATCGTGGATGTTGCCACAACCGGTGTTGATAATCGGAACTTATAATGAAGATGGTACACCAAACGCAATGAATGCAGCGTGGGGTGGGCAGTGGGATGCCAAAGAAATTGTAATCTCAATGGGTGCGCATGCTACTACCGAGAATTTGAATCGTTGCGGAGATTTTACCGTGGCTTTTGCTACAGTCGATACCATGATAGCATCTGATTTTGTAGGTATAGTAAGTGCAAAAAAAACGCCCGATAAAATGCAGAAAACAGGTTGGACAGCCGTGAAATCAGAAAGTGTGAATGCCCCTATTTTTACAAATTTCCCAATGACCTTGTCGTGCAGAATAAAAGAGAAAATAGATGAAAGCGCAGAAGGATACTACATTGTGGCAGAGATAATAGATATTGTAGCCGATGAAAAATACCTATCTGCCGACGGCAATCCAGATGTAGAAAAGATGCAACTCATCACCTACAATCCTATCCAACACACTTACATCGCCCTAGGCAAAACCGTAGGCAATGCCTTCAGTGACGGTAAGAAATTGAAGTGAAATTCTAAATAAAGGAAAATAAAACGAAATCCCATGACAGAACTAGAGAAAATGACAGCAAATGTGCTGTACAATTGCGATGCTCCGGAGTATCAGGAGAGTTGGCGGCATGCGGCGTTGGCATCGGCAAAATTTAATGCGACATCGCCTTTGGAGGATAGAGAGACTGCTGTGAAGGCAATGAAGGAGTTGATGCCAAATGCTAGCGAGGAGGCATTGATTATTCCTCCTTTTTATTGCGACCACGGTTGGCCAATACATTTGGCGGAGCGTGTGTTTATCAATAGAAATTGCGAGTTTCTTGATAGTGGTGGCATTTATATTGGCAAGCATACAATGTTGGGTCCTGGTTGCAAACTGTTTACGCCAAATCATCCTATCGATTATATACAGCGACGTGAGCCTGTGGAAACAGGTTATGCCATTCATATTGGTGAAGATTGTTGGTTGGGTGGAAATGTAACTGTTTGCCCTGGCGTAACCATTGGAAATAGAGTAATTGTTGCCGCAGGCAGTGTGGTAACAAAAGACATTCCCGACGATGTAATGGTAGCAGGCAACCCTGCATTAATCAAGAAAAGGTTAAGATAATAAAACTCACACCTAGCTTCGTTCCAAAATTAGAATTTACTAAAGTTGGTAAATGTCATATATTGAGGTAGTTACATTTTATAGTGTGTTATTTATCCCAATTAGAAAATGAAAAAATCTGTCATTTATCCCAATTAGGGATTAGTAAAACATGCATTTTATCCCAATTATAATAAAAAAAACTGGTAATTTTGTTACAAGTAATTCCAATTTGGGAATGGTTGGTGAAATAGTGATTTATATAAATTTATACTAAAAATATAATTATGAATAAAATGTTGAAGAATTTTGTATTTCTTATTCTCGTATCTCTTGTAGCGTTTTCATGTGTAAGTAAAAAAGAAAAAATAGAGGAGATACGTACTGAACTTATAGAAATATTGAAGACAGATCAGGAACCAAGAAATCGTATTGTTGAATTGTGGCAGACTGCTCCTAATGATACATTGTCGCAAAGACAGTTAGGAATGGAAATTTGGAGAAATGATAGTATTAACTTAATTAGGGTGTGCGAAATTATAGATCAATATGGTTTAGTTTTTGGTGAAGAGAATGAGATTTTATGGGTGGTGATTCAACATGGTTCTTTAGAGGCTCAACAGAAATATTTGCCTATGTTTGTAGAAGCTGCTGAACAAAGGAACATCAAAGGTGAATTAGTTGCTATGCTCCAAGATAGAATAGCATGTCGTTTAGGACAACCACAAATTTATGGGACACAAGGAAACTATAACGAAAATGGTATTTTTGAACCTGTTGCAATGATTGAGCCAGAAAAGGTTAACGAGCGCAGAGCCTCTATTGGTATGAATACTTTAGAGGAATATATAGAGCAGATGAATAATCAGTATACTAAATAGCTCTAGTATAAATTGCTTGATAATAATTATTTGTCCAATACTAAATAAAATTTGAGTAATATGAAAAGAGTTACACTATGTTTTGTGTTATGCATACTTTCTTTGTGCTTATTCGCACAGAATGAAGTTACTAAGTTTTTAGGTATCCCAGTAGATGGATATAAACCAGAAATGATTACAAAGTTAAAGGAGAAGGGGTTTGTTTCGTCAAGGTATGATAGAGAAATATTAGAAGGTGAGTTTAATGGAGAGGATGTAATGATCCATATAGTTACAAATAATAATAAGGTATGGAGAATATGTGTTTTTGATAAATATACTAGAGATGAATCTCAAATAAGATTAAGGTTTAATAGATTATGTGAGCAGTTTCAGAATAATAAAAAATATACAAATCCTTTATCAATAGATTATGCTTTTGAAATATCAGAGGAAGAGGATATTAGTTACCAAATATCAGTAAATAAGAAACAATATAGTGCTGAATTTTATCAAAAAGTGGATTCTGTATATTTTGTTAACAAATATCCAGATTTAATAAAATTTTCATCTAAATATAAAAAAGATTTGTTAGACGTAAATAATATTAGCGAAGCTGAAGAGATAAATCTATTAGATTTATACCAAGAAACGAGTAATAAGATGGTTTGGTTCACAATATCTGAAGACTATGGTCAATATAGGATATTAATGTATTACGATAATTTGTATAATCGTTCAAATGGCGAGGATTTGTAAAAGTTTATGAAAACAAAACTCTTTTTCAGGGCGTTATTGAAGTTTGTGGTGGGCTTTGCGATGCTGGCGGTGATGTTGTTTGTGCCTGCGGGAACTTGGGAATTTTATCAGGCGTGGGTGATGTTGGGGGTACTTTTTGTGCCTATGGCAATAATGGGAGCGGTGATGCTTTTAAAGAATCCAGAACTGCTTAGCAAACGCCTAAATGCCAACGAAAAGGAGCAAGAGCAGAAGTGGGTAGTGGCGCTGTCGGGCCTACTTTTTGTAGCAAATTTTGTGGTGGCAGGGCTTAACTTTAGATACGATTGGTGTGTGTTACCTTGGTGGGTAGTGGCAGTGGCAAGTGTTGTATTTTTGTTTGCGTATGCCTTGTATGCTGAGGTGCTAAGAGAAAATGCTTATCTGTCACGCACCATAGAAGTGCAAGAAAATCAGCAAGTTATAAGCACAGGTTTGTATGGCATCGTTCGTCATCCAATGTATGCGGCAACCCTTTTGTTGTTTTCTGTGATGCCACTTGTATTGGCCTCGCCAATCTCGTTTTTAATTATGCTTCTTTACATACCAATTATTAGTGTGAGAATAAAAAACGAAGAGAAGGTTTTAACCGAAGGGCTAAAAGGGTATGCGGAGTATAAAGAAAAGGTGAGATATAGATTGTTACCGTTGATTTGGTAGGATAAAATATAAAGGAAGGCAAGTCGGTCGACTTGCCTTCCTTTTTATCTAGCTCATCTTAGAACCATTTTTTCTTGTAGAAGAACACCGCACTCAGCGCAGTGAACGAGATAGAAACGATTACTGCTATATAGAACATCCAGTTGAAAATGCTTGTGCCAATTTCTAGGTTCATACCAAAGAAACTTGCTATCAAAGTTGGCAACATCAGAATAACGTTGATACTAGTTAAGCGTTTCATCACCATGTTCAGGTTGTTTGAAATCACAGTTGCATATGTGTCTAGCGTGCTATTCAAAATAGTTGAATAAATGCTTGTGGTTTCCAACGCTTGTTTTGACTCAATTTCTACGTCTTCCACTAAGTCTGGGTCATATACTTCTTTTATTCCTCTCATATTTTTTAGTTTATGAGTAAGAATTTCATTACCGCGCAGGGCAGAGGTAAAGTAAACCAGAGTTCTATCTAGGTTTGAAAGAGTCTTCAAATCATCATTTTCTACAGATGTTTCTAATTCTCTTTCTGCAGCTTTGATTTGAGCGTTGATGCTTTTCAAATATTTCAAGAACCAAATACTAGAAGAAAGAAGTAGTCTAAAGACAAAGTTTATATTATCTGTCTTGTTGATATTTTTTCTTTTGGTATAGCTAATGAAATCTTGAATAATATCTGTTTGATAGAAGCAAACAGAAACAAAAATGTCGTCTTTGAATATAATACCAAGTGGCACAGTAGAAAATGTACCATTAGCATTGTGTACCTTGTATGGGATACGCATAAGAACCAAACACCAACCATCTTCTACTTCTACACGAGGACGTTCATCAACGTCTTCAATGTCTTCATAGAATGCAAGAGGTACATCAAGGGTGTTAATAAGATATGCCTTGTCTTGTGGAGTTGGTTTAACAACATTGACCCAGCAGTTAGGTTCCCATTTGTTGCATGGAATCATGCCGATACCATTCTTTAAAAATGTTCTCATGTAGGTTTCTCCTATCGTATTTGTTTAAGAATAGAGAAAACCTCATCTCCATTCTTAAAAGTTAGTATTTTCCGGATGATAATCGTCCATTTCTGTTATTGTAGTTAAAATTCGGTTGCAAAGATATAAAAAAATTAGGAATTAGGAATTAGGAATGAGGAATTTTTGATTATTGTGAATATTAATAAGAGATTAGAAGTTAGAATTTAGGAATTATGTATTAGGGTTAAGTCTTAGGAGTAAAAAAATAATGAGGGTTAAGACTTAGGGATTTTGCCGCAGGCTCCCTTTTTAATCCCTAAGGACTGACCCTCATTATTTTTAAGGCTACAAATACATAGTATTCAAAAAAAAAGAGAAATGATTTCTCATTTCTCCTTTTTCAACTCTCATTTATATTTTACACAAGTTCTCTAATTAACGCTTCACGATCTCCGTATAGCATATCCATTGGAGCTATTTCTGGAAGAGTGTAGGCTCCAGGACGTTGTTTTACCACAGCACGAGCACAGCTTACCAAGATTTGGCTAGTAAGTGCAGGGTTGTTGATAGTCATGGTGAATGAGAAACGTTGGCTTTGAGTGCTACCAGATACACCTTTACGTTCAATTAGCACACCGTGACCCATGTCTTGAAGATCATCTACACAAGGCACTTGGATAACGTGTGTTTCGTCGTGGCTGAAGTAAGAGTCGCTCTTGATAGCAGCAGTAACAGCTTCTAGAGAAGCACCCTCTTCAAGTTCAACGTAAACCATGCGACGATGTACGCTGGTACCTAGAGGAATAGTCATAGAAAGCGCATTTTTTACACCCTCTTTGCTACGTGCCACTACAGAGTGTCCCATACTCATACCAGGACCAAAGTTGGTGTAGGTAAGACCTTTAGGAGCTATAGCTTTAAGTAGAGTACGAATCACAGAGTCTGAACCTGGGTCCCAGCCAGCAGAGATAATAGCTGCAGAATTGTTTGCTTTAGCTACAGCCTCTAGCTTTTGTCTTACTTCCCAAATGTCTCCGTGAATGTCATAACTATCTACTGTGCAAATGCCTTTTGCAAGAAGAGCAGCAGAAGTTTCTGGTACGCTTCTACTAGGACCACATAGAATAGCTACATCTACTTTGCCTAGGTCATCAATATTTGATGCCACTTTAGTGTTTGCTAGTTCAGCAGGAACATTTGATGCGTCTCTGCGGACAACACCTACTAGTTCCATATCTGGAGCAGCTTGTACGGCTTGTAAAGCAAATTTGCCAATATTGCCGTAACCGATAATTGCTACTTTAATCATTGTTCAATTAAAATTTGTGATTAGATTTGGCGGTCACTGAGCCTGTCGAAGTGCCCGCCAATAAAATTTAAATCGGTCATTTCGACAAGCTCAATGACCGATTTAATATTAATTATTTGCTCAAATATTCGTGCATTGAAGCAGCAGCTTTACGACCGTCACCCATAGCAAGGATAACTGTTGCACCACCACGTACGATGTCACCACCAGCGAAAATCATAGGAATAGCACTTTGCATTTCGTCGTTTACAACGATAGTACCTTTGCGTGATACTTCTAGACCTTCGATAGCACTAGGGATAAGTGGGTTTGGAGATACACCTACACTCACGATTACTGTGTCAACATCGATAAGTTCGGTAGCACCTTCAATAGCAACTGGTTTTCTACGACCAGAAGCATCAGCTTCACCTAGTTCCATTTTTTGTAGTAACATTTGTTTAACACGACCTTTTTCGTCACCGATATATTCGATAGGGTTGTGAAGAGTGCGGAATTCAACACCTTCTTCTTTTGCGTGTTTCACTTCTTCTACACGAGCAGGCATTTCTTCTTCGCTACGACGATAAACAATCATAGCAAGTTCAGCGCCAAGACGTTTTGCAGTACGAACAGAGTCCATAGCAGTGTTACCACCACCAATTACAGCCACACGTTTACCTTTAAGAACTGGAGTGTCGAAATCGTCTTTCGCAGCGCTCATTAGGTTTACACGTGTTAGATATTCGTTAGAAGACATGATGCCGATAAGGTTTTCACCTTTGATATTCATAAAGTTTGGAAGACCAGCACCAGAAGCTACGAACATACCTTCGAAACCTTGTTCTTTGATGTCGTCGAAGCTGATAGTTTTACCTACGATGCAGTCTTTAACGAAAGTAACACCCATTTTTTCTAGGTTGTTAATTTCAACGTCAACTATTTTGTTAGGTAAACGGAATTCTGGAATACCATATTTTAATACACCACCAATTTCGTGAAGTGCTTCAAATACAGTTACTTCGTAACCAAGTTTAGCCATGTCGCCAGCGAAAGAAAGACCAGCAGGACCTGAACCAACAACTGCTACTTTTTTACCGTTTTTAGCAGCGATTTCTGGCACAGCGATATTACCGCTTTCACGTTCGTAGTCTGCAGCGAAACGTTCTAGGTAACCAATTGCCACTGGAGCTTTACCCATTTTAATGTGGATACATTGGCTTTCGCATTGTTTTTCTTGAGGACAAACACGACCACAAACTGCTGGAAGTGCAGAAGTTTGTTTAAGAACTTTAGCAGCAGCTAAGAATTCTCCACGTTCAATATTTTTGATAAATGAAGGAATGTTGATGCTCACTGGACAACCTTGCATACAGCTTGGGTTTGGACAGTCAAGACAACGTTTTGCTTCAAGTAATGCTTGTTCTTTTGTTAAACCTTGGTTTACTTCTTCTGAGTTGTGGCTACGATATTCACCATCAAGCTCGTTCATTTTAACGCGTTCAATTTCGGTGCGTTCTTTATTTTTCATTGATTTGCGAAGCTCGTCACGCCAAGCTGCACTTCTATCTGTTAAATTTTCCATCTCTAAATTATTTTAAAGAGTTAATATATGCAGCCATAGAGGCTTGTTCTTGCTCACGATATGCACCAAGACGCATCATCATTTCGTCGAAATTCACTTGGTGTGCATCAAATTCTGGACCGTCAACGCAAACGAATTTTGTTTCGCCACCAACAGTTACACGGCAAGCACCGCACATACCAGTACCGTCCACCATGATAGTGTTTAGAGATGCTACAGTAGGAATTTCATATTTTTTAGTTAGTAAAGAAACGAATTTCATCATGATAGCAGGACCGATAGTCACGCACATATCCACTTTTTCGCGGTTGATAACGCTTTCAACACCATTGGTAACAAGACCTTGAGTACCATAAGAACCGTCGTCTGTCATAATGATAACTTCGTCAGAGAATTTTCTCATTTCTTCTTCAAGAATGATAAGGTCTTTTGTACGAGCAGCTAAAACTGAGATAACTTTGTTACCTGCTTTTTTAAGTGCTTCTACGATAGGAAGCATTGGAGCTGTACCAACACCACCACAAGCACAAACTACTGTACCGAAGTTTTCAATATGGGTAGCTTTACCTAGAGGACCTACGATGTCTGTTACTTCGTCACCTACATTTAGATTGCAAAGTTTTGTAGATGATACACCCATTTTTTGAACTACTAGTGTGATAGTTCCTTTTTCAATGTCTGAACCAGCTATGGTTAGAGGAATACGTTCGCCTTTTTCACCTACGCGTACTATCACGAAGTGACCAGCTCTGCGTGATTTAGCTATTAGAGGAGCTTCTATCTCTAATTTTACTACATTTTCTGAGAAATGCTCTTTACTGATTATTTTATTCATTTTATTTTTCTTTTTTGTAACCTAGTGGGGCTACAGAATGTTATTTTTATATGCGTAATAACCGATTAATCGAATTAACTCCGATTAATCGGTTAGTTTTTATTGTTTTGTTAGGTTTGTCTAAGATTAGATAATACCTTGAGCCATCATAGCTTTAGCAACTTTCATGAAGCCTGCGATGTTGGCACCTTTAACATAGTTGATGTAACCATCTTCTTCTGTACCGTATTTTACGCAGTTTTCGTGGATGTTTGCCATAATGCTTTGAAGTTTAGCGTCAACTTCTTCGCGGCTCCAGCTGATACGACCAGAGTTTTGGCTCATTTCAAGACCAGATGTTGCAACACCACCAGCGTTAGATGCTTTACCAGGAGCGTAAAGGATTTTAGCAGCTTGGAATGCTTCAACAGCTTCTGGAGTAGATGGCATGTTAGCACCTTCTGATACAGCGATTACGCCGTTTGCAAGAAGAGTTTTAGCGTCGTCACCGTTAAGTTCGTTTTGAGTAGCACATGGAAGAGCGATGTCTGCTATTTCACCCCAAGGACGAGCTCCTTCTACATATTTGCAACCATATTTTTCAGCGTATTCTTTGATACGACCACGTTGAACGTTTTTAAGTTCTTTTACGTATTCAAGTTTTTCGAATGTGATACCTTCTGGATCGTAGATGTAACCATTAGAGTCTGATAGAGTCAATGGAATTGCACCTAGTTGAAGAAGTTTTTCACAAGTATATTGTGCTACGTTACCAGAGCCAGATACTAAGCAGCGTTTGCCAGCAAGTTCAATGTTACGAGTTTTAAGCATGCTATTTAAGAAATAGATGTTACCGTAACCAGTAGCTTCAGGACGGATTAGAGAACCACCGAATTCTAGACCTTTACCAGTGAAAGTACCAGTAAATTCGCCAGAAAGTTTGCGATACATACCGAACATGTAACCTACTTCACGAGCACCTACACCTATGTCACCAGCAGGGATGTCGGTGTCAGGACCGATGTGTTTAGAAAGTTCTAGTAGGTAAGCTTGGCAGAAACGCATAACTTCGTTGTTTGATTTTCCACGTGGAGAGAAGTCTGAACCACCTTTACCACCACCCATTGGAAGAGTAGTAAGAGCATTTTTGAATGTTTGTTCAAATGCTAAGAATTTTAGGATTGAAGGGTTTACAGAAGAGTGGAAACGGATACCACCTTTGTAAGGACCGATAGCCATGTTGTGTTGAACACGGTATGCCATATTTGTTTGAACGTTACCTTTATCGTCAACCCATGAAACACGGAATGTAAAGATACGATCTGGAATACAAAGTCTTTCGATTAAGTTAGCTTTTTCGAATTCTGGATGTTGGTTGTAAACATCTTCGATAGTTTCTAACACTTCTTGTACAGCTTGAATGTACTCAGGTTCATTTGGAAAACGTTTTTTTAAGTTTTCTACTACGTTTTTTGCGTTCATAATTATAATGTTTAGAAAATTAATTTAATTTTTTATTGTTTCGGTCACTGAGCCTGTCGAAGTGCCCGAAGCTCCCGAATTGCCTTTTTTAACGATGCAAAATTACTCAATTTTACCATCACAGTGAAATAACCCCACATCTTTGTATAAATAATTTTCGCAAACTTTCAATATATAACCAAATCAATCTATTTTGCTTGCAAATTATAAGTAAAAACAAAACGGATAGTTTCATTTTGAAACTATCCGTTTTTTGATTGCTATGTAAAGAGTTATTTTAAGTGAGGAATTTTTAGATGTGTGCAGTCTGAGTAACCGGAGTTTACATACGTAAATGAGGATTACGAGGACAAAACACAGCGTGAAAATTACCTCTTAAAATAGCTCGACTTAGGCTTTGCCTGCGCTACCTAATACGTTCACTACTTTATGAGTATAAAGTTTTTTAAGTTCTTCACGAGCAGGTCCTAGATATTGACGTGGGTCAAATTTGTCTGGGTCTGTGTTGAAGAATTGACGTACTGCAGCTGTCATAGCTAAACGGCCGTCAGAGTCGATGTTGATTTTGCAAACAGCAGAAGCAGCAGCTTTACGAAGTTGTTCTTCTGGAATACCTACAGCGTCTTTTAGTTTACCACCGTTTTCGTTGATGATTTTAACGTATTCTTGTGGAACTGAAGAAGAACCGTGAAGTACGATTGGGAATCCAGGAAGTTTTTCTTCAATTTCTTTAAGGATGTCGAAACGTAATGGAGGTGGGATTAAGATACCGTTTTCGTCACGAGTACATTGTTCTGGAGTGAATTTGTTAGCACCGTGAGAAGTACCTATAGAGATAGCTAGAGAGTCACAACCTGTGCGAGTAACGAAGTCGATAACTTCTTCTGGTTGAGTATAGTTGCTGTGTTCAGCTACTACGTCGTCTTCTACACCAGCTAATACACCAAGTTCACCTTCTACAGTTACACCAAATTGGTGAGCATATTCTACAACTTGTTTAGTTAGAGCTACGTTTTCTTCGTATGGAAGGTGAGAACCGTCGATCATAACTGAAGAGAAGCCCATGTCTACACAGCTTTTGCATAACTCGAAAGAGTTACCGTGGTCTAAGTGAAGAGCGATTTGTGGTTTTTCCCAACCTAGTTCTTTAGCAAATTCTACAGCACCTTGAGCCATGTAGCGAAGTAAAGTTTGGTTAGCGTATTTACGCGCACCAGAAGATACTTGAAGGATAACTGGAGATTTTTGTTCAGCACAAGCAGTGATGATAGCTTGCATTTGTTCCATGTTGTTGAAGTTGAATGCTGGGATAGCATAACCTCCTTTAATAGCACCAGCAAACATTTCTTTAGTGTTTACTAGACCTAATTCTTTGTAGTTTACCATACTGTAATTATTAATAATTAGTTAATAAAGTTTCTTTTTTATAACGAGATACAAAGGTAAGTAATAAAATTCAAAAATGAAAATATTTTTATTTAGGAATTTTGCGATTAAGTGAGAGGAGAATAAATTTATTTATCATCCCGAACGTGAGCACGTGTTGATGACCGTAGGGAATAAAATCGCCGACAGGCAATTAGGAATTAGGAATTATTTTAAGATGGTAATAAAAAATTGGGAATTAGGATATATTGATGAACGTCAGTTAATATCTAAATCTTCTTGCGTATATGTAGGTGTAATGGTAATGATATCAGAACCATTATTACCGGCATAAGTATGGCAAATATTTAATAGTAAGATACCAATTACTAAAATTCGCTTTTTCATTTCGGTGTTTCTTATTTTATTTGTTCTTTATACCCCAACCCATAACTAGTATAACAACGCATTCGGCTATAAGTGCAGGTATATTTATTATTTCTAAAAACATTAAATCCATAGGTGCAGTAAAATTAGGTAAATATAACCATATTCCAATGGAAAGGGGTAGTACAATGATAAAGTGTATCAGTCATGCCAATAATGCTTTGGTAAACTTCCACTTTTTTATAGATACTAATAAAACAATAAGTATGATAGCACTTATTGCATAAACCGCCGCACCCCAAAATAATTGCAAAAGCAGTATTTCAGTAAAGGTAAAGTATTGTTCGTTGTACATGCTTAAATCATAGACATAAAATGGAATTTCGTCTATTTTGTATTGGGCTATTTTCGCTTGTTGTGTAGGTATGTATAATTTGTCTTTTAAAAGAATACTTGGTGGTATTTCTTTTGAAATATCATAATAGATAGCATTAACAGTATCGCATATATAACTTTTATTTACCCATGGTAAAAATGTCTTCTCAACTTTATATACATAATTACTTACACTATCTAATTGGATAAAAAAAGTTGTTATGAATTTTTCATGATTATCAAAAACATTTTCTTTAATTGTTGAAGGTAAATCGTTGTATGTTATAATATTATGCTCTAAATGATTTATTTTATATTCTCTAGTACACGAACTAAGCAAAATACAGATAAAACATAGTATGTAAATAATTCGCTTCATTTCAAGTAAAGTATTGCTTAATTTATTTAATAATATCTTGATATTCAACTTTTTATGTGAGAGCTTGCATTTTACGCAGTCGGCTGAGTATTTTTACGCAGTGGAATTATATAAATTTATCTTTAAATATAAAAGTAAATTGTAAGGTTAAGACTTAGTTATCTTTTATATATTATTAATGAGGGTCAATACTTAGTTTTCTTTTATATTTTATGGATAAGGGTTAAGCAATAGGGATTTTGCCGCAGGCTTCGTTTTTAATCCCTAGGGGTTAACCCTTATACATAATATGTCCTTATTTCAAGTACTCTACAAACTTTTCTACATCTGTTTCGTAGAACATCGGTTCTTTTACCTTTGCGCCAGTGGCAGCATCTACTATAATGTAGCAAGGTTGGGCGTTGTAGCCGTAGATTTTGCTCTGGATATAGGTGTTCTTTTGTCCTAAGTATTCTAATGTGTTGCCTTCGGCAGTGATGTATGGCTCGTCTAGTTTTATCACCTTATCATCTACATAAAGTGCACAAACCACATATTTTTCGTTTAGGATGTTTATAATTTCTGCATTAGAAAGCACAAGTTCTTCCATTTTACGGCAGTTTACACAACCATGACCAGTGAAGTCAATGAAAACTGGTTTGCCAGCTGCTTTAGCAACTGCTAATGCTTCTTCGTAGTCGAAATAGCAGTTTACACCGTGGATACCTTGCAATTTACCAGAATGTGAAACTCCTTCGATGTGCTCTATTTTTTCTGTTTTAGGCGGAAGCCAACCAGAAAGTATGTTTAGCGGAGCACCAAAGAAACCACTTATCATATATGCAACAAACAAGAATGAAGCAACAGCTGCGCTAACTCGTTTCCATGTAATTTTTGGTTTTTCGCTGTCGTTGATAGGGAATTTGATTGCACCAAGGAAGTATAAACCAAGTAGGGCGAATAGTACAATCCAAATACCTAGGTATAGTTCTCGAGAAAGTAGCCCCCAATGGTATGTTTGGTCTGGCACGCTAAAGAATTTAAGAGCAAATGCAAGTTCCACAAAACCTAAGATAACTTTGAGTGTGCCCATCCACGAAGAAGATTTTGGCATTTTGTTTAGTAGGTTTGGGAAGAAAGCAAACAGTCCAAATGGCAATGCAAATGCAAGCGAGAAACCTAGCATGCCAATAAGTGGCTTCAAGAAACTACCGTTTGCAGCACCCAGTGCTACTGCTCCAGCAATAGGAAGTGTGCATGAGAATGATACCAAAACAAGTGTTAGTGCCATGAAGAATACCCCTACATAGCCAGCTCTTTCTTCATTTTTTACAGATGTGTTTACCCATTTGCTAGGAAGCGAAATTTCATAATATCCGAAAAGTGAAAGTGCGAAAACTATGAAAATAAGGGTGAAAATAATATTTGGTAGCCAGTGTGTGCTCAGAATATTTGCAAAGTCGTGTCCTAAAAGAACAGAAAGTACAAGACCTAATATTATGTAGATAAGCACAATGGAAATGCCATAAAATACTGCGTAACGTTTGCCTCCGTGTTTTAGGAAATAAGATACCGTCATAGGTATCATTGGCAATACGCATGGGGTAAGAATACCTAGCAGACCGCCTCCAAAGGCAAGTAGGAAAAACCAAAGTAGGTTTTCTTCTGAATTTTCTGCACGCGCAGATGCTGTTGTGGCAGGCACAAGCACAGTGATAGTTTCTTCCACAGGCACGCACATTCCGTCATCTTGGCAGGCTTGCCCAGAAATATTTACTTTCACGGAGAATGTGTCGGCATTACACCTTATTATAGATGTGGTAAATGTAGCCTCAGAAGCTAAATATCTTTCTGTAGTTTTTAAAATAGGTTCAAAAACCTCTATATATTTAGGTGATTCTATCCAAAAAAGTGAATTGTTTGGTCTGAAGTTGCCATTAGGCTGTATTTCCAACTTTAGCGGTAGGCCCGTACCATTTTGATGTTGAGAATATAGATGCCAACCTTCTTGAATATTCGCCTTTAGGCAGATTTCTACTTTAGAGTCTTCATCTTCGCTCACTTTGCAGCTCCAAGTAACAGGATTTTCCATTTGCATAGGAGCACCCATACCCATTATGCCTCCGTCCATAATGCCTAGAGGACTACCAATGTTAGCACTAAATTGTGCCATCACTGCCATTGGCAAAACAAATAATATGAATATAATCTTTTTCATAAGGTTAACTCAATTTTACATAGCACCTTCTAGGAATACTAGTGTCATAAAGCCTATTAGCAGGGCAAATGTGGCAGCTTTGTGATAACCATGTGCGTGAGTCTCTGGTATCATTTCGTCGCTGATAACGTAGAGCATTGCACCGCCTGCAAAGGCAAGCATAATAGGTAGCATCACAATTGAAATGGCACCAAGTCCGTAGCCAATCCACACACCAATTATTTCTAGTAAGCCTATTGCTAGTGATATAAAGAATGTACGCCATCTGTTTACTCCTGCTAGTAGTAGAGGAGAAATTACTACCATACCTTCTGGAATATTTTGCATTGCAAGACCAAGTGTTACACTCCATGCAGAACTATCATCTACGTGGTTGAATCCTACGCCTGCGGCAATGCCTTCTGGAAGTTTGTGAAGGGCAATAGCTAGTACAAAAAGTAGAACTTTGTTGATTTGTGCGTTGTTGTTGTGAGATTCTGGTTCTAGGCCTGTTATCCTATGTAGGTGAGGGGTGATGTTGTCGAGTAGGTTCAAAAATATAGCCCCAAGTAGCACACCTATTGCCATTTGCCACCAACCAGCACTTCCTGCCATTTCTGTGGCAGGAAGAATAAGACCCACTACCGATGCTGCCAACATAATGCCGGCACAGAATCCCATAATGATGTCGTTGGTCTTGTGGCTTAACCCCTTGAAGGTTAATCCAATAAGCGACCCTATAATAGAGGCCAAGCAAAGTGCTAAAGCCGAAATCCAAACTGCTTGCATAAATGTTATTTTAGATATCTAACATAATCTGAAATGTAGATACATTCTATGTTCGAAAGTCCTATAGGAGAGTTGGTTAACTCATCAAAAAGTTTGTCGTATGGATATTTTTTATAGTTTTCTATTGCCTCTGTTTTCTTGCCGTTTGTCCATAGACAATGCCCTTTGTATAGATAGAATTTTTCACTATGTGTGGCTTCTGCCTCTAGATAATCAATTTTGTAAAATAGATTAAGTCCCTTTTCAAATTCTTTTAGTTCTGTATAGCAAACAGCCAAATTGTAAATGATGCTTATGTTGTTTTCGCTAAGAGAATCTGCTATTTGGTAATATTTAAGTGCAGAATCGTATTTAGATAGTTTTTTGTAGCAATATGCAATATTTTTATTTACCCACAGATTACCTTCTTCTATAATCTCACATTTTTCGTAATTCTCTATGGCTTTTCTGTAGTCCATAAGTTTTTGGTAACAATAACCAATCTTTTTCAATGTTTCTACGCTTGCTGTGGCATCAGAAAATTGGAAAGCATATAGAGCATCTTCATATTGTTCTTTGGTGAAGTAAAAATCTGCTAGTTCACAGATGTAGGTATTTTCTTCATTTAGGAACCTAAAGAATGGTGATTTATAGATATTAAAACTATCTGTAAATGGATCTAGAAGTTGGTCTTTGCCTTTATATAGTTTGTAAAAACGATACAAATCTTGGATATAAAGATTTGAAATGTCTTTTTCTGAACTCTCGTCAATCTTCTTGTCGGAAGTGACTTTAAGTTGCTCAGATAGGGTGTTTCTAGCATTAGAAGGTATTCTTACAAGATTCAGACAAAATGAATATTTATCAGAATCACATAAGAAGAAAATATTATCTACCATGTCCAAGATGTCTGGATTTTCGTTTCTCAATCCGTCCAAATCCTTGCTCTCGTGGTAGAATGGCATAAACCAATTTTCTATATTTTGGAAAAATGCCATATCTTTTAAATGTTGGAAAGAACTAAAGTTTGTGTCAGCTCCTTCCATCATTAGTTCTTGGAAACTTTCCATTTTTTTGCTCACTCCACTTTCTTCTAGCATTTGCTGAATATTCTCGGTTTCTCCGTCCCAATCTTTGTTTTTGTTTATTGTAAGGTCTTCGTTGATTTTTGGAGCAATTTTGGTAATAAGTGGAATGATATTTTCCTTAATATCTTTGGTGATTTTTTCTGTTTGTTTGGCTCTAAGTAGTTGTTTGTAAATGATTTGAGCCAACTCTATTTTCTCGTCAGAATTAAATAGCAGGTTTAACTCATTGTTGATATTAGGATAAAAAGAATATCTGTTTTTGTGAATTTGAAGACACAAAAGCAGACCTACAAAAGCTCTAATTGAGACTTTTTTGTCTTCGTGGTTTGAAAATTTGATAAGAAGAATAATTTTTTCTGCATCAAACACCTCAATGCAACTAATAGTGATTGCTGCAACGCTTAGGCAGATATTGTTAATTTGGCTTTCGCTTAATGCTTCTTCTGTATCGGAATTGGTTTTTAATAGTCCATTAGCTTTGTTTTTTAACTCTTCTGTTATTCTATTTTCTTGCCAAAATGCAGAAAATGCAGGATTGTAGCTCATATCCTTGCTCTTTTTCTCTGCACAAACATCGTCGATGAGCTCGTATGTTTCTTTAATTAGTTTGTTATAAACAGAGTCTCTGTTTGGATCGTCGGAAGGGTATGAGAAGTAGAAGTCTAAGAGTCTTTCGTAGTTTTCTTTTATTTCAGAAAGACGTTCGGCATTAGCGCCAGATGCTATTAATGCTATCTGTGCCAATGCTCTACCCAGTCTTTTTTCTTCCAAAGAAGAGTATAAAATCTTTTTTATGTTGTTGATTTTATTGGACATTCTTTGTTGTTTAGTCGTTTAGGTGTTAGGTCGGTTTGCTGACCGTACCTTAAAGAAATAAAACTAACAATTAATATATAACCGTTTATTTTAAGGTGTTTAATAAGTAACCCTTAAAGTCTTCAAATTCCTTGCTAATTTCTACACTTTGTTTTGTGCCTTTCATAAACTCTTGAAGTTTTGCAGGAATTTCTACTTTTTCACCAATGATGTTTTCTACAGTAGAAAGGAATTTAGCAGGGTGTGCTGTTTCTAGGAATACACCTTGCTCGCCATTTTGAAGAAGGTCATAAAGTGCTTGATAACCGCATGCTCCGTGTGGATCTAGCAGATAACCAGTGTTTTTATAACATTCTTTGATAGTGGCTGTGATGTCTTCATCTGTATATCTTGCACCGCCAATTTCTTTGCAAATTTCAGCGTGAGAGTTTTTGTAAAGGTCAATTACACGAGCAAAGTTGCTTGGGTCGCCCACATCCATTGCGTTTGCAATAGTAGCTACAGAAGGGCGTGGATTGTACTCGCCAGTTTTTAGATATTCAAAGAAAATATCGTTTCTGTTGTTTGCAGCGATGAAACGTTTCACTGGAAGTCCCATGTGTTTTGCAAATAGACCTGCAGTGATGTTTCCAAAGTTGCCACTTGGTACGCAGATAACAGCTTCTTTTTCTTTGCCTAGTTTTTTAAGTTGTGCGTAAGCATAGAAATAATAGAAAGATTGTGGTAGGAAACGAGCAACATTTATAGAGTTTGCAGATGTAAGTTTGAATTTTTCGTTAAGTTCTGCGTCCATAAATGCAGATTTCACTAGGCGTTGGCAGTCGTCGAATGTGCCTTCCACTTCTAGAGCAGTAATATTTTGGCCTAGAGTGGTGAATTGGCATTCTTGAATAGCACTTACAAGTCCTTTTGGATAAAGAACATATACATTGATGCCATCTACACCAAGGAAACCGTTTGCTACTGCACTACCAGTGTCGCCAGAAGTAGCTACAAGCACGTTTACATTTTTGTCTGCACCTTGTTTCTTTATGAAATATGAAAGAAGACGAGACATAAAACGTCCGCCTACGTCTTTGAATGCAAGGGTAGGACCGTGGAAAAGCTCAAGGCTGTAAATGCGTTCGCTCACCTTTACTAGTGGCACGTCGAAGCTAAGTGTATCATAAACAATTTGTTTAAGTGCTTCTTCTTCCACATCTTCGCCAAAGAATGCTTTTGCTACTTCAAAAGACATTTCTTGGAAAGTCATTTTATCTATGTTTTCAAAAAACTCAGCTGGAAGTTTTTTGATTTCGTAAGGCATAAACAAACCCTTATCGTCTGCAAGTCCTTTAACTACTGCTTCTTCTAAAGAAACATTTTCTACTTTTTTGTTAGTACTATAGTATTTCATTTTTTTAGGAATGATTTTATAAATTCATCTTCATTTAATATTCCATAAACGCCTTCTCTTACAGAAAATTCGTCATATACTTCCACTTTATCTGCTTCATCCTCAGGATTGTAGATAATAAATGGCACTGCAGATGCAGAGTGTGTGCGAATGGCACATGGAGTAGGGTGGTCTGGTAGAATTGCAATGCTCACCGGCTCGTCCCATTTAGAAACTTCTTCGTAAATAGGTTTTACAATTCTGCTATCTAGATATTCAATTGTTTTTACTTTTAGGTCGATATCCCCCTCGTGACCTGCTTCGTCGCTAGCTTCCACATGTAGGAAAACAAAGTCGTGTTCTTTAAGTGCGTTAATTGCAGCTTCGGCTTTGCCTTCGTAATTGGTGTTGTAAAGACCTGTTGCGCCTTCCACTTCTATAGATTCTAGTCCGGCATAAATACCAATACCTTTAATTAAATCTACTGCAGAAATTACCGCTCCGCTACCTATGCCAAATTTCTCTTTTAGGGTCTTCATGCTTGGTTTATAACCTGGAGACCACACCCAAATGCTGTTTGCTGGGTCTTTGCCTTCTGCTTTTCTTTTTAAGTTAACAGGGTGATTTTCAAGAAGTTCTTGGCTGCGTAGTGTAAGTTCGTTAAGTAGTTTTGCAGTTTCTTCTGCTTCTGCCACGTCTGCTTTAACTAGCACGCTGTTTACTTCTGCTCCTGGCACATCGTGAGGAGGTGTGCAAGTAATTTGTTTGTTGCCACCCTTCATTATTAGCAAATGGCGGTATGAAATACCATTGTGGAAAGTGAAAACTTCGTTGCCAAGTTCTGCTTGTAGATACTCAATAAGTTCTTTTGCTTCTTCGTTGCTAATATGACCTGCTGAGTGGTTTTTGATTTTACCGTCTTGCACGCAGATAAGGTTGCAACGCATTGCCATTTCGCCTTTTTGAATAGCCACACCAATACTAGCCGCTTCTAGCGAACCGCGTCCTTCAAACTCTGTTCTTACATCGTAGCCCAACACGCACATATTGGCAATTTCACTGCCTGGTTTGAAACCACTTGGCACCGTGTGAAGTAGACCACAGCGACCTTTCTTTGCCAATAAATCCATATATGGTTTATTCGCTGCTTCTAGTGGGGTTTTGTTATTTAGTTTAGCGATGCGCTCGTCTGCCATGCCATCGCCCAATATTATTATGTGTTTCATAATAGTTAGGAATTAGGAGTTAGGAGTTAGGAGTTGCTAACTCACTTATGATTTTTTCGATTGTTTCTTGCATGGTGAGTTTTGATTCTGCGCCTGCGGCGTTTTTGTGTCCGCCACCGCCAAATGCGCGGTTTGCAAGGTCGTTTACAGAATAATCTCCTACAGAGCGCATCGAAATTTTAATCGTGTCGCTATCTTCTCTACAGAAAATAGAACAACGAATGCCACTAATAGAAAGAGGCATATTTACAAAGCCCTCTGTATCACCTTTTTTGAAATTGAATCTTTCAAGTTCTTCTTTTGTAAATGAGAAAATTGCTGTTTGGTGTTCTGGAATGATAGTAAGTTTTTTACAAAGGAAATAACCCATTAGTCTCATTCTAGATTCGCTATAGCTATTGAACAATTTTCTGTATAGTGCATCTTTGTCAACTCCTTTTTTAAGAAGTTCTGATATAATGGTATAAATTTCTGGGTGATTTGAGTTGTATGCCAAACCGCCTGTGTCTGTAAGCATACCAGCACAGATGCATTCTGCGGTTTGCAGGTTCATTTCAGAGAAATAACCCATACGGCAAATAAGTCTAAATACAAGTTCGCTAGTAGAGGCAATTTCTGGATGTGAAATAATAACATCTGCAAAATTGTCATAATTCAAGTGGTGGTCAACCAATATTTTTGGGCATGTAACACCTTCGATAAGTGGTGCTAGAGTGCCAAGTCTGTCTAGTTTATTAAAGTCTAAACAGAAAATAAGGTCACACTCAGAAATAATCTGTTTTACTTCTTCTGCATTTTTTTCGTGAGTAAGAATGCTGTCAAAGCTTGGCAGGCAGTTCAAAGACTCACTTGGAGTGTCTGGTAAAATAACTGTTGCTTTCTTTTCTAGTGTGTAAAGAAAGTGATATAAACCTAGTGATGAACCCACAGCATCGCCATCTGGCCCTTTGTGAGCAGTTATCACAATGTTATTTGCTGAGTTAATCAGCTTAAACACAGCAGAAATCTTTTCCTCTAAGATAATCTTTGTAATCATAATTTTACCTTTTAATCCAATTTACAAAGATAATACAAACCGAGTGCAAAAAAAAACGTTTACGTATTTTTTTTGCCGAAAGTTGCGAGTAAGTGAGAGCAGAAGCAAAGTGCTTTGATTATGCCGAACGTGAGCAACTTCTGCGAAGCTAATGTGCAGTTTATATATTATTAATGAGGGTTAAATATTAGGGATTTTGCCGCAGGCTCGTTTTTTATCCCTAAGGTTTAACCCTTATTAATAATAAATCGCTAGTAAATAAGATACCCAGCTATGCCGCTAAGGACTAGGAGTATGATAGGGTTTAGTTTGACTTTTCTAGAGAAGATAGAAGTACTGTCTCAATAAAAAATGATAACGACTAAAAATTCTAAAGTCGCTATCATTTTTATTATTAAAGATCAATTAATAAATATTACTGAATATTAAGTTTCTCTTTAATTAGAGGAGTTATGTCTTCTGCATTAAAAGAAATATATGGAAGAAACCCGATAGAATTATCAAAAATATATGTAAAATTATAGGTATCACCAATCTCCTTAACAACACTATAAATTTTATTAATAATTGGGGTTATTAGTTGTTGTTGTTTCTTCTTCAATTCATTATTTGCATGTTCTGTAAATTCTTGTATAGATTGCTGTATCTGTATTAATTCCGTTTCTTTATTCTTTTTTTTAGTGATATCATCAATTAATGAATATTCTTGATATTTATTTTGTAATTCTTCTTGAAGTATTTTAACTTGTTTTTGATACTCTAAGTTTATATTTTCTAATTCAGACATGGCAAAATTATACTCAGGTGTCTTTTTAATTATTTCTTCTTGATTATAGAAACCAATTTTTAGTGTGTCTTCTGTTTTAGAAGTGTTTGATATAATTTGTGGTTTTTCAGATACTTTATATGTAGAATCTATATATTGAGTATTTTGTTCTGTAAAAGAAAGGCTGTCTTGTTTAGACAGATATTCTACTTCTATATTAGTTGATAATTTTTTATTTATGGTACAACTACTTATAAGTAATATGTACACTATTATTAGTATATGATTATATTTACTCATAATATTAAACTTATATATTTATTTAACTCTACCACGAACGTATAGTGTAAATCTTTGACCATTGCTTAATTCTACATTTATGGTATGATTTAGAGTAACTCCTTGTCTACCATTAGGATTATACGAGATGTTGATACTGCCAAACTCTCCAGGTGATATAGTTCCTTTATCCCATGAAATTCGTATGCTAGAGTTCGTGGTATTTACATTTTTGATGTATACATTATCTTGTGATGGATTTTGTAGTCTGTAAAAGCCAGTAACAGTGCCACCTAGAATTGGTATTATTCCAAAATTATAAGTTTCATTTTCAAAGTATGGCATAGCAGAATTAGAGATTTTCTGTTGAGTAACAACTTTACTTCTGACTAATCTCACTGTAAAATTTCCTTTTTGGTAATTCCATATATTTTGATAGGCGTATGACGTACTACGATTCAAACTTATTAAACGAGTATTTGCTTCTAATAAACTCATTTCTTCTTGTGTTGGTAGTCTCCAATCTGTATAACCATAAGCCGCATTTTTATTTGTTATATTTATTAGCAACTCAGGATTTGAGGAGAATATTCCCAAATCTTCAGGGTATACATACAGATAGTCATAGAGAAGATGTACTTTCTTTTCAATGTACTGAGAATCTAGATTTTGTGCTAATTGCACTGCTATTTCTTTCATTATTTCACTTTCTCTTCTTCCTCTGCCATCTGTTCCTGCTGAAGATAAAACACTGCCATCAGAAACACTAACTAATCTAATTGAAATGTTATATTCACCAGAATTAAATTTAGTATCACCATCAGAGGCCAATTTTGTATCTCTAACTATGTAATTGACAGTGCCTATTAGAACTGCGTCAACTTTTAGTTTTTCTCCAATAAATTGTTGTTCTTTGAAAGTTAATTGCTTTCCAGTGAAATTATTAGCTTTTAAAACTTGCTGAACTTGAGTTCTTTCAATTATAGAAAAATGACCAGATTGATATAGTTCCAATGTTAACATATCTGCTAAGCCTTCCACTCTGCTTTGCTGCAATCCAACTCCGGGTCTGAGCTCAAGAATAGCTATTTTAAGTTGGTTATTAGCAATAAGTATAGATGAAAAACAGAATATTGAAAATAAGAGTATAACTGCCTTTTTCATTTTACAGATAGTTTAAAATAATTTCTAATCCTTCTAGGATATAAATGTCTGTATATTTTTTTCCTAGTTTTTCATATGCAAATAATAGAAGTTTTTTATTTTTTAATTGATCTATAATAGAATTTGCATCTTTGTTTAGTGTTGCTAAAAATCTATTATATTCAGCATAATAGTATTGTTCATCTATCTCTTGTAAGGATAGATTAAGTTTAATACCATCTTCAAAACCTATCATAAATTGTTTTAATGTGTATCCATCATCAGTAGTGTTAATACTAGTACCAACCATAGTTGTGTCTTTACATTCAAAGTATAATGATTTTGTATTTAAACTATCATTAATTGCAATATTTAAAGTGTTTTCAGAGTTTGCAGATTTTAAATACAAGTGTGTACGAGTGCTATTCCATTGCCATCTGCCAAATTCATCAGTTGTATTTTCTGAAGAGGCAATAGAAGAACCATAAGATGGGGTAAAATAACTATCAGATATACTGAATGAAACCGTACGTGTTATGTCGCCAGTTAGTGTTGCATTCCCAAGCGTGCCTGAAGAAAGTGAAATCCTTCCGTCGTCAGAAACATATAAATATAATGTTTTACTAAAAGAACGACTTCCAGAGGCACTATAATATTCTGTATGGCTATAACTGCGTTCATACTTATATCTATTCCCAGAACGTCCTCCTGTTAATCCTCTTTCTATTATTCCCCAACCATCAACTTTTCTTGTGGTTTCGTAAATATCTTTAGAATCACTATAACTTCCAGATACTTTTCCTGACAGGTCAATAAATAAGCGATCAGATGCGATGTCCCATGATAAATTACCAGATCCGTTAATGTAAGAATCAATTTTATCACCACTCTTTGAACCATAAATTTTAACTTGATAGTTTTTGTCTATGGTTAGTGTCATATTATCACCTATATTCTTTAATGATATACTTTCATATTTAGGAACACGAGTAAAAAATATAAAACTATTATTTGCAGCCATACTAATTGCTATGCAAATAAGAGGTAATAATAGTGTAAATCTTTTGTTTTTCATAATGTAGTATTTAAGTTATGTGCATTATTGCCTTGAGAATTTATAGGACACTTACACATAAAAAAAAGAACGTAGTGCCTATTCACCCGTTCCGCAGGATTACCACATCCTATCTCAACAATGAATTGAGCACTACGTAATAAAACGCAGTACACCCATGTTGAGATTTTATAAAGCCTGATTCGGTCTTTGTGTGGTAATTTGCGGAACGATTAGGCTTATATAAAGAATACCAATCCACTTTGGATTGATATTGCAAAAATATATAAAAATATTCCCTAGTTTAGAATTTAATTGTTAATAAATGTTATTTATTTGCTTGAAAATTCTTCTTTTAGGAATTCAAATACATAAACCGGCCCTTGGTAATACAAGCCAGTTTCTGGGTCTTCTATTTTTGCAAATGTATTTGATTGATATAGTTTATTTATTGCTTCTTTATCAGTTAAGTGATATTCTTCCATTATCATAGGAACAAGATCTTCGCAAAGCATTTCTATTAAAAATTGTTTTTCGCTAGGTGTCATAGTCTCTTTAAATGTTTTATTGCATTTTCTGTTCCGAAAAAGTATTGGAAAGTTATTTTGTTATATTTAATTTCTTCAAGGAATACCTCAAACGAAATAAAACCTTGCATTAGGCGACGAATTTGTGTGCCAACATTGTCATCAGCAATAGGTCCTATTACTATGTCGTAATTGTGTAAAGGGTTGTCTGATTTATTTTTGCGGTTTGCAAGAACAAATTCTGCCCATTCTTTTGAATAGTTTTCAAACCTTTTAACTGATAGTTGGTTTAGAATATTTTCATCTAGTTGAAATGAGGTAACTGTAGGAGAGCCAGAGCCTTCTCTCTTTATAACATTATGAGCAAAATCTACAGCCTGTCTATAGTCGGCACTAACATAAAAACCTTTTCCAAAATCTTTCCCTCTTCTTGTTTTGTTTAGGTCAATTTTGTCAATTTCAATATTAGAACCATGATATAAAATCATACTAATGCTCCTCCGTTTCGTTTGCAAATTTGATACATATCTTCTACTGCATCGTCAATAGAAAGAGTGTGTTCTGTTTCGTAATGGTCGTAGATAAAGTCTAATGCACTGTATCTTAATAGGTAATTATAAGCAAAAGCATTGCTAATAGAAAACCTTTCTGCAAAAGCTCCTATACATGCAATATAATATGAAATTCTATTTTTTTCTTCTCTACTCATAGTATTTCAGTTTTAGCAAAGATAGTAATTATAAATGAGAAATTATAAATGAGAAAGGAGAAATTTTAACTCCTAACTCCTAACTCCTAACTCCTCACTAGTATATCAGATACCCAGCAATGCCGCTAAGGAGAAGGAGGATGATTGGGTTGGCTTTGAAGTAAGAGGCAACTGCTACAACGGCGAAGATAATAACGCTGATGTAGTCGGTGAAGTTCTCCTCGTTTAGGAGTGTTAAGCCAGCGGCTAAAATTAAGCCTACAACGGCAGGTCTTAAGCCATTGAATGCAGCTTCTACATATTTGTTGTTTCTAAATTTGTAGATAAAGCGCGCTGCAAGTGAAGCAAGAATAAGTGCAGGAAGGCACACTGCAAATGTGGCAAGTGCAGAACCTAAGATAGAATCAGTGGCACTATAACCCACATATGTGGCGCAGTTTATGGCGATAGGACCAGGAGTGGCTTGAGAAATTGCTACAATATCTGTAAATTCTGCGGTGGTCATCCAACCATAGGTGTCAACCACTTCGTTTTCTATCATTGCAAGTATGGCATAACCGCCCCCAAAACCGAAAATTCCGATTTTAAAGAAACTCCAGAATAATGTAAGGTAAGTCATCATTTGTCTTTTCTAGTAAAGGAAAATAATATGCCAAGTGCAGCAGTAATTACAATAATATATGCAGGAGAAAGTCCTAAATATGCCACCACAGCAGCCACAGCAATAGGAATCCAAACTGTCTTCCAAGTGATTTTTGCAGTTTTTGCCATGAAAATTACAGGAACTACAATAAGTGCCACCACCGCAGGACGTATGCCTTTAAATATCTTTTCTATGGTAGGATTGTCTTGTACGTCTGTAAATACAATGGCAATGAAGAGGATAATAATAAAAGAGGGTAGGGCTGCACCCAAAGCGCAGACTAAACTACCCCAAAACTTGGCTATTTTGTAGCCAATATATACAGAACTATTTATAGCAATAGGGCCAGGAAGGCTTTGTACCACGGCTAGCATATCGATGAATTCTTCTTTTGTTAGCCAATGATTTTTGTCCACTACCTCTTTTTCGATAATGGGTATCATAGCATAGCCTCCACCAAAGGTGAAGGCTCCTATTTTAAAAAATGCTATAAATAATTTTAATAACATATTTCCATTTTAATTTTATACCTTAAAAATTGCGAGTAGAGCTCTTCGCGGGATTTTACTCATTATTGACTACAAAAGCTAAACTCACTTCGTTCAAACAACGCTTTTGTTATACGCCAATAATTTCTTAAAATCTATTCCCGCTCATCGCAATATCGCATTTTTAAGTATAAAATTCTTACTTATTATTTTCAATCCAGACGCGGGCATTTACAAACGCTTCCACCCATGGGGTGATTTCGTCTTGGCGTCCTGCTGGATAGTGTGCCCATTGCCATGGGAAGATAGCACGTTCCAAGTGAGGCATCATTGCTAGGTGACGACCATCTGCTGAGCAGATACCTGCTACATTGTAGTCAGAACCGTTAGGGTTTGCAGGGTAACCTGCGTGTGTATATTTAGCAATGATATTGTAATTTTCTTCGCCCATTGGAAGTGAGAATTTACCTTCGCCGTGAGCCACCCAAATACCTAAACGGCTACCAGATAGGCTTCCAAACATTACAGAATCATTTTCTGGAATAGTTAGTCCCACGAAGTTTGATTCAAATTTGTGAGAGTTGTTGTGAAGCATACGAGTGCGTTTTTCGTATTCTGGGTTCACAAGGTTTAGTTCAACCATAAGTTGGCAACCATTACAGATACCTAAGCTTAAGGTGTCTTTGCGAGCGTAGAAGTTGTCAAGGGCTTTTTTAGCTTTTTCGTTGTAAAGGAAGCCACCAGCCCAACCTTTTGCACTACCAAGTACGTCTGAGTTTGAGAAACCACCGCAGAATACAATCATATTCACATCTTCTAGGGTTTCACGACCAGTTGCAAGGTCGGTCATGTGAACGTCTTTCACGTCAAAGCCTGCTAGATATAGTGAGTAAGCCATTTCACGTTCACCGTTTGTGCCTTTTTCACGGATAATAGCAGCCTTAATGCCACTTGGTTTGTGTGGAGCTTTAAGGTCGAATTGTGAAAGCTGACCAGTGAATGATGAAAGGATATTTAAATCTAGTGCTTGGTTTTTATAGTTTTCAAAACGTTCTTTAGCACATTGTTCGCCACTTTGTTTGCGGTCTAATAGGTATGAAGGACGATACCAAACATCACGCATTTCGTCGATATTGATGCTAAAGTTGTCTTGGTCTGCAACTACATTGATTACGCGTTCTTCAATTGGATAACCAATCTTAGCAAAACCAATGCCGTTTGCTTCCAAGAATTTTTCTACATCTTCTTGATTTCTTGTTTGGATAAATACACCAGGATTTTCAGCAAACAGAAGTTTGATTAAATCTTTTTCTGCTAGACCGCTGAAGTTGATATTTAAACCACCTTTTGTATTAGCGAAGCACATTTCTAGTAGGGCAGTGATGATACCACCTTCTGAGATATCGTGACCAGCCATTACCCAACCACAGTTAATCATTTCTTGAACGCAGTTGAATGCGTCAGCGAAATATTCTGGATTTTTTACGGTAGGAACGTTTTTACCTACTTTGTTAAGTGTTTGGTAAAGAACAGAACCACCTAGTTCTAGGTCGCAGAATGAGAAGTCGATATAGTAAATGTTGCTACGTTTGTCGTTTACAAGTACTGGAGAAACCACTTTTTTAACGTCGCTTACACCTGCACCTGCAGAGATAATTACTGTACCAGGAGAGAATACTTTCTTGTCGCCATATTTTTGAGTCATAGAAAGTGAGTCTTTACCTGTTGGGATGTTGATGCCAAGTTCGCAAGCGAAATCGCTACAAGCTTCCACTGCTTTGTAAAGACGTGCGTCTTCACCTTCGTTTTTACAAGGCCACATCCAGTTTGCAGAAAGTGAAACACCTTTGATGCCGTCGTTTAGTGGAGCCCAAACGATGTTTGTAAGTGATTCTGCAATAGCAAGAACAGAACCAGCAGCTGGGTCGGCAAGTGCTGCGATAGGAGCGTGACCAATAGAAGTAGCAATACCTTCTTTACCTTGGTAGTCTAGAGCTACAACACCACAGTCGTTTAGTGGAAGTTGAAGTTCGCCAGCACATTGTTGACGTGCAATTTTGCCTGTTACAGAACGGTCCACTTTGTTTGTTAACCAGTCTTTACAAGCCACGTGTTCCATGCTAAGCACATTTTTAAGATATTCTTCTATCTTGTCTGCATTTGTGCTTGCATTTGCGTATGTTTCGTTTACAGTATTGTCTGTGATAACAGTTCTTGGTGGTTTACCAATCATGTAGTCTAGACGTAGGTTGATAGGTTTTTCACCATCTGCTTGTTCAAACACAAAGTTCATATCGCCAGTAGTTTCACCTACCACGTACATAGGAGCACGTTCGCGGTCTGCAATGCGTTTTACAAGTTCTAAATCTTCTTCTTTCATAAGAAGACCCATACGTTCTTGACTTTCGTTACCGATGATTTCTTTTGCAGAAAGAGTAGGGTCACCGATAGGAAGTTTGCTCATATCTATCTTACCACCAGTGGTTTCAACAAGTTCTGATAAGCAGTTTAGGTGACCGCCAGCACCGTGGTCGTGGATAGAAACGATTGGGTTGTTTGTGCTTTCTGCTAGTGTTCTAATCACGTTTGCGGCACGTTTTTGCATTTCTGGGTTGGCACGTTGCACAGCATTTAGCTCAATTGCATTAGCGTAAAGACCTGTGTCTACAGAAGATACAGCGCCACCACCCATACCAATGCGGTAGTTGTCACCACCTATTACTACTACTTTTTCTCCTGGTTCTGGTTCGCCTTTTAGAGCGTCGCGTTTTGTACCGAAACCAACACCGCCCGCAAGCATAATAACTTTGTCGAAGCCGTATTGTTTTTCGTTTTCTTCGTGCTCAAAGCAAAGAAGAGAACCGCAGATAAGTGGTTGACCAAATTTATTACCGAAGTCTGAAGCACCATTTGATGCTTTGATAAGGATTTGTTCTGGAGTTTGATATAACCAGTTACGTTCTTTGATGCTTTCTTCCCAGGATTTGCCAGCTTCAAGGCGTGGGTAAGAAGTCATATACACAGCAGTACCTGCAATAGGAAGAGATGCTTTACCTCCGCCTAAACGGTCACGAATTTCACCACCAGTACCAGTAGCAGCACCGTTGAATGGTTCAACTGTAGTAGGGAAGTTGTGTGTTTCAGCTTTTAAAGAAATAACTGAATCTATTTCTGTAATTTCGAAGAAATCTGGTTTGTCACCGCTTTTTGGAGCAAATTGTTGGATTTTTGGACCTTCGTTGAATGCTACGTTGTCTTTGTAAGCAGACACTAAGCGGTTTGGATTTTCTTCTGAAGTTTTCTTGATTAATTTAAATAATGATAGTTCTTTTTCTTCACCGTCTATCACATAAAGACCGTTGAAGATTTTGTGACGGCAGTGTTCTGAGTTTACTTGTGAGAAACCAAATACCTCACTATCAGTAAGTTTTCTGCCTAGTTTTTCTGCAATACCGTTTAAGTATGCGATTTCGTCTGCATTAAGTGCCAAACCTTCTTGTTGGTTGTATGCCACGATGTCTTCAATGTAAACGATAGGTTCTGGTTGTTTGTTGATGGTAAACAATTCTTGGTCAAGGCCAGAATATTTACGTTGCAACATAGGGTCAAAACTGCTATCTTCAGTATTTGCATAATACTCTTCGATACGTTTAATGCCTTGTAAACCCATGTTTTGGGTGATTTCCACAGCATTGGTACTCCATGGGGTAATCATTTCACGGCGTGGGCCAATGAATTCACCACTAATTTCAGTCTCGCTAAGAATTTCTGCATTGTCAAATAACCAACATAGTTTATTTGCGTCTTCTGCACCGAAATTTACTTCTGTTTCTACTGCCAAAATAGTATTGGCTGGTGTCTTAAAAAATACTATCATAGTGTTTATTTAAATTTCAATCTAAATTTCAACCTACAAAGGTAATAATTAATTTCTAATTAATTGTATTTCTCTGCCATTAATTACTACCAAGCAGTCTTCTTTGTATGGTTTGATTTTGCCAAAGTAGGCAATGTTTGAACCTGCTTTTACTCGGGCAAATGCTTTGCGATAATTTACCAGATTGTGAAGCACCCATTGCTTAGATTTGGTGTCGTATGTGGCCAATTTACTACCAGAAGCAAGCATTACAGGGTTTGCTCCGCCAGAAATAGAGTTATCTCGTAGGTAAATTTTCATATCCTTGTCGTACGCCTCAAATCCGTTTTTATCGTAGAACATATAATAATTGCCCACTCTGCCTTTGTAAACGGTAAAGGCAAAGTCTTTTTCAAATTTCTTAATATCAGACTCTTGCACTTGGTTGTTGGTGTAGATGAATAGTATTTTTCCGTTTTCGCCTGCGGCAATAAGTCTGTCTTGGCTGCCAAGAACGTCGGCAAATAGTTCTGTTTCAATACCTTTTGTGTCGCCTTTTGGTGTAACTCTATTTTCGCCTCGGCGGTTTAGAATAATTGCTTTTTCGCCATCGGCGGTAACAATATAGTCTTTGCCTTTAAGGTTGAAATATTGTAGTGGAGTGGTAATATTGTTTGTGCCAGAGTATTTCCAATCGGTTGGTACTTCGCCCTGCATATTTAGAAGCAAAATGTCTGCATCTGCAGTTGGAATCATAAAGCGATAGTTCTTGTTTTTGTCGTAGTCGAACACGCTCAGGCCTACAATGGCTTTTTTAGACAGAGTTTTTGGGTAACCTTTCAGATTGTTGCCATTTCTATCTACTATGTAAAGTTTGTTTTCGGTAACAAACGCCATTTGGAGTTTGTTGTTTTTGAGCATATCCACTTGGTGAACATTGCCAATAATAGTGCCGTCGAGTGGTTTCTTCCAAAGTATCTTTCCGCTGTTTGAAATAATATAAATTTGGTTGTTTTCGTCTTGTATAAATATCTCATCCTCACCATTATAGTGGTTTTTCACTATCTGCGGATTGATAATGGCAGGAGAGTCGAGCGCTACGCTCCAATTAGGAGTGTTAATTAAGTTAAGAGTTATTTCTCCTTTATTTTGATTCTCAGCAATCAACTCCTCACTCCTATAATTACTCACTTCGCTCGTGATTTCTGGCTGCACTCGGGATAACTCAAGCGAGCTTGGTTCTCCACTCGTTTGCACAGAAATTCCTAATTCCTCATTCCTAATTAATTCATGCACCCTATCATATTGCAAGAAAAAGTGTTGAAAAGTGTTGCCGTTTGGAGAATTTTCTGCTTGTAGGCAGAAGGTAGAGAAGTTTTTCCACAGATTTTCGTTTTTCTTGATGGCTGAGGTGAAATCTTCTGAGAAAAATTCTTTTGCGTTACGTATTACGTAAGGAATATTTACATAAAAAGATAGGTTTGCAATGCTCAGAAGTGTTCTGTTTGCATCCCTAAAGTTTGGTGCGCATTGCAGAGTTTGAGTATTGGCATTGCGCGAAGCAATATAGGTTAAAAAGTTGATGCTTGGAGCAATAATAAGTTTGTTGCCTACAATGGTCATATATTCGTCTTTTAGCAAGAATTGCTTGCCAAAAACAGATGCTGCAAAACCATTTTGATTGAAATGAAAAATGTCTAAACCGTTCTTTTTGATTAGTTTAGCTTCGCTATCTTTGTCATTTACCATATAGTTTAGCTTCTCTGCAGCTTCATTTTCAGAGAACAGTTTTACCAGCACAAAATCATTCATAGGAGTGCGTCCGTATGCTATTTCTCCGTCGAAAAATTGTTTGAAAAATAGCGAAGGATTTTCACCAGTATTAGTTTCTAGCGAAACCAAATTTCCATACCTATTATAATCTATTTCGTGTTTGCTGTAGAAACTATCTAGTTGCTGGGTGTATTCATCTATGTCTGAAAGCGCATAATGCTTAAAGAAATAGGTATTGTATGGCATTCGGCTAGTAAGCGTGTTTAGAGTGTATTCTTGTCCTGCAAAAATATTTAGGAAGTTTTCTTCTTCGCTAGTTTCTGCGAAACCGTTTACCACAAGTTTGTCTTCCAATACCTCTAGGTCGAAACCACACCAACGTGCATAATGGGTAACGTCATCTAGGCAGAATTCTTCTCTAAAAGACTCATTTAGAGTATTTTGGAATGCTTTAATATTTACAAACCAGTTTACTAAAGCACCGTCGCCAGCAGAATTTTTAATGTTTTTAAAACCTGCTTCTGAGTCCATCAACGACACTTCTGATGAAAGTTGGACAATAGATTTTTCTAAAAGAGGTTTATCGCTGGAAATAAGAAGAATATCGCCAGAATAAGCAAAATACAACTTGTCTGGAATGTTTTTTGAAAGTAGGGAAGTAATGGCAAGTTGCTCATTGTTAGATACTTGTGCGCTCCATAGGTGCTTGCCATTTGGGTATGAACTTAAGATTATCTTTCTACTTTTTAGCACATTGGCTATATCGGCATTGGTCTCTTTAAGTGAATCGACAATGACAAAAATAGAGTTTAGGGTCTTAAATTCGTCTAAAAGACTAAGGTCTTGCCAATAATTATTGTTGTATAGTAAAGCTTGTGATAGCCCCTCTGGGTTGTTTATTTTGATAATACTAACTGGCACTTCTGGGAATGAACAGTATATGTCACTCTCTTTTGAAATGGTATTAGATTTTAGCGACACTATGCCCCAAACTGTAGCAACTACAGCTAAAACGGCAATGCTTATTATGATAATTATCTTCTTCATTAGTTAGGAGTTAGGACGTGTTGATGACCGTTAGGGAATAATTAGGAGTTAGGAGTTAAAAAGAATATCCTAGTCCTAATTCAAAGAATTCAACTTTTTGTAAATGTGTTTTGAAACTTAGGTTTACCAAGAAATTTGGTGTGAAGTGGTATTTTACCCCAATGCGGAAGTAGTTCCAACCATCTTCTTTGTTTATATCGTAAGGATAAATAAGTCCTTTCTTTTTGGGTGTTTCGCCTTTGTTAAGTGCTTCCAAAATTTCGCCTCCAGGTTCCATATTTTTCACTGGGTCGTAAAGATAAATACCAAAATGGGCGAAAATTCCCACTTTGCCTATTGTAAGCTCGTTGGCAATGTTAAGGCCAAGTCTTAGTTTGTTTTCAAAATTGTTATTTGGAGTAAATGTACGTCCAAAATAAGTGTTTTCGTCGGTCCAATAATATTTGCCAGCCTCATTTTGGGCTACCGTTTGTGCGTAAGCACCATCGTAAAATAGGTCCAAACCAACACCTATTCTATGTTGACGGCATGTGTGATAATACCCCTCAAGATTCAAACTCGCTGTGCCAAAATATTTTGTGTCCTTATAATATAGTTTTTTTAAGCCTCCGCTCAAAATTACCTCGCCAGACCAACGCTTCTCTAAATTAGGAATTAGGAATTTGGAATTAGGAATAGGATTTTCTTTGTCTGTTTTAATTTGTGTTTGATTATTTGTTTCTTGTTTATTTGGGATGTTATAGTTTGTATTGTTAGTTAATTCCTCATTCCTAATTTCTAATTCCTCATTAAATAAATATTTTAGGCCTACGTACCCATTAAACATATTAAGTCCTGCGTTTGGTTGGCTGGTGCTGGCACTTGAAATGTGATTGAACATTACATCGGCTGTGAGGCTAATGTTTTTATGCACAGGTACTTCTATATTTAAGCCTGCGGCAATAGCAAAGTTAAATACTCCACCAATTGCAAAATTGTATTCGCCTGCTTTTTGTTTTATGGCACGAGGGTCGGCAATGGCGGCTTCTAGGTCGCAAGGCTTGGTAGCAAACGCAGCACCCATACCCATTTTGGCATTGAAACGTATTTTTTCACTATTAACCATTGGTATATTAATGTATGGGTAAAGTGAAATCATCTGACCAGTTATTTCTGGGTTGCCTAGGTCTAATACTTGCAAGGCAAAGCCCACATCTGGCATATTAAAATCTTTTTGCCATTGTTTGCTGCCGTCTGAGCCAAGTTCAAATGCTATTTCTCCTCCCAATACAGGACCTTTTGTAATAGGTTTTATAATGCTAGCATCGTGTGGATAAATCCAACCACCAATAAATTGCCCTTTGATTTTATAAGCCGCAAAATCTGCAGCTTGTAGGGCCGTGCAAAATAAAAGTAGTATATATAATAGGTATTTTTTCATAAATTTCTAATGCCCCACAAATATAATGAAAATTTTCCAAACCTAATTATTTTTACTATATTTGCCTTTCGTTTGCAATAATAATGCAAGAGCTTAGATAAACAATTAAAAAGAACGCAGATGTTTGCTGTTTTAGAAAAAGAATTACGTTCATTTTTTTCCACTCTTACCGGACCAATAGTAATAGCAGTATATTTAATTCTTACTGCATCGTTTTTGTGGCTTATACCAGGAGAAAATAATGTGTTATGGGGTGGTTATGCCAACCTAGACGGTTTGTTTGCACTAGCGCCATGGCTGTTTTTATTCCTTGTGCCTGCCATTACTATGAGAACATTCTCCGACGAATATAGGCAGGGTACTGTGGAAATTTTAAGAACACGACCAATTCATCCATATAGCATTGTTGTTGCCAAATATCTGGCTTCGCTTATAATAGTATTAATAAGTTTATTATTTACATTATTCTATTTATTAGCAGTCTGTTATCTAGGAACTCCGTTTGCAAATATCGACTTAGGTGGATTTTTTGGTTCGTTTATCGGCTTAATATTTTTAGCCTGCCTTTACACTGCAATAGGTGTATTTTTCTCATCACTTTCGGATAATTCTATCATATCATTTGTTGGTTCGGCATTTCTTTGTTTTATCTTTTACTATGGATTTGAAATGTTGTCATTTCTTCCAAATAATGTAAATGTAAAAGATTTTATTTCTTCTATGGGTATAGCTAGTCATTATGACTCTATGAGCCGTGGAGTGATAGATTTCTCTGATATTTGGTATTTTATAACTATTAGTCAATTCTTCCTTCTAATAACTTTTAGAAAAAGATTCCCAATAAAATTATTGGCGGTAGCCTTTGGACTAGTGTTGACAAATATTTTTGCATCAAGTATAGTTTTACGTCTAGATTTAACAGCAGAAAAACGTCATAGCATATCAGAGAGTACAAAAAATCTGCTTAAAAACCAAGAAAAGGGTGTTAAGGTGGATGTGTATTTAGATGGTGATATGAATGTTGGCTTTTTAAGATTGAAAAAGTCTGTTCAGTATATCCTAGACGAGATGAATAGATATGCAGAAGTAGGAATTAAAGTGGAATTTACCGACCTCCTTAGTGATGCTACTTCTGAAAAAGAAAGAAATCAAATCATGTCAAAAATGCAGAGAAAAGGACTTTCTCCTACCATGGTGCATGATTATGATAATAGCGGAAATACACTACAAAAAGTGATTTTCCCTTGGGCTGTATTTTCTTGTGCTGGTGATACTATAAATGTGCCACTACTTCAGAATATAGCAGGCCGCTCAGGCGATGAAAACCTAAATTCATCAATTGAAAATCTTGAATATGCCTTTACAGATGCTCTTAGAATTTTTACACAAAAAGAAGTAGTTAAAGTGGCATTTCTTGAAGGTCATGGCGAGGCAGAGGAACACTTCGTCTATAGTCTAACAGAGAGTCTTTCTCGTTATTATCAAGTGGATAGAGGTGTGTTGGGCGATGATCCAAATATCTTAAACGATTATAAAGTAGTAATAATTGCAGAACCTCAAACTGAGTTTTCTGAGTCTGACAAATATATTCTAGACCAATATATTATGCGTGGCGGACGTGTTATTTGGCTAGTGGATGGGGTGGCAACAAATGGTGAAGTAGGCAAGCCTAATGATTTAGGGCTGACAGACCAACTCTTTACATATGGTGTGCGCATTCAACCTATGATGCTACTTGATATTCAGTGTGCTACTATGCCAATTAATACCTCAATGGAGGGTCAGGTGCCAAATTTTGTACCTATGCCATGGTATTATTCTCCGCTGCTTATGCCAATGCCAGAGCATGCAATTACTAGAAATATTGCTCCTGTAAAAGCTGAGTTTGCTTCTTATATAGAAAAAGTGGGCGAAAATGACTCCGTATCGGGTACAGTATTGCTTTGTACTTCGTCTAAAACAGCGCTTGAAAAAGCACCAATGTCACTCAGAGCAGATATAGTAAATCTCTCTCCAGAGTCACCATATTTTGCATACTCTTATATGCCTGTGGCTGTGCTACTTGAGGGTAAATTTAAATCGGTTTATGCCAATAGACTTGCTCCAGAAAACATCATTACAGGAGGTAAAAAGCCTATTAAGCAAAGCGAAAATACCAAAATGTTAGTGGTGGCAGATGGTTCAATTGCACTAAATTCGCTTCAAGGTTTTGCCTCTGGCTATGAACCGCTTCCTCTAGGCTACGATAAGTATATGAAAATGCAGTTTGGTAATAATGATTTTATGCTAAACGCAGTAAATTACTTAGCAGACGATGGCGATTGGATGCAATTAAGAAATAAAAAAATAAGCCTTCGCATATTAGATAAAGAAAAAATTGCTAGAAATGGCGGGTTTTGGAAATGGTTCTGTATCACCGTTCCAGTTTTATTGTTAATAATTTTCTCGGTAGGATTCCAATTTGTTCGTAAAAATCAAAATACTAAATAGGAATTTATATATAAAAATGATATTTTTGCATAACTAAATACATCGGTCCCTGAGCTTGTCGAAGGGCCCAGATGTCATTAATCCAAACAATAACAAAAAATCAATATATGAAATTTACAGTATCTTCAGCAGAATTTTCAGAAAGACTTCAACAAGTCCTTCATGTGATGTCGTCAAAACCTATCACACCAGTATTTAGTTTTATAAAATTTGACCTTGTAGGAAATGTGTTAACCCTTACAGGTTCAGATGGTGATGTAACATTAAAAGCTACAATGAATGTAGATGAGCCAGAAGGTGAAGGAAGTTTCTTAATTTTAGGAAACCAACTTAGTTTCTTATCAAAATTTGGAAACCAATCATTATTATTTACAATTGATGAACGCAGTTATTCACTAGAAATTAAATCTTCTGCTGGTAAGTACAATTATATAGGCAATTCTGCTTCAGAATTCCCAAATCCTAGAGAACTTGGCGAAAACAAAAGAGAAGTAAAAGTAGAAAGTTCTATGATGCTAGAAGGTATTGCTAGAACAGTGTTTGCTGCTGGTACAGACGAATTACGTCCTATTATGATGAGTGTTTGTATGGATGTGACCGATGATGGTATTTATTTTGTAGCAACAGATGCTCACAAACTTTCTATGATGAAATATACTTCAGTTTCTGCAAACGAAAATAGCAGACTTATCATTCCATCTCGTACAGCGGGTGCTCTTAAGTATATGCTATCAAAATGTAATGGTGAATTAAATATTAGTTTCGATTCAAATACCATTTATGTTCAAGCAGAAAACTATCTATTAATCAGTCGTTTGGTTGAAGGTAATTATCCAAATTACAAGAGTGTAATTCCTAGAGATATGCCAGTGTCTATCTTTGTTAATACAGACGTATTAAGAGTTGCTCTAGACCGTGTAGCTGCTTGTGCTACAGCAAGCCACCTAGTGCGTGTTTCTGTTTCTGGAAATAACATTCACCTACTAACTCAAGACCTAGACTATTCTGCTTCTGGCGAAGAAAATGTAGAATGTACACTTAATGGCAGTGATGGTTTAGAATTTGGTATAAATGCAAACCTAATGCTTTCCATTCTAGGTGCTATGAATTCAGTTAGCGAAATAGAAATCAAAATGCTTGATGCTACAAGACCTATTTTAGTGTTACCAGTTACACAATCAGAGGGGTCAGAGTTGACAATGTTGTTAACCCCAATGACACTGTAAATAACTATTTTATGATGATCCTAAAAGAATTATTTAGGGAGCATTGAACTCCCTCCTTTAAAACTAATTCTTTAGGGAGAATCAACTAAACGTCTAGATAATTTAATATGAATTTAAATTTAAAGAATCCGATTATATTCTTCGATCTTGAGACTACAGGGTTGGATGTTTGCAAAGATAGAATTGTGCAAATTGCATATATCAAAGTAAATCCTAACGGCACAGAAGAAGAAAAAAACTATTTAGTAAATCCAGAGATGCCTATTCCTGCAGAAGTAACTGCTATTCATGGTATTTCTGATGCAGATGTGGCAGACAAACCTACTTTTAAAGAACTTGCAAGTGTGCTTGTAAAAGATTTCAAAGGTTCTGATATTGCTGGTTTCAATTCAAATAGATTTGACATTCCACTTCTTGCAGAAGAATTTCTTAGAGTAGGTGCAGATATCGACCTTTCACGTTGCAAAAAGATAGATGTTCAAACTATTTTCCATAAAAAAGAACAACGCACTCTTACAGCGGCGTATAAACTATATTGCGGAAAAGATTTGGATAATGCTCATAATGCTATGGCTGATACTCGTGCTACTTATGAGGTTCTTAAAGGTCAGCTAGATAAATATCCAGACCTAGAAAATGATATGACATATTTATCTGAATATACTTCACACAACAAGAATGTAGACTTTGCAGGTCACTTGGTGTATAACGAAAAAGGTGAGGAAGTAATCAACTTCGGAAAATACAAAGGCCAACTTGCAGAAGTGGTCCTTAAAAAAGACCCTGGTTATTTTGGTTGGATTACACAAGCAGAATTTCCTCTTACAACAAAACAAGCATTTACTCGCATTATGTTAAAGAGCAAAATGTAAAGAAAATACTATTGCACAGAAGATTGTGAAATGTGCAGTATTTTAACATTTAAAATAAAAATCTCCGTTTCTAAGCAGAAATGGAGATTTTTTTATGCAGATTTTTGTAAATAAAGTTTAAATTTGCAAATTGAGCATAAACGTTTGCATTTATAGAAAGAAAATAAAACAAAATAAATTAAATACTTATGAAAAAATCATTTAAGAAATCAATTCTAATATTGTGGTTCGCTCTGCTTGGTTTTATAATGCCAATGCAGGTAAGTGCGTATTACATTGCAGGTTGGGGTGGTGATTGGAACCATAGAGAGATGGGTAACAATCAATATACCTATTATGCACAAACTGCAGGAGATTATCAATTTAAAATCTCAGAACAAGCCAATTGGAATAAACAATGGGCTTGTGGTACAACAGTGAATGTATCAGGTGTTGTGACAAAGAACAGTTGCAACAATGGAGATAATATTTCAGTTAAACTAACTAAAAATGCTGATGTTACCATTTCGTTTAACGGTAGTGTTATTACAGTTACTGCAACTGAAATAACAGCTGCATTGGATGCTTACCTTAAAGGTTCATTTGATACTTGGGGTACAGGTAAACAAATGACAAAAAATGGTGACCAATTTGAACTTAAAAATGTTCAATTAACAGCAGATACCCAATTAAAAATTAACTATGCAGCTAATGTTTGGGCAGGTTATGACCAAGTTAAAAGTGGTGATAAAGCCGATTTTTGCACTAGAGGAACTGGTGGAGATGATAATAACATCATAATTTCAGTTACTGGTACCTATAGTTTCTACTACAAACAAGCATCAAATGAAATCTATATGGTGTTGGAGTCTTCTGGAGATACAGGTGAAGATGACGGACAAGATAGCTATCTAGAGGCTCTTCAGTGTGACGCATCAAACACTAGAATAATCTTTACAGAAGACTTTGGAACATTCTCTGATATTAAGGATAGAACTTCATATTCAAAATCTGGTACTGGCTTCACAGCAAAAGTTCCTACTTCTTCATACACAGCAATGACCACTTCATGTACAGCAATTAAGGACGCAGGTTACTATGCAGTACTAGCAAATCCTTTTTATGCAGGTTGTGGAGAACAGGCTCAAGGTGATACTCATGCCTGTGAATGTAATGATAGTCAATGGTATCAAAATATACAAGATCATACCGAGGGTGATACTAATGGTGGTATGTTGTTCTACAACTGTAGAGATGGTAAAAGTCAGACAGATATCTTATATGAATCTACTGTAGATGTATGCCAAAATACATTTATAAACTTCTCTGCATATATAGCATCTGCTACAGCTAGTGGTAGAGGTTGTGATGTAAAAGCAAAAGTAAGATTCATTCTTTACGACGCTACATCAAACGAAGAATTATCTCGTTATACAACAGATTATATTCCACTTGAAGAAGGTAAATGGGAAAAAATTGCGGTAATGTTTAATTCAAAGTCTGCAAGTAAGGTTACTTTGAAATTATTAAACTTAGCAGCAGAAGGTTGTGGTAATGACTTACTACTTGACGACGTTACATTTAGTGTTTGTACTCCACAAGCAAATTTAGTTTGCTCAAATGGTACAGAAAAATTTACTATTATTCCTGGACAAAAGGAAACTCTTACTGCTTCTATCATTAGTGGTGTAATGGAAAATCCATATTACTTATGGCAATATCAATCTAATAAAGCAGGTTGGATGCCTATTGGCCAGCCAGAAGTAAACAAAACAGAATTAGAAGTAATTCCAGAAGCAAATCCTACTTTGTATCGTGTAATTATTGCAAATACAGCAGAAGAGGCAATAAATATTGCAAGTCAAGGTAACCCTTCTGCTTGCGGTATGTATGCTATTACCAATACCGTAACAGCTAATGTTACAAACTTAGGATTAATTTCTAACTTGTCAGATGGAAGTATCTGTGCTGATGGGGTAGATAAAAATACTCTTACACTTAAAGTAACAAACCCACTTAATGTGGCAGTGACTGGAGTGAAAGTGGCAGTTGAGATTCCAGAAGGTGTAACTGCTTACAATGCAGGAACAACCACGGTATTTACTGGTTTTGCAGAGTTTGACTTAGCTGCAAATGCTTCTAAAACTTTAACATTAGATTTAAAATCTACAGCTGCAATTACTGCTTCTCAAATTAAATCTATTAAATCTTATATTGCAAAAACATTTGACCTAACATGGGATTCTGCGTCTGCCCTTGTTAAAGCATCAAGTGACATTACAGTAAATTCTATTCCAACTGCAAAATTTGCAGTTGCAAGTGAAAATATCTGTAAAGGAAGTATAACAACAGGAACAAATGTTATAATCTCAAATGGTTCTCCAAATTATACTTTAACTATTGGTGGAACAAATTATACAGCAACCACTTCTCCATATTTGTTTGCTATAAATCCTACTTCTACAACTACATATACATTAACTAAAGTAATGGATGCTAAAGGTTGTTACTCAACACCTACTAGCAATAATACTGTTACTGTAAATGTAGAAGAAATCAAAATTACAACTCACCCTGCATCAACTTCTGTTTGTGTGGGTGCAGGAGCAACATTCTCTGTAGTTGCATCTGGTGTAGATAAATATCAATGGCAAGTAAGTTCAGATAATAGCAATTGGAATAATATTTCTGGTGCAACAGCTTCTACATACACCATTTCTGCTACTACAACTAATGATAATAACAAATATTATCGTGTAGTTGTAAGCAAAGATGGAGGTAAATGTGAGCAACAAGAAAGTAATTCTGCTATGTTGACTGTTAAAACAACTGCACTTCCAAACTTAACAAGAGCAGAATACAAAGAATGTGCTACAAGTGGTAATGTTCAGTTAAGTACTTTATTCTCTGGTACAAACCTAAAATTCTATTCAGATGCAGCATTGACCAACCAAGTTACTACATTCTCTGCTTCAGAAGTAGTAACAGGCAAAAAATATTATGCTACTCAAACAATTAATGGTTGTACAAGTGCAGCAACAGAAATTTCAGTAACAGTACTTGAACTACCAAAATTAACATTAGCAACAACAGATAAAAATTCAATTTGTGGCACAGAAAATAATTCTAAAGCTACATTAACATACAAATTTGAGGGAGGTAAAGCTCCATATATCTTGTCTGTACAAAGAACAGAAGATGGTGGAGTAACTGAAACTATTACTCCTTCGAATCTTTCTGCAACAGGTACTTATACACTACAACCAACAACAAAAACTACTTACAAATTTACTCAAGTAGAAGATGTTAATGGTTGTGTTAGCAAGTCTACATCTGGTTTGGTAGATGATGTTGTAATTGATGTTAAACGTTTAAGTATTACATCAAACTTAAATGACGAAAGTGTTTGTGCCGATAAGAAAATTACATACACCATTGGTGCAGAAGGGGATGATATTAAATATCAATGGTTCCAATCTACAGACAATGGTGCTTCATTTAACAAAGTAGGAACAAACTCTAACACTTATACCACAGGCAATTTTGCAATGGGAGACAAAAAACAATACAAAGTAGTTGTTTCTCAAAATCCAGAAGTATGTTCTAGTATAACAAGTGCAGTGTCTAAAGTTACAGTAAATGACTGTTCTTCATTTGAACTTGTATATACTTCTGATAATAATGTAGTTTGTAAAGAAGATCAAATTGAGTTAAAATTAACTCTATCAAACAACTCTGATATTGATGCTACAAATGTAACAGTAAATATTTCAAATATTGCAAATCAATACTTCGTATCGTCTTCTTCAACTACTTATAATCACGTAGCAGGTACTTGGACAATTGCAAGCTTAAGAAAAGGTGATAGCGTTACGTTAACTATTATATTAAAAGGCACAACAGTTGTAAAAGATGTGGTATCAGTTGCTTATATCAGCAAATCTGGTTCTACTACATACACAGAAACTACAACTCAAGCCAAAGACACCGAGAACATTACAGTTAAAGGAATTACTGCTAAGCCTTCTGTTACAAACTATGCGGCTTGTCCAGAAGTAGGTATGTTGAATCTTGCAGAACAAGTTACTTCGGATAAATCTAGTCTAGTATTCTATACAACAGAAGATGGATTATCAAGCAAAACTCAAGCTGATAAAAACGCAGTAGGAACTACATCATATTGGGTTACAAATACAAAGACTGGAGAATGCGAAAGTGAAAGAACAAAACTTGATATTTTAGTTTATCCTCAACCAACCGCCAAACTTACTGGTGATGCGACAATCTGTAATGGGAAATCTGCTTATTTAACAATTAAATTGTCTGGTACTCCTAGATATACTGTTACATATGCAGCAAATGTAGATGGTACAGAAACAGATAAGACATTAAATAAAATTTCTGATAGTGAAATCAGTGTACCAGTTTATCCAACTGAAACAACAACCTATTCTCTAAAAGAAGTAATTGATGGAAATTCTTGTAAGGCAACACTTACAGGCAATGCAAAAGTTGTAGTTAATGATAAAGCAGAAATCTCAATCTCGGCTCCAGAGCCTATTTGTGCTGGTGATCCTTTGGATTTAACAAATAAGGTTACAATTGTTACTAATGGTTCTACTGTTACCAATGGTAATTGGTATTTGGATGATGCTATTTATACAGAAGGTTCACCTGTGCCTTATGAAAAAAATGGAGCTATATTAAAATACAAAGCAACAAGTTCTTGTGGTGGAATAATTGAATCTACCAATAGTTTTGCAATAACTGTTAAAGCTCAAGCAAATATTACTATCACAGCTCCAGCAGATCTTTGTATACAAGACCGTCTACAACTACAAGCTCCAACAATAAACTATAATGGATCAACAGTTTCTGGTGGTAAGTGGTATTTAGATGGTGAAGAATATAATGGTGCAGACTTGGTTTACAAAGATGAAGCTTATACTCTTCAATACAAAGCAAATAGTTCTTGTGGTGGCGAAACCAAATCAAACGAAGTTACATTTAAAGTGAAGGATAAACCAACTATTAATTTAACAGAAGTTGATCTTGGAGAATTGTGTGCAGGAACAGAATTGGATTTACCAACTGTAACAACAAAAGAAAATAATTCAACTATTTCATCACAAGGTTGGTTGTTGGAAACATCTTCTATAACATCACCAATCGATGCATTGTCAACAGATGTTCACGATGGTAAAACAATTACATATACAGCAACAAACGAATGTGGAACAACCAAAGTAGATTATACCACATTAAGTGTAAAAGATTGTGCAGATTTTACTTTGACATTCGATCTAGATAATTCAAATCCATGTTTTGAAGATGAAATAACATTAACAGCTACTATTACCAACAATGGTGGTTCAGATTTAAGTAATGTAGTTTTATCTCTACAAGGACCTAACGCTCAAGCATCTGTAACATCTTCTACATCTGGAGATATAGTATCAAATTACTCTGTAGGTGTATGGACAATACCAACATTTACATCAAAAGCAACAGCAACACTTACTATTAAATTCTCTGCACAGGCATCTGAAGAGTTGAAAATTTATGTGTCAGGATCAAATGGAGTTTCATATGCTTCATATGCAGAAAGCCCTGCAAAAGATACAGAAGAATTAGTAGTTAAAGAGATTTCTGATAATGTAGAGATATCAGATAATTATATAATGTGTCCAACAGAGTCTTCTAGTACAATGTTCTTGTCAGACTTTGTTATCTCAAATCAAGATGGATTGAAATATTTTGATAAAAATGCTGATGGCACATATACAGCATTAACATCAGAGCCTGCATTTGATACATCTTTGGAATTCGCATCTCACACATATTATATAACAAATACCGAAACAGGAAAATGCGAAAGCACCACTCCAACTCCTATTACAATAGAAATTTATAAACCAGTAAAAGCTTCTATTTCTGGTTTATCACCTCTATGTAGTGGAGAAACATCTAATGTTAATATAACATTGGAAGGAATCCCAGAATTTACTGTAGTTTATAATAATGGAACAGCAGATATAACCCAAAAGACTAGTGAAACTACATTAAATATTGCTGAGTCTTTGTCAAGTACTACTACATACAAATTGGTCTCAGTAACAGATATTAATAATTGTTCTGCTTACTTGAATGGAACAGAATTTGTTACAGTAACAGTAAATCCTCGTCCAGAATTGGTATCATTCGAAATAGAAGATTCTGATGATATTATTTGTGAAGGAGAATCAACAAATCTAAAAGCAACATTTACTGGAACATCTCCATTCACATTCAAAATAAATGGAGAAGAAAAAACAAGTGATGCAAACGAATGGTCAATGACTATTTCTGATGCAAAAGAATATGTGATTACAGATTTGTCTGATGCAAATTGTTCTGCAGAAACTATTTCAAATAATAGCGTAACTTTAACAGTAGAAGAATTGCCAGAATTAACATTATCTGCAACAGATGTGACACTAAATTGTACAACTTCAACTGCAACAATTACTGCTTCTGGAGCATATAAATACGAATGGTCTTATTTAGACCAAACAGGTGCAACACAAACAAAATCTGGATCTACATTGGCACTCCAACAAACAGACCCTGAAGTGTCAAGTCTAGTTACAGAATATACTGTTTACGGATATTCAGAAAACGCAAATTGTCAATCAGTAGAAGCTAAGACTGTTAAAGTGACAGAAGACTTTGTGAAACCAGTAGTTGATATTAAAATATCAGAGACTGCAGACGGTACTATACCAGAAAGATTGGACTGTTATCAACAAAATATTAAGTTGGAAGCCGATTTAACAAATAATAAAGAAACTATAGTAGAATATATCTGGAGTAGTGGAAGTGATAATAACACAACTTTGATAAATAATCCAGGTGCATATACCTTGCAAGTAAAAGGCGAAAATGGTTGTATTTCTGATGTTGCTACTGAAACTATTGAACAAAACATAGTGAAACCAGAAGTTTCTATCGAATCTTACATTACAGATCCTGTTACAGGCAATATAATTCCTACAATAGAATTGACATGTGCAAATAATGAAATTACATTGGAAGGAACAATTACAAATGCAGATCAATATGCAGAAGATTATCCAGAAGGTGAGTTTACTTATCTATGGAGCGATGGTTCTACTACATCTTCTACTGTAGCTAAAACACCATTGGCAACATCTCCTATGGAATATACATTGATTGTAAAATCTCCAAATGGTTGTTTAAACGAAGTTGATAAGGCTAAAGTAACAGTTACAGAAAATGTGAGCACTCCTGTTTTAAACATTGAATCTGTATATAATCTATGTCCTTCTGATACATTAACAGAAACAACATTAAGTAGTTTACTACCTAATACATCTGGCGTTACATACAAATTCTACGATGAATCTGGAGAAGAAATCGAAGACTTATATGATGCTTCTTCTGCAGATGCTAACACAGACTATTATGTTACAGGTGTTTCTGCAAATGGATGTGAAAGTGAAAAAGTTTCATTTGCAGTAGACTTCGCTAAGAATGTCGATTTCACCCTAACAGCATCTCAAACCAGTATGCTTATAGGTGGCAATGAAACAGTAGTAACTATTGTTCCAGACGCAGATAGCGGCGAGGCAGAAACATATACATGGCTTGCAAATGGTAACGAAATTGCTGTAGATGGTCTAGAATATTCAACAAACCTATATATTGATACAAAATTTGAGGTAACTGCAACTAACCGTTGTGATTCTAAATCTCAAGATGTATCTATCGAAGTTCTATGGCCAACAGCCTTTACACCTCACAATGCTAATGGTAAAAACGATGATTTTGCCAAAGGTATGCCAATCATAGTATTCAACCGTTTCTATACTAAAATATTTGAAGGTCCAGACGGTTGGGACGGTACTATCAACGGTACAATGAACGAGAGTGAAAATATCGCAGTGCCAGGTGTTTACTATTATTCAGTTCAACTTCCAAATGGTGAAGTGAAGAAAGGAACAATAGAAATCGTCAATGTTGATTAATTTTAAGTGGGTTTTGTACTAGTGCAGTTGCACATTTCTGCAAACGTTGTGCAAAAAAAACTTATAAATTTTAACATTTAAACATAAAATCCTCATTTCTAGAGCAGAAATGGGGATTTTTTTTGTGAGTTTGGTAGAATAAATTTATATTTGTAGATTATTATGCATATAGTAAGTATTGTGTATAAATATAATCAAATAAGATATTAAAAATACTAAACATCAAATACTATGAAAAATTCTACAACTAATTATTTAGTTAAACTCTTTGCTCTGTTTTGCTTGCTACTAAGTGCAAGTACAGTTTTTGGGGCGTATTACATGAAACACCCATGGGGCGGTGGTAATTGGGAATGGAAACAATTAGATGGAAATAATAAGGTAACTGCAGCCTATGGTGGTAGTGGAGTAAATGTTCATACCTCTGCAGATGACAATGGCGCACAATGGTTTGATTCTCCAACATTAGTTGGTTCTCCAACCACAGGTACCCAATGTGTATTTGAATATAATCCTTCTTCAAATACAGTAACTATTACTGCAGTAGGTGGTGGTACAACTACTTCTTCGTTATACATAATTGGTGATGCAGCACAAGGTTGGGATGATGCAAATGGAAATCCTATTTTCGTGGCAATGACTGCAGGCTCAAATGGTGAATACTATTACGACGGATTATTTGCAAGTAGACAATTCAAATTTACTACACAAAACAACTGGTCTGATGCATCTCAAAATCTATATAATAATTCATCTGAAGATGCTTCTAAAAATGTAGGTGTCTCAACAACTAAGATAACTGGCGATAATAATCTGCAAGTTACTTTGTCAACAGGTTATCAAGAACCTATTAGATTTTACGTAAATTCTTCTTCTAAAAAATACTGGGCGGTAGCAACAAAAGCACAAACATTTGACCTAACTGCCTCTGCAACAGATTATGATACTGCAAATGCTCCTACAAGTTTAACCTTAAAAGTTACATCAGACAATACAACCACTGGAGATTTTATGTGGTATAAATCTACAGATGGAACAAATTTTGTTCAAATTGCAGGTGTAACAGGTGATACATATACCTTAAATGGTAATGATGTGCCATTGGTAACAACCTATTTCAAAGTTAAACGCAAAAAATCTTCATCAAGTGAATATTTGGAAGACTCTGTTACTATAAATGTATTCCAAACTTGTGGTGAAGGTACAAAAGGTTCAAATCTGTTTAAAATCACTTTTGACGATGATTCTAAATTGAAAACATTATTAGGAGCGGGTAGCCGTATGAAATATGACGCTATGGTTTCTGGTTATACCTATGTAGAAGCTCCTTATAAAATTAATGATGGTCAATATGCGATTGTAACCGAACCATTATATTGTGGTTATGGCACAGGTGGTCAAGAAGAATGTGGAACAGATATCTCTTGTATAGAACAAAGAATTAAAAACGATAAAAACGAAAGATGGTATCGTGGATTTAGAGACCATACTAAAAATAATGGTTCTGCAACTGCACCATTTGGTGGTATGCTTCTAATTAACTTTGGTAATATCAGTGCAACAAACGAAGAATCTGGGGTGGCATTCTCTAGAATCTTAACTTCAGATGAAACAAAAGATTTCTCAGAAGGTGCAACACTTACTTTCTCTGCATATATGGCTTCTGCAGCAGTGAAAGAAAAACCAAATGTAACATTCAAACCTATTAATGCAGAATTAAAAATTCAGTTTAAGAAAACAGGTACAACAACATGGGAAAATGTTGCAAACATTAAATCTCAAGTAGATTTTGATGATAACTGGAAAAGATTTGAAACAAGTTGGAAAATCACAGATACAGAAGGTCAATTTAGAGTTGTAATTAAAAACAACGGTTCAACAGGTGATGGTAATGACCTACTTATTGACGATATTAGCCTAGACTTATGTTCTCCTACTATTTCTGTGGAATTTTCAGATATTCAAGCAGATTCATACACATTTACTAGCGTAGATGAAGAAATCTCTGTTCGTGTTCCAAAAGTAAACTTTGGTTCTATCTCAGATCCTTGTTTAATGCTATTTGGTATTGATAAAAATGGTAAATACAACTTTATCGCAGAAATGCTAGATGATAATGGCAATTATTATGTGGCAAAAAATTCAGTAAATGGCTCAATGCTAATAGAGATAGCAGATGATGGTAGCAGAAATATTGCCCCAATGCAACTTCAAGCTGTTGTAAGTGAGAAAATCGGCGGTACATGCAACGATGATGTTATGAGTGGTGTTCAAGATGGAACATATACCCCAGGAGCAGATCCTATGGTAGTATTCTCTTCTAATACACTTTCTGTGGATTTAACATGTTTAGAAAGTCAATTAGTATTATTAGAAGGTGAACCAACAAGTATTTGTTACTCAGAGGATATGATTTTCCCAGAATTGAAATTAACCTCAAACAATATTTCTTCTTCTGTATCTTTGGATATTCTTATAAATAATGATGTTGTTTTACAAGGTATTCCATTTGTGCCAGAACAAGGAACTAACGTAATGGTTCTAAATGTAAGTGAATTATATCTACAAGCAACAGGTAATCCATATTTACCAAGCCAAGGTGCTCAAAAAGTAACTGTTAAGATTACAGAATCATTTGCAGATGGTACTCTTTGTGAAAGAATAGCACAAGGTGAAGTTTCTATCGATGTGAAAGGTCACTCAGAAACACCAGTCCTAAACCGTGATGGTGAAATATATGCATATAATATGTGTAAAACAGAGGTTTCACAAGATAAATTCTTCTTCAATGAACTTGTTGTTCAACCAACCGATAAATCAGGTTTAGTATGGCTAACAATGGATGATAAAATAATTCCAGCAGAAGAAGCATTCTTCTATGCAGATGTAGTACAAGAAGATTCTGTTAAACTATATAGCAATCCAGCAGGTTCTTGCCCAAGTGATACTATTGTGGTAAAATATCGTGTAAAATCTATTACAGCTGCTCCAGTAGTAAATAATTATAAAGAATGTGCAAAAGAAGGTGAAGTTATAGCTCTATCTTCATTGGTAGGAAATGCTGATGTTTATAAATATCTAATATTTAAAGATGAAACTGGCGCTGAGGTGACTGAATTTGATCCTTCTGAAATTGGTAAAACAAAATACTATATTACTGCGTCTCAAGACGAAATTCAGTCAGCTTCAAACAACTATTGCGAAGCACAAGATTCAGTATATGTAACAATCAAAGGTAATGCAACAGCTGCAAATATTCTTGCAAATGACACTTTGGTATGTCCTGGTTCAGAATTAATATTGATTGCAAAAGCAGATTTTGCCGAAGAACAAACAAATGTAAAACTTACATGGTATTCAGATACAACATATTCTAGAATATTTGCATATGGTGAAACATTTAAATATCATCTTATAGATCAATCATATGCAGTAAATCCAGATACTGTGTATGTGACAGTACAAAGTGATGATTATTGCGAAAATATTCCTTCAGAAGCTAAACCTGTAGTAATTTCTCAAAAAGAGGAGGTTCCATCACTAGAAATTACTCCTGCATCTGCAGAAGTAGTAATTGGTGCAACTCCTGAATTTACAGTTTCCCCAGCAGATGCTAAATATAACTTCTATGTAAATGATGTACAAGTGTATTCTGATGCTACTACTTACAAACCATACTTAAACTCTGAATATAAATTGGTTTATGAAGGTGAGTGCGGTACCGCAACAGCTACAGCAAATGTGGCAGTACAATGGCCAACAGTCTTCACTCCATATGTGAAAGATGGTAGAAATGATACATTCGTGACAGATATGAATCCAAACTTCAAAACACAAATCTTTACTCGTTTTGGAACAAAGATTTATGAAAGTGAAAATGGTTGGGATGGTTCTGTTGAAGGTGCTTTAGACGGAGGCTCTGGCAAAGTAGCAGCTCCAGGTGTTTACTATTATGTAGTAGAACTTCCTGACGGCAACGTTAAAAAAGGAACAATTGAAGTATTCAAGTATTAAATAATAACGAATTAGGAATGAGACTGTAGAAAATTCCTCATTCCTAATTGCTAATTAGATAAAATAATATAAAAATTTACAGATATGAAAAAATTACTAACAGCCTTTCTAGCCTTATGCTCTATATCTGCTATGGCAGCAATAAGCGAAAAATATGCAGAAGGCTACACCTTCGACCCTACAGTAAGTAGTACGGAAGAAAAAGAATTTGCACTATCTCCATACAAAGATAGTACATTTATCTTCCTACGTGGTGAAACAGTTTATGTTACAAAACTAGACACACTTGGAGAACTAGACAATCCACAAGTTTGTGAAGATTTCTCTAAAATTAAAGTTAATGGTTTAGTAGCATATGACAAAAAACGTAATCGTATATATTATAGCCAATACAACAAGGACTATAAGAGCGATTATCTTTATGAAAGTACCGCAGACAAAAATGGCGTATGGCAACCTGGTACACGTATGAGAATTCGTGGTACACAAAAATCTCGTACAGGTGAAAACTTTGTACAAAGTGCAGGTTGGAACTATCGTCTTCCATATCTACAAGGTTTCTACAATCCTGCAATGGCAAATGGCGATGATCGTATTTACTTCAGCTCTACTATGGAAGGTTCTAAAGGTGGACGCGATATATACTATGTAGATGTTGAAAATGAAGAAGAAAGAATATGGAAAGAACCAGTAAATGTTGAACCACTTAACTCTAGTGCTGACGAAGACTGGGTTCAAATTTTAGGAGATACTTTGATGTATGTTTCTAGTGCAAAAGGTGGTACAATGGCAGTTTATTCTTCAACTGCAGCAGATTCTACATGGAATAAACTAGAATTAATGCCAAATCCATACAACGAAGCAGGTGCAAACTATAATATGTTTGTAAAAGATAGCGTTCCAATGCTTATCTCAGATCGTAATGGTAATGTAGATATTTATCTATTCCACGAAATTCCTGCAGAACCAGATCCAGAACCAACATACGAAGAAAAGAAACGTCGTTTCTACTGGGTGTTCTTCCTATTTGACTTCGACCGTGATATTCTTGATGAAGCATTCTTCCAAGACTTATCTCGTTTAGGCGCAGAAATGCGTAACTTCCCAGATTGTCGCTTCGAAATCTCTGGTTACACCGACTCACGTGGTTCTGATGTATACAACGACAAACTTTCTCAACGTCGTGCAGAAACTATCAAGCAAATGCTTGTTGATAGAGAAGGCTTCGATCCTGCTGTGTTAGAAGCTGTTGGTTATGGTGAACGTCGTCTTCAAGTGCCTAATGCACAAACAGAAGAAGAACACGCACAAAACCGTCGTGTAGAAGTTCGTATTATCTTAGATGAACAAACTGGCGAAATCGAGCAATTTGATGAATCTACAGAAGAAGCAAAAGCTGCTAAAGAAGAAGATGCTGCAATTGATGCTCGTAACGAAGCTAAAAAACAAGAGTACGAAGATTATCTAGAAAACTTTAATAACAAGAGAAAATAACAGATTATGAAAAAGATTATCGTTTTATTATCAGCTTTAGTTGCCAGTGTTACTATCGCTTTTGCACAAAATGACTTCGTGCTGACAGAACAGTTGTTTTCTCGTATTGGCGTGAACCCTGCTGGTACAGGTAACGACGAAAATGTGAATATATTCTCTCTTAACCGCTTCCAATATGCAGGAGCAGACGGTGCACCATTCTCTACTTTATTAAACGTACATGGTTACTTTGATAAAGCGAACTCAGGTGTCGGTCTTACCTTCTCATACGACGGTTCTGGTGTTGCTTATAACCAAATTCAAGTGAGAGGTGTTTATGCTTATCACCTAAACTTTGAAAACAAACACCTTCTTTCTTTCGGTGTTGGTGTTGGTGCAGTAATTAAAACATTCGACCCAGAAAAACACATTCTTGTAGATGATAGTGAACGTGGTGATGGCTTCTATGACAAATACACTTGTAAAGCTTCATTCGATGCTAGTTTCGGTATCGAATACTCTATGCCATATTTTATGGCAGGTGCGGCAATTAACCACATCCCAGGATTCTTTATTAAACAAGAAGATATAACAACACTTTCTTCTACACCTACTTATCACGTCTATGCTCGTGGTTTCATTCCTGTAACAGATAAAGTTAAGTTGGCTCCTGCAGCTTCTTATTACTATACAGGTCAATCACACGTAGTTGATGTGAACGTAACAGGTTTCTTCGGAAAAATGTTCTGGGCAGGTATTGGTTATCGTACCTTGGCAACTCCATATGTGAACGTAGGTCTTGAATGGGAATGGCTTCGTGTAGGCTACTCATTTGACCTTAACGTTGGTAAACTTAGCGACGTAGCATGGACTTCTCACGAAATTATGTTGTCGTTTAATATACCAACTAAAAAGAAAACTTCTGAATGGGATGAATAAAAATTCCTCCTTTAAATAACATTTGAGGATTCATATAACAGGGTAACTAAAAATTTTTAGTTACCTTGTTTTTTTATTATGTATGAATTATAAAATTTATTATCTTTGCAAAATATAAATTGAATAGAACTCGTTGAGTCAGATGATAATGATTTTTGTATATCTTTTTGGAGCATTGGCAATTTCTTTCTTATGCTCCGTTTTGGAAGCAGTTTTACTTTCTACACCAATGTCTTTCATTACGGCGAAAGAACAAGAAGGAAGAAAATCAGCTTCTTTACTTAAAGAACTTAAAAATAATGTTGATAGACCTGTAGGGGCTATTCTATCATTAAATACTATAGCACATACTGTTGGTTCTGCAGGTGTAGGTGCAGAGGTTACCCGCATTTGGGGTGACGAATGGTTTGGTATTGCATCTGTGGTTTTAACCTTGCTTATTTTGATTTTCTCAGAGATTATTCCTAAAACTATAGGCTCAAACTCATGGCGTTCATTGGCATTGCCATCAGCAGGTGTTATTAAGTTTTTAATCTACATTACATATCCTTTTGTTATCCTTTCAGAACTTATTACAAAATTGTTTTCTTCAAAAGAAAAGGATAATGCAGTAACAGTTTCTCGTGAAGAAGTATCTGCTATGGTGGATATGGGTACAGATGAGGGTGTCTTTAAAGAGTCTGAAAGTAGAATTATCAAATCATGCCTAAAACTATCAAATGTGAAAGCCAAGGAGATAATGACTCCAAAAATTGTGCTTGAAATGGCAGATGAAAGCATGAGTCTAAAAGAATTTTACGATGCTAATGACTGGCGTTTTTCACGTATTCCTATTTTCAAGGAAGACAAAGACAACGTAACAGGCTATGTGCTTAAGGATATTATCCTAGAAGAATTGTCAGAAGACCAGTTTGATATAAAATTGTCAGAAATTAAACGTCCAATACTTTCTTTCCCAGAAGATGAATCTGTATTTACCATTTGGGAAAAAATGTTGAGCGTGCGTGAACATATTTCCATTATTGTAGACGAATACGGCGGTCTTCGCGGTGTAGTTACAATGGAAGATGTCATCGAAACTATGATTGGTGTAGAAATAGTGGACGAACAAGATACCACTACGGATATGCAAGAGTTAGCAAGAGAAGTTTATCAACAACGTCAAACAGAATAATATGTCTAAAGTATTAGTTATCGGAGCAGGCGGTGTAGGCACCGTAGTTGTGCACAAATTGGCACAAAACACAGAAGTTTTTACAGAAATTATGTTAGCAAGTCGTACAAAATCTAAGTGCGATGTTGTGGCAGAAGATGTAAAAAAACGTTATGGTGTGGAAATTAAAACAGCAAAAGTAGATGCTGATAATGTTCTTGAATTAGTAGCTCTATTCAAAGAGTTTCAACCAAAATTAGTTATCAATGTGGCTCTTCCATATCAAGACCTAACCATTATGGATGCGTGTCTTGAAGCAGGTTGTAACTATCTAGATACTGCAAACTACGAACCACTAGATGAAGCTAAATTTGAATACTCTTGGCAATGGGCATACCAAGATAAATTTAAAGAAGCAGGCCTAACAGCTATTCTTGGTTGTGGTTTCGACCCAGGTCAAACAGGTGTTTATACAGCATACGCTGCTAAACATTATTTTGATGAAATTCACTATTTAGACATCGTAGACTGCAATGCAGGTGATCACCACCACGCATTCGCTACCAACTTCAACCCAGAAATCAATATTCGTGAAATTACCCAAAAAGGTCGTTTCTACGAAGATGGTAAATGGGTAGAAACAGGTTCTCTAGAAATTCACCAACCAATCAATTATCCAGAAATTGGTCCAAAAGAATCTTATCTTCTATATCACGAAGAGCTAGAATCTCTTGTTAAAAACTTCCCAACTATCAAACGTGCACGTTTCTGGATGACATTTGGTCAAGAATATTTAACTCACTTACGTGTTATCCAAAATATTGGTATGGCTCGTATCGATGAGATTGATTATAACGGACAAAAAATAGTTCCAATCCAATTCCTTAAAGCAGTTCTTCCAAATCCACAAGATTTAGGTGAAAACTACGATGGTTGGACATCTATTGGTTGCCGTATCCGTGGTATCAAAGACGGTAAAGAAAGAACATATTATGTTTACAACAACTGTTCTCACAAAGCTGCATACGAAGAAACTGGTATGCAAGGTGTAAGTTATACCACAGGTGTACCTGCAATGACTGGTGCTTATATGTTCCTAACAGGTAAATGGTCTGGTGCAGGTGTGTTCAACGTGGAAGAATTCGACCCAGATCCATTTATGGAAAAAGTAGCAGCAAGCGGTCTTCCATGGCACGAAATTATTGATGGTGATTTAGAATTATAATGAATTACAACAACATTCCATCTCCTTGTTATGTACTTGAAGAAAAACTTCTTCGCCGCAACTTGGAGCTAATAAAGTCAGTAAAAGAAAAAGCAGGGATAGAAATTATCCTTGCTTTTAAAGCATTTGCCACTTGGAAAGCATTTCCAATAGTACGCGAGTATATACCATGTTCTACTGCAAGTTCACTTTGCGAGGCACAACTAGCGTTTGAAGAAATGGGTTCAAAGGCTCATACATACGCTCCAGTGTATGCTGAAAGTGAATTTGACGAAATTGCTTCTTATAGTAGTCATATTACTTTCAATTCTGTTTCACATTATAAAAAGTATGTAACAGCAGAAGTAATTGAGAAAAAATCGTTTTCTCCTGGGCTTCGCATCAATCCTGAGTTTTCTGTAGTAGAAACAGACCTTTACAATCCTTGCGTGCCAGGTTCTCGTCTTGGTGTGACACGTGCTCAACTTGGCGATAAATTGCCAGAAGGACTAGAAGGTCTACATGTTCACACTCTTTGTGAATCTACTTCATACGACTTAGAGGGACTAATGAAGGCAGTAGAAGATAAATTTGGTGATTTCTTACCTCAAGTGAAATGGTTAAACTTTGGTGGCGGACATCTAATGACTCGTGAGGGTTATAATGTGGAGCATTTAATTTCTATTTTAAAGGATTTTAAAATGCGTCACCCAAATTTGCAAATTATCCTTGAACCAGGTAGTGCATTTGCATGGCGTACAGGTGTGCTTGTATCTACAGTACAAGATATTGTAGAAAATGCAGGTGTAAAAACTGCTATGCTAGATGTTTCTTTTGCTTGTCACATGCCAGATTGCCTTGAGATGCCATATAAACCAGCAATTATTGGTGCTACTGACGAAGTAGAAGGTAAACCAACATATCGTATGGGTGGTAATAGTTGCCTTTCTGGCGATTATTATGGTTCTTGGTCGTTTGAAAATGAACTAAAAGTAGGGGATAGAATCATTTTTGAAGATATGATTCACTACACAATGGTAAAAACTACATATTTTAATGGAGTTTCTCATCCAAGTGTGGGAATTATAAAAATGGACGGCACATTTGAAATGTGGCGTAAATTTGGTTACGAAGACTATAAAAACCGACTTTGCTAGCCAAAATGCAAGAAAAATCAAAAAAATGCACTTTTTTTTTGAAAATTTCTTCAGAAAAATTTGCACAGTCCAAAAAAACGTCATATCTTTGCATCGCAATTGAGGGAAACAACAACTCGAAAGCGATAATGCGAAAATAGCTCAGTTGGTAGAGCATAACCTTGCCAAGGTTAGGGTCGCGGGTTCGAATCCCGTTTTTCGCTCAAAGGGGCTGAATAAGCCCCTTTTCTTTTTATATATATTTTTCATTTATATGAGCGGAAAAGTCACAAATATTATACGCATATCAATTCTTTTCATATTATTGCTACTTCCAATATTTTATTCATTGTGCGTGGCGGTTGATTTGGAATATTCAATACTAAAAAAATGTGCGTATTTATGGGTGGTTTTAATTTTACTTTTAATTCCTGCGTTATTTCTTAAAGCTAAAACATACTTCATTGTACAAGGTATTTTCAATTTCCTATTTTTTCCAATAGATATTGCAAGCTTATACTTGAATAAACAATCTACTTCTGTTGCCTTTTTACAAAATATTCTTCGCACAGATATGCAAGAAGCCAGTGAACTGCTCGTTTCTCTATGGCCGCTATGCACAGTGGTAGGCATTTTGTATATTGTTTATTTTGTTTTGGCGTTTCGAGTAGAGAATAAACCATTAATTCCTGATAAATTAAGAAAAATATTACTTATTAGTGCTGTTGTGGCAGTTTTTGCTGGTTTAATTGTGTTTACTATTTATGGAAGAATGCGTGATAAAACAGCATCTGCCACAGAACTCATATATGATGCCATTGATTTGTCATATATGAAACTTTATAAAATTTATCCTTATAATCTTTATTTAGAACTAGCAGATATTGCGATTGAATATAATTATCAGCAAAAATTGTCTGAGCAGGTTTCGTCTTTTTTGTTTGGTATTCAACCACAAACTAATGAAAGTAGTGCACTTTATATATTAGTAATAGGTGAGGCAGTGCGTTATGATCATTTAGGAATTAACGGTTATGAGAGAAATACAACTCCATTGCTGTCTAAGCAAAAGAATTTGATAAGTTATGATAGTGTTTTTGCTCAGGCAAATTTAACTTCGCGTTCTGTTCCAATGATACTTACACGTGCTACAGCGGACAATGTGGATGTAGCATATAAAGAAAAATCTATTTCGGGTGCGTTTAAAGAAGCAGGGTATCTTACTGGTTATATCACGAAACAACAACCACTTTCTGTGGAGACACGTATAATGAATAATAGCGATTATGCTTTTTCTTATTCAAAAGCATTAGATGTAGATGGAAATTATGATGGTGATATGGTGGACAAATTGTCTGAATATGTGGCTGATACATTGCAATATTTTACTCTGCATATGCTAGGAAATCATTTTAGATATGAACAACGTTATCCTGTTGAGTTTGAAGTGTTTACTCCTGTTATGGGCAAGTCTTTTAGCTATGCAAGTATAAGCGAGGAAAATAAAGATAAGCTTATTAATGCTTATGATAATTGCATTTTGTATCTAGATTATTTTCTCAACGAACTTATTACTTATGTAGATAGTTTAAATCGTTCTGCAGTAATAGTTTATATTTCGGATCATGGAGAAAGTCTTTGGGATGATGAGCGTAAACTGTCTCTTCATGGTTCTTATGATGTGGCTAAATATGAGTATCATGTACCAATGTTGGTGTGGTATTCTGATGAGTATGCAGTGAAAAACTTAGAAAAAGTATCTAATATAAATGATAATAGTTCTAAATCAATCTCTTCAGATGCTATTTTCTACTCTTTGCTAGATATGGCATGTGTAAAAGAGGTTGTGGATTCTACAAAATCATTTGCTTCACAATATTTGCAGCCTATTGATTCTTTGTGGGTTTTGGATGGCAAGGGAGAAAAGGAACGTATTTCTGTAAGAAATTTTTAATTTATGCCAAACGATTTTTTCTCATTTAAAAAATTTACCATACATCAAGACCGCTGCGCAATGAAGGTGGGTACAGATGGTGTGCTGTTGGGTGTGCTTGCGCCAGTGGTAATAGGTGAAAGGAATTTGTCGGTGGCAGAAAATTCAGAATCACAACCCAAAATCTTAGACATTGGCACAGGTACCGGGCTAGTGGCTATAATGTTGGCTCAGCGTTGCAATGGTGGGGCGAAGGTAGTAGGGGTAGAGATAGATTTCGATGCTGCTGCTCAAGCACAAGAAAATGCAGATGCTACAGATTGGCAAATAAAAATTTATAACACTAGTATTCAGTCTTTTACAGAAAATACTAGCGAGAAATTTGACCTTATTGTAAGCAATCCTCCATATTTTATTAACTCACTTAAGGCGCCAGAAAAAAGTAGAAATACTGCTCGTCACACAGATGAGCTAAGTTTTCAAGATTTGGCACATTCTGCTAGCAAATTATTGTCGTTAGACGGGAAATTTTCTGTAATTATTCCATATTCTAGCGAAAAGGAATTTATTAGCATAGCTAAAGCAGAAAATTTGCAGGTAGAGGCCGTTGTGCACGTGATTCCAAAGGTAGGAAAAGAGATAAAAAGAAGTGTTATAACATTCTGTAAATCTGAGAAAAATGAGGATTGTAACATAAATGTAACACAATTGGTTATAGAAACAGAAAATAGACACTATTATTCAGAGGAATTTAAACGTTTGACTGCTGATTTTTACTTAAAGCACTAGGAATTTTAAATAAAATTATTATCTTTGTATCGCTAAAATTCAATTATGAAAAAGATAGTTTTATATATCGCCATTGCGTTAGGCTTATTATTAGCAAGTTGCTCTAGTCCTTGTAACTGCGGACTAGGTGAAAATGACACTACTACAGTAGAAACAGTGGCTTAATTTAAGAAGAATTTAATCAACCAAATTTGTATAACTTTATAAATTTTTAAAACAATGATCAAAGTAGGTATTAATGGTTTTGGCCGTATCGGACGTTTCGTTTTCCGTGCAGCTATGACAAGAAACGACATTCAAATCGTAGGTATTAACGACTTATGCCCAGTGGATTACTTAGCTTATATGCTAAAATATGACACTATGCACGGTCAATTCGACGGCACTATCGAAGCTGACGTTGAAAACAGCAAACTTATCGTTAATGGTAACGAAATCCGCGTAACTGCAGAACGTAACCCAGCTGACCTTAAATGGGATGCAGTAGGTGCAGAATACGTAGTTGAATCTACAGGTTTGTTCCTTTCTAAAGACAAAGCTCAAGCTCACATCGAAGCAGGTGCTAAATACGTAGTTATGTCAGCTCCTTCTAAAGACGACACTCCAATGTTCGTTTGCGGTGTTAACTTCGACAAATATGTTAAAGGTACACAATTCGTTTCTAACGCATCTTGTACTACAAACTGTCTAGCTCCAATCGCTAAAGTATTAAACGACAAATGGGGTATCAAAGATGGTCTTATGACAACTGTACACGCTACAACAGCTACTCAAAAAACTGTTGACGGTCCTTCATTGAAAGACTGGAGAGGTGGTCGTGCTGCTGCTGGCAACATCATCCCTTCTTCTACAGGTGCTGCTAAAGCTGTAGGTAAAGTTATTCCTGAACTTAACGGTAAATTAACAGGTATGGCTTTCCGCGTTCCTACTCTAGACGTTTCAGTAGTTGACTTAACAGTTAACTTAGCAAAACCAGCTACTTATGCTGAAATCTGCGAAGCTATGAAATCTGCGTCTGAAAACGAACTTAAAGGCGTACTAGGTTACACCAACGAAGAAGTTGTATCTTCTGACTTCTTAGGTGATACTCGTACTTCTATCTTCGCCGCTAAAGCAGGTATCCAATTAACTGATACATTCGTTAAAGTTGTATCTTGCTACGACAACGAAATTGGTTACTCTAACAAAGTTCTTGAACTTATCGCTCACATGGCAAAAGTTAACGCTTAATAGCAGAGACCAATATAAAATAAGAAATGCAGACTTCGTAAAGAGGTCTGCTTTTTTTTTATTGTAATTAAAACAACTAAACTTTTAAAAGATGATGTTTTTTATTACATTTGTGTTATAATTAAAGAAAATAATGAAACGCAATCAGATAGAAGATAATGCAAAATTGTTTGAAGCCATTAGAACAAACAAAGACCGTGTGATAGGGGAGTATTATGTGGGGCTCAAATATGAATTTATAAAAAATATATCTTCGCGCTACAGTTGTATAGACAAAGAATACTTAGAAGATATTTATCAAGAATCTTTTGCAGAACTTGGAGAAAAAATTATATCAGGTAAACTGACAGAGGATATGCTCAATGTGCCAGTAGGTGCTTATCTTTATGGTATAGGTAAGATTGTAGCACATAAATATGTGAAACTACGAGATTTAATTTCTATTGGCGAAACCGCAGATGAAGAAACTCCAAATGACATTCCAGATATAATAGAAGAAGATTCAACTTTAAGCCAAGAGGATAAGGAATTAATTAGAGAATATGTGGATAGAGTGGCAGAGCCTTGTTCTTCTGTTTTAAGAATGTTTTATTTCGATGAATATACAATGTTTAGCATTGCAAAACTAATGGGATATAAGTCGGAAGATGTGGCTAAGTCTAGCAAAAACAAATGCATGACTAAGCTTAAAGAATTAATAAAAAAAGGATTGTATGGAAAATTTGATATTGACACAAACAATTGATCGCTATTTAGCTGGTACTATGTCTGATAGTGAACGCCAAGAGTTTGAAAATAAACTCAAACAAGATAGTGCACTGCAAAAAGAGGTAGATATACAAAGAGAAATTATTAAGCAGGTGCGTCTGAAGGCTATGCGTGGCAAGATGCAAAAATACGAATCAAGTGGGCGATTTAAAAATGTGAAAAAATGGGTAGTTTGTACCCTTTCTCCTATAGTAGTGGCTGCGTGTGTGGCATTATTTGTTATTCTTCCACAAATGAAAGTGATAGAAAATATTGGCAATGATACTGTTTTATATTCTTCTGTTACTGCAGAAATTAAACTTGCATATCATGGTTTGAGAGGTTCTAAAGGTGTAGTTGATAATATTTTGCATGCTACAGAATTAATGAATCAAGATGATTATGGTGCAGCTGACGAATTGCTTCAAGAAGGTTTGTCAAAGTTGGGTGAGGTTACAAAAGATGATATTCAATCTTGGCAGGCAAAAGAGGATATGCTTTATATGCGCGCATTATGTTCAATTAAACAACATAGATTATATCTCACTAGATATTTGCTTTCTGAGGTTATAAGTATGGATGCCCTTCACAAGGCAGAGGCAGAAAGATTGTTGAACGAAATTAAGGGTAATTAATGAAGGGATTTTTAGGTTTTCTTATAGTATTTATGTTTGCTTTTACACTGCAAGCAACTAATTATGCGTTAGTAATAGGCATTGGTAACTATCCAGATGTTGACTATGGTTGGCCTACCATTCATGGAAACAACGATATTTCTATAGTTTGCGAAATGCTAGGTGTAAATGGTTTCCCAAAGGAAAATATCACCACACTATGCGATTCGCAAGCCACATACGATGCCATTTTATCTGCATTTAAAGACCTAAAAACAAAACTAAATAAAGATGATGTAGTTTATATTCACTTTTCTGGTCACGGACAACGTATAACAGACCTTGATGGCGATGAATTTGATAAATTTGATGAGGCTTGGGTGCCTTACGATGCCTTGCAGGAAGCAACTTATCATTATAATGGCGAAAAACACCTAATCGACGACCAGTTAAATAAATTGCTTAAGAATTTAAGAAGCAAAGTAGGAATAAAAGGAAAGATTGTTGTAGTGACTGATGCGTGCCATAGTGGTACAGCAACACGTCATTTAAAAGGGATTGAAACAACAGAAATTGTTCGTGGCATTTCAGAAGTGTTTTATATAGAGATAGATGGAGTAATTTACGAGGATTACGACTTCTATAATGAAAAATTCACAGAAGAAGAACTTTTAAAACATTCTTTAGAGCACCCTACTGAGTGGGTGTCTATTTCTGCTTGTGCCGATAATGAAAATAATAGACAAGTAACATTAAAAGACGGCACTAGATATGGTTCACTTAGTTATGCTTTGTATTTGCTACGCTATGAACTTAAGTGGCTTACTATTAAAAAGTTGCGCCCTAGACTGAAAGAAGAGGTTAATAGTCTTGTATCTCGTCTTCAGACTCCTCAAGTAGATTTTAGTGGAAATGAAAATCAATATCTTTTTAGATGAAAAGATTCCTTTTTTATATATTAAGTTTATTGTTTTGTACCGGTGTTTTTGCAGAAGATGCATCGGACAATATTTTAGCATACTTACCACTCATGCCAGACGCTGTTAAGTATTATGAACAGCAGAATAAAATAGATGAAGTATATATAGGTTTTGTTATATACGAAGGAGTTTTTTATCATAGTATTCTAGATGAAAAAAAGGCTATAAAAACTTACAATAAGGCGAAAAGACTTATAAAACAATACCCCGATATAGCTAAAAAAGTACCTGCAGAGTTGATAGAACAATTGTATGAAATAAGTAATTCCATAGAAAATCTTGAAACTTCTGTAGACGAAGAACCTATTGCAAAGTATTTTAAATCAAGAGAATACAAAAAAGTACTATCTTGTGTAAAAGAATATTTAGACACACTTAAGGAATATTTTACCTATACATATTTTTCTGTTTCAGAACAAGACAGATACAATATGTCTGAATATATAGACAAAAATATAAATTGGCATTATATTTTATCATCAGTTTATTATTCAAACAACTCTTCTGCCAATGGCGAAATTTACGATTATATCTTATTTGCCAAGCAATTACAACTCCGCACTTCAAAGCAAATAAAAGAGGCTATAAAATCAAGCAACGACAAAGAATTATTAGATAATTACGAAGAGTATCAAAGGATAGAAAAACTACTAGCGATGTCCAATCCTCCATCAACATTAAATAGAGATAGTTTGCAGGAAAGAATGAATAGTTTAGGTAGATTGTTATCATTAAGCTCTAAAAGTTTATTTAAAAATGAAGAAATTTCGTGGAGGCAGATTCAAAAAAGACTTGCATACAGTCAAGTTGCTGTGGAATTTTTTGAATTTCATTTAATGAAAGGAATGGATATTGCTGATGCGAATGTGTATGCTGCGCTTATTATTACACAAAGTTGTGAAACTCCAATATTTAAGGTTTTAAATACAAAAGCTAATTTGAATTATTTTGATGTAGAAAATCAAAGCGATTTATACGATATAAATAAATATGGTGCAGCTATGGCGCAACTGTTTTGGCGAGATTTGCTTTTTTATTTTTCTGACAACGATATTAGTACAATATTTTTCTCTCCGTTTGGAATTATAAATACTATAGCAATTGAATCACTTCCATATTCATTAGAAACGCCTATAATGCATCATTATAAGTTATATAGACTTTCTTCTACACGTGATTTAGTTACAAAACATACATTTAATTTCTCTGATACTGCCGTTTTGTATGGTAATTTGTCTTATCGTCTTTCTTACGAAACAATGGAGAATAACCAAAAAATAACAAGAGATGCCATAGGACCATTACCAGGAACTAAAAAAGAAATAGAGAATATACAGACTATTCTACAAGGTTATAATTTTAATATTAAATCTTATTCTAGAGAAAAAGGCACAGAGGAGTCTGTAAGTGAGATAGGAAGTCCTTCTATTTTACATTTTGCTACTCATGGTTTTGTAAAGGAGAGTGATGATGAGAGTATTATGAGTAAAACTGGTCTTGTTTTCTCTTATGGAGCAAGAGCATTGGAAGGAAGAAATATTCCAAAAGGTGCAGAAGATGGTATTTTAACTTCAGCAGAGATAGAAACTTTAGATTTATCAAACACTGATATAGTGGTACTTTCTGCTTGTAATACTGCTTTGGGTGAAGTTACAACAGAAGGTGTTTGGGGATTGCAGCGTGCATTTAAAAAGGCTGGTGTGAAAACTGTAGTGATGTCGTTGTGGCAAGTGGATGATGAGGCTACTGCTGTGTTTATGGAATATTTTTATAAGAATTTACTTTCTTTGAGAGAAAATTATAGGTCTTCTGATGATAAATTAAATCTTGCAGATGATTATTTTGTTCATCAAGCACTTCAATCTGCTCAATATCTTATGAGTAGAGACCCTAAATATTCAGATCCATACTACTGGGCAGCATTTATTGCAATAAATTAAACCTTTTGAGTTTACCTTTTATCTGTTTTTTACTATATGTAGGTATAAAAGTATATTAAAAGGTAATATTATGAAAAAATTATTAGTTTTGGCAACTTTATGTTTAGTTGGCATTTGTTGCTATGCCCAAAGTATGGGTATTAGATTTTATGACAGACAAGGCAGAGAATTTGTAGTTTATGCTCCAAGTGGTCAATTCTCTTATTCAATGTTTGAAGGTGATTATGTGTCAAGAAACATAAATGGCAATGTCAGTCAAGTGGGTAATACTTACATAAGTTATAATATAAATGGTCAAGTGTCAAATATTGGTGATGTATATATTTCATACGATATATATGGCAGGGTAACAAGTGTTGGTGGCTTGTATATATCTTATGACCTAAACGGTAATATTACTCAAACTAGTGGTAAAGTAAGAAGATAATAATTTAAAGGTTGCGCACGACACGGGATTAGTGTATTTTGTTATGTATTCAATTATAGTTGGTCTTATTGCATTTGCATTGTGGTATATAATTTGGGGTAGAAAGGGAAATTAATTATGATAGGAGTTATGTTACTGCTGATAGTGTTAGGTTTGCTTATTATGTATGTAGTAGATAAAATAATGAAGTAAACAATTAAAGCAGACTTCATAAGAGGTCTGCTTTTTTAATGCCCTTTATTGAGGAATTTATCGAAAACTAAATTCGCAACCGCAATACTGCTGATTATAAAATCCAATCTCCCTTAGGAGTTGGTCTCGGCGTTGCTGTAACCCATCTTTGCGCCAATTCTTGTCCCAAAATTTTGGATATTCATCGGTGTTGACCGATTCTTTTACTATGTTTTCTGCCCAAGCACCTGCTTCGTTTATTTGGTTTAAACTTTTCCAACGCGATGAGGCTAGGGTGGTGGTAAACTCTACTATGCCCAATTCCAATGCTTTGCGGGCAGTTTTTAAAAGTCGATATTTAAAGCACATCAAACAACGTGGTCCACGTTCTTTTTCGTTTTCTAATCCTTTTATATAGTCTAGCCAATCTGCATGATTATAATCATCGTCGATAAATTCTATTCCTAGTTTTTCTGCATATTTAATAAGTTCAGTTTTTCGCAATTCATATTCTTCTATAGGGTAGATATTAGGATTGCAAAAATATAGAACTATCTGATAATCATTGTTTAACATCCACTCAAGTATGGCGGATGAGCACGGAGCACAACATGCGTGTAGTAATATCTTTTTCATATTACAAAGGTAGAGAAAAGTTAGGAATTTTTGTGCAAACCGAGTGCAAATAAGTTTACTTAATTTGCCGAGGTGCAGCAAAAAATCACGGACGTAGTCCGTAATTAGGAGTTAGGAGTTGGGGTGTGACTTTTAGTTTTTTTAACAAGTTGATATTTAAACAATCGTTTGCACTCGTTGGTCAAAGAGACAAACAAAGCCACCAAGGTGGTTTACTAAAAATAGAAAAATAGAAATTTAGTATTAACAATTTAAATTTTTGAGTTATGAAAAAGAGATTAGTTTTAACAACAGTATTTGTAGCAATTTTTGGTTGTTTCGTTAGTATGGCAGATGTGCACGACAGAGATTACAAAGGTAATAGTAAAGGACACAAAACAGAAAAAGTAGAAAAAAAGAAAGACAATAAAAAGGATAATAAAAAAGACAAGGTTTCTAACAATCACAAACCAAACAAACCAGTAGCTCATAAACCAGCACCAAAACCAAATCACAAACCAGTGGCTCATAAGCCAAATCACAAACCTAATAAGCATGTGGCTCATAAACCACACAAACCAAATCATAAACAAGTTTGTCATGTGAAACATCATCATAAACCAGAATGTCACAAACCACATCACAAAGTAGTTTTAAATCCAATAGATCCATTTGGAATACGTGCTTTAACCACTGCAGCAATAGTGGCAGCAATAATAGATTAAAGTAGATTTTTTTAAGGTTAGTTAATAGGAAAAAATAAGAGGTTGATTCAAACGAATCAACCTCTTGTTTCTTTATTCCTAATGTCTAACTCCTAACTGTACGTAAGTACTTCTCTAGGCGGTCCATACCTTCTTTTATGTTTTCTAACGAGTTGGCGTAAGAGAATCTTACGAAACCTTCACCACCAGTGCCGAAGTCCACTCCCGGAGTGATACCCACATGGGCTTTTTCTAGCACGTCGAATGCAAATTTTAGAGAGTCGTTTGTGTATTTAGAAGCGTCAACAAACACATAGAAAGCACCTTGTGGAATTGCAGGTAGGGTGAATCCCATTTTTTGTAGGCGGTCCACTAAGTAAAGACGGCGTTCGTTGTATGTGTCAAACATTGTCTTTTCGTAGTCTGATGTGTCGCGTAGAGCGGCAATACCTGCCTTTTGAGCTGTGCTAGAAGCGCAAATCAAGAAGTTTTGAGCAAGTTTTTGCAGTGCAGGCATATATTTTTTAGGTGCTATTAGATAACCTAAACGTAAACCTGTCATTGCGAAGCGCTTACTAAAACCATTTAGCACAAATGCGTTGTCGGTATATTCCAAAATAGAATGAGCTTTACCTTCGTAAACCAAACCGTGGTAAATTTCGTCAGAAATTACAGGCACGCCAAGCTGAGAAACTTCTTTCATAAAAGACTCTTCTAGCACTATGCCAGTAGGGTTCATAGGAGAATTTATGAAAATAGCAGCTGTGTTTTCTGTAATTTTTTCTTTAATATCTTCCACTTGATATTGGAAACCATTTTCAGCTTTTAGTGGCACGTTTACTGGTTTGGCGTGAGCTCCAAGTACAAAGTTTTTGTAACAAGCGTAACCCGGATTTGAAAGAATTACTTCTGAGTCTTCATTGCAAAGAAGAATCATTGTAAGCAAGATAGCTGGAGATGAGCCGCTTGTTACCAAAATTTGGTCTTTGTCCACATCTACACCGTATTCGCATTTGTATAGATTTGCTATTTCTTGACGAAGTTCTGGGTCACCAAGAGAGTGAGTGTAGTGAGTTTGGTGATTTTTATAGGCTTCTACTACTGCTTCTGTTACGCATTCTGGTACGTCGAAATCTGGTTCGCCCACTTCTAGGTGAATTATGTCAATGCCTTGTCTTTGAAGTTCATTTGCTCTTTCCAATACGTCCATTACTATGAACGATGTCATCTTATCTACAAGTGGATTCATATCTTTTCTTATTTTCTTTAAACCGAATACAAAGGTAGTGAAAAATAGTTATTTGGTCAATATGAGATGTGGTAGACTGTCAAAATATCCTTGTTGAAACAGCGACAGATTGTCACCCAGTTCATACTAGAATAGATAGCGAACGCCTAGCTCTAAGCCTAATACTCCTTGACCGTTAAACAGTGGACCATAGGTGTTGTCGAATTCAATGCCTAATAGAGGTCTGAAGTCGAATGAGAGTTGAAGTGGAAACCAGAAATTGTATTCAATACCAATACGACCAGCAGCACCAAAGAATGGTTCTATATTATTAAATCCATAAAAACCGCCACCTGCACCAACACCTGCATACCAATTCCATGTACCTTTTTCTTCCCATGGAATAACGATACCCCCAGGATTAATCCAGTCGTATGTAGCCACAGCTTCTAGACCCCATCCAATGCAAGGAAGTGATAAGTCGACTGAAACCATATTGTCGCCTACTGTATGTTCATATGATACACCTAAGTGACCACCAAAACGAGCACCAATAGCACGAGGTTGAGCAATTGCAACAGTTGCTAATGCAAACATCACAAAAGATAATAGAAGTATTTTCTTCATTATTTTAATAATTTAAGTTTCATGCAAATATAAATATTTTTTTGAGTTAAAATTATTTACTATGTAAATATTTTTTAAGGGGGGGGCTACAATTGTGCCCTTGTTGATATTATTTTTTTATCTTTGCTCTGAGTTAATAAAAAAATAATATGAATATTACAGGATTAATTATAGGGCTTGTTACTTTTTTGGTGATTGGTTTGTTTCATCCGCTGGTGATAAAGGCGGAATATTATTTAGGAGTGAAAAGTTGGTGGATATAAAAAATCGGAGTAACTCATTTAATGAATTACTCCGATTTTTAAGGTTGAAGTTTTGCAACGCCTTATTCTTCAATTTTTCTAATGTCGAGGAATTTGTTCCAGTTTGGTGTTTCGATAAATGTAAAGAAGACCTCTGGTTTTACATACAATTTTACTTTCTTGTAATATTCTTTAGAGTCATTTTCACTTTCGAATATCTTAGAAATTTTAGGTGCCACATTGCTATGTACAATCATTGTGTGCATTTTTTTGCAATGTTCAAAGCTAAATTTAGCAATAGATAATAGATTTGGAGTTTTAAATTCTATAGACTCTAGATTGTCACAATCTTTAAAACTATCTTGACCTAGGGTATTAACACTTTCTGGTAATACAACACTAACTAATGAGTCACAATTTTTAAATGCATCTTCTGGAATTTCTGTAATGTTTTCAGAAATAGTGACTTCTTTTAGTGAACTCATATTTCTAAATGCACCTTCACCAATTTCTGTTACGGTGTTTGGCATTTTTATGCTTGTAATTGATTGGCAATCTTTAAATGCTTCTTCGCCAATAGAGGTAACGCCTTCGTGAATATTGATTTCAGTTAAAGATTTGCAGCCTCTAAACATCCCATCTGGGAATACTGTAATATCTTTAGGTATGTATATTTTTTCAAGGCTTTTGCAACCATCAAATGCTTTTGCATATATCGTTTTTATAGAGTCGTGAAGGGCTATAGTTTTAAGAGATTCGCAATAAGCAAATGTGTAATAACTTATATCTTTTATACCTATAGGAAGGTTTACTAATTTTAATTTTTTATCACTATAAAAAGCTGAGCGTACAAGCGTTTTTAATGTGCTTGGAAGATATACATATTCTAATTCTGGTAGATAATCTACAGAGAATATACCAGTAATGCCTTCTTCAAATACAATGGCTTTTATAACGTTTGAGTAACTTGTTATAAGTTTTTTGTCGTGAAGAGATACATTGCCACTTCCATAAACTCTTAAAACCCCATTCTCGTATGATAATGATACCCAGTCCATTTTAGTTTTAGGGAAATTATGCTTTTTATAAAAAGCAATAGATTCTTTATCTCCAGGGTTTGCAATAATGCTATCAACTGCAGCTTGGATTTTTTCAGCAATTAGTTGGTTTTCTTTTTCGGCGTCGTAGGTAGAAGATACTACTTCGCTGTTTGCCAATGCTGTAGTTGCAAATGCACAACTCATTAGCATAAATAAAAACATTTTTCTCATAGTTAGTTATAGTTTATAAGTTTGAGGGCGCAAAATTAATATATTTTTTTAGCAGATATATAAAGTAGAAATATTTTTTATCTTTGCTCTGGTGAATAAAAAAAACAGCAACTCATTGTTGCTGTTTCTCGTTATTTAATTTGTTTTGCGGAGAGAGAGGGATTCGAACCCCCGGTACCTCTCGGTACGGCGGTTTTCAAGACCGCTGTAATCGACCACTCTACCATCTCTCCAGTGGAGTTATCTCCGAATTGCGATGCAAAGATACTACATTTTTTGAAAAATAAAAATAAAATCGTGAAAATTTTTGCATAAAATTTTATATTTTTGCTAAAAACTAGTTTTGAGTTGAGTTTAAGTAGAAAAAATGTTAAACTATATATTAGAGTTTCTATTACAAGATAAGGCCTACATAAAGTATGTGGGGTATACAAAAGAGGCAAGTGAGTGGAAAAATTATAAGGTGATAATTGTGCCATCTGAGTTTTTCGACTATCACCGTGCCAATACTCCGCTTGCACCTCACAAACCGCTTGCCACATTAGAAGGTACTCCAATCCTTTTTGGCACTCCAAGCATTTCGCAAAGCAAAGATTTGGTAGTAATTAAGGCAGACCTTGTGGCGAGTGCGTTTTATCTTCTTTCTCGTTACGAGGAAAGAATTAACCATCGTCGCGATCATCATGGCAGATTTTCATCTATTGAATCTATCCTTACAAAAGAAAATTTACTTGAAAGACCTATTGTTGATGAATATGGGGTGATACTTCGTGATGCTCTTAGGAGTGTGGGGGTGAATATTCAAGAGCCAAAACATGAAATGGCTGTTACTCTTACTCATGATGTGGACGTGCCTTTTGTATATAGAAGTTTTATTTCTATTCTTGGCGGCATAAAGCGTGGTGAGTTTAAGACTCTTTTTAAATCTCTTTTCAAAACACTCGAAAATAATCCATTTTTCACGTTCCCATGGCTACTGGAGCAGGATGCAAGATTAGAAAATGCTCGTAAAATATATTTCTTACGCAGTCCACTTTTTCCAGAATATTACGACCGCCCATATCTTAGAATAGATTCTCGTGATATGCGAGCGCTTATAAAAACTCTTCAAAACCACAATGTGGAACTAGGACTTCACGTAAGTTATGCCTCTACCGAACATCTGGAACTCGTTAAGCAAGAGAAAGAGTCGATAGAAAAGGTGATAGGCAAACCACTTGTGGCGAATAGAAATCACTATTTAAGACTAACGTTGAACAATCAGTTGGATGCTTTAATAGAAGCTGGTATTAAAGAAGATTTTACCATTGGCTTTGCCGAAATGCCTGGCTTTAGATTGGGAACATGTCGTCCTGTAAAATATATAAATCCATATACACTTGAGGTGACAGACTTAACCCTTCATCCACTTACCATGATGGATGGTTCTTTTTCTAAGTATTCACAAATGGGTTTCACAGAGGCATACGACACTGCTTGCGGATTAATAGACCAAGTAAGAAAACACGGAGGCGAACTTGTGCTACTTTGGCACAATTCTGAGGTAAGAAAAGGAAATTATCACCGTCAGCTTTACAAAAATCTTATTTCTTATATAAAAAATGAGAAAAAATCGTTAACTTTACATTTGATGTAAAAAGTGAAATTCATAATATATGAAAACATACGAAAACTATTCTTTATTAAATAATAATACCTTTGGGATAGATGTTTCTGCAAATTATTTTGTGGAATATGATTCTATAGAGGAGTTGGTGCAACTTATCAATTCAGATTTGCTTGAGGAAAATAAGTTTTTGCACATTGGTGGTGGTAGCAACTTGCTTTTTGTGGGCGATTATCAAGGTGTTATCTTGCACTCAAAGATGAAAGGTATCGATGTGGTTGAAACAACTAAAGACACAGTAGTGGTGCGTGCGGCTTCTGGTGAGGTGTGGGATGATTTTGTGTCTTTTTGCGTAAACAAAGGTTATGGTGGTGTGGAAAATCTTTCTCTTATTCCTGGTGAAGTAGGGGCAACTCCTATTCAAAATATTGGTGCGTATGGTATGGAAGTGAAAGACGTGATTGTGAAGGTTGAATGTGTTTCTGTAGAGACTGGTGAGATAAAAGAGTTTACAAATGAAGAATGTAAGTTTGCGTATAGAGATAGTGTTTTTAAACGTGAACTAAAAGGCAAATATATTGTAACCAATGTTTACTATAAACTTCAAAAAGTGGGTGTACCAAAAATTAATTATGGTAGTCTAGAGGAAGAGATGAAGAAGTATCCAGAGGTGACACTTGCCAATGTACGTCAGGCTGTGATAGATATTCGCCGACGTAAACTTCCTGAACCAAAAGTGTGGGGTAATGCTGGTAGTTTTTATTTAAATCCTGTGATTTCTAAGACTCAATATGATTCTCTTTTAAAGGAATATCCAGAACTACCTTGCTATAAAATATCTGATACTGAGGTGAAAGTGCCTGCAGGTTATTTGATTGAGAAATGCGGTTGGAAGGGTAAAGCACAAGGTAAAGTGGCTGTGCATGGAAGCCAGGCGTTAGTGCTTATTAATAAAGGTGGCGCAAATGGTTTAGATATTATCAATTTGTCTGATAGTATTCGTCAGTCGGTGAGGGATAAGTTCCAAATAGAACTTACTCCAGAGGTAAACCTTATTTTTGGGTAGTTAGGCAGTTAGGAGTTAGAAATAATTAATTACTTTAATTTATATATTATGAAAAAGTTTACAAAATTATTTTTAGCCTTTGTAATGGCTATGGGTGCGTTGTCGGTGTTTGCGGCAGAGCACTATGTGTATTTTGATGGTACATATGCAAGTCCTAAGGTTTGGGCATGGAATGACAAAGCAAACTGTAATGCAAATGGTACATGGCCTGGTGATGCTATGACTAAAAAAGATGGTAAATGGTATTGGGAATTACCTGCTGGTAAAACTGTTCCTACCAATATTATTTTTAGCGATGGTGGACAAACTGCAGACTTACTATATGTAGATAAAGCTACTTATCACCAAGATGGTTCTTATACAGAATTTATCGACCCTTCTATTCCAAATGTAACAGCTAGCCCTGCTTCTGGTGCTTTCTTTAAAGATGGTGAAAGCATTACTGTTACTCTAGAAGTATCTATGGAAGCAACTATTTATTATACTACAGATGGTACAGAACCAACAAAAAATTCAGCAGTATATAGCGAACCTTTAGAGTTTACAGAATCTACCACTTTAAAAACTCTTGCTGTTACTTCAGAAGGTAAAGAAAAAGCACAAAGCTTTAGCTATTCTAAAATGCCTGCTCCTGGAGAAGGTAAAACTGGTCCTAGTTTAAATACAAAATATTATCAAGTAAACCCTAATGGTCAAGTAGGAACTAAAAAGACCATAGATATGGCATTTACAAATCAAGATGCTACAAACGCGAAGAAACACTGGGAAGCTAGCGATATTATTGCTCAAGGCGTGGCTCGCGACGTTTGCCAAGCAATTAAAGGTAAACACGAACGTCCTATTATCGACTCTTATGCTATTTTTGCTGCATACGACGACGAAAACCTATACTTAGGTGTGCAATTAGTATATATGGTATGGGATCAATGGGGCGAAGGTCAACAACCTGGTGAGTCTAAACCTCACAATATGGATGGTCGTATGATGTGGGCATTTGACCTAAGTCCTATTAAAGAATTTGATGGTTATATTAATGGTACCCATGCTATTTGGAATGGCGAAGGACAAAAGGGTGCTAAATTTGCTAATGGTGTAGATGCTATCTGGATTGGTTCTTCTAAACCAGGTGTAGGTACTCCAGGTTTCTTCCTTCCTACAGCAGATGGCCATGCTTGCTATAACTGCCCAGAATGTCCTAGTCCTGCAGGTGTAAAATACGGTAAATACGATGATTTACATCCTGCTATTACCTCTATTTATGGTCAAAAGAGTTTTGAATACACTCCATCCGTGCTTACAGGTAATTCCGGTTTCGTAGATTTAAAATCAGAAATTGCTACTACTGCACATACCTTCTATGAATGGAAATTCCCACTTTCATTACTAGGTATTTCTGCAGATTATATTGCTGAATATGGTATCGGTGTTATGTATATTGATATTTATGGTTCAAGCCCAATCGGTGGTACTCCATACGACCCTTCATACTTCGACAATGCTAGCAAAGAGTACTCTATGGACCCTTCTTCTAGTATGGAAAAAGAAGATGAAGACGTGATTACATACGCTCCTGCTCGTATTGGTAAATTGTTAAAACCAGCAGGTCCTGACGGTGGTGGTGAAACTCCAATTGACGAAGTAGAAGCAGAAGAAGGACCAGCAGAATACTTCAATTTGATGGGTGTTCGTATTGAAGAACCTATTGAAGGTCAAGTTGTTATTGAACGTCGTGGTTCTAAAGTAGTTAAAAAGGTATATTAAAATTATAAAAAAAATGGTGACTCGATTGAGTCACCATTTTTTTTATAATTTTAAGTTATGTCCCATTCTTTCTTTTTTGGTTTGCATGTAGTGTTCGTTGTATTTGTTAATTCCAACTTCAATTCCTACATTTTCAACTATTTCTAGTCCGTAACCTTCAAGACCAATACGTTTAACAGGGTTGTTTGAGATTAAGCGCATTTTTCTAACTCCAATTTCGCGTAGAATGCTAGCGCCTACGCCGTAGTCACGTTCGTCTGGGCTAAAGCCTAATTGGATATTTGCATCTACAGTGTCAAGACCTTGTTCTTGAAGAGAATATGCTTTAATCTTGTTCATAAGACCAATGCCTCTACCTTCTTGGATAAGGTAGATGATTACACCTTTACCTTCTTTTTCTACCATTTCCATGGCTTTGTGTAGTTGGTCGCCACATTCGCATCTTAGTGAACCAAAAATATCGCCAGTAACGCAAGAAGAGTGAACTCTCACAAGGATTGGCTCGTTTTCTTCCCATTCTCCTTTAACTAGCGCTACGTGTTCTAGTCCGTTTGAAAGTTGGCGGAAAGGAATGATTTTGAAATCTCCGTATTTGGTAGGAAGATGAGCACTTTCACCTTTTTCTACGATAGATTCTTTTTTAAGTCTATATTCAATTAAATCACGAATAGTGATAATTTTGATTCCGAATTGTTCAGAAACTTTCAAAAGGTCTGGCATACGAGCCATGGTGCCGTCTTCGTTCATAATCTCGATAAGAGCAGCGGCAGGGTATAGGCCAGATAGACGTGCTAGGTCTACAGCTGCTTCTGTGTGTCCTGCACGGCGAAGTACACCTTTTTCTTTTGCATAAAGTGGGTTGATGTGACCAGGTCTGCCAAATGTGTTTGCGGTAGATGTAGGGTCTGCAAGTGCTTTGATTGTTGCAGCACGGTCTGCTGTTGATACACCTGTAGAACAACCTTCTATTTTATCAATAGTGACAGTAAATGGTGTTCCTAAAATTGATGTATTGTTGCTTACTTGTTTGTCCAATTCTAGTTCTGCACAGCGAGATTCTGTGATAGGGGCACAAAGTACACCTCTACCATTTTTTAACATGAAATTTACAGCCTCAGGGGTGATTTTCTCTGCTGCTATAATGAAATCTCCTTCGTTCTCACGGTCTTCATCATCAACTACGATAACAAACTTTCCTTCTCTGAAGTCTTCTAATGCTTCTTCAATAGTGTGTAGAGCCATATATTTATTGTTTTTTAGTTTTTAACTTATTTATTTTCGCAAAGATAATATTTTCTTTGCTAAAAAACTTCTTAAATGCCATAATATAACTTTCGCCATTCATAATACTTGATTCTGTGGCTGCCATATATGTGAGTAAAATACCAAATGGAAGTAATATTGCTGCACTTAGCCACATACCTTGCCATACTTCCCATATCCCTTCGCGGGCCATTTTGTATCCAGTATTGTCTATTATGTAATAAATAATGAAAAGAATGGTAGAAAGAACTACGGGCATTCCCATACCTCCTTTTCTAATTATTGCTCCAAGTGGAGCTCCGATAAATAAGAATATAAAGCACGCAAATGCCAATGTATATCTTTTATACATCTCTATTTCGTGTCTTCTAGATTCTCCTTTAAGCCATTCCATATCAGCATTATGTTTTTTCTGTCTGTCAGTTACAGATTTAACTTTGTTTTGTGCAGAGTTTAATGCCCTTTTTTTATTAGTATTACTAAGCTTGGCAAATTTGGATTGTATTGTATAGTTGTAATCTTCTATTTTTATTGTGCTATCTTTAAATACAGTCATTTCTTCTGCGCCCAGATTCCTTCTATTGAAATATGCGTTTTTTTGAAGGTGTTCTTTTTCTATCGCGGAGTATGAACCCATTCTCATTTCTATAGAATCAACTGTTTTGTTAAGTGCCTCTATATCTTTTGCAACATATTGGTCTTCTAAGAATGTGGAACTTAATTCCTTGAAATTGGCATCGAAATCTATAATAAGTTCTTTTCTAGAGAATGTTTCTCTTCTGTATGGAATAATTTTACTGTTGGTATAATTATCTTTTGTGCCATCTTGAAAATTTTCAAAACATTCTCCATTCATTAATGTAAGAACCAATTGTTTTTTGTCTTCTGTAAGTCTTAATTGGCCTGTATCTGCCAAGATTATACCTGTATTATTAAAACCTTTGGAATAATCATAAATGGCTACATTATAAAGGAATCCATTTCTTTTAGTTTCTACATAGATATTTCTTCCTGTGATTTTGCTATAAAAAGCACCTTGTGGAATCTCTAATTCGGGAGAGGCTTCTTTTATTGAAAATAGGAGCGTCCACATTTTAACTTGTGTTTTAGGAAGAATATTGTTTGCAAAATAGAAACTTCCCACAGAAACCAAGGCTATTAGAATAATAAGAGATTTCATGATTTTAAAAAGTGAAATCCCTGCAGCTTTCATTGCAAGTAGTTCTAGTCTTTCGCCCAAATTTCCAAATGTCATGAGCGATCCCAAAAGAATGGATAGCGGTAGGGCAAGTGGAACTACAGAAAGTGCTGCATAGAAAAGGAATTCGCAAAGTACCAATACGCCCACACCTTTGCCCACGAAATCATCCACATAACGGAACATAAACTGCATCACAAGTATGAATACAGCTGCTAAAAATGTAATTGAGAATGTTCTCAAAAAGTTTTTTAATATGTAACGATGTATGTGTTTAATCATTTTAACTCCTAATTGCCTAACGGCGATTCCGCTCTCGCTGAATTCCTAATTCCTAATTCCTAATTCCTAATTGAAACGCTAGTGGCAATAGTTCCTTGGCACTTTTTATAGTTTTGGTTTCATTTTTACCATAAAGATAAATAGTGGTGTCGTGTGAGAATCGTTTCTCCATTTCTATTAAAACTTGGCAGCATTCTCCGCAAGGTGTAATTACGTTTTCAGTAAAATCTCCGTTTTGCACCGCTGCAATGGCTATGCTTGTAGGATATGAATCTCCAGCGTTGGCGCATGCATATAAAAGCGCAACTCTTTCTGCGCATAGACATGCACTATAAGCTGCATTTTCTTGGTTAGAACCAGTAAAAATTCTGCCGTCTGCCATGCGCACCGCAGCGCCTACCTTAAAATTTGAATAAGGAGAGTATGAGGTGCTGGTGGCTTGTTTTGCTTTTTCTATTAATTCTAAATCCATATAGATATTATTAGCCAAGTTAAATCAACGCAAAGATAACTAAAATCTAAAGAATATCTTCACATATTTAATAAAAAAATAGTATATTTGCACGTTATTATATTGTGTAAAATGAGAAATTTAATTAAGGCATTAGTAGTGTCTGTGGTGATATTTGGTAATGTTTTTTGTATGTCTGCAGTACAAGATAATGAAGCATATATACAAAAATATTATAAAATTGCTATGCGTGAGATGAATGATTATGGGATTCCAGCATCCATAACATTGGCACAAGGAATTCTAGAGTCTGCGGCTGGAACAAGTAGATTGGCTGTTCAAGCTAATAACCACTTCGGTATTAAGTGTCATAATGATTGGTCTGGAGAAAAAATCTTTCATGATGACGATAAAGATAATGAGTGTTTCAGAAAATATGAACATGCAGAAGAGTCTTTTATAGATCACTCTCAGTTTCTTAAGGATAGACCACGTTATTCATTCCTTTTTGAATTAGATAAAACAGATTATAAGGCTTGGGCAAAAGGTCTTAAAGAAGCTGGTTATGCAACAGATCCAAATTATCCAAAAAGACTTATTGAACTTATTGAAAAATACGACCTTCATAAGTACGATCTACTTAGCTACACTTCAAAAGAAGAAAATGTGGCTACACCTGTAAAAGTGAAGGCGGTTAAAAATGAGTCTGGACTTAAGTTTGTATATGTGCAAAAGGGCGAATCATATTATACTATTGCTAAAAAGTATTATTTGCCTTTCAATTTGATTTATGAATACAATGATGTGGATAGAAAAACACGTCAGCCAGAGGAAGGAACAATTGTTTATTTACAAAAGAAAAAGAAAAAAGTAGAGTGGGGCGATGGCGTGCATGTAGTAGTAAAAGGTGAATCTATGCATGATATCTCTCAAAAATATGGTATTCGTCTTCATAGTTTATATGACTTAAACGATATGCCATACGATGCAAAACCAGAAGTAGGACAATTATTAAAACTTAGATAAAATGGAAAACAAAAATCAAGAAAAAGAACTAGACTTACTAGATTTGATTAGAATTTGTTGGGGATTCATAAAATCTTATATTTTTTATCCATTATCAATTTGTGTCAAAATAGGATTTAAAAGATGGTATATCTTCCTTTTGGCAATAGTTTTAGCCCTTGCTGTTTCTATTTGTGTTCCAAAATTTGTTATAAAAGAAAATAAGGCTGAAATTATAGTAAAAAACAATGTTGATATAAGTCCAAGCTATATAAATGAGATAGAAGGTCTTTCTCAAATGAATAGAGGAAGACTAGCAAATATCCTGCAATTAGATCAAGAAATTCTTAAGGGTTTAGTTGCATTGAAACCTCATAGAGTGATTTCTGTCGATACTACTCTTGTAAACTATATGATTGATGAATCAGATGTGATGAAAACTTCAGAGGGAGTGTCTAAATATAAAATGCACCCAAATATGTTTGCTTTAGAGGTGTTGGCAAAAGATACCGCATCATTGTCAATCTTTGCAGATGCAGTCATTGATTATCTAAATGAACGTTCATCTTTCTCTGCTCTTAATGAGAGACGACTTGCATCTATGAGAAGTGAATTGAACACGTATAGAAATGAGATAAAGGTGTTGGATTCTTTGCGTTATATTCAATATTTTACAAGTGATGCAAATCAGGTGGTATTGGGTTCTTCTGGAGAAACTTTTAATATCAAGGATAAAAATCAATGGATTCAAAGTGATTTAATGGCTCTTAAATCAAAATCTATTAATCTAGAAATTAAATTGGTGAGTGATACATTGGCTGTAGAAAAAGTTACAACACTTATGATTTCTGATATGTATAACAATCACCCAATTAAAACAGCTCCAAAATATTGTGTAATATTCTTTATATTGACCTTTGTATTGGTTCTAATTTATGAATATAAAGGAAATATTAAAGAATGGCTTAAAAAATAAATATTAATGAAAAAAATCTTATCAGCAATATTACTAGTCTTGATGGCTACTTTGGCTTATTCTGCACCTGTTTTGGTGCCTATGAATAATACAAAAGATTATGCTCGCCTTTCAGATAATAAACAATTATTGCTAAAAGGAGATTATAAATCTGGCAAGGAAGATACTTTAGTAGTGTTTTCTAAAATGAGAAATATACCACTACAAATGGTAGACGCTTTCCGTTTTTCTCCTGCCGAAGATAAATTGCTTCTTAAAAGTGGTAATGAATATTATATTTACAGAATAGGAACAAATAGAGCTGAAAAACTTTCTAATAATGGTTCGCAAATAGCTCCAATTTTCTCTAACGATGGAAATATGGTGGCTTTTGTTAGAAATAACAATATTTTTATTAAAAGGTTGCAATTTGATACAGAAGTGCAAGTAACTACCGACGGCGGCAAAGATGTTGCAAATGGTGTTAGACATCAAAAAATAACACATGCCTTTGGCGAACTAACTTCTATGGCATGGTCTGCCGACAATTCTTCTCTTGTATATATTAAAAACCAACAAGTTTATATTTACAACGTACAATATAAATGGAATAAACAAGTAGAATTGCCACAATTTACAGATGGATATGTTACTCATATTCAGTGGACTAATAATGAAAGTCAATTTGTAGTAATGTATCTTAATCGCTTGCAAACAGAGTTGAGCGTTGCTCTTGTAGATGTGAATACTCTTATTGCAAAACGCATTTACAACTACAAAGAAGATAAGTTTATCTCTCCAGAGAATGCTTCTTATATCTTGATGTTTCCAGATGCCAGCGAGTTTGGCGTGCTAGAAGAAAAAGATGGTTATAACCACTTACACGTGTATTCTTTAAACAACGGCAGATACATTTATCAAGTGGGTACTGGTGAGTATGACGTAACTAAGATTTATGGTTACGATGCAAAATCTAAACAGATTTTCTATCAATCAAACGGCAATGGTCCTCTAAATCGTGGTGTTTATGCTATAAATACTAAGACCAAAAAACGTACGCCAATTGCAGTGGAAGAAGGTACCAATGATGCATTCTTCTCAAAAGACTACAAGTACTTTGAACTTATTTATAGTAATGTAAATCAACCACATATCTATTCTGTGTGTGAGTCTGATGGCGATGTAATAAGAGAACTTCACAGAGATGTGATGGCTGAAACGATCCAGAAAGAATACTTCCAATTTACAGATAGCTTGTCTGGTTGGATTATTAGAAAACCAGGAATAACAAATGCACCTGTGATTTTTGATGTGGTAGATACTCAAAATCAATGGAAAAAAGATATTTCTTATAAACTTGCTGAGCAAGGCTATGTGGTAGCTCAAGTAACAACCCATGGTTTTATGGGGTATGGTGAGTATTATAAAAAATCTACTCATGGCAATATCTTCAAGGTGCCTGCACTAGACTATATTGCAGCAGCCAAAGGCTTAATTAAGTCAGGTATTGCAAACCCTAAAAACGTCTTTATGATGGGTAACCGCATGGCTGGTGGAGTGGTGCTTTCTGCACTTATGCAAGAAAAAACTCCGTTTGTGGGTGGTATAGTTATTTCGCCAGTAACAGACCTTGTAAATTACAATAAGGCAGTGGTGGAACGCTATATGAAACAACACGGTGCCACAGCAGGTTATAGAACCAACTCTGCTCTTGGCAATGCAAAAAATATTAAAGGTAAACTTCTTATAGTTCACTCTATGAACGACGGAATGAACTCTATTGAAAACACAAACCGCCTAATAGAAGAACTTGTAGAAGCAGGAGTGCAATTTGAAATGCAACTTTATCCAAACAAGGATGAAAGCTTTACAGCATCACTTCTTCAACCACACCTATATAATAGAATACTTAACTTTTTAAAGAATAATATAAAATAAAAAATATGAAACCTACATTATTTGTTATGGCGGCTGGTATGGGAAGCCGTTATGGTGGTTTAAAACAAATGGACGGACTAGGTCCAAATGGTGAAACAATCATTGATTACTCTATCTACGATGCTATTAGAGTAGGCTTTGGTAAAGTGGTATTCGTTATCAGAAGAGACTTTGCAAAAGATTTTGAAGATATCGTAGTATCTAAATTTAAAGATAAAATCGAGGTAGAACTTGTTTTCCAAGATCTTGACAATCTGCCAGAAGGATTTACTCCAAATCCAGAACGTGTGAAACCTTGGGGTACAAATCATGCTGTGCTTATGGGTCGTGGTGTGGTAAAAGAACCATTTGCTGTAATCAATGGCGACGATTTCTATGGTTACGAGTCTTTCAAAGTACTTTGCGAAGAACTTGTGTCTATGGAAGGCAAAAAAGGTGAATATTGCATGGTTGGTTTCCCTGTGAAAAATACTCTTTCAAACAGCGGTACAGTATCTCGCGGTGTTTGTGAAACAGACGAAAATGGATATTTAACTTCTATCGAAGAACACACAAAACTAGAAGAAGTAAACGGAGTAATCGTTAACCACAACGAAGATGGCACAGAAAAGAAAGTAGCACAAAATACTCCAGTGTCTATGAATATGTGGGGCTTCACTCCAGAATATTTTGATTATTCATACGAAGCATTCAAAGACTTCCTTAAAGTAAACGAAAAAGAACTTAAAGCAGAATTCTATATTCCAACTATGGTGGATACCCTTATCAACGACGGCAGAGCCAAAGTAAAAGTGCTAGAAACTTCTGCAAAATGGTTTGGTGTAACCTACATTGAGGATAAACCTAATGTTTTGTTGCAAATAAACGACTTGATTTCAAAAGGAGTGTATCCAAATAAATTGTGGTAATCACTCTAGAAATAAAAAATGGAAGTTAGTATACTAACTTCCATTTTTTTATAACTCAACTTCGAAGATTTTTGTTCTTGGTAGCGGTGCTAGATTTACGTTTTTACCTTGCAGTGCAGCCTTTGCAGCACACATTACAGTGTCGGGTTTGTTGTTATTTTGGCTGAGGTGGCAAAAGAAAATGTTTTTCCAATGTTCTTGAAAATTATCAGCCAAAAATTTCATTGTTACATGGTTGGCTAAGTGACCATTGCCTCCCAAAATACGTTTCTTTAGGAAGAAATGGTAGTGACCATTAATGAGCATTTCTTCATCATAATTTGATTCTATTACCACGTGGTCTGCCTTGCAGATGTATTCACGAGCAGTTTCGTTTATTCCGCCAAGGTCAGTAGCGAGAGTGATTTTTTCTCCCTCAAACTCAATATGGTAGCCTACGCATTGGCTAGAGTCGTGCTCCACTTCAAATGCAGTTATCTTAAAGTCTTTTACGCAAACTTCCTCTAGCAAATTTATTGGTCTTTTGCTTTGATATAGTTTTTCGGTGATTTTATAACACTTGTTTATTCCTGTAAGGATGTCGTTAGTGGAATACACAGGAATATTGTGTACTTCGCCAAGGGTACCTACACTTTTGATGTGGTCAAAGTGGTCGTGGGTTATAAACACAGCATGAATTTGGCTGATGTCATAACCTACTTCTTTAAGATATTTTTTTATTTTTCTGGAGCTGATACCTGCGTCTATTAGTATGCCGTATGAGTCGTTTCCAAGGAAATAACAATTGCCGCAACTACCACTTCCGAAGCTTATAAATTTCATCGTTTTTATTTTGGATTGCAAATTTAACAAAATGATATGAATTTATAAACAATTTTAAATATTATGCTTTAAAAACTTGTTATTTAAAAATTCTTTCTTTAATTTTACAAATGTTTTAAAAATCTAAAACGTTTGAAATAACCTAAAAATCAATAATAAACCTATTTATTAACCAAAAATCAAAGCTTATGAAAAAGTTATTTACTTGCTTAATGCTTATGGTAGGCATGTTGCTACCTCTTACAGCAACCGCAGCCGATTTGAAGGCTGACCTTACCATATATTATGATGTATCTACCTTTGGAGATTTTTCTGGCAAAAAACTTCAAGTGATGATAGGTCATGGTTCTTACTCTACTACTTATGAGATGAAAGCGGTAGAAGGGTATGACAATCTTTACAGTGTCAATATTGGTGAAGTCAATAGTGGCAATGCATGGGGTGGCGCTACCCAACTTGGTTTTATGGCAGCAGATGCTATTTGGGGTGGTGAATCTAATGGTTCTTCTAGTCAACCCAAAGAACGTATTAAGTGGGCTCCAATGTATAGTGGTATCTATAACATTAGTTCTACATTATCTGGTAATGTATTGTTTACAGGCAAAGACGCATTGTCTATTACCAAAGACTATAAACTTCCTGCAAAAGCTCCAGTAATCACTATTGGTGCTGCACCAGAATTTGCAACCACTACAGTAGGACAAACAGCTACTGCAACTGTAACATATACAGTTGAAAATTCTGAAGAAAAACCAGAAATTTCATTAGACAACGATGCATTTAAAGCAGAAGACGCAGGTGGCACTATTACTATTACTTTCGCTCCAACAGAAGCAAAAGAATATACTGCTACTTTAACTCTTGCAATTGGCGAGGTTGAAGCATCTGTGGACTTAGCTGCAACAGCTAAAGCAGAAGATGCTCCTGTTGTACCAGAAATTTTGAATCTTGCTGCTGGTGAAATCGCAGAAATTTTTGCTGGTGAAACTACAGAATTTGTTGTAACATACGAACTTCTAAATGCAGAAGAAGCAACTGTAAGCATCGAAGGTGAAGGTTTCACTATCAAAAAACAAGATAAAGGTACAGCTACTATTGAATTCGCTCCAACAGAAGCAAAAACATACGAAGCTGTTGTAACAGTTACCTCTGGCGAAACTATCAAAACTTTAGAAATTTCAGCTACAGCTAAAAAAGCTCCAGTAATCGTTACTATTGGTTTTGTAAATCCTGATTGGACAGAAGCTGCTATCTGGGCTTGGATAGAAGGTGGTGCTAACCTAACAGGTGGTACATGGCCAGGTAAATTAATGACCAAAGGCGAAAATGGTAAATTTACATACGAACTAGAAATTCCAGAAGATGGAAATTACAAATTTATCATCAACAACAATAATAAAGGTGTTCAATCTAACGACCTTCCAGGTGTAACAGAATCTACATGCTATGTTATTGAAACTCTAGTAGATGGTAAATTCTCTGTTGCTGTTTCTGAAAGCTGTGAATATCAAGCTCCAGTAGAACCAGAGCCAATTGAACCATACGTTGCTATTCGTGGCACAATGACAAACTGGGATGTGGCTAACGATATTAAGATGACCTATAATGCAGATGCAGCAAATGGTCCAGAATGGTATATCACTGCATTTGAAGTACCTGCAGATGGTAAATTCAAAGTAGTTTCTGTTGATGCTCAATCTCAAGCTACATGGTATGGTTCTGATAAAGTAGATTTACAAGAAGGTATTACAAATGCTGGTCAAGGTGATGGTGACATTGCTCTTCCTGCTGGCAAATATGATATTTACTTCAAAGTAAACGAAGGCAGAATGTGGATTCAAAAATATGTTGAACCAACTCCAGAACCAGATCCACTTCCAGTGGTAATTACATTTGTTGATGAAGTTACATTCCCAAAAACATTCGTAGGTGAAACTACCAACGACATCATTGAATTCACTCTTGAAAATGCTGCGGAAGATGCAGAAGTTAAAGTAGAAGTTACTGGTGAAGCGTTCTCTGTTGCAGAAGTACAAGACAACTTTATCTTCTTAGCATTTGCTCCAGAAGCAGAAGGTGAATATGCAGGTGTATTAACAGTAACTGTAGGTGAAGTTTCTGAAAGCTTAGAATTTACAGCTGTTGCTTCTCCAGTAGAACCAGAACCAGAACCTGCAGAACTAGAATTCGCTCTAGTTGGTCGCTTAAACGGTGACAACGATAACGAAATCTTAGCATTCGAAGATGGATACAAATTCACTCAAGAATCTGAATTCGTTTATACATTAAATATTACTTTCACAGGTGCAATTGAAGCTAGCGGTAAACAAGTACAAAAAGTTAAACTTGTAGACGCAGAAGGTAATATCTGGGCTCGTAACAGCTCTAAAACAATCAAACCAGGTGATGGTACATCTACTATGACTAAAGGTGAAACAGCTTCTTCTACATATTTACAATGTGAAGCTGGTGTAGAATACAAAATTACCTATACACTTGTAAGTGACGAAGCTAATAGCTTATATAAACTAAGCGGCCAAATCACATTTGAAGAAGTTCAAGCTGAAGAACCAGAACCAACTCCAGATCCAGAACCAGAACCAGACCCAACTCCAGAATATCCAAAAACTATTACTGTTAAAGTAGCATGTGCTTGGGATGCTTGCAATATCTGGGCATGGTATGCAGACGGAAGTGGTAATGTATATACTGAATGGCCTGGAGAACCTATGACAAAGGGTGAAGATGGTTTCTACGCTATTGATATGACTATTGAATCACCAGTATACTTCAAAGTTAATGCAGGTCTAGGCAAAACAGAATCTGACAACTACATGACAGAGCTTTCTGAATCTACATGCTTCAATATGGATGGTTTAGCATTGGTTGTAAATGAAGATTGCGAATATGAAGAACCAATTGAAATAGAACCTTATTATGGTATCCGTGGTCTTGTTTCTTGGGAAATGGCTGATGATATTAAACTAACAGAAGATACCGATAAAGCAGAATGGTATATTACTAATGTAGAAGTAGATGGTACTCAAGAATTTAAAGTAGTTTATGTAGATAAAACAGGTGCAGCTACTTGGTTTGGTTCTGAAGCAGTTGAACTTCAAGAAGGTGTAGTAAATAATGGTACAGATAATATTATCTTGGCTGCAGGTAAATATGATATTTACTTCAAAGCTAACGATGGTATGATGTGGATTCAATTCTCTTCAGAAACTCCAACCGACGTAGAAGACGCTGCTGCTGAATTAATCTATGCAATTGATGGTACTATCATTGCTCCTGCTCCATTTGCTATCATCGACCTATCTGGTAAAGATGTAACAAATGCTAATGGTTCACTACAAGGTACTTACATCGTTAAAACTCAAAATAGTACAGCTAAAATTTCAGTTAAATAATTGAAATAACACTATAAAAGGAAAGAGGTTGCTAAATATTTAGCAACCTCTTTTTTATTCTGCTCATTCTATTTATGATATTGAATTAACCCTTCTAACGGATCTTGACTAATGCGTCCAATCTTGAAATTGTGTTTTACCGATAGGTCTTTTAATATATCTGCAAAACAATAAGCAATAGAACCAGTGAAATTTACAGGATAGGTTTCTGTAGGATATTGTTTCACGTTTCTTATTATGAAACTTTCTAGCGCACCATAAACCATATTATACATTTCTGGCACAGCGATGTGTTTGGAAATAAATGGTCCAAATGATGCTAAAAAGCGGTTTGGTAGGGGAGTGCGGTACACTTTTTCTATCACGTCCATCATTCCTAAACCGTATGTTTGCATAAAATCTTCTTTTACTGCCTCTGGCAATTGATTTTTAAAAATATTGCCCATAAGAAGTTTGCCAAGCACAGCACCACTGCCTTCGTCGCCAAGAATAAAACCAAGTGCTGGCACATTCCAACTGATGTTGTCGTTTTCGTAAAGGCATGAGTTTGAGCCAGTTCCAAGTATGCACGCAATGCCACTTTGGTGACCGCAAAGACCACGTGCTGCACCTAATAGGTCTGATGCAATTTCCACTTTACTATCGCCAAAAACACTCTGAATTGCAGTTCTCACAATGTTTATTTTCTCTTCGTTGGCGCAACCCGCACCATAGAAATATACCTCGGTAATAGTTTCTGCAATGTTTGGCAGTAGCTGTGTGCGCAAGGTATTTTCTATTTGCGCGCTATCCATAAAAATTGGATTTATGCCATCGGTTTTGATTACATTATTTGGATTTTCCACCACCGCCCACGCAGTTTTGGTAGAACCACTATCTGCTATAAGTTTCATAAGTGTTTTTTGCTTGGATTATGGAAATTTATGCTTTACTTTTTAAATCTTCGTAAAACTTAATATGTGCAGATTCTTGATAGGGAGCTAACCATAAAAAACCGATGCCCAATGTAAGTATAGATAAAAGTACCCAACCGAAGAAACTTAAATCTAATAAGAACAACTGCATTTTGTGACCTTTCATCATCTCTATACTTCTTTGAACGCATTCTTCAGCAGAAAGTTCTTCGTTGTCAATGCTGATATATGAAGCCATAGCATATGAATATCCTTTAATAATGCCAGGGATAATCAATAAAATAGTCCAAAGCATAACATATAGGCAAATTAAACCCATTACTGGTACGGCTCTAGAGTATTTCTTTTTTAAGTTGGTAAGATATTCAGAAAATACAATCTTTTTACCCTCACGAGAAAGTGACAATAAATGTATTTTTAAAACGTAAACTAAAGGGAAAAAAAGTAGTAAATTAGCTACTAATGTAGTTATTCCGTTGTATTCTGTTGGAATAAAAAAGGCAAATGATGTTTGGACTATACATTCCAAGATGAACATAAAAACTGAAATTACAATTACACTTGACCAGTTTCCTTTCAATAACTCTAATGCTGCTTTTCTGTACTCAAAATTTTGTTTCATAGTTTAGTTTTTTTTAATGATGGTGCAAAATTACAAAAAAAATCCTGATTGTACTATCACTTAACCCTTTATGATGTTTTCATCTAGATTCACTCGTAGTCTGTTTGATGAAAATTGTTGATTGCATTCCACAAATTATGTATAAAACTGTTGATTTTAATCAACAGTTTTGTTATATTTGAATTAGTGAATATACATTTGAAATCTTGATTTATGGCTAAACAAAACACTGCTTTGTTGTTGAGTAGATATATTTGGTTGATTGATACCATATCGTCGGCTGGATATATTACACGCGACGAGATAGATAGACGTTGGTCTCGTTCTGCGTTGAGTGAGGGTGAGACGGAAATTTCTGAGCGTACATTTCATCGCTATAAGGATGCTATTCAGGAACTTTTTCAGATAGACATTGCCTTTAGCAAAACGAGAGGTTATTATATTGAAAACTCAACCGATTTTCAGAGAAATGAGATGCGCAAGTGGCTTATAAGCACGTTTGCTGTGAATAATCTGATTAATGAGGGGGTGAATCTTCGTAAACACATTGCTTTTGAGCCAATGCCATCGGGGCAACAATATTTGACCTCGATTTTGGAAGCGATACGAGAAAGGGTGCGTTTGCGTGTTACGCATAGAGGTTTTTCAAAGGAGAAACCTACCATGTTTACCATTGCTCCGTTTTGCCTGAAGGTGTTTAAGCAAAGGTGGTATGTGTTGGCGCAGTCTGAGTATGAGGATGGCAGAGTGCTTGTTTATAGTTTAGATCGTTTCCTTGAGGTGAGTCGCACCGATATAAAGTATGAAATTCCTGCAGACTTTGATGTGGATGAGTATTTTAGTGTGTTTTATGGAGTGTCTTGTGTTAATGGCACAAAGGCTGAACTTGTTCGTTTAAAAGTGGATGCTTGGCAGGCAAAATATTTCCGCTCATTGCCTCTACATCCTTCGCAACAAGAAATGGAAACCACGGACGAGTATTCTATTTTTGAATATTTCTTAGTGCCTACATTTGAACTCTCTAAGGAAATTCTTTCCAATGGTCCTGCCGTTGAGGTTCTCGCTCCACAATCGCTCCGCAATGAGATAGCTGATAAGATAGGTGAGATGTGTGCAAAATATGAATTAAAGTAAGAAATATGAAAGAATACATTGCAGATATAGAACATTATGAGAAGGTGATTACGAGGGTACAGGGTGCTAAGCGATTGCTTTGGATTGCTACGGCAGATTTGAAGGATTTGTATGTGAGAAAGGGTGCGAATGATGCGATACCGTTTTTGAGCGTGCTAAATGATTTGGTGAAACGTGGGGTTGAGGTGCGTTTGCTTCATGCAAAAGAACCAGGGGCTGCTTTTCGTAATGATTTTGATAAATATCCAGCTCTTTGGAAGGGTCTGCAAAGGCGACTTTGCTCTAGAGTACACATGAAGGTGGTGGTTATTGATAGTGAATTAGTCTATATTGGTTCTGCAAATCTTACGGGTGCTGGTATGGGAATGAAATCGCCTTTAAACCGAAATTTTGAGGCGGGCATTCTGTCGGACGAGGATGGTTTTATAGATGCAGCTATGGTTCATATTAATGATATCTGGGAAGGCAAACATTGCACAAAGTGTGGCAGAAAAGATTTGTGTTTGGATTGTATAGTGAAATAATAAAACACTGGAGTATAAGAGTGTCTGAAAGGATTAAACAGAACCCAATACATTGCAGATATAGAACATTAAGTGAAACCGTTACAAATTGTAACGGTTTGAAACTTTGAGTTGAATTACTAAATCAGCATAGACTGTCAAAATTATTTTGGCAGTCTTTTTTTATGGCCGTCGCAAATTGGCAGGTATAGGTGTTTTCTTTGTGATGTAAACAAATTAATATCATGGAAAAAATTGAAATTATAGATGTGGAGACAATGATTCCACAAGGGACAAAGGAAATAGGTTTTGGAGAATTTAATGGGTGTGCAAATTTGACAGAGGTGGATATTCCAAATGGAGTCAAAGTGATTGGTGACTTTGCTTTTCGTGGTTGTAGTGCTTTAACTAGTATTGTTTTGCCGGAAACTGTAAGCACGATTGGATTTTTTGCTTTTAAAGATTGCACAGCTCTAAAGAGTGTAGAGATTCGTTCTACTAATATACAGATACGTGTGGGTGCTTTTGAAGGATGCACTTCGTTGGAGCACATTTATGTGCCAGCTAGTATGCTCGGTTATTACAAAAATCGGAAGAATAAGATTTATCAAGAAAAGGTAATTCCAATAAAATGACAACCAGAATTTTGAAAAATAGAACAAAAATAGAAGGATTACAAATGGAAATCTTCTGAAAAACAAAATATTTCAAAAAGTTGAAAAATATTTGCTTTATGTTTTGATTATCAGAGAAATAAACTTTAACTTCGTGGTGAAAACATGGAGATTTTAGAAAATCCAAGTTTAAATTTTAATCTTTAAATTCATTTTATTTTTAATCTAAATTTTATCTATGAAAGATTTAGTAAATTCTAATGTAGCACGACAAAACGTGCTAAACAACAAGTATGCACTTGAAGAAATGCAAAAAGCTATTGGTTTGCGTGGTGTTATTTTTGAAGGTGAATTAAAATTCACCAAACAACAGTTAACCTCTTTTTTCGAAGTTAGCAGCAGAACTATTTATGGTTGTTTGCGCAACAATGAACAAGAACTGAAAAAAAATGGTTACGATGTTCTTGAAGGTAATAGGCTGAAAGACTTTGAATTAGCAATGTCGGAGGAACTTGATTGTGAAGTTAATTTCACAATCAAAACTCATAAGCTTGGCATCTTTAATTTTAGAGCCTTTATAAATCTTGCAATGTTATTAACAAAGAGTGAAAGGGCAAGGGAAGTTAGAAGCCTTGTTTTAGATATTGTTATAGATACCATAAATAAAAGAACTGGTGGTAATACAAAATATATAAATCAACGTGATGAAGATTTTGTATATAATATTCTAAATAATAAGGATTATCATAAGGAATTAGTGTATGCATTACGTGACTATGTAGATTTAGGTAATGTCAAGTATATTCTGTATAACGATAAGATTTATAGGAGTGTATTTAAGGAAGATGCCGATGAATATCGAAGGATTCTAAAACTATCAAAAGAAGATGATGAACGTAATACAATGTATTCTGAGGTCTTAGATTTAATTGCTAGCTATGAAGCTGGTTTTGCAGAAGAACTTCGAAAGGAATCTTTAAGTAAGGGTAGAAGACTTACTCAAATAGAAACAGATGCATTGTACGCTAAATTTGAACAACATAGATTGTGGGTTCCACTAGTAGAAAAGGCACGTATAAAGATGGCAAGTAGAGATATTTGCTTTAGAGATGCTTTACATGCTAATTTAGAAGAATATGTAAGAGCGGTGCCTGAAGAAGATTTTGAACGTTTCATCGGTGAAAAAAGTATGGAATTGAGTCAAAGATTAGAAACTTATATTGCAGCACTTAAACGTTTAAAAGAAAGAGATTAATATGGTATTTTATATAACGGAATCGCAAGCGATAGAGGTGCACAAAAAGACCATAGAGTATAGCGGAGGTGGTGATTTGGGTGTTGTAAATATAGGATATTTGTATAGTGCGTTAGAACATATACAAAATGATGATTATTATCCAACATTTGAAGATAAATTAGTTCATATTATTTGGTCTATAAATCGTAATCATTCGTTTTCAGATGGCAATAAACGTTTATCAATAACATTAGGTGCACAATTTCTTTTATTAAATGGGTATATGTTTTGCGTAAAACGATTTATGTATGAAATGGAAAATATAAGTTATCATTTAGCTGCAGGTCGAATAGAAAAAGAATTGTTACAGAAATTGATACACTCTTTTTTAGCAGGTGAGGATGATTTTAGCGAGGAACTAAAACTTGAATATTTGTTAGCTTCTTCCCGGTAGAAGTAGCATTGCTAACTTTTATTAACTAGACTGTCAAATTTATTTTGGCAGTTTTTTTATGTCCGTCGCAATATGGCAGAGAGGTTTGATTTCTTTGTAGTGTAAACAATAAAACAATAATGTTATGAATTTGTCTGAATTATTAAAATTTACAATTTACCCAAATACTGGGTATAATGGAGTGGAAGGTTACGATTATTCTCGTGTGTTTGATAATGGTGTGCTTCTAAAAATATTACAATCGCCTTCAAAACACAGACCAAATGATTTGAGAATTATTCCTTCTGAAATGATAGATGGATATTGGATTCAAAGAGGTAACGAATATCTTATTCCACTAATTTACCTGTATTCTGCACTCGCGCTGAGGTTGAATAAGAAAATTTTCACTCCAGATGTGGTTTTTACTCCGGGTATTTCTGCCGATGCATGTGGTATTTCTGAGTATGAGGCTCTTAAGTTTATTGACGATGCAAATTTAATCTATAAGTTACACTTAAATTTTACCAGTGAGTTTTATCACAGACAGGTGTCTTTACTTTCGTTAGAAAGGTGTGAAGAACTCTTTAACGAAATTGACGGAATAAAGATTTTGTAAAAAAAACTTTTCGCCTGTATCGCATTTTGATACATGGTGGATTTTATATTTGCAAAAAAATAGTATTATGGCAGTAAAAGAACAAATAGAGAATTTACTTTCTGAGATAGGTAAGGGACTATATGAGAAAGATCATTTGCTAGCTTTGGGCATACTGTGTGCGGTAGCAGGTGAGAGTTATTTCCTTTTAGGGCTTCCGGGTACGGCAAAGAGTGAGGTGTCGAGAAGGCTAAAAATGATTTTCCAAGATGCAACTTCTTTTGAGTACTTAATGTCTCGTTTTTCTACGCCCGATGAGATATTTGGTCCTGTAAGTATCAAGAAACTTAAGGATAATGACACTTACGAACGTCAGGTAGAAGGTTATTTACCATCGGCAGACGTGGTTTTTTTAGACGAAATCTGGAAGGCTGGTCCTGCTATTCAGAATTCTTTGCTCACAGTCTTAAATGAAAAGATTTTTACAAATGGTAGAACAAAGGTGGTTCTCCCAATGAAGCTTCTTGTGGCTGCAAGTAATGAAATTCCAGAAGAAGGGTCAGGATTGGAGGCTATCTGGGACCGCTTTATTTTGAGGGTGATTTCTGAGTCGGTAAAAGACGAAAATAACTTTTACAAAATGCTTCGTGGTGAACAAAATGAACCTATCAATATATCTAAAAACTTACTCATTACAGAAAAAGTTTTTTCACAGTGGCAAAACGAAATATCGAAGGTAACATTGCCAGATGATATTATGCTTTATATAACGCAACTCAGAAAATTATTCTCACAAAATAAAGAGAATAATATTTATGTATCAGACCGTAGGTGGGTGAAAATAAGCAAATTACTCAGAACTTCTGCGTTTTTAAATGATAGAAAGTCTGTTGATTGGTCAGATCTTATTTTGCTACGCCATTGCCTATGGAATCAAGTGCAAGAAATTCCATTGATTACTACTGCTATTCTTTCTGCTAAAGTTTATAAAGAAACTAAAGAGTTTGAGTCTATTGTGGAACAACTAAACACAATAAAACAACGACGCATTTGGGTAGATCCACTATCAAAAGGAAGAAAAAACACAGAGGCGGAGCGTGTAAAATCTTTCTTGTCTAAGACCGAAGACGATATCAGTGTATTGGAAGGAAAGATACTCACTGGTTTAAATCAGTTTCGCAAAGGCGATAATATATTTGTGAGTCAAGAGGACATAAATTTAATAGACGCATATATGTCTGATTTCAACGCTAAAATGGAAAAAATAGAGGATACTATTTATGAACAAAAAAAGCGTTTCCCATAAAGAATCTTCGCTAAAGTGGTACGAAGACCAAATTAATAAGATGTTTAGTTCACAGAATGTGCCGTACAATTTGCCGTATTTGTACGATTACCCATTGTGGCCATTCGTGCAGTATTGGGTAGATGTGGCAAAAGAATCTAAACATGCGAATCAACCACTCTTTGGTGCAGTTGTTACCAATATGTTGGTGGAAATACTTGATGAGGTTTATGATGTGGTAGAAGAGTCGTTGCTTCATGATAAACGCGAAATACTATATCATAAATTGTGTAGGGAATGCATATCAGCGAATGATATAAAATCTATTTGGTCCGACATGGCTTGCTTCTTAAGGTGGCATTGTTATAGTGAAAATATGTTGGATGTTTTGTTTTACGACGAAAGAATATATTCTAGCAATGACGCAGAAGATATTAAGAGGATATTTTATGAATTTATGAGTAAGTGGACAGAACTTCTCAATAATAAAGTTTATGCTAAGGTTTCTAAAATTGTCAATGAAAAAGAGTTTGAAGAACCTGAAGAATTTAATGACGATGAAGATGCTGATTTTTTGGGTGACGATTTTGATGAAACAGATGATTATGAACAGCAAAAAAGAAAGATTAGCAAGTTAAACGTATTATCAGATGTTGAAATCTTTGATAATGGATTTGAAAAATTACTAGACGCAGGTCTTTATAAAAAACATGAGGGTTTAATAACAGAAATAGTAAATCTTCTTGGCAGAACTGCGAGTGAGAATACATTCAAGTCGAAGATGGAGGCTATGTTGCAATACACATATCCGTCACCACCTTTTGAGGATATAGATGGTGTGACCTCTGGCAATAGAATTATGGATATGCTTCCCACTGAGTTTTCATATTTTGCAGAGCCTGCCACTGAAATTTTGTTTTATCAACGCTTTGCTAGCAAACAGTTGCAACAATTTTCGTCTTTTCCAAAGGAAATGAAAATGAGTACACAACAATCATCTGCAAACGTGAAAGGTCCAATTATAATTTCCATTGATACTAGTGGTTCTATGTATGGTAAACCAATGGAATTTGCAAAATGGGTAGTGACAAAGGTGTATGAAATAGCAAAAATAACAAAGCGACCGCTTTATGTGATTAACTTTTCTGTAAATTCGAGGACATTAGATTTAAGTAGTGAAGATGGGCAAGATAAGTTGATGGATTTCTTAAAGAATTGTCTTTCAGGAGGTTCTGATGGACACGAAATGATTAAAGAAATATTATGCCAACTAGATACTGAAACCTATAGATATGCAGATTCACTGATAGTGAGTGATTTTCAATTCTCTTCTCTTAATGAAGAATTAGAAGAAAGAGTCGTGAAGGCACAAAATAACGGAGCTAAATTCTATGGGTTATGTACAGACGCAGGAAACAAATACCCCGGTGGTAACTATTCATATAAAGAACTATTAGACAAATTTTGGCAGGTGAGATTGTGATTTTTTTATTATTGCGCAAAAAAACTGCGTAGTGTGGATGTATTTTTGCAGAAAATTTAGATTTAAAAAGTTAGATGAAGTTAATTGAAAATTATGATGTAAAGATTTTCACAGACAATGTGGAAGATGTTGCTTTAGAGCAAATTATGAAACTGCTTTCTATTGATGTGTTTAGCGGTTGCAAGATTCGTATTATGCCCGATGTGCACGCAGGTGCAGGATGTGTGATTGGGTTCACAGGAGATTTGGGAGATAAGGTAATTCCAAATATAGTTGGAGTGGATATAGGTTGTGGCATTTTAGTTCAACCATTTAAGTGTGAGAGGGATATTGATTTTCACGAGTTTAATGATTATATCCTAAAGGCAATTAGGTAAACAGGTAGCAGATTTTTATCAACAAATGGCGATAAAAAGTCTTACCAAAGATGGTGAAACTTTACTTCCAAAGGCTTTGTGTTTTTTGCAAGGTGAACAGAAAGAAAATTACTTACACGACATGAAACTTTGTCAACGTTGGGCGGTACTTAATAGAAAAATGATAATGGGATTGTTGATAATATTTCCGATACGGTAACCATCATCAACACCATCAAACCAATATTCAACTTCAAAGCTGCCGAGTAGGGTGTAGGGGAATGATGATCCAATAAATGACCCAATAAAATGGTCCTGTAAATGAGCCTCTAAATCGTTTTTTTAAGGAAACTTTCTAAGGAAGACACTCGTTTTAGCAAACTTTTTAGATTTTGTAAGAAATGTGAGCAGTTTTTCTGCTTTATTTCTCACAAAAAAATCGTACATTTGGAGTTGTTTTTAAGGTATGCTAAAACGATTCTCAATTATACTTGTAATCCTTTGTGTGTTAGGCTTTTCTGCGTTGGCGAAGCCTACAAAGGTGCGTAAGTTGCCGCTTAAAAATTTTTCATATCATACCACCGTTATAAACAATGTGTTAAATGAGTATAAGGTGGAGTCGATTGTGATAGATGGCAAGAAATGCACAGTAGAAGTGAGTGAGCATCTGTCAAATATTCCAATGAACGATAGCATTGTGGCGGATATTTATGATTCGCTGCGTGCGCAACTTCCGCCTTCATATTCTCAATACAAACTTAGCATTGTAAGCCGAAAACATCCTATTGAGGAGTTTATTCCAAACTATCTTCGTAAAAAAAGTGATGTTGACAAGAGTAGATACTTGCCTTATAAGACTGGGCAAGTGGCACTTACGCATTTGTCAAATCCTTGGAAACCATCACAAGGTCTGCTTGGCAGAAATATTTCCCTTTGGAATAGTCATGGGCTTTATTACGACAAAAATAATGATAAAATTCGTTGGCAACGTCCGTCGCTTTTTGGCACGGTGGAGGATATGCTTAGCACACAAATTGTGCTGAATTATCTGCTTCCGATGCTTCGAAATGCTGGGGCTGAGGTGTATATGCCTCGCGAAAGAGATTGGCATAGCGAGGGTGTGGAGTTAGTGGGGTCGACAGGCTCAGTGACCGAAAAGATCTTCAAAGGTCGCGTTACCCATCCAGATACTTACTGGGTGAGAGTGGCATATCCAACTGGGTGCAAGGCAACAAAACTAAGGTGCGATGTGCTTCATGGGGGAGTGACAACGTCGTATCAAATAAATACCACAATAGGTGGCGATACTTGGCTATATTTAGACCCACTTTATATAAAAGACAGCGTTGAGGTGCGTTTTTACAATGATGCGGATAAAAAAAAATGGGATATTACTCGAGTGCATGTGGGTGGTGGTTGTAGTGTGCTGGATGATAATCTTCCTGCCTTTGTGGATGCGGCGGTGTATTATTTGCGTCAGTTTGGTGCTCCAGATAGTATTTTGTATAAGCAAAAACCAGATAAAGACAACGATTATTACGACGACCTTTATGGTAGGGCAAAATGGACAAACTATTTGAGCGGTGGTTCGCAAGTAAATCCAGATTATCCTGGTGTGCGTATTCCGTTGGATTTATCCCTTGCTGTGCATACCGATGCAGGGGTGGGTACTCCAGACAGTATAATTGGTACACTTATGGTTTGTACTTCCGATTCTCTGTCGCCAACAGGATATAACCAGCTTACTAACAATGACTTTGCAAATTATGTGCTAAAGCAATTGGTGTCTGATTTGCGTGGCAATTTTAATATAGAATGGCCATCACGTGGCATTTGGCATCGCAGTTATGTAGAAACTCGCATTCCAGCCGTGCCATCGCTTATTATAGAATTGCTTTCGCACCAAAACTTTGCCGATATGAAATATGCGCATCATCCTGCATTTCAGTTTACTGTGGCAAGGGCTATTTACAAAGCTTCGCTTCGTTACCTTTCAGAAATGTATGGCGTAGGTTATGTGGTGCAACCATTGCCTGTTGAAAAATTTTCTGCATTGCTCGATGCGGATTCTGTGCACTTGAGTTGGACTCCAATGGTGGATAAACTTGAAGAGTCTGCATATCCTACTCATTATAAAGTTTTTACTTGCAAAGAAGACGGCAGTTTTGATAGTGGAGTGGTGGTAAAAAACACTTCTATAACTTTGCCAGTGGAAAAAGATGTGTTGTATCGCTTCAAGGTAGTGGCACTAAATCAAGGTGGAGAAAGTTTTCCTTCAGAGGAGTTGGCTGTGTGTCAGTTGTCGAATTCTAATGGTGAAGCGTTGATTATTAATGCGTTTGATAGAGTGGCGTCGCCTCATTATTTTGTAACAGATACAGAAGCAGGCTTTAAACATAAGTTGGACCACGGTGTGCCTTATCATTACGATTTGTCTTTTGTGGGTCATCAATATGAGTTTAAGCAAGGAGTACCTTACAGAAACGACAACAATCCAGGCTCGGGTGCGTCGGCCAGAGATACGGCTATGGTAATTCAAGGAAATACGTTTAATTATCCATATATTCACGGCAAGGCGTTGCGCGACAACGGATTTTCGTTCTCTTCATGTAGTAAAAGGACGCTTGCCGATGGCTTAACTCCAAAGGTGCCGTTGGAGAACTATGAAGTGGTGGATTTGATTCTTGGCGAGCAATGTGATGCTCCTTTATTTGAATTGTATCCTACAGAATTACAGCAAGTTTTGTTTAACTATGTTCAGAAAAAGAAAACAAAACTTATCATAACTGGTGCTTACGTTGCTTCTTCAAAGAAGTCTGAAATTTTCACACAAAAGGGTTTGCGTTACACGCTAAAAAGTGATTCTGCTACTCAAAATGGGGTGATTTCATCGCCAGATGAGCGTGAGTTTTATCACTTACAAATGTTGCCAAATAACAAACAATATTTTGTGCAAAATGTACAGTCGCTCGCTGGTGTGGATAGGAAAACAAAAGTGATTTTTCACTATGCAGATACAGAACTACCTGCGGCAATTAGGGTAGGAAAGAGAGCAAACATCATAGTGGCAGGATTCCCATTTGAGTGCATCATCACCGACGAACAACGTATGTTATTGATGAAGAAAATGTTAGAATAATTAGGAAAATCGGTCACTGAGCCTGTCGACGTGTAGATGACCGACAGGGAATAAGTGCCCGACGAAAACAACTAAACAAATAACCAACAATGAATACAATCACAGCAGTTCTTTTGCAACAAGACGACGCGTTGCAACAATCATTTTTAAACGCAGGAGTGAACGAATGCGTAGTTTTAGGAAAAAACATTGGCGATGCATCGCTACTACCTTTATTACAAGGTCTGAACACCGATTATGCGTTGCTTTATACAAAAACTTCGCCAATAGAAATTTCAAAAACATCTGTTAAACGTTTCCTTTCTGTGGCAAACGACACGGGTGCTTCGATGGTTTATTCAAACTACTATCAAGTAATGAACGGTGAAACCAGCGTAGTGCCAACTATTGAGTATCAGCTGGGTAGCGTTCGCGACGATTTCAATTTTGGCTCTCTTGTGCTAGTAAGAGTAGAGGATGTAAAGGCAATTAATATAGGCAAATATGAGTTTGCAACATGGTATGCTATTCGTCTTGCGCTTTCAAATATGGCAGACTTTTGTCATATAGACGAGGTGCTTTATACCGAAATGGAAGAAGATACTCGCAAAAGTGGCGAAAAGCAATTCGACTATGTAAATCCACGCAATCGTGCTGTGCAAATTGAAATGGAAAAGGCTTTCACTGCATATTTAAAGGAAACAGGAGCATATTTAGAACCTAAATTTAAAGATGTAGACTTCTCTGGAGTGGCATTTGAAAATGAGGCTTCTGTGATTATTCCAGTGCGCAACCGCGTGAAAACTGTGGCAGATGCAGTGCGTTCTGCTCTTAGTCAAAAAACATCATTCCCATTCAATGTAATTGTCATTGACAATCATTCTACTGATGGCACAACCGAGTTGCTAAAAGAACTTGCAGCGGAAGATGCTCGTTTGGTGCATATTGTGCCAGAATCTACCACTCTTGGCATTGGTGGTTGTTGGATGGAAGGTGTAAACAATCCTGCTTGTGGCAAGTTTGCTGTGCAACTAGATAGCGACGACCTTTACGATGGTGACAATGTACTTCAACAAGTGGTTGATGAGTTTTATGCACAAAATTGTGCTATGCTTATTGGCTCATATACTATGACAAACTTCAACCTAGAAGTGCTTCCTCCTGGGCTTATCGACCACGCGGAATGGACTCCAGACAATGGACGCAACAATGCGCTTCGCATTAATGGTTTGGGTGCTCCACGTGCGTTTTTCACTCCGCTACTTCGTGAATATGGCGTGCCTAACGTAAGTTATGGAGAGGATTATGCTTTAGGTTTGCGTTTTTCTCGTGAATATCAAATTGGTAGAATTTATAATTCTCTTTATCTTTGTCGTCGTTGGGAAGGTAACTCAGACGCAGCTCTTGCCATCGACAAAGTAAACGCCAACAATTTCTATAAAGACAAACTTCGCACAATAGAAATTGCAGCGAGGATGCAAAAGAATATGGATTTTTAATATAGATTTACTATGGATGCACCAGAAATTTCGACCAAAAAAGAAAAAGATATTAAAGGCTGGTTAGCCTTTTTTGTGTACGTTTGGGTGGGATTGGGTAGTATTCTGTCTGTAGTACTCAGCTTGATATTACTAATCAGCCAGCATGCAGATTTGGATGTGTCTATTTTTATCTTGTTGTATGATGTTTTTCCTTTACTAATAGGCGTAGCAACGGTTAGGGCGTTTGTATTAGAAAAAAGCAATGCCGTATCGTTGGCAAGAACCTTTCTAATTATGCGTATTATGCTCGGCGTGGTGATATTGATGTTAGGGTGGGTAGGTGCGCAACCTGTTTTATATACCTATTCCATAGGAGGATGCGTGCAGTGTGTTATTTGGCTTGTCTATTTACGCTGTTCTAACCAAGTAAAAGATGTTATACCCGCAGAAGCGCGCACGTGGAATAAGTTTGAAAAAATACTATTATCTGTTTATGTCTTGCTTGTTTTGTTTTTGATATTGGGTGGTTATTATGTATACGTGAACGAGCAAAGTAAGGCTGCTAAGCATATCGAGCAAGTGTCTGAATATGAATTGGAACAAACAGAAAGTATGGCTGATACAGAGGTTACGGTTATATATCAATTTCCACATGCTTTTGTATGTGCGGAAATAGAAGCAGATTCGTTGGCTTTGATAAGAAAAGAATTTGCACAATATATTGAAGGATATGCAAAAGTGGATACAACTATCCTTAAATCCTTGAAAAAAGGAGATAATGTGGTTTGCGAGTTACTTGACGCTAACAACGAAGTGGTTTATAGGGTGTGGCTTCAAAAAAGATACAATCGTGGTGAAGAAGAAAGTTATAACTAAACAAATAAACATTTAAATGAAAAAAATAATATCAATAATAATTTTAATTTTATTAGTTGCTGCGGGTGGGGCAGGTTATTACTTTTATAAAGTGTTCTTAGGAGCAAATATTAATGCCAACCCAGAGTCTGCAACTTATAAGTATCTGTATGTGAGACCCAATGATACTTGGGACGATGTTGTAACCCAATTGGATACCAATAAATGGATAAACAATGTGGAGTATTTAAAAACTTGTATTGAATATCTTGAAAAAGAAGCTCCTGAGTGTGGAAAATACGACCTTGAACCAAATCTTGGCAATAGGAATTTTGTAAATAGACTTGCATACGGACTTAGCAACAAGGCAAAACTTCAACTGAAAATGACTCGTTACACCACATGGGTGGCACGCAATCTTTCACGTCAGTTGCCAATAGATTCAGCCTCACTTGCCGACCAATTTTTAGCAGATACGCTTCTTCGCAAATACGGATTAACCAAAGAAAGTTCGTTAGCACTTTTTGTACGTATTGATACAGCAGTGCAATGGTGTTTAACTCCAAAAGAGGTGGAAATGGTTGTGCTAGATGCTCGTGAACGTTTTTGGAACGAGGAGCGTAGAGCAAAAGCACGCAAAACAGGGTTGAGTCTGAAGGATATTCATATTTTGGCTTCTATTGTAGAAGAGGAAACCAACAATGCCGAAGACCGCCGCATGGTAGCAGGTGTTTATCTTAATCGTTTAAAGAAACGTATGCCTTTGCAGGCTTGTCCTACAGCACGTTATGCCGCAGGCGATTTCTCGCTTAATCGTATTTTAAAGAAACATACCAAGATAGATTCGCCTTACAATACCTATAAGTATGCAGGTCTGCCTCCTGGTCCAATTCGCATTCCAAGTGCAAAAGCCATAGATGCAGTATTAGATTTTGTGCCACACAAATACCTTTATTTCTGTGCAAAAGCAGACTTCTCTGGCACTCACAATTATGCTACTACATTCAGCGAGCACTCGCGCAATGCCCGTGCGTACCAAAGAGCATTGAACCAAAGAATCAGAGAACAAAGAATGAAAAAGTAAATAAAAGTGATATTTTTGTGCTAAAAAATTTTAGTATATCAAATCATTTTACTATTTTTGCATCGCTTTTGAGCAAAGGAAGTTTGGGTGAGTGGCTTAAACCACCAGTTTGCTAAACTGACGAACGGGCAACCGTTCCGGGGGTTCGAATCCCCCAGCTTCCGCAAATAATATTGTTAGAACTAAAAATTGACGAAAAATGAACGATAGAAGTAGTCAGTTTTTAGTTTTTCTTGTTTTATGTGGGATAACTTTGATGAAATTAATATCAATCAAATGTAAAATCACATCCCTTACGAGGGTCGCAACGCTTGTTCTTTTTAGTGCGGATATGTGTTTTGCTGCTGCCTACCCATTGTTTAGGGATTTTGTAAGTAACAGAAAGACAAAGTGTTGCGTAGCAGTCTGGCATAAATTTTTCAGGAACTATTGCATCCAACTCGTCGGTTAAAGTAAATCTCCAAGTGGCATCAAGACCTATTGCCCAATCGCTACCCACGCTCCAAGCCACACCTGTGCCGATAGGGAAACTTGCATGAATGCCTACATCTTTGCCTGTGGCGTGCGCATCATACAAGAAACACCCCACACCGCCAAATAGATATGCTCTCTCTGGTACAAAACTTCCGCGATTGTTTTCACGGCGTTGTCCTCTGTCTATGAAATAGTTGAATACCACTTGAGCACTAATATCACCTGCATGAAGGCCGTCGAAGCTATCGGCCGGGCCCTTCGACGAGCTCAGGGACCTGCTAGGCGCATATCTCAAATACGCATAACTCAGTTCACCCCTCAGACCCAATCTTGGTATAAAATAATAGGTATAGGACAAATTTGCCGCACCGCCTATGTTGCCCGGGCAATCAAACACTGGATATGAAGCACCAATTCCCAATGTGATATGTTGGTTACTATTGTTTCCCAAACGCACCTTTTTCAATTGAGCGAAAGCGCTAAAAGATAGCGAGATACAAACGATAAGTGTGATAATCTTTTTCATAGCAGGTGCAAAGGTAATGATTTTTTTAATTAAATTTGCATCTCAAATTCCTTATAACTAGCATGAATACAAACTTTATTATAGACGAAAATACAGCATTAATACTAGAAGGTGGCGGCATGCGTGGCACTTTTACCAGTGGTGTGCTCGACAATTTTTTGGATAAAGGGATAGATTTTCCTTTCACTGTGGCAGTGAGTGCGGGAGCTTGCAATGGGCTTTCTTATATGTCAAAACAAAGGGGCAGGGCAAGACGAAGCAATATAGATCTGTACGATGAGTATCGTTATGTAGGTCTAAAATATCTGTTTACTCAACGCAACATTATGGATTTCAAACTTCTGTTTGATACCTTCCCAAATGAAATTTGTCCTTACGATTATGATGCGTTTTTCGCTAGAAAAGAACGTTTTGTTATGGTTACTACCAATTGCCTAACGGGCGGGGCTTGTTATATGGAAGAAAAAACATCGCCAGAAAGGGTGATTCAAATAGTGAAAGCATCTAGCAGTTTGCCTTTTGCAGCACCTATGGTAATAATAGACGATATCCCAATGCTCGACGGCGGTATTGCAGATTCTATTCCTGTGCAATATGCAATGAATCAAGGTTTTAAAAAGTTTGTTATTGTCCTGACCAGAAACAAAGGTTATAGAAAAGAAGAAAAAAATAACCCATTTGTAAAGTTGTTTTATAAGAAATATCCAAAGCTTCAAGAGGCAATTAACCAAAGGGCTGCGAATTATAATAAAACTCTTGATTTAATAGAAAAATTAGAAGCAGAGGGTAAAGCGCTAGTTATTCGCCCTGAAAAACCACTACAAGTGAGTCGCATTGAGAGGGATATTAATAAATTGGTGGATTTATATAATGAGGGTTTTGAATTGGCAAGTAGATTTGTAACACAATTGTAATATAAAAATGAATATTCATTGAATATACGGGTGAATATGCAAAATTTTTGAATATAATTTCAATTATTTTGCATATTTTTATTTTTTTATGTAAATTTGCGACTTTAATAATAGAATAATAATCATTAATTTATACAACAGATGAAAATAGAAGCGTTGGAAGATGTAACAGTCCGCTTTAGTGGCGACTCAGGTGACGGTATGCAGCTTGCTGGTAATATATTTTCTACCATTTCTGCTACTGCTGGAAATGATATTAGTACATTCCCAGATTATCCAGCTGACATTCGTGCCCCACAAGGTACTTTAACAGGTGTATCAGGTTTCCAAGTACACATTGGTTCTGATAAAGTTTTAACCCCAGGTGACAAATGCGATGTTCTTATTGCAATGAACCCTGCTGCTCTTAAAACTCAATACAAATTCTGTTCTTCTCGTTCAATTATCATTGTGGATACAGACTCTTTCCAAGAATCTGATCTTAAAAAAGCATTATTCACAACAGATAATCCATTTGAAGAATTAGGAATTAAAAACACAGTAGTAGAGGCTCCAATCTCTAGCATGTGTAAAGAAGCATTAAAAGAATCTGGCTTAGATAACAAATCTATCTTACGCTGTAAAAATATGTTTGCTTTAGGTATTGTATGTTGGTTATTCAACAGAAACCTATCTACAGCAGAAGAAATGCTTCGTGAAAAATTTGCTAAAAAACCAGAAATCGCAGCTGCAAACATCAAAGTTTTAAATGCAGGTTACGATTATGGTCACAATATTCATGCTTCAGTAAGCACCACTTATACAGTGGATAGCAAAGCTACTAAAGCAGCAGGTAAATATATGGATATCAACGGTAACAAGGCTACAGCATACGGTTTCATCGCTGCTGCAGAAAAATCTGGTCTTCGCCTTTACCTAGGTTCTTATCCTATTACTCCTGCAACTGATGTTCTTCACGAACTTTCAAAACACAAATCATTAGGTGTGGTAACAGTACAAGCAGAAGATGAAATCGCTGGTTGTGCATCTGCAGTAGGTGCTTCTTTTGCAGGTGCATTAGCTATTACATCAACATCTGGTCCTGGTGTTTGTTTAAAAAGTGAAGCTATGAACTTAGCAGTTATTGCTGAGCTTCCATTAGTAATCTTAAATGTTCAACGTGGTGGTCCATCAACTGGTCTTCCTACCAAATCTGAACAAACAGACCTTCTTCAAGCACTTTATGGTCGTAACGGCGAAAGCCCAATGCCAGTTATCGCAGCAAAATCTCCAGCAGATTGTTTCGATGCAGCATTTATGGCTTGTAAAATAGCTGTTGAACACATGACTCCAGTAGTTCTTCTTACAGACGCGTTCATTGCAAATGGTTCTGCTGCTTGGAGATTGCCTTCACTTGCTGAATATCCTTCAATTACTCCTCAATACGTAACTGCAGATATGGCAGGTAAATGGACTCCATTTATGCGTAACGAAGAAAATGGTGCTCGTTATTGGGCTCTTCCTGGTACAGAAGGTTTTGCACACCGCATCGGTGGTCTAGAAAAGAGCAACGAAACAGGTGCAATTTCTACAGAACCAGAAAATCACCACTTAATGACTGTTCTTCGTCAACAAAAAGTGGAAAGAATCCCTGTTCCAGACGTAGAAGTAGAAGGTGCTGAAGATGCAGAACTTTTAGTAGTTGGTTTCGGTGGTACATACGGACACTTACGTTCAGCAGTAGATGAAATGAATAAAGCTGGTCAAAAAGTAGCTTTAGCTCACTTCACATATATTAATCCACTTCCTAAAAACACAGAAGAAGTGCTTCGCAAATATCCTAAAGTGGTGGTTGCAGAACAAAACATGGGTCAATTCGCTATGTATTTACGTTCTAAAGTGGAAGGTGTTCATTTTAACCAATTCAACCAAGTGAAAGGTCAACCATTCGTGGTTAATGAACTAGTTGAAGCATTTACAAACCTATTAAAAGCTTAAGTTATGTCAGAATATACAGCAAAAGATTATAAAGCAGGACAACCTCGTTGGTGTCCAGGTTGTGGTGACCACGCATTATTAAATTCATTACATAAAGCAATGGCGACACTAGGTGTGCCTCCACACGAAATCGCTGTGATTTCAGGTATTGGATGTTCATCTCGTCTACCTTATTATATGAATACATACGGTATGCACACTATTCACGGTCGTGCTGCTGCTATTGCAACAGGTGTTAAAGTTGCAAATCCAGAACTTACTGTATGGCAAATCTCTGGCGATGGCGACGGTTTAGCTATCGGTGGTAACCACTTTATTCACGCGCTACGTAGAAATATCGACCTAAATATGATTCTTCTAAACAACCGTATTTATGGTTTAACAAAAGGTCAATATTCTCCTACATCTGCTCGTGGTTTCGTAAGTAAATCTTCTCCATACGGCACAGTAGAAGACCCATTCCGTCCAGCAGAACTTTGCTTCGGTGCTCGTGGTCGTTTCTTTGCTCGTTGTGTGGCAGTAGACCTAAAAGGTTCTGAAGATGTACTTGTAAAAGCTGCACGTCACAAAGGTGCTTCTGTGGTTGAAGTTCTTCAAAACTGTGTTATTTTCAACAACGGTACTCACGATAGCCTTGCAACTGCAGAACTTCGTTCTAAAAATGCTATTTACCTAGAACACGGCAAACCAATGATTTTCGGTGAAAACCGCGAACTTGGTCTTATGCAAGAAGGTTTTGGTCTTAAAGTTGTGAAAATCGGCGAAAACGGTATTACCGAAAAAGATATTCTAGTTCACGATGCTCACTGCGAAGACAACACTCTTCAACTAAAACTTGCTCTTATGGAAGGCCCAGACTTCCCTGTAGCACTTGGTGTTATCCGCGACGTTGATGCTCCAACCTACAACGACGCAGTTTATGCTCAAGTAGAAGAAGTTTCAACAAAGAAAAATTATCATAACTTTGATGAACTATTGTTGACCAACGATACTTGGGAAATAAAATAAAAAAATCCTAAATACAGAAAAAAAACTCAGTTCAAACGAACTGAGTTTTTTTGCTTTTATATATTCCTATATGTCGCAAGATTGAGGTACATGCGTCTGGTTGGTGATAATGAATCTGAATTACTCAAATTATAAAATCCCATTTGAAAATAAAAATTATTGGTTTCAGGATTATTTATAGAATCAACAGTTATAAATTGGCAGCCAGCTATTTTAAAATCGATAAAAGTACTTATTATATATTCTATAATACTTTTACCAACACCTCTTCTTCTATAATGTTTATCAACAGCCAAATGTGCTATATTTATTGCTGGATATGAACTCTGTTCTTTAAAAATAAACTTATAATCATCGCTAAATGAATTGATATTTTCCTCTATAAAATCATCAGAATCATACATTAGTGAAATACAATCATTGGCTAATGTAAAAATTCCTATAATATTATTTGTATCATTATGTTTTACATAATATGCTGTAACATAATGATGTTCAATACATGATATTATTTCTTTCTGAAAGAAAGCGTCAAGCTGTTTGTTATTGCAGGAAAAATGTTGAAATTCAGGTTTGTTTTCGAGTGAAACCCGTTCTATTCTAATATCCGAGGATTGGATTTTTGCCGCCATTATTTTTATCGATATTATGACGTGTTTCTGTTAAAGAAAGACGTCTGTTTTTGATAATTTCTTTTTCGGCAGTTGTGTAGTTCATGTTTACACATCTGCGCATGTTCTCACGAAACAAGATTATATCTTGTTCTGTTAGTTTAATATTTGCACCAGTGTGTATCATGTTTTTGAAGTTAAATGTTTGTGTGTCATAGTAAGAAAAAAAATAAATAATAATTAATCAGGTGGATTTGATTGTTTCATCGATACAAAAGTATAAATAATAAAGGATATAACAAAAAAAATATTTATTTTTTTCTTTTCATAAAAAATATTCTTAATTTTGCAACGCTGTTAGGGGTGCTGAGCGCACGAAGCTCGGCTGAGATTACACCCTATGAACCTGATATGTATAATAACAGCGCAGGGAAACGGTATGGATTCATTGTTTATAGGCTGGAATACAGCCGTCTTTCTGCGTATATAATTTTATATAGACAATGAATGCTAATATTTCTAAAAACTTTTTTTCTTCACTAAACATTCTCTTTTATCATTTACCAATGCTATTGGTGTTTCTTGTCATGTCTGTATTTCACAAAAGTACTTACCGATATGAATAAGAAATATGTTAGAGTTCTTACCATTGCTGGTAGCGATAGTGGCGGTGGTGCAGGAATACAAGCAGACATCAAAACCATTAGTGCAATGGGTTGCTATGCCACTTCGGCAATTACTGCCATAACTGTGCAAAATACATTGGGAGTGCAAAGTGTTTTTCCTGTAACCAAAGAAATTTTGGCAGGGCAAATAGATGCTGTGCTTTCTGATATTGGTACCGATGCTATCAAAATCGGAATGCTATTTTCTTCAGACTTTGTTAATGTAGTAGCCGATAAAATAGAACAATATAATGTAAAAAATGTTGTTCTCGACCCAGTTATGGTGTCTACTTCGGGTAACAGACTTATAGAAGAATCTGCAGTGGAGGTGATAAAGTCACGTTTGTTGCCACTTGTAAGGGTCTTAACTCCAAATGTGCCAGAGGCAGAAATCCTTATAGGCAGAGAAATAAAAGGAGAATGCGATTTTCATACAGTAGCAAAGGAAATAGCAGACAAATACAATGTTTCTGTGCTCTTAAAAGCAGGACATCTCTCTGGTGATACTCTCACAGATTATTTCTACAATGCTGAAGATACAACCTTTACATTATTGCCTACTTCTCGTATAAACACCAAAAACACTCATGGTACAGGTTGCACTCTCTCTTCTGCACTTGCCTCTGCTATTGCCTCTGGCGATGATTTAACTACTTCTGCCATAATAGCAAAAAAATACATAGAACAGGCTATTATCTCTGGTGCCAATTATGAGTTGGGAGGAGGTTTTGGCCCTGTAAATCATAGTTTTAATCCTATAAAAATGTTGTCAAAATGATTAATGAAAATTATAAATTACAATTTATCACGCACTATAGTGAGCAATATTCCTATATAGATTCTGCCCGACTTGCCTTGGAGGGTGGTTGTAGGTGGATACAACTAAGAATGAAAGATGCAGACGAAGCTATGCTAGAGGAGACAGCCATAATAGTACAAAAAATGTGCAAAAACTATGGTGCTACATTTATTATAGATGATAATGTGCTGCTTGCCAAAAAGATAAAGGCAGATGGCGTGCATCTTGGCAAAAATGATATGCCAGTAGCTGAGGCTAGAAAAATATTGGGCGAAGACTTTATAATAGGTGGCACCGTAAATTCATTTGAGGATATTGAGAAAGTACTATCAAATGCAACACCAGATTATTTTGGTTGTGGACCTTTTCGTTTTACAACAACAAAACAAAAGTTGGCGCCAATACTTGGCTTGGAGGGTTATAAAAATATAATCAGTAAAATGAAAGAAAATAATATTCAAATACCACTTGTTGCCATAGGCGGAATAGGCAAAGAAGATATTCCTTCAATATTTGAATGTGGAGTGGGTGGCATTGCGCTAAGTGGCGGTGTGCTGAAGGCAAATGACCCAATAAAAGAGATGAACGATATAAAAACTATAATTTATTAACCAATTAAATTTAATGTTATGATTGAAAGAAATGTTTCTAGAGGTATTATTAGTACCTATTTCGACAAGTTGGAGAGAAATTTAGACCTTGATGTGGCTATTGTAGGTGGAGGTCCTTCTGGTATTGTAGCAGCTTATTATCTTGCAAAAGCAGGTCTTAAAGTGGCTCAGTTCGATAGAAAATTGTCTCCTGGCGGTGGCATGTGGGGCGGTGCTATGATGTTTAACCAAATTGTGGTACAAGAAGAAGCACTACACATTATCAAAGAGTTTGACATCAATTTTGAGGCATACGACAAAGGTTTGTATGTGATGGATTCTGTAGAAAGTACAGCGGCTCTTCTATATAAAGCAGTGCATGCAGGAGCAACAATTTTCAACTGTTATTCTGTGGAAGATGTTATTTTCAAAAACAATGTGGTAAATGGCGTGGTAGTGAACTGGACTCCAGTTTTGCGTGAAGGTATGCACGTGGATCCACTTAATATTTTGGCAAAATGTGTGGTAGATGGCACAGGTCACGATAGTGAAATGTGTTGTACTGTGGCACGTAAAAATGGTATAAAGTTGGCTACAGAAACAGGTAAAGTAATTGGTGAACGCTCACTTGATGTAATAAATGGTGAAGCAGAAGTGGTAAACGGCACAAAAGAGATTTATCCTGGCCTTTATGTTTGTGGTATGGCTGCTTCTGCAGTTAGCGGCACTCCTCGTATGGGACCTATCTTTGGTGGTATGCTTCTTTCTGGTAAAAAAGTTGCCGACCTTATCATTGAAAAACTACGCAAATGAAAATCATTGCAATAACAACGCCAAAGGTGTCTGCAGATGATGCCTACCTTATCAAGGCTCTCCTTGATAAGGGCGTTGATTTTATACACTTAAGAAAACCAGACTCCACATCAGAAGAATGTAGAAGTCTGCTTAAACAACTCTCTAGAGAGCAAACTAGCAGAATTATAATTCATGACTATCCAGAACTTTATGATGAATTCAAACTAAAAGGTATTCATATAAACAAAAATATCACGTCATTACCTACTGGTTATAAGGGATTTAAAACTCGCTCTTGTCATTCCTTTGATGAGGTGGAAAAGCATAAAAATGAATATGATTATTTGTTTTTGAGTCCTATTTTTGATAGTATTTCAAAGGCGGGGTATAAATCTGGATTTTCTAGTGAAGATTTACTTCGAGCATCACAAAGTGGAATAATAGATAGCAAGGTAGTAGCTCTAGGTGGAGTTACTTTTGATAAATTGGATTATCTAAAGAGTTTAAATTTTGGTGGTGTTGCAATGATAGGTGGGTTGTATAATAAAAATATTATATCCAGTTACTGATGCGTTGCATTGCTTCGATGGTGTTTTCGCGGGAGTTGAAGCCGGTTAGGCGGAAGTAACCTTCGCCCATTTGACCGAAGCCTGCACCTGGAGTACATACCACGTTTATATCGTAAAGAAGTTCTTGGAAGTATTTCCACGAAGTGGTGTGGTGAGGAGTTTTCACCCACACGTGAGGAGAGTTTACGCCACCATACACGGTGAAACCACATTTTGTAAGCTCTTCTCTTATTATTTTGGCATTGGTTAGGTAATAAGAAACCATTTCTTTCACCTCTTGCATTCCTTCTGGTGAGTAAAGCGCTTCTGCGCCTTTTTGAATAACGTATGAAGTACCATTATAATATGTGGTGTTGCGTTGCCACCAAAGTTTGTTTACTTCTATGGCGTTGCCATAAAGGGTGAAGCCAATAATTTCGTGAGGAACCACTGTGTATGAGCATCTTAGACCAGTGAAACCTGCTGTTTTTGAATAACTTCTAATCTCAATAGCACATTTTTTTGCTCCCTTTATTTCATAAATAGAGTGAGGAATATTCTTTTCTGTGATATATGAAAAATATGCTCCGTCGTATATAATAATGGCGTGGTTTTCAAGAGCGTAGTCCACCCATTTCTTTAGTTCGGTTTTGTTTAGCGCTATGCCGGTAGGGTTGTTTGGATAACAAAGATAAATAATATCCACCTTTTCCTTTGGAAGTTCTGGCACGAAATTGTTTTTTGAAGAACAAGGAATGTAAACAATATTACTCCAAAGATTGTTGTCGGTTAAATATCCGGAACGTCCACCCATTATCGCAGCGTTTTCGTAAACAGGATAAACAGGGTCTGTAATACCTATAATATTATCCCTTCCAAAAATGTGACCAATATTACCTACATCAGATTTTGAGCCGTCGCTAATGAAAATCTCGTCGTGTGATAGAGTTACACCGCGTGGAGCGTAATCGTGCTTTATAATGCAGTTTTTCAAGAAGTTATAACCAGTTTCTGGACCATAACCTTTAAATGTTTTGGCATCGGAAAGTTCGTCAACAGCTTCTTTCATTGCCTTAAGAGCAGAGGCAGGAATAGGACGAGAAACATCGCCCAACCCCAAACTAATAACATTAGCTTTAGGATTGATTATCTTGTGAGCATTAACCTTTTGTTGAATTTCGTTGAAGAAATAATACTCAGGAAGTTTTAAATAGTTCTCGTTTATTAGTGCCATATAAATGCAAAATTACATAAAAATGCACTATTTTACAAAAAAACAATGTAAATACGCAAAAATAAAGTAATTTTGCAGACGAAATTTAATAAAGAACAATTATGAAAAAAGCTTATGTTTTCCCTGGTCAGGGAGCTCAATTTGTAGGAATGGGTAAAGATATGTACGAAAATTCTGAGTTGGCAAAAGAACTTTTTGAAAAAGCTAACGAAGTATTGGGTTTTCGCATTACAGATTTAATGTTTGAAGGAACAGACGAAGACCTACGTCAAACCAAGGTTACTCAACCTGCTATTTTCCTACATTCAGTAATCTTAACCAAGACCAACGCCGACAAATTCACCCCAGACATGGTGGCTGGTCACTCTTTAGGTGAGTTTTCTGCTCTAGTTGCTGCTGGCGCATTAGATTTTGAAGATGGCTTACGCCTAGTTTCAAAACGTGCCATGGCAATGCAAAAAGCATGTGAAATAGCTCCTTCTACTATGGCTGCTATCATTGGTCTTGCCGACGAAAAAGTAGAAGAAATTTGTGCTTCTATAGATGGTGTAGTAGTGCCTGCAAACTACAATTGCCCAGGACAATTAGTTATTTCTGGTACTCACGAAGCTATCGACATTGCTTGCGAAAAACTTACAGAGGCAGGTGCACTTCGTGCTCTTAAACTTTCTGTTGGTGGTGCATTCCACTCTCCACTTATGGACCCAGCAAGAGAAGAACTAGCAGCAGCTATCGAACAAACTACATTTAAAACTCCTATTTGTCCAGTTTATCAAAACGTGAGCACAAAAGGTGAAACAGACCCAGAAGTGATTAAGAAAAACCTAGTTGCTCAACTTACAGCTCCTGTAAAATGGACTCAATCTGTACAAAATATGATTGCAGATGGAGCAGAACAAGTGGTAGAATGCGGTCCTGGTACTGTGCTTCAAGGTTTAATGAGAAAAATCAACAAAGCAGTTAAAGGTATCTCAATTGAAAACTTAGAGTTATAATACTCCCATATAATAGAAAAACCTCAGTTCTTTACGAGCTGAGGTTTTTTTATGCTAGTTGTTTGTGTATTTTAGCACTATGTAGAGAATGATTTTAAGCTTTCACTCTACCTACATAAGAACCATCACGAGTATCGATTTCGATAAGTTCACCTTCGTTGATGAATAAAGGAACGCGAACTTCAGCACCAGTTTCTACGGTAGCAGGTTTAAGGGTGTTAGTAGCAGTATCACCTTTAAGACCTGGTTCTGTATAAGTTACTTGAAGAACCACTTTGGTAGGGATTTCAGCAGAAAGAACAGTATCTGTAGATGTATCAGAAAGTACGTCAACGATATCACCTTCTTTCATAAATGCTAAACCAGTGATTTTATTTCTTTCGATAGGAATTTGTTCAAATGTTTCTTGGTTCATGAAGATTAGATCTTCACCTTCTTGATATAGGTATTGGTAAGGACGACGTTCTACACGTACATCTTCAAGTTTTAAACCAATTTGGAATGTTCTTTCTAGTACACGACCATCAACTACGTCTCTAAGTTTTGTACGCATGAAGGTGTTACCTTTACCTGGTTTTACGTGTAAGAATTCGATAACGAAATACAAACGGCCGTCTAAACGAATACAAACACCGTTTTTAATGTCTTGTGAGTTGATCATAATGTTTATAAAAAATGAATTAATTAATCTTTTTAATACTAAAGTGCAAAAATAATAAAAATCTTTGATTTATGAACACACTTTCATAACTTCAATGAAATAAAAATAAATTTTACAAATTTTAATTTTTTTTTTTTTTTTTTTTCTAAAATATGATTTATATTTGTGTTTTATGGTGCGTATAATGCATTTTATAAACTCCAATAGATTATTAACTTTTTAAAAATATTTTATGAGAAAAATTTTACTTTTATTTACCGCTTTGTTGCTGTCGGCAGTGGCAATGGCGTATGACTTCAAAGTAGATGGCTTATGCTATTCTATTTTAGATGAATATTCTGTGGAAGTTGCCCCAGAGGCTGGCTTTAATAATAACTATCCAGATTTAGTAAAAGCAGTTATTCCTAATTATGTTGAGTATGACAATGTCCAATATCGCGTATTAGGTTTAGGAGAAAATGCTTTTAACTGTGCTAAAAATCTAGAAAGCATTGAGTTTACAAGTGGTGGTTATGAATTTTATTTCAAATCATTTGCTGCAGCTAATTGCTCTAAATTGACCCATGTAGATTTAGTAGGGGTTTCTGAAATAGGAGATGTTGCATTTGCAGGTGCTGCATTAGAAAGTATACGAATATGGTGGGGTATAAAGAAAATAGGAAATCAAATCTTTATGGGTTGTAAAAATTTAAAAGAGATAAAAGTAGATGAAAACAACGAATATTACGACAGTAGGGACAATTGTAATGCAATAGTGGAAACCAAGACTAATACACTTATTATGGGTTGTAATGCTTCTACTATTCCAAGTACAGTAACTACTATCGGAAGATTTGCATTTCAAGATTGTGAAAATCTAACGATTGAGCATTTGCCAACTAACGTAATAAATGTAGGTGCCAATTCTTTTGATGGAACTCCTTTATGTCCTTATGCTTCTACACCTCAGGAAGGTGCTTTTTATATTGACCATATATTATATCGTTATTATACTTCAAATTCAGGAACTGCTACCACCCTAACTGTAAAAGAAGGAACATTAGGTATAGCTGAATATGCATGTGCTGGTTATAAATTTTCGTCACTTACATTACCTTCTTCTTTAAAATGTATTTCTGTAGGTGCATTTACAGAGACACAACTAAGTCAACTTTCACTTCCTGCTTCTGTAGAACGTATTGAAGAGTACGCATTTTCTAATAATGCCTTAACCAATGTTACTATTCCAGAAAATGTGAAATATGTAGGTGAAGGAGCATTTGAAGTAAATCCTTTTACAAGCATTACCTGGAATGCTATAGATTGTGAAACGGAAATAGCAAAAGGAGGTTCTATTTGGTCTTCTGTATTTGGTGGTTTATATTCTGTAAAATCATTTACTTTTGGAAACAAAGTAAAAACCATTCCTAATTCTCTTTGTAGTGGTTTGGGATATGAAGTAGAAGAAGGTATTGAAATAACATTGCCAAACTCTGTAGAAAAGATTGGACATAGAGCATTTGCTGCTTCTGGTATAAAAACAATAACTATTCCAGAAAATGTAAAAAGTATTGGTAATGATGTATTTGATTTTTGTTTAAAATTAACATCAGCTACATGGAATGCTAAAAATTGTACTCGTATTTCACAAACAAATGAGTATGATGATGAAATTATTTCAGCAGTATTTGGTACTACTCATTATCTAGAAGAAGGTGCACAAGAGGCTACTATATTAGGTGTGAAATCAATTACTTTTGGTAGTGGAGTAACTAATATTCCTCAGTCTTTATGTCAATATAATGACCTAATTACTAGTGTAACATTACCTTCTAGTGTAAAAAGTATAGAAATGTATGCTTTTGGTTCTTGTTACAACCTATCTCAAGTTACTTTAGGAGGAAATGAAGAATCTATACATCCAGAAGCGTTTTATGGTACTCCATGGTGGGATACTTACTATGAAAACTTATCAGATGGTCCTATTTATCTAGGAAATTCATTGGTAGGTTACAAAGGTGAAATGCCAGAAAATACCACTATAAATGTAAAAGAAGGAACAGTTTCGATTGTAGCAGAAGCTTTTTATGGACAAGATAACTTAGTTGCGGTAACATTCCCAGAATCACTTGAAGAGATAGGTGCAAGTGCATTTAACAACTGTGCAAACCTAAAAGAAATAACCATTCCTAAGAATGTAACAAAAGTAGGTGAATATGCATTTAATGCAGATTATCTAGAAAAAGTAACTTGGAATGCTATAAACTGTGAGTCAATATATAAGGAAATAATCTATGGAGACGAAGTACTTGTAGAAAACAGATTTATTTTTTATGCAGACTCTAACTATGGAGATGGTTCATCTTCTATAAAAACATTCATTTTTGGTAATGAAGTAGAAAGTATTCCAAACGCTTTATGTTATGGAATGTCGGAGATAACAGAAATTGCTATTCCAAATTCTGTGAAATCTATTGGTAAAAGAGCTTTCAGTGGCTGTTCAATTACAGAAATTACCATCCCAGAAAATGTTACTTACGTAGGTGGCGGAGCTTTCTATGGTATTGATTTAACTAATGTAACATGGAATGCTATTAACGCAAGTACCAATATAGAAGTAACGGAAGAAAATCCAGGAACTAGTTCTTGGTTTGAAGATGAATCAGTTTTTAGTGGTGCTTGTGATATAAAGTCATTTATTTTTGGTAATAAAGTAAAAAATATTCCTGCTGGTTTATGTAGATATTCGTCTATACAGTCGTTAGTTATTCCAGAGGGCGTGGAAACTATAGGAAGTGAAGCTTTACGTTTAGATAATTGTCCACTAACAGAAATAAATATTCCTGCTAGTGTAAAATCACTAGGTGATAACGCAATTCGTTGGTCTAAATTAGAAAAATACATTGTAGATGAAGACAATGCAGTGTATGCTAGCCAAGATGGTATCTTATATACCAAAGATTTTACAAAAATATTAGAAGTACCATCAAATCTTAAAGGTGAAATTAATATACCTGCTGTGACAGAAAATTTGTTGGAATACAAGGAATGGTGGACAGATAATCCATTAACTGCAATAAACATTGCTGAAGCGCACGAAACACTTTCATCTATAGATGGTGTGTTATTCAATAAAGATAAAACTATTCTTTATCATTATCCAAACTTAAAAGAAGGAGAAAAATACACTGTACCAAGCACTGTTGCAACTATTGATACTATGGCATTTGCAAATATGTATTTAAAAGAATTGGAAATGTCTGACAATGTAACAAAAATAGAACTTGCTGCGTTCTATTCTATGCTTGCTTTAGAAAAAATTCAATTGTCTAATTCTATAAAAGAAATACCACATTATGCATTTATGTATTCTGAGGCATTAGAAACAATAGTGATTCCAGAGGGAGTAGAAACTATTGGTGTAGGTGCTTTTATGGGTTGTGAAAACTTATCTATGGCAGTAATTCCAAGTACAGTTAAGAAAATTGGTACTGAAGCATTTATCATGCAAGGAACAAATCTGCGTAATGTTTATTGTTATGCTACCACTCCTCCTGCTTTGTGGTGGGTTGAAGACGAGTGGGCAGAAAGTGAAGAAGAAGCAATCTTCTCAAACTTCAATGCAAACTTACATGTGCCTGCATCTGCTTTGGAAGACTATAAGTTCCACCCAATGTATCAAGACTTTAAATACATTATGGCAATGGGAACAGTAGATGTGCCAGTGTCTGATGTAGTGATTGCTCCAGCCAAAGACAATGCTAAGTTTACATGGCCTGTAGTTGACAAAGCTGTGTCTTATACATTGGAAATTACCTTTGAAGGAGAAGTGTTCTGCACTCTAGATTTCAATGCATACGGTCAACTTACTGCATTAAACTTCAAACGCAGTGCTGAGGTTGCACCTGCTACAGGTTTCCAATTTACTGTAACAGGATTGGAAAACGACACAGAATATGGTTACATTCTAGAAGCAAAAGACTCTGAAAATAAAGTACTAGACACTTACACTGGTACATTTACAACTGGAACTTCAACTGCGGTAGAAGAGGTAAGCCCAGCTTCAATTAAAGTATCTGAAGGTACAATTTCTGCCGATGCAGACTTTAGCATCTACAACACTGTAGGTCAAGACGTAACTGCCCTAAACGGCGCATTACAATCTGGCATCTATGTAGTAGCAATCGGCGAAGACAAAGTAAAAGTAATGGTGAAATAATAGTAGCCGCTAGATAGAGTAGGGACACTGCGTGCAGTGTCCTTTACTTTTGTAAAATATTAATCCCCTCGGAATTTTTCGGACCCTGAGCTTGTCGAAGGGCGAAAATGACCGAGGGGATTGCTTATTTAAAATATGGACTTTTAGATTACATCATACCACCCATGCCGCCGCCCATTGGAGGCATTGCAGGGGTAGGGTTGTCTTCTTTTTTGTCTGCGATAACGCACTCTGTGGTAAGCATCATGCCAGCGATAGAAGCAGCATTTTCTAGAGCCACGCGAGTTACTTTAGCAGGGTCGATAACACCAGAGGTAAGTAGGTTTTCGTAAACGTCAGTGCGAGCGTTGTAACCAAAGTCACCTTCGCCTTCACGTACTTTTTGTACTACTACAGCACCTTCTTTACCAGCATTAGCAACGATTTGACGTAGAGGTTCTTCGATAGCACGTTTCACGATTTCAATACCAGTAGTTTCGTCGTCGTTTACACCTTTAAGACCTTCGATAGCAGAAATAGCACGGATATATGCCACGCCACCACCAGGAACGATACCTTCTTCTACAGCAGCACGAGTAGCAGATAGAGCGTCATCTACGCGGTCTTTTTTCTCTTTCATTTCCACTTCAGATGGAGCACCAATGTATAGCACTGCCACACCACCTGCAAGTTTTGCAAGACGTTCTTGAAGTTTTTCGCGGTCGTAGTCTGAAGTTGTTTTTTCGATTTGAACTTTAATTTGACCTACGCGAGCAGCGATAGCTTCTTTGTTGCCAGCACCGTTTACGATAGTAGTGTTGTCTTTGTTGATAGTTATAGTTTCTGCGCTACCAAGCATTTCAAGAGTAGTAGTGTCTAGTTTAAGACCTTGTTCTTCTGAAATTACAGTACCACCAGTTAGGATAGCAATGTCTTGAAGCATTTCTTTTCTTCTGTCGCCAAAGCCAGGGGCTTTAACAGCACAAACACGTAGGTTTGCACGAAGTCTGTTCACCACAAGTGCTGTAAGCGCTTCACTATCAACGTCTTCTGCAATGATAAGTAGAGAACGATTGTTTTGAACAGTTGCTTCTAGGATAGGAAGAATTTCTTTAAGAGAAGAGATTTTTTTGTCGTGGATAAGCACAAGTGGTTTTTCCATTACAACTTCCATTTTTTCTGTATCTGTTACGAAGTATGGAGAAAGATAACCACGGTCAAATTGCATACCTTCTACCACTTCTACAGTAGTGTTAGTACCTTTTGCTTCTTCTACAGTGATAACGCCTTCTTTTTTCACTTTAGCCATTGCGTCAGCTATAAGTTTACCAATTTCGTTGTCGTTGTTTGCAGAAATTGTAGCAACTTGTTCTATTTTGTTGTTGTCGTCGCCCACTTCTTGAGATTGAGCTTTGATAGATTCTACAACTTTAGCAACTGCTTTGTCAATACCACGTTTTAGGTCCATTGGGTTTGCGCCTGCGGCAACGTTTTTAAGACCTACTGAGATAATTGCTTGTGCAAGTACGGTAGCAGTTGTAGTACCGTCACCTGCGTTGTCACCAGTTTTAGATGCTACTTCTTTTACCATTTGAGCACCCATATTTTCGTATGGATTTTCAAGTTCTATTTCTTTTGCTACACTTACACCGTCTTTTGTGATATGTGGAGCACCAAATTTCTTAGCAAGGATAACGTTGCGACCTTTAGGACCTAATGTTACTTTTACTGCATTAGCTAGTTCGTCAACACCTTTTTTAAGTAGGTCGCGAGCTTCTACATTAAATTTTATTTCTTTTGCCATGATATTTTAATGTTTTAATTAAATAATAGCCAAAATATCGCTTTGGCGCATGATTAAATATTTTTCACCGTCTAGTTCTATTTCTGTGCCAGCATATTTGCCATATAGAACCATATCACCTGTTTTTACTACCATTTCTTCGTCTTTTGTGCCATTGCCAACTGCAATAACTTCACCTCTAAGTGGTTTTTCTTTGGTAGAATCTGGTAGAATGATTCCGCATGCTGTTTTTTCTTCTGATGCAGCAGGTTTAATTAAAACTCTGTCTGCTAATGGTTTAATGTTCATATTGTTTGATTTTTATTAATTATTTTATTGTTTTTCTATCTATATCACTGCAAATTCCGTGCCAAAATACAAGTAAATTAGATTATTTATAGTTATTATTTTCTTTCTCTAGGGAAAATTAGTGAGGTTGTGACTAATAGAATTAGGTTAAATAGTTTTTTCATGGTTTATAGTGTTTTTAGTTTTTGTTATTTGTTTTTTTTCTCTTTTAATTCTGCTTAGTATTTTGGAATTTTCTTGACCAATAATCAATAGCATAGTAGCTCGCTATGCAAGGTGTGCTATATGCCAAGAAATACATATCTTGTGCTATGAAATTTCCTTTGCTAATTAAAACATAGAACCAACAAATGTATAATAGTGTAGCATAGACTATGGTTTTTATTAAACTAGTTTTGTTAGAAAGAAATAATAGCGAAATTAAAATTATAAATGAAACACATTGAAAAATATTACTATTGTCAAAGTAAATGTTTACAATGTTATAACTTAATAATACATAAAGAGTATCTATTATAAGGGTGAATATATTGATGTTCTTAATCTTTTTATTTATATATCTTTGCATTATTACATAAACTAATATTATTATGCAGCAAACTGCAATAGTAAGGTATAAATAGTTTGTTATTTCATTTATATAATTTGATTCTAGGTGAATTAACGTATAATTATATCTAATCAATTTAAAATCTCCATCTGCAGATGTGATTGCTCGTATGCATTTATATAGAAAATGTATATTTGGCATTAAACTGAAAATGAAAGTTCCTAAAACCAATTTAGTATAATTTTTATAGACAAACAAAATACTTAGTAGTACGCATATTAAACACCAAATATGATGTTGCTGTGCAGAAAATTCTATGATATTATTATGAAATGATACGTTATCATTGCCAATATTAAGGATACTTGTAAATGCTTCTATTATTTGAGCATAAAATACATGACATACTATAATAAGTATAGTTGAAGATAATATTTTTTTGAATATGAGATTTTTATCTTTAGATATTGTACTAGTTGATTCAAAGGTAGGATTATCAATCAAATGTTTGTATAAAAGAATGTAACCGATAAATGCAATTACGTGAAAAATTAAACCAGTTTCTAGGTAAAAATAGTAGAAGTAAAATCCATAATGTAGCAACCAAATACAGCTAATTGGAGTAAATATAGCTACAAAATAGGATATTATAATGGTTTTCTTTTTTGTGGATAAAAGAATTGTTGTAAGACATACAATATTCGTTATGATTGTAGGCAGAAAGATAATGAAGAAGACAAGGTATATATACATTTGTCCGTCTCCAGATGCTCCTACCGATGTTTTTATTGCATCAAACGAAAAAAAGATGTAATAAGCAATTAATGCTAGAAGTGATATTATATGATAGGTTATGAGTGATTGCTTTTGCATAATAGATAACTGTTTAGTATTTGCAAATTTACTCCGACTTTTCTGATTCGCAAAGGGTTTCTTTATTCAGTATTGTGGATGTATTATTCTCAGTAGTTCTTAATTTCATCAATTTAGGGATACCCCATAGTGCAACTCCGTAACAAACAGACATAATTAGGTGTAGTTTAAGAACTTCTGGTAACCATTGTGAATAATTTGCTAAATCTTGATTGTATATTATTGATACGTTTAATGCAATACCACCCAGAAATACGCACACTGCAGATTTTATACTATTGTATTTCTTAAATTGCAGTTTTGATAAGACTATAACTATTAATGAAAAAATCACAAATATACGACTCCATTGCATGTGACGAATTACTTCTGTACCAGGACCTGTTTTTATCTTTGTTGATACTATTTCAAAGATAAAAAACACGGCATATATGCCACCTGCGATTAAAGCTTCCATATTAAGATTCTGTTTGCTTCGTTTAGTATAATCTCTTATAAGAAGGAATGCTGCAATAGTAAAGGATGCTATTTGTAATGCAATAAACTTGATAGCGAAAAATCCTTCTATATAGAGGTAAAGATTAATGCCAGATAACATGACTAGAGATACAATAATAGTAATTATTAACCATTTATCTTTACTCAATTTAATTAGTCTGAAGTATTGATTTATAACAAATAAAGTCAAAAAAGCAATAAATATAAATTGAAGCACAGCAATGAACCAGTTATTCACCTCTATGTGATATGAGGAGTTCTCATAGTATGTAATCAATAGTGTAAGAAATATGATAATAAAAGTGATGAAGAATATTACATTATTAGAATATAGGTAAACAATATTATATATACACCATAATATAATAATGCTTAATTCTATTATACCATAGAAAAATGCTATTTCTTCGCTTATGACGGCAAATTGACTATACAATAAAAAACATACCTCAGATAAACCTCCTATATAGCATATAAACTTAACATTTCTACTTACCATTAGGTTTATATGTTCTGTATTTGGAAAGTATTTGGCACTTGCATTATGACAAACCAGAAGATTCATTAGGAGCATAGTGCATATAACTGCAATAAATCCTAATAGTCCGTGATAATAAAAATCGAGGTGTATGTTAGGTATAATAAAACTAGTGAAGCATAATAAATACCAAAGAAATTTCTCAACCGTCTTGTTATTGAATAGTGTAGGGTGTATAACAAAACCCAATGCACTGAACATATAGAAAAATATCAACATAATAGGGTCATTATAAGGAAGACATGATGTCATGAAGTGCACATGCAAAATAAGTGCTATAATGCCTACGTGTACTGCTATGTTAAAGAAAATTTTCTTAGATTTCATTATTAATATTTAGCTTTAAATGTTATTTTATAAGATTTTTTGTAATCTGGCAAACCTTTTTGTATTGTATCAATTTCATATATTTCATTTGGTAAAGATTTAAAATAAAGAGTAAAGGTTTTTATAATATTAGCATTAATATCAACTTCTTCGATTTTGTTGGAAAGCAGAAAATTTAGATTTTGATAAACAAAAAAAGCCAACTATAAATTATAGTCAGCTTTTATATGATTTTTGTTGAAGATTATTCTGCTACTGGAGCGATTGGAGAAGCTGGAACTTCTTCTGCAGCTGGAAGTTGAACAGGAGCAGCTGTTTCTTCGATTTTAGTTTCTAGAGTATTTTCATTAGCAGTGCTGTTGTTGTAGAATGCAACAGATGCAATAGATAGAACAACTAGGATAGCAGCTAAAGTCCATGTTGCTTTTTCTAGGAAGTCTGTAGTTTTACGAACACCCATTACGTTGTTTGAACTGTCGAAACCAGATGCTAAACCACTTCCTTTAGATTTTTGAACTATTACGATAAGTACAAGAAGGATAGCTACTAAAATTGCTAATGATACGATAATGATATACATATTTTTAATTATTAGTTATTAATTTATCAATATTTTTTATTTGGTCTGCAAAGTAACTACTTTTTTCTGGAAATTTCAAATTTAATTTCTCAAAAATACGTTTTGCTTTGTCATATTGTTTCTGCTTGATATAAATTTTTGCCAAACTTTCTGTAAAAATAGTTTCTGTAACGTCTATTTCTGGAGTGGCTGGCACATTTGTGTGTTCTTCTGGCCCTGTAGAAATAGGACTAATTTTAGGATTTGATTCTATAAATTTGTCTATCAATGATTGACCTTTGAAGCTTAGGGTATTGTTATTTACAGGAATGTCCTCTATGCTATATGCAACAGCTACAGGTTTTACCTCTGGTATTTTAATTTCTGGAGCTTTTAGGTATGTTATTTCGTGAAGTCTTTCTCTAGAATATACAGAAAGGGCTATTTTTTTAAGTTTGTTGTTGAATTTAAGGTCTTCTCTGTCGGCCAACGCTTTAAGATACAAAATAGCAATAGCAGAGCAATATGGGTATTGCTCGTATAGCTGCTCCACATCATAAATATCTGCCTGAGATATTGTCGCGGGGTTTTGTAAATATTTTATTAGTTCTTTGCTTGTCATTTTTCAATAGGAAAACCTACGCAGGCTTTGCCTGCGTGATTAGTGGCTGCACTCGGCAATGATTAAGCAAGCTTATCATTGCTCTCGTTTGCTCACCAATTAGCAACCGTATCATTATAGATATGCTCGCAGATTTCTTCTACAAGTTCTTCGATGAGTGCATCTTGCACATCGGTGATAAGCTGACTACTATCAAAGTTTCTGTATGCAGAGTAGGTGCGTTCATAATCCTCTTCATGATTGGTGTTGTTTGTATAACGCACTCTTATCTTGAGTGTAAGACGTGTTTCGGCGGAAGATGCATTTGAGGTGATTGCCATAGGAGCAATATCATAACCTACAATTTCACCTTCAAGTTCTAGGTCGCCATTGGCTTCTACCAAATCCAAACGTGTTTGTTTGGTATAAACGTCTTTTAGTCCTTCGTTGAATGTACTTGCTAGTGGAGCATAAACCATAGCTGCTTGGTTTGTAAAGTCCTTTATAGCAATGGTTTTGATTATGTCATAATTTATAACAGTACCATTAAATTTATAAGAAATAGTACATGAAATAAGTGCAAGAGTGCTTATTATGGCTATTAATAGCTTTTTCATTCTTCTAATCCGTATTCTTTGATTTTTCTGTATAATGTTCTAACCGACATTTTTAGTTCTAAGGCTGCCAACTCTTTTCTGCCACCATGTTTTTTAAGAGTCTTTTTAATCAAATCTTTTTGTATGTCATCTACAGTAGGTGTTGGCTCTTCGTTAATTTCTACATCAATTATCTCTGGTGCCATTGGTAGAGCATTGATATTTTCTGCAAAATGTTCACCTCTTTCTTCTAATAGTTTTTTTACAGCACCTTTAAGACTTTCAATGTCTTTTTTCATTTCCACCATTGCCTTAAACAACATTTCTGTATCGGGACTAAATGTGGTATGTTTGCCTTTGCCCTTGATATGTAGAGGAAGTGCGTTTTGTGGTTCGTCTGGTAGATAACGATTCAATGTCTCTAGACTAATATTTGGATTGGTTTCTATAGCAGAAATTTGCTCTGCAATATTTTTTAGTTGTCTAATATTTCCTCTCCAATAATATGTAGATAAAGCATTAATAGCTTCTTCTGACAATTTGATGCATGGACGTTGATATTTCAACGAGAAATCGTTGGCAAACTTAATGAAAAGAGGATAGATGTCTTCTTTTCTCTCCCTAAGTGCTGGGATTTCTATATGTGTGGCATTTAGTCTATAGTAAAGGTCTTCTCTAAATTTGCCTTGCTCTATAGCTTTGTTTATATTAACATTTGTAGCCGCAATAATGCGAACATTTGTCTTTTGGACCTTTGAAGAACCTACTTTAATGAATTCTCCTACTTCCAATATTCTCAGAAGTCTAGCTTGTGTGGCAAGTGGTAGTTCGCCCACTTCGTCTAGGAAAATGGTGCCTCCATCTGCTTCTTCAAAATATCCTTTTCTGTCTGTAAGTGCTCCAGTAAATGAGCCTTTTTCGTGACCAAAGAGTTCTGAATCAATAGTACCCTCAGGAATAGCACCGCAGTTTACAGCAATAAATTTCTCGTGCTTTCTTTGGCTATATTGATGTATGATTTTTGGAAAATTTTCTTTCCCAACACCGCTCTCGCCTGTAATAAGCACAGAAAGGTCTGTTGGTGCTACTTGAACAGCAACATTTATGGCATGTAGGAATTCTGGATTGTTTCCTATAATGCCAAATTTATTTTTTATTTGTTGAAATTCTGTATTGGGTAACATTATTTATTTTGTCTGTTCTTGTAAACATCTATTGCCATATACAATGCTTGGCGGAAAGAATTTTCACTTGCCATATTTTGTCCTGCCAAATCATATGCTGTGCCGTGGTCTGGAGAGGTGCGCACTACAGGAAGCCCTGCAGTAAAGTTTACTCCGTTGTCCATAGCTATGGTTTTGAATGGAATAAGACCTTGGTCGTGATACATAGCCAAGATACCGTCATAATGTGAATGTCCGTTTGCTCCAAAGAATCCGTCTGCAGGAAGTGGACCAAAACAGATAATTCCCTCGTCCAGAGCTTGTTTAATAGCAGGGGAAATAATTTCTTCTTCTTCTTTGCCAATCACGCCCTTGTCTCCAGCGTGTGGATTTAGTCCTAAAACTGCAATTCTTGGTTTAAAGATACCAAAATCTTCAACAAGTGATTTATTGAATTGTTTAATCTTGTTTAGAATTTTTTCTTGTGTCAGGCAAGATGAAATTTTACTTACTGGCAAGTGTCCTGTTACAACAGCAATTCTAATGCTTTCGTTGGCAAGCACCATAAGTGCATCGCCTTTTTCACCAAATAGGTTTTCTAAATATTCTGTGTGTCCTGGGAATGAGAAACTCTCTGATTGAATATTATTTTTGTTGATAGGAGCTGTCACAAGTACATCAATTTTGCCTTCTTTAAGGTCTCTTGTCGCTTTTTCTAGTGCCTTAAACGCAGCTTCGCCTGCTTGTTGGGTAGATAATCCTACTTCTACCTTAATTTCTTCGTTGCAACAATTAATAATATTAGCTTTCTTTTCTTGTGCTTCTTCTGCCTTATTAATTATGTTTAAGTTTACATTAAGGTTGAGCATTTTTCTGTGATATGCAGCCACCTTTGGTGAACCATAAACTATAGGAGTGCATAGTTCACAAATTCTATTGTCTTCCAATGTTTTTAGGATTACTTCATAAGAAATCCCGTTTATATCGCCTTGGGTAATACCAATTTTAATGTTGCTCATCTTTTTCAAATTTTATAGTGTATAAAACTGATTCTAGGTTTCTTAGTATATTACGTTTGTTTTTACCAGGGGCGTAAACAAAACATTCTGCTGTAATTACTCTTTGATTTTCTTCATCAAGGCAGCTTACGCTAACAAATGGTCCGCCCATAATGTCACCAATAATAGTCCAAAGCCCACGCACTTCTGTGGCATATTGACCACTTTTAAGTGCAGTTTCTTTCATAATAGGAGGGTCGTATCTATATTCTGTTCCCATATATGAATTTTCTGCAGGACCTTCCACGTGAAGTTTCATAATAGAGTCGCGTTTTGCTGTTAAATACTCCTTGGTAAAAGTATTTTTGTCTGTATAAGGATAACTGTAGATAACAACATTTTGTTGAATATCAATATTTGAGTTTGCTATCCACATAAAGTTTTCTGCCTCTTTTATTCTAGTTAAGCCTTTTGGAATAACAATGTCGCATCCAAATTTTTCTTTCACTTTTTGTCCAACCGCTCTTTCTCTGTAGTGAGATTGGTATTTAATAGCGCGGTCTCTTTCCGCTTTCACAAAAAAGTCTAGAATTTCATCGCCATGATCGGCAATTGCTTTTCTAACACCTTCCTTTGTAGGGCCATTAATTTCAATTATGGCTTGTGGTTTAGAATATCTGTCGGTGTATGTTTTAATTTTGTTGTGCGAATATCGGTTGCCCACATTAACAATAACAATATTTCTGGCTGGTTTAAGTATACTAGTAAAACCTGAATGTTTTGTTTTAGAAATGTTGAAATGTGGTTCAGATTGTGGCAAACATGGCACGTCGCGGTCTAAAAGTCTGTAAATACTATCGCCAGCGGCAGATTTTGCAATGCTGTCGTCTATTACCAATAAAATCTCTCCTGCAGAACCAGTCGCGTTTGGAAGTGTAATGCCTCCGCCTTTGTTACAACTAGTCAGTGCAACAAGTAGTGTTGCTAGTATGTATAATATCTTTTTCATAAATTAGGAATTAGGAATTAGGAATTGTTTTTTGTCCTACTCAGCATTCCGCATGCGGCTTCAATGTCTTGACCACGCGAGCGACGAACGGTAACGCTAAGTCCTTTTTTTGTTAGCCATGCTTGAAATTGTTCTATCTTTTTCATTGGAGTAGGGGTAAGACCTACATCTGGAATGGTGTGATATGGAATAAGGTTTACATGGCAATTCATTCCGTGAATAAGACCATGAAGTTGTTTTGCGCAAGCTTCGGTGTCGTTTAAATCGTTGAACAGAGTGTATTCAACAGAAAGTTTTCTCTGATGCGACCAATCGTATTTTCTAAGAATAGAGAATACTTGTTGCACAGGGAAAGCTTTTTCAGCAGGAATTAGTTCACGTCTTTCCACTTCGCCAGCTGCGTGCACACTCACAGCAAGGTTACATGTGGTCTTTTCAAGGAAATCTTGCAATGCTGGAATTATACCTACGGTAGAAACAGTAATTCTTTTTGGGCTCCAAGCATATCCATAGTCTGATGTCATTATGCTTATGGCTTTTAGTACCACATCTTTGTTGTTTAGTGGTTCGCCCATTCCCATAAACACCACATTGGTAAGTTTTTCGGTGTGGTTTATGCTTTGCACTTGATTTATAATTTCTGCCACAGTAAGGTTTCCAGAAAATCCTTGTTTGCCTGTGGCACAGAAAAGACAATTCATTTGGCACCCAATTTGTGATGAAATACAAAGTGTTGCCCTGTCTTTTTCTGGAATATAAACTGCTTCTATAAATTTGTTGCCATCGCCCACAGGGAAAAGATATTTCTCTGTGCCGTCTGACGAAACAGAAATATGTGCAGGATCTGAAACACCCACTTCATAGTCTGCCGATAGTATTTCGCGTGCTTTCATGGAAAGGTTGGTCATGTCCATAATGCTTCTGACTTGCTTTTTGTATAACCAATCTGCTATTTGTTTGGCAGTGAAAGCAGGCAACTTATAGGCTAAAACTACTTGTTTTAACTCTTCTACATTCTTTCCTAATAGTGGATTTTTTTTCATAGTTGCAAAGATAAAAAATATTATTGAATAATTTACAGACCTAATCTGTCATTTTATCAGTTTATTTTGTAAATTTGTGGTCGGTATGAGTTTACAAATTCAAAATATAAATAAAAGCTACAACGACCAACAAGTGTTGTTCGATCTTTCTTTCAATGTGAAGAACGGAGAAATTGTTGGTTTTTTGGGGCCTAACGGTGCAGGTAAGTCTTCACTTATGAAGATAATGACCGGTTTTCTATATCCTGATAGTGGAAAAGTTTGGATTGATGATATTTGTGTGCAAGAAAAACGTATTGAAGCACAAAAATTGATTGGTTATCTGCCGGAACACAATCCATTGTATTTAGACCTTTATGTGAAAGAATATCTAAATTTCACAGCCAAGATTTATGGTATGGGAAATGAAAGAAATGATAGGGTGAGTGAAATGATAGAAAAATGTGGGTTGCAGTCTGAATACAAAAAGAGAATAGGGGAGCTTTCAAAGGGTTATCGCCAAAGAGTGGGACTAGCTGCCGCAATGATTCATAATCCTCAGGTTCTTATTTTGGATGAACCTACAACAGGATTGGACCCAAATCAATTGGTTGAAATTAGAGAGTTAATTAAGGACTTTGGCAAGGACAGAACTGTGCTTTTTAGTACTCATATTATGCAGGAGGTGTCTGCTATTTGTGATAGATTTTTGGTACTAAAAAAAGGAGTTCTTGTTGCCGATAGGCCAACAAACAAAATATCTTCGGAAGAACTAGAAGAATTATTTAGAGAATTGACAAAGTGATGACAGAAGATTTTGATATAAGAAAATCTAGAAGCGAGAGAGAAAACGATTATGAAAACGTGCTTCGTCCGCTGAGCTTTGATGACTTTAAGGGTCAATCTGCTGTGGTGGAGAACTTAAGAGTTTTTGTAATGGCAGCTCGTATGCGTGGTGAGGCTTTGGACCACGTGCTTCTTCATGGACCTCCAGGGCTTGGTAAAACCACCCTTTCAAATATTATTGCAAACGAACTTGGTGTAGGATTTAAAATTACATCAGGCCCTGTGCTAGACAAACCGGGTGATTTGGCAGGACTTTTAACTAGTCTTGAGCCAAACGATGTGCTTTTTATAGATGAAATTCACCGTTTGAGTCCTATCGTGGAAGAATATCTTTATTCTGCCATGGAAGACTATCGTATAGATATTATGATAGACAAAGGACCAAGTGCTCGCAGCATTCAAATAGACTTAAACCCATTTACACTTATTGGCGCAACCACACGTAGTGGACTGCTAACTAGTCCTTTACGTGCACGTTTTGGTATTAATTGTCACTTGGAATATTATGACAATGATGTGCTTACTTCCATTGTGAAGCGCTCTGCGACCATTTTGGATACACCTTGTCATGACGATGCTGCCGTGGAGATTGCGCGCCGTAGTCGTGGCACCCCACGTATTGCCAACGCACTACTTCGCCGTGTGAGAGACTTTGCACAAGTGAAGGCACAAGGCACTATTACCAAAGCTATTTCTTGCTACGGATTAGAGGCACTTAATATAGACAAACACGGGCTAGACGAAATCGACAACAAGATTTTGTCTGTGATTATAGATAAATTTTCTGGTGGACCTGTGGGTATTTCTACCATTGCTACAGCACTTGGCGAAGATGCAGGTACAATAGAGGAAGTTTATGAACCATTTTTAATCAAAGAAGGATTTTTGAAACGTACCCCTCGCGGTAGAGAGGTAACAGATTTTGCTTATCAACATTTGGGCAGAAGCCGACTTACAGGCAGATACGAAAATTCTTTATTCTAATGCGATAGAAATATGGCAAATGAAATGAAAACTCTGGCTAAAGAAACAGCCATTTACGGACTGAGTAGCATTTTAGGCAAGTTCCTAAACTGGTGCTTAGTGCCGCTTTATACATACGTACTTACTTCATCGGCAGATTATGGTGTTGTTGCCAACCTTTATGCTTGGACAGCGTTACTTCTTGTTATCCTTACATATGGTATGGAAACAGGTCTGTTTAGATTCCTAAACAAAGAGGGTAGAGACAATTCTGCAGTTTATCCTACCACAGTAATCTGTCTTTTTGTGTCTTCACTCACTTTTGTAGCTCTTTGCGCAGGCTCATTAAATGGTATTTCTGCGGCTCTAGGTTATCCAGACCATCAAGAATATGTAATGATGCTAGCTGTGGTGGTGGCAATGGATGCGTTTGGTAGCATACCTTTTGCATATCTAAGATACAAAAAAAGACCTATTAAGTTTGCTGTACTTAAGCTAGTTATGATATTTGTGAATATCATTATGAATATCTTCTTCTTAGTGATATGTCCTGTAATTTATGAGTCTTCTCCAGGGTTAATCGAATGGTTCTATAATCCAAATTATGGAGTAGGGTATGTATTTGTGGCAAACCTTATTTCTACTTCTGTGGTAACATTGGCTTTAATACCAGTGGCATTGGAAGAAAAACTAAAATTCGACCTTCCTCTGCTAGAAGATATGCTTAAATATTCTTTCCCACTTTTGGCACTTGGCGTGGTGGGGATAATGAATCAAACTATAGACAAAATTCTTTATCCATTCCTTTTGGAAGATACAGCAGAGGCTACTGCTCAACTAGGTATATATGGAGCTTGCTTCAAGGTGGCAATGGTAATGATGATGTTTACACAGGCATTTCGCTATGCATACGAACCATTTGTTTTCGCCAAAAACAAAGATAAAGACTCCAAAAATGTTTATGCAGATAGTATGAAATATTATGTTATTTCATCGTTACTTATCTGCCTAGGAATGATTTTCTACCTAGATATTTTCAAACTCCTTATACACGAGAGTTATTGGTCTGGGCTTGTTATTATTCCTATTGTTTTGCTGTCATATTTATTCCAAGGTGTGTATTTCAATCTTTCACTTTGGTATAAATTAGTGGATAAGACATATTTTGGAGCCATTATGTCTTCTATTGGTTTTGTTATCAATGTAATATTACTAATAGTTTTAGTTCCTCTCATTGGCTTTATGGGAGCGGCATTGGCATCACTTGCGGCATACACTGTAATGATGATAATTTCATATTTCTTGGGCAATAAATACTTCCCAGTGAATTATCCTCTGCTTTCTATAGCAAAATACTTTGGTATAGCAGTAGTATTGGTAGCAATTTCATATTTGGCTATTACCCCTTGGGGATGGCTAAATCATATAATTAGAACTATTTTGTTGGGAGTTTATCTGTTCTATATGATTAAAACAGACCTACCACTCTCAAGTATACCTATAATCGGAAAATATTTTAAGAAATGAAACATTATGTATTTTTAGCTAACGGCTTCGAAGATTTGGAAGCACTTAGCGTAATAGATATTATGCGTAGAGCAGGACTAGATGTGGTTACAGTTTCTATCAATGAAACTAATGTGGTAACTTCTGCTCACAATGTGCCTATGATGGCAGATGTACTTTTATCTGAGGTAGATTTCACTACAGAAGGTTATCTTATTCTACCTGGTGGTATGCCTGGCACCACAAACCTTTGGGACTGTGAACTGCTTCGCGAAAACGTAAAAGTACATGCAGAGGCTGGTCTTCCTACTGCAGCTATTTGTGCTGCTCCGCTTATTTTGGGTCGCCTTGGACTACTAGAAGGTAAAGATGCAACTTGCTATCCAGGTTTTGAAGGTGAACTTAAAGGTGCAAACTGCTCTGCAGAGGGTGTAACTATCTCTGGCAATATCATCACAGGCAAAGGACCTGGCAAATCTTTCGACTTTGCTTATGCAATAGTTGCTTCTCTTCTTGGAGAGGCTAAAGCCAATGAAATTTCATCAGCAATGCAATATTAATAACTATGATGACACGTCAAGAAGCAATAGATAAAGCAGTAAAATACTTCGAAGAAGGTTACGCTTGTTCACAATCTGTACTTTTGGCATTTGCCGAAGAGTTGAAACTAGACTCAAAAGTAGCAAAACTTATTTCTGGCACATTTGGTGGCGGTATGGGTCGCCTACGTGGCAAATGCGGTGCTCTAACTGGCTCTTTTATGGTGCTTGGCCTTGCACAAGGCTACGATGACCCAAAAGACATGGACGGCAAAATGGAAGCCTACAAAAAGGTGCGTGAACTAAACAAAAAACTAGAAGACGAATACGGCACCTCAAACTGCAACGAACTTCTAATCAAATATTCAAAACCAGAAAACGTACAAGCCCGCTCTCACCACCAAGATATCTGCTGGCGCCTCGTAGCCTCAGCCACCGGCAACGTCTGGGATATTTTGTATGGGGAGTAAGTTTTTCTAGTGAATAACTTTATCACAAGAAAATTTAGATAATATTATGCTCCGCGAACATAATGTTAGCGGAGCATAATTATTTTATCACTCAATTGTAATGCAGAAAACAGCATAGAGAGGTATGGATTTGATATTGTTTTCAAATCCAAAGTTTTTGCTCTCACCCCTTTCTCACTTCCATGACGCAGTCTTTGCAGTTGAAGTGCAGGCGTAGGTAGTAGTTTTTGTGAATGAGGAATAGGGGCTCGTTTATCGGTGGCTGAGTTTGTCGAAGCCCGGTCCCTGAGCCTGTCGAAGGGTTCTTCGTACACGCTCCCAACGCAAAGCGGATGCAGTGCTTGCAGAACATCAAAGTGGCATCGTCTTTTGGTTCTAGTTCAAAGGCACGAGCCGATACTTTTGCTCCGTGGTCGTAGTAAAATTCTTGTGCTTTTTTGTTGGCAATGTTGTTTAAATAGCTATCGCTAATAAGTGGAAATTTAGTATCGTTTTTAATAGGCAAAATAATTGGCGAATGCTGTAGGTTTGTTAATATATTTGTTAGTTCTTCGCATAGTATTCTGCGAATATTCCCTAAAACTGATGCAGGGAAGAAGAATAGAGTGTTTACGCTCACCTTACCAGCCTCAAAAATGCTATCTCCAAGCTTGCTAAGCTGGGTAGAAATATAAGCAGAAGGGTCTTTTTGAGCCTTGTCTAACTCACCTTCGTAAACAAATTCCGCCATATATTCGCCAAATGAAAAACGGAAAGTTTTATCACTCACGGCAATGTTTATCTTTATTTTTCTCTTGGCGCTTTCTACTCCCAAAACCTTGTTAAACGCCTCGTCGTTGTTTCTATAAACCTTGTCGCCAACAGCAATTTTCACACTCTCCGCTGAGGTGATAAGGCCACCATTTGCAGTGTTTGCTCTAAAGCCTTCCAGCTCTCCACAACTGTTTACAAAACAAAAACCATCGCCATTGTTAAGCGTATGAGAAGTTTTCAGCCAAATCTTTTTGCCATCTACTTTGCTCACAGTGCCAATAGGCTCGCCAAAAGACTTTGGACTCACAGGTTGGAAAATATAATTTTGTCTTCCGTTCAAGAAAAACGAAGTAAAACCTCTGTTGAAACTCTTGTATGGATTTGGTTCAAAAGTATATGTGCACTCGCCAAAAGATTGTTTCTGAAACTGTGGTCTAGACTTAAGCGCCTCGTCAATCTTGCCTCTATAATACGCCACAATATTTTTTACGTATGAAATATCCTTCAATCTGCCCTCAATTTTAAAAGACCTCACACCCGCATCAATCATTTCACCCACATGAGCAGACGCATTGAAATCTTTTAGCGAAAGCCAATGTTTTTTGCCAAATGAGTGTCCCTCTCTGTCTTGCAAATCAAACTGCAAACGACAAATCTGCGCGCATTCGCCTCTGTTGGCACTTCTGCCTGTAAGTGCCTGGCTTACATAACATTTTCCGCTATAGCTAACGCAAAGTGCTCCATGCACAAACGCCTCTAGGCGAACAAAAGTATTCTTATGAATGTGCGAAATCTCTTCTAGGCTCAACTCACGCGCCAGCACCACTTGCTCACAACCGATGCTCTCCCAAAATTTCACCTTCGCCAGCGTGCTATTTTCTGCCTGAGTGCTCGAGTGTATTGCGATAGGGGGTAGGTCTAGTTTAAAAATAGAAGTATCTTGAACGATAAGCGCATCTACACCTATTTTGTAAAGCTTGTGAATAAGTTCTTCTGCCTCAGCAAGTTCCTCGTCGTATATGATAGTGTTTACTGTAACATAGATTCTCGCTCCATAGCAATGAGCAAACTTTACCAATCGCTCAATATCCTCAATAGTATTTGATGCAGACGAGCGCGCACCAAACTTTGGAGCACCAATATAAACCGCATCTGCACCATGTTTTATAGCCTCGATGCCAGTTTCTGCATTTTTTGCAGGAGCTAATAATTCTATATTCACTTTGTTCATACCGCAAATTTACTGATAAAATCTTTATTTAAACACTTTAACATTTAATTTTAACTTTTTAAAATATAGAATTATGCTATGCTTTTACAAATATCTATCTTTGCGTTTGTAAATTTCAAACGTGTGAAACTAAACATTAATAATATGAGTCAAGTAGTAGACATTAGAGAATTAAATGCTCGCATAGAGCAAAAAAGTGCCTTTATAGATGTACTTACCATGGGAATGGATAAAGTAATCGTAGGTCAAAAACATTTAGTAGAATCTTTATTAATAGGCTTATTGTCTGACGGTCACGTTCTTCTAGAAGGTGTGCCAGGTCTGGCTAAAACTTTAGCAATCAAAACTTTAGCACAACTTGTAGATAGCAAATATAGCCGTATCCAATTCACACCAGACCTTCTGCCAGCTGACGTTTTAGGTACTATGATTTATAGTCAAAAAAATGAAGAGTTTGTAGTGAAAAAAGGACCTATCTTTGCAAACTTCGTGTTAGCTGACGAAATCAACCGTGCTCCTGCAAAAGTGCAATCTGCTCTACTAGAAGCTATGCAAGAGCGTCAAGTGACCCTAGCAGATACTACTTACAAACTAGACGAACCATTCCTAGTGCTTGCTACACAAAACCCTATCGAACAAGAGGGTACATATCCACTACCAGAAGCGCAAGTAGACCGTTTTATGCTTAAAGTGGTAGTTTCTTATCCACGTCTCGAAGAAGAACGCCTTATCATTCGTCAAAACATTGGTGCTAAACCAGAACCAATCAAACCTCTTCTTAAAGCAGAAGAAATTATCGAAGCACGCAAAGTTGTACGTGAAATCTACCTAGACGAAAAAATCGAAAAATACATCCTTGATATTGTGTTTGCTACTCGCGACCCACAAGCATACGGCCTAACAGACCTTAAAGGTATGATTGCATTTGGTGGTTCTCCTCGTGCATCAATCAGCCTTGCTCTTGCAGCTCGCGCTTACGCATTTATCAAACACCGTGGTTACGTGATTCCAGAAGATGTGCGTGCCGTTTGTCACGATGTGCTTCGTCACCGTATTGGTCTAACCTACGAAGCGGAAGCGAATAATATCACCACAGAGGATGTGATTTCAGAGATTTTGAATATAGTTGAGGTGCCTTAATGGAAACAACTGAATTATTAAAAAAAGTACGTCAGATTGAGATTAAAACTCGTGGGCTTTCGCAAAATATCTTTGCGGGACAATACCACTCTGCTTTCAAGGGTAGGGGTATGGCATTTTCAGAAGTGCGCGAGTATCAAGTTGGCGACGACATTAGAAATATAGATTGGAACGTGACAGCGCGTTTCAATCACCCTTTCGTAAAGGTTTTTGAAGAAGAAAGAGAACTTACCTTTATGCTTCTTATCGACGTGTCGGGAAGTAGCGATTTTGGTACCACAAATCAGACAAAACGTTCTGTAATCACCGAACTTGCAGCCACTCTTGCATTCTCTTCTCTTCAAAACAACGACAAGATAGGGGTGATTTTCTTCTCAGACAAGATAGAGAAATTTATTGCTCCGCAAAAAGGTAAAAAACACGTTTTATACATTATTCGTGAGCTTATAGAGTTTAAACCAGAAAGCAACAAAACCGATGTGTCTGTGGCATTGGAATACTTTAGAAACGCTATCAAGAAGCGTTGCACAGCATTCCTTATCTCAGACTTTATTTCGCCAGACTTTGAAAAACCACTTATGGTGGCATCAAACCGTCACGACCTTGTGGCAGTACAAGTCTACGACCCTAAGGATACTGAAATACCAAATGTGGGTTGGGTGAAAATGATAGATGCAGAAACTGGTGAAACTGTTTATGTGGATACTTCAAGCAGCGATGTGCGTATGCATTACAAAGATAAATGGAACAAACAACAAGCTACAATCAAGAAGAATTTCCAAAAGAACAATGTTGATATGGTTTCTATTAGCACAGAGGATGATTATGTGAAAGCACTTATTAACTTATTTAGAATGAGAGGTTAATATGAAGAAAATTTTATTGTTTATATTATCTATTGTAGCTATAAATTTTTCCTATGCAGGAGAAATTTCTGTTAGAACTTCTATTGAGCCTTCTGAGATTTTAATTGGTCAACAAGCTAGTTTGAAATTTCAACTTACACAAGGAAAAGACGATAAGGTTTCTTGGCCACAGTTTTCTGATACCGTTGCAACAAAAGTTTCAATAATAGAAAAGTTGGCTACAGATACTGTTTCTTTGCCAGATGATAAAATTTCTATTACTGCAGAATATTTAGTATCATCATATGATAGTGGTTTTTACTATATTCCAGAATTTGTATTTGAAACAGCCACAGAAAAGGTTACTTCAAACCCTGTTGGACTTACAGTTAATACTGTTCAAGTAAACGAACAAACAGATGATATTCATGCAGAAAAGGATGTTATGTCTGCTCCTTTCTCTTGGATAGAACTAGCTCAGTGGACCGGAATAGGGTTGGCTATTATTTTAATAATTGCTATTATAGTATTGCTTCTTATGAAATTTGTTTTCAAAAAGAAAGTAAAAATACTGCCAGAAGAACCAGAAGTGATTATTCCTGCTCATGTGGTGGCTTTGCAAAAATTGGAACAAATTAAAACTGAGAAAATTTGGCAACAAGGTCAGATTAAACAGTTTTATACCGATATCACCGACGTTATTCGTGAATATCTAGAAAATGGATATCAAATTAATGCAATGGAAATGACAACAGAAGAGATTGTTGCATTGGTTAAGAAAAATAAAGATTTAGATGAGATAAGAATAATTCTAAAAGAAATGCTAGAGTTATCAGATTTGGTTAAGTTTGCTAAGTTTGTACCTCTAGAAAATGATAACGAGAAAATGGTTCTTGATGCCTTTATGATAGTAGAAAAAACTACAAAAGAGCCAGAAGTAGAAGAAATCCAAGAAATAGAAAAAATATCTGAAGAATGATAACATTTGCAAATCCATGGTACCTTTTGCTGTTGTTGCTAATTCCAGCCATTATAGGATATTATGTATATAACAGAAAAAGATTGACTGCAGAAATAAGATTTTCTTCTGTAGAAGTCTTTAAATCCATGCCAAAAACATACAAACATTATTTACGCCACTTGCCACTTATTCTGCATATGTTGGCTTTAGCTGCACTTATTATTGCTATTGCTCGACCACAAAAGAATGACAATTGGAGTAATCAAACCATAGAGGGTATTGATATAATTATGTCTGTGGACATATCTTCTAGTATGCTAGCAGAAGATTTAAAACCTAATAGGTTAATTGCAGCAAAGAGAGTGGCAACAGAATTTATTTCTTCACGTAACAATGACAATATCGGTCTTGTGGTATTTGCTGGCGAAAGTTTTACACAATGTCCGCTTACCATTAATCATGCAGAACTTATCAACCTGCTAAATGGTATAGAAAGTGGTATGATAGAAGATGGTACTGCTATTGGCTCTGGACTTGCTACTGCTGTAAATAGAATTAAAGATAGCCAAGCTAAATCAAAAGTGATTATCTTGCTTACAGACGGTTCAAATAACCGTGGTCAAATATCACCAGCCACAGCTGGAGAAATAGCAAAAAGTTTTGGCATTAGGGTTTACACTATTGGTGTAGGAAGTCGTGGTACTGCACCATATCCATTCCAAACTCCATATGGTGTGCAATATCAAGATGTAGAAGTGGATATTGATGAAACAAGTTTAAAAAGCATTGCAGAGCAAACAGGAGGTATGTACTTTAGAGCAACAGATACCAAGAGTTTAGCTTCTATTTATAAAGAAATAGACCAATTGGAAAAAACTAAAATTCAAGTAAAAGAATTTAGCAAGAAAGAAGAATTGTATCATTGGTTTATATTGGCATTAGTTATTTGCCTTATAGGTGAGATAACATTAAGAAATACAGTGTTTAAATCTATTCCATAACGTATTATGTTCAGATTTGCTCGTCCAGATTATCTTTATCTTTTAGCATTGATTCCTTTATTAATAGGATTCTTTTACTATGCTTTAATTATAAAGTCAAAAAGACTTAAAACTTTGGGTAATAAAGCTCTACTTAGAACTTTAATGCCAGAGGCTTCACATATAAGACCTAGAGTTAAGTTTTATCTGTTGTTAACGGCCTTTATTCTTTCTGTTTTTATGATGGCAGGACCACAGTTTGGTTCGAAATTAGAAAAACAAAAAAGAGAAGGTGTGGAAATTGTTATTGCAGTAGACGTTTCCAATTCTATGTTGGCGCAAGATCTTAAGCCAGATAGAATGTCTCGTGCAAAACGTGTTTTGACTACTTTATTGGACAATCTACAAAATGATAAAGTGGCACTTTTGATTTTTGCAGGTGATGCTTATGTGCAAATGCCACTTACCACAGATGTTTCTTCTGCCAAGATGTTCCTTTCTAATATAAATCCAGGAATGGTTCCTATTCAGGGAACTGCTATAGGTATGGCAATCAAACGCTCAATGCAGTTGTTCTCAAATCATGAAAGTAGTGCGGGAAGGAGTATTATTATCATTACCGATGGTGAAAACCACGAGGATGATGCTGTGAAAATGGCTCAAGTGGCACTAGAAAATGGTATTACTGTGCAAGTAATGGGTGTGGGTACGCCAGAAGGCGCTCCAATTCCTATTGCTGGAACACAAAGTTTAAGAAAAGACAGAAATGGCAATGTGGTAGTAACCAAACTTAATGAGTCTATGTGTAAAGAAATTGCAGCGGCAGGTGGTGGAGCATATGTGAGAGTAGATAATACTACTGCAGCAGTGAGAGCTTTGTCTTCTGAACTTGAAAAACTATCAAAATCTGAGATTGAGTCACAAGTTTATACACAGTATAATGAACAATATATTGTCATAGCATGGATCGTGTTGGCGCTTCTTGTGGTGGAATGTTTGTTCTTAGAGAGAAAAAATCCGTTATTTAAAAACATAAAATTATTCTAATAATGTTAAGAATCGCGATTTCTTTATTAACTTTGCTTTTTGTATCGTCGGCATTTGCCTACAAGGCAAATCCTTCTATCAGAAGTGGAAACAGTGATTATGAAGATGAAAAATATACAGATGCAGAGATAGAATATAGAAAAGGTCTTCAAGCAGATCAATATTCGACAGAATCTGCATATAATTTGGGAAATGCTCTTTATAAACAAGAGAAATATAAGGAAGCAGTCGCAGAGTATGAAAAGGCATCAAAATTAACTGATGATAAAGAAAAATTATCGTCTATTTACCATAATATGGGTAATGCTCTTTACAAATCTGAGGATTACGCCAATAGTATAGAAGCTTATAAAAATGCTCTTAAATACAATCCAAAAGATGAGGAGACTCGATTCAATTTGGCTTTAGCTCAAAAGAAATTACAGGCTCAACAACAGCAACAACAAGATCAGAAAAATGATCAAAACAAAGACCAAAATCAGGACAAAAAAGAGCAACAGCAAAATCAAGATAAAAAAGAACAGGAGCAAGAAGAGCAACAACAAGAAGAACAACAACCACAACAAAATAAAGAAGAAATGTCTCAAGAAACAGCTGAGCAAATCTTAGAGGCATATTCGCAAGATGAAAAACAACTTCAAGAAGAAATGCAACGCAGAAAAGGTGGTCAAAGAAGTTTAGAAAAAGATTGGTAAAATGAAGAAAAAGATATTTATAGTTTGTTTATTATGTTTTTCTGTACTCTCATTGTGTGCAGAAGAGATTAGTTTCATCTGTAAAGCCCCAAGTACTGTTGTTATAGGACAACAATTTAAGCTTGTTTATACTTTAAATAAAGATGGAAAAGACCTTAGGGTTCCAGAATTGTCAGATTTTGATGTATTGTTTGGTCCATCTACTTCACATAGTAGTAGTTTTCAAATCGTAAATGGAAAGGCTTCAAGTAATACCCAGATTACATACACTTACGTGTTAGCGGGTAAAGAACCTGGAAAATATACTATTGCTCCAGCAACTATTATTATAAGTGGAGATAAATATACAAGTAATTCTGTTGAAATAGAGGTGCTTCCACAAGATAGAACTGCATCTTCTTCTACAACATCTTCTTCAAACCAAACTGTAAATAATTCGTCTGTTACAGAGGTTTCAAACGAACAAATCTTTGTAAAACAACATTTTTCTAAGATCAAAGTTTATGAACAAGAAGCCATTGAAGTGGTTTATAAACTTTACACACGTGTAGATGTGGTACAAGTGGGTGGTGTGAAATTCCCTGAATTTAAAGATTTTTATGTGCATGATGTGGAATTGGATCACAATCGTTCATGGCAAGTAGAACACATTGATGGATACAATTATAATACTATTGTTCTAAAACAATGTATCATCTTCCCACAACATTCTGGTCAATTTAATATAGATGGCGGAAATGTAGAGGTTGTTTTACGAGTGCGCACATCTTCTTCTCGTAATCAAAGTATATTCGACGATTTCTTCCAATCATATCAAGATGTTAAGAGAAATTTAAAATTTTCTGGAAATACCATTACTGTTAAGGAATTACCAGCAAATGCTCCTGCAGGATTTAATGGTGCAGTAGGTTCGTTTACTTTGAACTCTTCTATTTCTTCAGAAGACATTAAGGTAAATGATGCTCTAACATTAAAACTAAAAATCTCTGGTACTGGAAATATTAAACTTCTTAAAACTCCAGAGGTAAAATTCCCACTTGACTTTGATGTTTATGACCCAAAATTGGATGTAAAGGTAAAACCTGCATCAAATGGTCAAACAGGTTCTAAATCTATAGAATATGTGGCAATACCACGTTATGGAGGTAATTTTGAAATTCCTTCTGTTAAGTTTGTATATTTTGATGTAAACAAAGGTTCTTATAAAACATTAAATACTCCTGTTTACAAAATAAAGGTAGATGGTAATGCAGAGTCTTCTTCTGATGTGGCAGTGGTAAGTCCTACAGTTAATAAAGAAGATGTAAAACAATTATCTACCGATATTAGATTTATTCATACAGACATAGAAAAGGATCTAGATAAAAAGTCTGCTCATTTTGCATTCTCAACTTCTATGTATGTATATCTTTTAACACCTTTATTCATATTTATTATTGTCTTATTGCTACTGCAAAAACAAGCAAAAGAAAATGCTAACGTGGCTTTAAGAAATACAAAACGAGCAAATAAGGTGGCTAAAAAACGCTTAAAAGAAGCTCAAAAATGCCTAAAAGCAGGTGAGAAATCAAAATTCTATGAAGAAACAATGCGTGCTCTTTGGGGATACATTGCCGACAAACTTACCATTCCAGTATCTGAATTAACCAAGGATAATGTTCAAGAAAAACTATTATCACACAATTGTGATGAGGATATGATAAAAGAATTTTTATCTTGTCTTTCTGATTGTGAATTTGCTAGATTCTCACCTGTAGTGGATGATAGCTTGTCTATGGATAACATTTATAATAGAGCTGCAGATTTAATAGGTAAACTTGATAATACTTTAAAATAATATGAAAAATAAGATATATAGTTTAATAATATCATTAATTTTCTGTTTAAATGTACAGGCTGTAGGTTTCTTCAATTTTGAAAAAGCAGAAGAAGCATATACTGCAGGTGAATATGAAACTGCTTTGGGAATTTATAATTCAGCATTAGAAATGGGTTACGAATCTGCAGATTTGTATTATAATGTGGCCAATTGTTATTACAGAAAAGGTGAACTTGCAGCTTCTATTCTCAATTATGAACGCGCTCTTAAGTTGGACCCTTCACATGAAGATGCAAAACATAATCTTGCTTTTGTTGAAACAAAAACTGTTGATAATATAAATGTGATAGGAAATGTATTCCTTGTTGAGTGGTGGAATGCTTTATGTAATATAGCTTCTGCAGATGCTTGGGCAGTGGTGTCTATAGTATTGTTTATTCTCACCTTAACTGCATTGTCTTTTTACATTTTTACTCGCAAGATTTGGGTTAAAAAACTTGGTTTCTCAGTTTCAATTATAGCGTTGTTTTTTACAATAATTTCATTGTTTTCAGCCAATACTCGTTACAATTTAGAAACTTCAAATTCTCAGGCTATAGTTTTTGCTCAAACAGTAACTATTAAAAGTTCTCCAGATAGTAGTGGCAACGACCTATTTATCCTTCACGAGGGTACAAAAGTTAATATTAAATCTACACTTGGAGAATGGGTTGAAATAAGCACTCTAGATGGAAATTCTGGTTGGATGAGAGCTAACGCAATAGAAATTATTTAATGGAAATATTGAGTGCTTTAATAGAGTGGGATAGAGAGTTGCTTGTAAATATAAACTCTCTTAATACTCCATTTTGGGATAACATTATGTGGTGGATTTCGGACCGTTTTGTCTGGATTCCACTTTATCTTTCTATTGTATTCTTCTTATTCAAGGTAAAAGGAAAAGATGCTATGATAGCTGCATTTGCGGTGGGACTTTGTGTTTTAATTGCTGACCAAGTGGCTTCTGGCTTTTGTAAACCATTTTTTGAGAGATTGAGACCTAGTCACGACCCTGAGCTAAAGGATATTATTCATATTGTAAATGATTATAGAAGTGCACTTTATGGATTTTGTTCTTCTCATGCTTCAAATACATTTGGAATTGCTACACTTACCTGTTTGTTATTTAGAAACAAATGGTATGCAGCATTAATCTATTTTTGGGCGGTGCTAAATTGCTATTCTAGAATGTATTTGGGAGTGCACTTCCCACTAGATATTATCTGCGGAGCACTTGTTGGTGTGGCAGCAGGATTTATTTCATATTATCTATACAAATACGTAGTAAACAAGTTTATTTATTTTAATGCCGACAAAGGTGTAATCACAAACAAACAAGTACTATGTGTTTTTGGGGTGTATGTATTAACGTTTGTGTTTATGTTAATTAGAAATTAGGAATTCTTGTGCAAATGAGAGCAGAGACTAAATTTATTTAGGCTATGCCGAGTGCAGCCAAGAATCGCTGTTAAGCAATTAGGAATGGATAAGGCTACTTTATATTTAATACCATGTACATTGGGCGATACAGAACTTAGCAATGTATTGCCAGCAGTAAATGCAAATATTGTTACTTCACTTAAGTATTTTATAGTGGAGAATATTCGCACTGCACGTCGTTTCCTTAAAAAAGTAGATAGAAACATTAATATAGACGAACTAGAGTTTTTTGAACTTAATGGACATACACCTGCAGAGGTGATTTCATCTTTCCTAAAACCTATGGCAGAAGGACATAGTATGGGTGTGATTTCTGAGGCTGGATGCCCTGCAATAGCAGACCCAGGTGCCGATGTTGTGGGCATTGCTCAAGGCAAAGGTTACGCAGTAAAACCACTTGTAGGCCCTTCGTCTATACTTCTTTCTCTTATGGGATCGGGATTCAACGGGCAAAGTTTTGCTTTTTTAGGCTATTTGCCAATAGATGCAGCAGAGAGAAACAAGATGTTCAAAAAGATGGAACAAAGAATTTATTCCGAGCATCAAACTCAGATTTTCATTGAAACTCCATATAGAAATATGAAATTGGTAGAAGATATTTTGAAAAACTGTCAAAATTCTACAAAACTCTGCATTGCTTGCGACATTACACTCGAAACAGAATATATCAAAACTCAGACAGTGGCACAGTGGCGTAAAACAAATCTACCAGATTTAGGTAAGAGACCAACAATATTTTTACTATATAAATAATTTAAGGGAGCTTTTAGGCTCCCTTAATTATTTGTTTATTTAGTTCAAGTATAAGCGAGAGAGCTAGTATAATAAACGCATGATTTGTGAAGTTCCAGAATATTATTGCATAGAGAATAAATAATACTGCTAGTATTACAAGTGCCACATTTACAATTTTGAACACTAGACTTTTCTTTTTGATTATTAAACCAATAAATGGAATAATAAGTAGTGGGTTGAATATAAGAATATTCATATTCCATGTGGTGAATGGGTGCTCAGAGAATAATATCAAAAATGTAATAACAAGTCCAACTATAGTGTATGTGAAAAGTAAAGTGCCGCTGTAAATATTGCTTGCAATGCGGCATTTTTTGCCAAATATAAGGTTTAAAATACAAAGAATAAGCAAAATACATGCCACTACTATAGGAGTGAAAAATGTACTTTCTATTGTTTTATTATTAGGTGTAAGAATGACTTCTTGTCTTGTATTTGGTCTTATTTCTTCTCCATTCCTGTTTATCAAACTACTGTTTAGAGCTGCGTCTAAGTGCTCTGGAAGAAACTGAACTTCCTCTGGAGTCATCAAAGTGTTATAGTCCTTTCCGCCAAGGCAAACATCGAATGAGAACATAAACCAAGGGTAGTTTTCTGCATACTTTCCAATAATTTGTCTAAAAGTATATTCAGAAGGGAGCAGACTTTCGCATTTGCCAGAATAAGCATAATTTACTATATCTCTAATCTTTGTTGCACAGTTATTATAAGCAAAATTGTAGCGATATTCTCTATTTTGTGGTTTTAAGTCGTTTGTCAGGACTCTAATAATACGTTCTTTCTCTGCATCTGTTAGGTCCAAAACTGTGGCTTTTACTCCACTTCCTCTCCATGCATAAGAATAAAGGAAAGAACTTGTCGATTCTACTCCACACAGATAGTCTGTTTCGCCTTTTACAAATCTGTAAACGAAACTCTCCTGATTGAAATCAAATAGCCCATAGTTTACCACTGCATCTAAGCCAATGTTTTCATTGTATACTCTAATGGCGGTGTGTCCAAAAATAGAATATATTTCCTCTCCAGGAGAACAAGTAAGTACAGAAATTTCTGTGTTACTTATATCCTCTGTCCACTGTTTATACCTTTGAGTTGGTGTAGCAAAACAAGTTGCCACACAAAAGAATAGTAATAATAATAGTTTTATTTTCATCTAGTTTGTATAAATTTTAATTATTCTGGCTGCAAGCAACTCCTAACTCCTAACTCCTAACTTTTATATTATTTCCGCTACTGTAAAATTGCTACCACCAACAAATATAAAGTCGTTGGTAGAAGCATCACGTTTTGCTGCCTCAAGAGCTTCTGCTACAGAAGGGTAGGCGTTGCCTTTAAGTCCAAATTCAGAAGCTTTTGCTTTTAGTTCTTCTGCAGGAAGTGCCCTAGGTATCTGAGCATTGCAAAAATAGTAAATAGCATCTTTAGGTAGGAGATTTAGCATAGAAGTAATGTCTTTATCTCCAATCATACCAATAACTAAACGCTTGTTATCTGCTTTAATATCAGCTATTTGTGAAACAATATATTGCATGCCTGCCACATTATGACCAGTGTCTGCAATTGCAAGTGGTGCAGAAGAAAGTTTTTGCCAGCGACCCATAAGTGAGGTAAGCTCTACCACATTCTTTAGACCTTCTACAATATTTTCTTCTGTGATGTTAAACTCATTTTTTAGCAATTCTGCCGCAGCAAGTATAGTCTTCTTGTTCTTTTCTTGACAATAACCTTTTAGTTCAAATTCATAGTCTGAAGCATCATTGTCTTCTGCAAAAACAACTTTCTCAGTCTTTTCGGTAAAAATAGGGCGAAGTTCATTTGGCATTTCACCTACCACAGCAGGAATACCTTTTTTAATAATACCAGCCTTTTCAAATGCTATTTTTTCAAGAGTGTTGCCAAGCAAGTTTACATGGTCAAAACTCACATTTGTTACCACAGAAAGCACTGGAGATATTATATTTGTGCTATCAAGTCGTCCACCTAGACCTGTTTCTATCACTGCCACATCTACATTTTCGTGTTTGAAGTATGTAAATGCCATCAGAGTAGTAATCTCAAAAAATGAAGGATTTAGTTTGTCAATAATCTCATCTGCTTCATGCACAAAATCTATCACATATTGCTCAGATATTGGTTTGCCGTTTACTCGAATGCGTTCCGAAAAATCCTTTAAGTGAGGCGAAGTATAAAGACCTACCTTATAACCTGCCGATTGCAAAATAGCAGCCAATGTATGCGACACCGAACCTTTGCCATTTGTTCCCGCTATGTGAATAGTTTTAAAGTTTTTATGTGGGTTACCATAAAAATCATCCAGCTCCATCACATTTGCTAGTCCTGGTTTATATGCAGATTCACCTTTTTGTTGAAAAGCAGGTGTTTTTACAAATAAATATTCTAATGTTTCCTTATAATTCATTTTTTAAGAAATTTTACACTACAAAATTATAAAAGAATTTCTTTTTTTATTAAATTTACAATACAAAATCCTAAAATTAACTACTATGAGTGCAAAAAAGAACTTCATCCTAGACACTAACGTAATTTTACACGATTACAAGTGCATTTATAACTTTCAGGAAAACGACATTTATATTCCTATTGTTGTATTAGAAGAGTTAGACAAGTTTAAGAAAGGTAATGAAGAAATCAATTACAATGCTCGACAGTTTGCCAGAGAATTAGACGCTATTAGCGACAACGATTTCTTTGAAAAAGGAGCTGAGATAGGAGAGGGTTTAGGAAAATTGTTTATTGTTATCAACAAAGAACCTTCTGCAACTCTTAAGCAAGCCTTTATGGAAAATACTCCAGACCATAGGATTTTAGCCATTACTGAGTATATCCAAAATTCTCAACCAGGTACTAAAACTATTTTGGTAACCAAGGACATCAACCTAAGAATGAAGGCTCGTTCTGTGGGGATATTGGCGGAAGACTATTTCAACGATAAAATCACTAGCAAAGATATTTTCGACCGCGAACAAGAAACCTACGATGGCATAGATAGTGCGATTATCGATAAAATATATTCTACATCTGCCGTGTCTATCAATGAGTTTGCGTTTAAAGACGATATTGAGCCAAACGAATATTTCATCTTGAAAAGTGAAAGAAATAGCGTGATGGCACGATACGATAGTGAACTAGAATGCGCTGTGAGAGTAAATAAGGAACGTGCCTACGGTATTGAGGGACGAAATGCAGAGCAAGCATTTGCGCTTAATGCACTTCTAAACGACGATATTAAATTGGTTTGCATCACAGGTAAGGCAGGTACAGGTAAAACATTGTTGGCATTAGCGGCAGCACTTGAAAAGTCAAATACCTACAAACAAATCCTTCTTGCAAGACCAATTGTAGCACTTGCAAATAAAGATTTAGGTTTCCTACCTGGCACAGAAAAAGACAAGATTGCTCCTTATATGCAACCACTGTTTGACAACTTAAATGTGATTAAACACCAGTTTAGTGCTAGTTCTCGCGAACTTACTGCCATTTCTGAAATGCAACAATCTGGTCAACTTGTAATCGAGGCACTTGCATACATACGTGGTCGTAGCCTTTCAGACGCCTACATTATTGTTGACGAAGCACAAAACCTTACTCCACACGAGATTAAAACTATTATTACTCGTGCGGGCGAAAATACCAAAGTAGTGTTTACAGGCGACGTTCAACAAATAGACCAACCATATCTTGATATGCTATCAAACGGCTTGGTTTACACCATAGACAAAATGAAAGGTCAAAACATCTTCGCCCACGTAAACCTAATCAAAGGCGAACGTAGCTACCTATCAGAACTCGCAAGTAATTTACTATAGACTTGTGGATATTTAATTGTGTATGGACGCTGCACGCAGTGTCCATACACAATTATTTTAAACTCCTCACTCCTAATTGCCTACGGCGATTTTATTCCCTACGGTCATCAACACGTGCTCTTGTTCGGCATAATAAAAATAAATTTTGCTTCTGCTCTCACTTACTCGCAAAATTCCTCATTCCTCATTCCTAATTAATCTTTACTCAAACTTAATTGATTTTGCTGGTGATATTTTGGCAATAAGGTAAGAAGGAATGATTAGAATAGCAAGAATTGCTATACCAACGCCAATGTTTAGCGCAACAAACTGCCATGGAATAAGTTCTACAGGAGCATAATCTACGAAGTATATCTCAGGGTCTAGTTTAATAACCTTGAGATATTTTTGTATGAAGTACATTCCCAGACCTATCACGTTGCCCCAAAGCATGGCTTTGCCAATAAGGAAAGAGGCTTGGTAAAGGAAGATTTTACGTATAGTCCAGTTGTTTGCTCCAAGTACTTTAAGTGTTCCTATAAGTGTGGTTTTCTCTAAAATGAGAATAAGCAGGCCAGAAATCATGGTAAATGTGGCCACGGAAAACATCAAAATCAAAATCACCACCATATTAAGGTCCAACAAATCTAGCCAACCAAAAATTTGTGGTTGTAGCTCTTGTATGCTTCTTGTGTAATATGGATTGTAATTTCCTGTGAAATTATTGGCAGTGGCAAGGAAAATATTATAAGAAGTTTCGCCAAGATAGTCAAGGTCGTTTACAAACACTTCTATGCTAGTTGCTGTTTTGTTATCCCAATTATTCAACATTCTAACGTGTTGAATATCAGTAACTACAAATAGTTTGTCAAAATCGGCAAGACCTGTGCTGTAGATGCCAGAAATGGTAAATTGGCGAAGCCTAACATCGTTTTGGATAAAATAGCAGATAAATTTATCGCCAACTTTTAGTTTAAGCGCATCAGCTTGTTTTTGCGAAATAAGAACTTCGTTAGACGGAGTACTATCATTATAGACAGGAATTTCTCCCTCTCTTAAATATTCTTTAAAGAAGTCCCAATTGTAATTTTCGTCAACGCCTTTTAGTACAATGCCCTGAAAATCTGTTTTAGTTTTAATAATAGCAGGTTTTGTGGCAGTAACTTGGGTGTAACTAACGTTAGGAACCTCATTAATGGCATTAATCAGTGTGTCGGAATATGAAATAGGAGGTAGGTCGTATGTTTTATTATTTGTAAGGCTAGTAATCTGGATATGTGCACCAAATCCCATCACCTTTCTGCCTACCTCGTTTTTAAACCCAACCACTATGGCTAGGGCAGTTATCATCACAGCAAGTCCCAATGCTATGCCGCATAGAGCTATGCGTACAGCAGGTTTAGATACTTTTTTCTTGTTGTTTTCTTTAGAAAAATGTATTCTTCTGGCTATGAAGAGTGGCAGGTTCATTTTGTACGACCAGGATATACTTCAAGTGCTTTTTTAAGTATAAATAGAGCTTTTTCTAAGTCTTCTTTTTTAAGAACATATGCCAAACGCACTTCGTTGCAACCCACATTTTTCATGGTATAGAAACCAGAAGCAGGAGCCATCATCACAGTTTGTTTTTCATACTCAAACTCACTTAAAAGCCAAGCACAGAATTTATCTGAGTCGTCGATTGGAAGTCTTGCAACAGTATAGAACGCACCCATAGGCACAGCAGAATATACCCCAGGTATTTTATTCAAGCCTTCGATTAGGAAGTTTCTACGTTCTAGATACTCATTATACATTTCTTGCATGTATTCTTGAGGAGTGTCGATAGAAGCTTCTGCAATTACTTGTCCCACAAGAGGTGGTGAAAGTCGAGCTTGGCAGAATTTCATAACACTTTCCTTCACAGATTGGTTTTTACAAACCAAAGCGCCAATTCTAATGCCGCATTCGCTGTAACGTTTTGAAACAGAGTCGAATAATACAACGTTTTCTTCAATGCCTTCTAGGTGGAATGCAGACACGTATGGAGCTTCTGTATAACAAAATTCGCGATAAACCTCGTCAGAGAATAAGTAAAGATCATATTTCTTTACTAAATCACGAATTTGATTCATTTCTTCTTTTGTGTAAAGGTATCCAGTAGGGTTGTTTGGGTTACAAATTAAGATACCTTTTGTGCGAGGAGTGATTTGTTCTTCAAATTTTTCAATGCTAGGAAGAGCAAAACCATCTTCAATTGTAGATAAAACAGGTTTGATAATTGCTCCACAGCTTATAGCAAAAGCAGTGTAGTTTGCGTAAGCAGGTTCTGGAACAATAATTTCGTCACCTGGGTCTAGACATGCCATAAATGCAAAGTTTACAGCTTCTGAACCACCTGTGGTAACGATAATATCTTTGTAGTCTACATCGATATTAAATCTATGATAATATTCTGCGAGTTTAACCCTAAGTGACTTGTAACCGTCACTAGGGCTATACTCTAGAATATTTCTATCTATATTTTTTATGGCCTCTAACGCTACCTTTGGAGTGTTAAGGTCTGGTTGACCAATGTTTAAATGGTAAACCTTTACTCCACGTTCTTTAGCTCTATCTGCTAATGGAACGAGTTTTCTAATAGGCGATTGCGGCATTATCCAGCTGCGTTTAGAGGTCTGTGGCATAGTAATTTAATCTTTAATATAAACGTAGATACAAAGATAATTATTTTATGCTTATTTAAACTAAACTTTCAGCTTTTTTTAATGCCTCGTTGATATTAGAACAAATAAATTCTTCTTTTAATACCTTGTTGAAGCCAGCTTTATGTAAAGTTTTACGTACGTTTACGTTTACACCAGAAAGAACTATTTGGATACCTTCTTTAGCAGATTGTTCACAAAGAGCCTCTAGGTTGTGAATACCAGTTGAGTCGATAAATGGCACTTTACGCATACGAATGATACGCACTTTAGCAGTTTCGCCGATAGATTTCATCACGTCGTCAAACTTGTTTGCGATACCAAAGAAGTATGGACCATCGATTTCATACACTTCAGTTCCTTCAGGAATAGTCAATTTATCTTCGTGAAGTTCAAGGTCGGTTTCTTCAGTTGGGTCGATTTCGTGTTTAAACACTTTGATAGAAACAGCTTCGCTAGTACGTTTTAGGAATAAAACGATAGCTAAAACTAAACCAACTTCGATAGCAATAGTTAGGTCGAATACCACAGTAAGAATAAATGTGGTCATAAGCACTGCAAAGTCTGATTTTGGGTTTTTAGCTAGCGCAACAAATGTTTTCCAACCACTCATGTTGTAAGAAACCATAATAAGCACAGCTGCAAGACAAGGCATTGGGATAAGACCTACAAGGCTACCTAATAATAATAAAACAAGTAGAAGAACCACTGCGTGAATGATACCAGCAATTGGGCTACGACCACCATTGTTGATGTTTGTCATAGTACGAGCAATAGCACCAGTAGCAGGAATACCACCAAAGAATGGCACTACAATGTTTGCTACACCTTGACCAATAAGTTCCATATTTGAGTCGTGTTTACCACCGATAACACCGTCTGCCACCATAGCAGAAAGAAGTGACTCAATAGCACCAAGGATAGCAATTGTAAATGCAGCAGGGAAAAGTGATTGAACAATACCTAGGATAGTTTCGCCTTCTGCTAACTCAAGTTTTGGCATAGCTGGCATTGGCATACCTTCTGGAAGAGTATATAAGTCGCCAATAGTAGCAATATTTTTTGCACCTTCCCAAATATTAAATTCTTTAAGAGCCCAAACACCTAGTGTTGCCACAATAATGGCAATAAGCGAACCTGGCACTTTGCTAGATACTTTAGGTGAGAATATAATAATTAAAAGGCTTATAAGACCAACTGCAAATGACCCCCAATCCACTTTATCCACATTTTGGAAGTAGTACCACCATTTGTGAAGGAAGTCTGCAGGGATGTTTGTAAGTCCTAAGCCAAACATATCGTTCATTTGTGTAGAGAAGATAGTAAGAGCTATACCTCCAGTGAAACCAACGATAACAGGATAAGGAACGAACTTAATTACATTACCCAATTTTAATACGCCCATTAACACAAGCATAATACCCGCCATAATGGTGGCAATGCTCAGACCAATAAGGCCATGTTGTTGGATAATACCATAAATAATTACAATAAATGCACCAGTAGGTCCACCTATTTGTACTTTTGTGCCACCTAAGAAAGAGATAATAAAACCTGCAATAATAGCAGTTACTAAACCTTCTGTAGGTCCCACACCAGAAGCAATACCAAATGCAATAGCAAGTGGAATAGCCACAATACCCACAATGATACCAGCCATACTGTCTGTAGCTAGTTGTTGGGTACTATATCCCTTTAAACAACGGAAAAGAAAAGGGATAGGAAGACTGAATTTTTTAGAAATTTTGCTCATAAAATATGTTTTAAAACATAGTTTTTAGAAATAGGTTGCAAAATTAATAAAAAAATATCAACCCTTAATATGTTTTAATTAAGTTTTTTAAATATTTTTTATGAAAACGTTTTCGATTTCAACTTTACAGAACTTACCAACAAAAAAAAGAGGTGAACATTAATGTCCACCTCTAAATTGATATTTTGTTTTTATTCTTTAAGAGTGATTTTTTAAGGAGGGATTTTTAGGCGTCCCGAAGTCTGAACAACCGGAGTGTACGTTGGTACTCGAGGATTGTGAAGACGAGGGCAACGAGAAAATAACCCTTAAAAAACGCTCTTATTTATTAACTTGGAATTTATTAATACCATCACGAATAAATCCTACGATTTGTTTAGCTGCTGCGATACCTGCATTGATGTTTGCTTCTGCAGTTTGAGCACCCATTTTCTTAGGAGTAGAGAAATAACGTGTTGGGAATTGTGCAGCAAATTCTGCGTTAGCAGCTGGCATAATGTCAGTTACATAGCGGAAATCTGCTCTGTCTTCCATAAGTTTGATTAATTCTACTTCGTTGATTACTTCTTTGCGAGCGGTGTTTACTAAAACAGCGTTTTTAGGCATTCGCTCAAGAAGAGAATAGTTGATAGAATTTTTAGTTTCTGCTGTAGCAGGGATGTGTAATGAAATGAATTGACAAGTTTCATAAAGTTCTTCAACAGAGTCAAGAGCTTTAACGCCGTCATTTTCAATCACTTCTTTTGGACAGTAAGCATCGAATGCGTAGATTTCCATACCGAAACCTTTAGCTACGCGAGCTACGTTGCGACCAACGTTACCGTAAGCGTGGATACCTAGTTTTTTGCCCATAAGTTCTGTACCTGATGTACCGTTGAATAGGTTACGAACAGCATAAACCATTAGACCTAAAGCAAGTTCAGCTACAGCGTTAGCATTTTGACCTGGAGTGTTCATTACTACTACATTAGCAGCAGAAGCAGCTTGAAGGTCAACATTGTCGTAACCAGCACCAGCACGAACTACTATTTTTAGTTGTTTTGCAGCAGCGATAACTTCAGCATCAATAATATCACTACGGATAATGATAGCGTCAGCATCAACAACTGCGTCTAAAAGTTCTTTTTTATCTGTGTATTTTTCTAGAAGGGCCATTTCGTAGCCTGCTTCGTCTAATACTTGTTTAATACCATCTATAGCTACTTTAGCAAATGGTTTTTCTGTAGCAACTAAAACTTTCATTTTATTATGCGTGTAATTTTTCAAATTCGTTAATGCAATCAACTAATGCTTGTACGCTTTCGATTGGAAGAGCGTTGTATGTAGAAGCACGGAAACCACCAACTGAACGGTGACCTTTGATACCAACCATACCTCTTTCGGTAGCAAATTTCATGAAGTCTGCTTCAAGGTCTTTGTATTCTTCTTTAAGTACGAAGCAGATGTTCATTAATGAACGGTCTTCTTTGTTTGCAGTACCTACGAACATTTTGCTGTTGTCGATAGCATTGTAAAGAAGTTCAGCTTTAGCAATGTTTCTCTTTTCAATTTCAGCAAGACCACCTTGAGCTTTTAACCATTTAAGGGTTTGAAGAGCTGTGTAGATAGGAAGTACTGGAGGAGTGTTGAACATAGAACCATTGTCGATGTGTGTTTGGTAGTTAAGCATTGTTGGGATATAACGGCTAACTTTGCCTAACACGTCGTTGCGGATGATAACGAAAGTAACACCTGCAGGAGCAAGGTTCTTTTGAGCACCACCATAGATAACTGCATATTTAGTAACGTCTAGTGGACGAGAGAAGATATCAGAAGACATATCAGCTACTAGTGGAACTGGAGAGTCGATATCTTTTCTTAATTCAGTACCGTAGATAGTGTTGTTTGTTGTGATGTGGAAATAGTCTGCGTCAGCAGGAATTTCGTAATCTTTTGGTATAAATGTAAAGTTAGCGTCAGCAGAAGATGCTACTTCAACAACTTCGCCAAAGCCTTTAGCTTCTTTCATTGCTTTTTTAGCCCATACACCAGTGTTTAGGTATGCAGCTTTCTTTTCTAATAAGTTGAATGGAAGCATACAGAATTGCAAGCTAGCACCACCACCTAAGAAAATAACTGAATAATTTTCAGGAATACCTAGAAGTTCTCTCATAAGAGCTTCTGCTTCGTCAACTACAGGTTGAAAGTATTTAGCACGGTGGCTAATTTCTAGGATTGATAAACCTTCACCTTGAAAATCTAAAACTGCTTTTGCTGTGTTTTCTATTACTTCTTGAGGAAGAATAGATGGTCCAGCGTTAAAATTATGTTTTTTCATGTCGCTATAAGTTAAATATCTTATTTTTTAGAAAGTGCAAAGATACTAAAAATTATCTATTTGTATATTGTTTTTCGTAATATTTTGTATAATCTCCAGAAGTTACGTTATTTAACCATTCTTCATTGGCTAAATACCAGTCTACAGTCTTTTCAAGACCTTCGGCAAATTGAAGTGATGGTTCCCAACCTAGTTCGTCGCGAAGTTTGGTAGGGTCGATAGCATAACGTAAGTCGTGGCCTGCGCGGTCTGATACGAATGTGATAAGTTTTTCAGAAGTTCCTGGTTCTCTACCTAGTTTTTTGTCCATTACTTGACAAAGTAGGCGGATAAGGTCGATGTTAGTCCATTCGTTGTGACCACCAATATTATATGTTTCACCTAATTTGCCATTGTGGAAAATAGTGTCGATAGCACGAGCATGGTCATTTACCCAAAGCCAGTCACGTACGTTTTCACCTTTACCATAGATAGGAATAGGTCTGTTGTTTTTAATATTGTTTATTGAAAGTGGAATAAGTTTTTCTGGGAAGTGGTTTGCACCATAGTTGTTTGAACAGTTTGACATAACCACAGGAAGACCATAAGTGTGGAAATAAGCACGTACAAAGTGGTCTGAACTAGCTTTAGAAGCTGAATATGGACTACGTGGATCGTATGCTGTTTTTTCTGTGAAATAACCTTCTTTACCTAGTGAACCGTAAACTTCGTCGGTAGAAACGTGGTAGAAGCGTTTTCCTTCGTAGTTGCCTTTCCATAGGTTGCGAGCAGCGTTTAGTAGGTTTGCAGTACCCATTACGTTAGTACGGATAAATGCAAGTGGATCTGTAATAGAACGGTCTACGTGAGATTCTGCTGCAAGGTGGATAACACCATCAAATTGATATTCTTGGAAGAGATTTTCTATAAATTCAGTATCGGTGATGTCGCCTTTAATGAATTGATAGTTTGGAAGATCACAAATGTCTTTTAGGTTTTCTAGGTTTCCTGCGTATGTTAGTGCATCTAGGTTGTAGCACATGTAGTTAGGATACTTTGTTACAAAAAGACGAATAACGTGCGAGCCAATAAAACCAGCTGCACCTGTGATTAAAATTTTCTTATCCATATTATAATATATTGGTATATTTAATTCTTAATTGCCTAACTCTCTACGGGTTGTATTCTAAAAGCCATACATCCTTGAATTGAGGATATTTTTTTGCGAATTTTTGTATTTCAATTTCGCCAATTTCCTCTGTTTCGTAACTATATGTAATAATTCTAAATCTATTGTCAGAATAAACTATCTTACTGTTTGATAATTCTTTTGGAAGCTTACTTAAAAATTTTAATGCTTTGGCTTGGGTGTTGAAGCTTCCTATAACAGCATGATATGGTGTGCAAATAGTTTCTTCTTCTATCTCTGGAGTAACAACTACTTCATCTAGTGTCTGAATAGGTACAAATGTGGCACGATATACTACTTGCTTTTGGTTGAAGTTTATAGGAACTAGTAGTAATAGAAGTACTGCTGCAACACATGCAATAGCATAATTAAATCCTTTGGCAGTTTTTGCTTGTCTTTCTTCTTTTTCTGCTCTTACTTTTTCTGAAAGTGAAATAGTGTTTGTTACAATTTCAGGGAAGTAGAAAGATTGCAAACCAAAAGAATCTATAAGTAAATCGTTAGTCTTATATGGCTCAAAACTAACTTTTTCATTGATTAATTGGAATGTTCCTATATTTGCAAAAGAAAGGTGCTTAAAGTTTACAAGTGTTTTGTTTAACTTTTCTACAGATTCTTTTATATAGGTATTGGCTTCTTTTAAACTAATACCTTCTTCTTTGGCTACTTCTTGTGCCAAAAGACCATCGTTGTAGTTTAAATCAGGGTTGAAACCAACAGTTCTAGTAGGGGGTAGTAGATAACCATTTTCCATCTGAGCAGATTTCTCAGATGCTACGAAGCCACCGAAAGCAGGAATGATAACAAAGTCATGCTTTCTGAGTAGGTTTTCTATATGGTTTTCTATTTTTTGCATTAACTGCAAAGTTAAATTAAAAAAAGTAAATAAACTAATGAAAATAGAAATAAATTATCAACAATAAACAAAAAAAAGAGGTTGATAAAATCAACCTCTTCATTTATTGTAGTTTAAAATTATTCAGCTACTACATTTACAGTGAATTCTGCGCTTACTTCGCGGTGAAGTTTAACAGCTACTTTAAATGTTCCTAGTTCTTTGATAGCTTCTTTAAGAGCGATAGTACGTTTATCGATAGCGATACCTTGTTTACCAAGCTCTTCTGCCATTTGGATAGAAGTTACAGAACCGAATACTTTACCAGCTTCGCTAGCTTTGGTTGCGATAGTGATGTTAGCTTCATTAATTTTTGCAGCAAGTGCTTCTGCGTCAGCTTTAATTTTAGCTAATTTGTGAGCACGTTGTTTTAGGTTTTCTGCTAATACTTTTTCTGCAGAAGGAGTAGCTAAGATAGCTTTACCTGTAGGGATTAAAAAGTTACGACCATATCCGTCTTTAACAGTAAGGATATCATCTTTGTATCCTAATCCGTGTACATCTTCAATTAATATAATTTTCATAACGTGTCTCCTTTTAATTATTTCATCATATCGGTTACGTAAGGAAGCAATGCTAAGTGGCGTGCTCTCTTAACTGCTTGTGCTATTTGACGTTGGTATTTTAAAGAAGTACCAGTAATACGACGAGGAAGAATTTTACCTTGTTCGTTTAAGAATTTCTTTAAAAATTCTGGATCTTTGTAATCGATATATTTAATGCCTAGTTTTTTGAAACGGCAATATTTTTTCTTCTTAGTATCCACTGATTGTGGAGTCAAGAAACGGATTTCAGATTGATTCTGTGCCATGGTTTATGTCTCCTTATTAAGCTTCAACGTTAGACTTAGTGTTGTTACCAACTTTTTTTCTTCTCTTTTCTGCGTATTCGATAGCGTATTTTTCCATTTTTACAGTTAAGAAACGTAATACGCGTTCGTCACGACGGAATTGGGTTTCTAGGTTTGCGATAACTTCTGGTTCTGCGGTGAACTCAAATAGTTGATAAAAACCTGTAGATTTTTTTTCAATAGGGTAAGCAAGTTTGCGTAAACCCCAGTTTTCTTCATTCAAAATAGCTGCACCAGCGTTTGTTAGTACAGTTTTGAACTTTTCGACCGCTTCCTTCATCTGAGCTTCAGATAAAACGGGAGTCAAAATGAAAACGGTTTCGTAGTGGTTCATAATGTCCTTGTTTTTAATTAGTTAATAAATAAAGTTAATTGCTTCACTAAAAAGCGGTGCAAAAGTACGAATATTTTTTTGAATATGCAACACCTTTTAGTAATGAATTATATATTTAGTATTGTTCTTTTTCTGAAGGGAAATCTTGTGATTTAACGTCAGATATATAATTTTGAACAGCTTCTGTGATTACAGTGTTTAAATCTGCATAGCGGCGAAGGAAACGAGGTGAGAATCCTTTGGTTATGCCTAGCATATCCTGCATTACAAGAACTTGACCGTCAACACCACTACCTGCACCAATACCAATGATAGGAATTTGAACAGATTGTGCTACGCGAGTAGCTAGTTCTGCGGGGATTTTCTCTAGAACTATTGCAAAACAGCCAGCTTCTTCTAGAAGTTTTGCATCCTCGATAAGTTTGTTGGCTTCTTCCTCCTCTTTTGCACGTACTGCGTATGTGCCATATTTGTTGATAGATTGTGGCATTAGGCCTAGATGACCCATCACTGGAATACCTGCAGAGATAATACGTGTTATAGAGTCTATTACTTCTTCGCCACCTTCCATTTTAATGCAATCCACGCCAGTTTCTTTCATAATGCGGATAGCAGAAGAAAGAGCTTCTAGTGAGTTGCCTTGATATGTACCGAAAGGCATATCGCACACTACAAGTGAACGTTTTGCAGCTTTCATTACACCTTTTGCAAGGAAAATCATTTCGTCTAATGTGATAGGAAGGGTAGTAGTGTTACCACAAATCACGTTTGATGCAGAGTCGCCAATTAAAAGCACATCTACACCTGCTTGGTCTAATATTGTGGCCATAGAATAATCGTACGCAGTAAGCATACTAATTTTTTCGCCACGTTCTTTCATCTCTCTTAGTCTATGAGTAGTGACCTTACGTTGGTCTTCAATCTTATGTACAGACATAATTATTAAGGTTTATAAATTCTGTGCAAAATTACTAAATTTATTTACAAACCATTATACTAATTCGTAAATTTTGTATAATTTTGCATTTATCAATCCTAAAAAACTAAACAATTAAAATATGACAGACATTAAATGCTTAGAATATGATGACGAAGCTGCTATCATATTCATTCAAAAGAAACTTCCAAAAGAATTAAATATCTCAGATGATGATATTCAATATGTTCTTGATGTTATTTATGATTTCTATGAATCAAATGGTCTTTTAAATGAAGATACAGATGAAGAAGTAGAAATTGTAGAAGAAGAATTACTTCATTACATCTTGAAAGCTGTGAGAAAAGATGAAATGGATGTAGAAAAACTAAATGAAGAGAATGTTCAACTTATTTTGGATGCTGAGTATGAATATTCTGAATCTTTAGGTGTTTATTAATATTAAAATTATGTGGTTTCTAAGATTTTTATCTCGCAGGTCGTTTAAGACTTTATATATTCTTTCTGGTCTTTTGTATTATTTGGCTTATTATGTAGTTAAATATAGAAGAGAAGTGGTGAGAAAGAATCTTGTTAATTCTTTCCCTGAAAAGAATGAAGAAGAGATAAAAATTTTAGAGAAGAAATTTTATCGTCAGTTTTGTGACCAAATAGTAGAGATTGTAAAACAAGTTTCTCTTACAAGCGAAGAGATGGCATCTCATTTAACTGTAGAAAATATTGAGATAGTAGAAAAACTTCGCGCAGAAGGTCGTTCTATAGTTTATTATTTGGGACATATCGGTTGTTGGGAGTATGTAGCATACTATTCCAAGGCCACTAATACAGATGATTTATACATTGGTTATAAAAAACTAACAAATGAGGCTTTTGATAATTTAATGTTTTATCTAAGGTCTAAATTTGGAGGTCATCCTGTGCAAGATGTCAAATTGCTTCGCACATTGGCTCAACTTAAAAAAGAGGGTAAGCGTGCAGAACTAGGTTTTCTCGCAGACCAATCTCCAATGCCAGATGCACTAAATTATTGGACTACATTCCTAAATCAAAATACTGCTATGATAGATAGCATTGAACGTATAGCTAGAAAATTGGATTATGCTGTTTGTTATTTTGATGTTACTCGTGAGGATAGAGGTGTGTATAAAATAAAGATTAAACTTATCACAGACGATATTGCTTCAACTCCACAAAACTACGTTACAGAACAATACACTAGATTATTAGAAGAGACAATTAAGAAACAACCAGAGTGTTTCTTATGGTCTCATAATCGCTGGAAATACAAACCAGAGGATTCTACAAAGTATAATAAATGAAAAAGGTAAGTGTAATTATATTAAATTACAATGGTAAATCTCACTTAGAAACTTATTTACCTTCTGTAATTAAGAATACCCCTTTACATGTGGCAGATATTGTGGTGGCGGATAATGCTTCTACAGATGATTCTGTGGAATGGTTACAGCAAACATATCCTGCTATTAAGATTATTCAGCTAAAAAGAAATTATGGTTATGCCGAGGGGTATAATATAAGCATCGGTAGGGTGGAAACTCCGTATGTTCTTTTATTAAATTCAGATGTAGAGGTGACTCCAAACTGGATTCAGCCTATGTTGACCTATATGGATGAGCATCAGAAAGTAATTGCTGTTCAACCAAAGATTCTTCAATATAAGGATAAAACCAAATTTGAATATGCGGGTGCTGCTGGTGGTTTTATTGATAAATTTGGTTATCCGTTTTGTGCAGGAAGAATATTTTCTTCTGTAGAAGAAGATAATGGTCAATATAATACCATTAGACAAATATTCTGGGCATCAGGTGCTTGTATGATGGTAAGACGTGTAGATTTTATAGATTATGGTGGTTTTGATGAAAATTTCTTTACACATCAAGAGGAAATAGACTTTTGCTGGCGTGTAAATGCAAGAGGCAGAACCATTTATTATATTCCTAATTCTACTGTATATCATTTGGGAGGGGGTACATTAAGCCAAACAAACCCTAGAAAAACATATTACAATTTCAGAAATAATATGTTGATGATATACAAAAATTTAAATACTCCTAGGCTAATACCGCTAGCTATTATTAGATTCTTCTTAGATTACTTAGCTGCTTTTGTATACCTAATCACCCTGAAACCAAAAATGGCTTGGGCTGTAATAAAGGGCAGAATAGACTTTTATAGGTACAAAGGCAAGGTAAAGGCCGAAAGAAAAGAGAATTTGATAAAAACAATCCGCTATACCATACCAAATGTAGTGTATAACGGAAGTATATTAATGTCTTATTATATGCTAAGGAAGAAGAATTTCTCTCAACTTTCTTCGCTTAACAAGGCTTGAGCATTCTGAATGGCTGCATCGCTTAGTGTACTACCGCTAAGCATGCGAGCTATAGCAGTAACTCTCTCTTCTTCATTTAGTTGAGTTACAGTAGTTTCGCTTTCTCCAGATTTTTCTACAAAATAATGTGTAGATGCTTTTGCTGCTATTTGTGGTAAATGGCTAATAGAAATTATTTGCACATTTGCACTCATTTTCTTTAGCATTTTTGCAGTAAGGTCTGCAGCCTCGCCAGAAATACCTGTGTCTATTTCGTCAAAGATTAGGGTAGGTAGGCTACTGCTTTGTGCTAATAGATATTTTAAACACAACATTACTCTAGAAATTTCGCCTCCAGAGGCAGTCTTGTCTATTGGTTGAGGAGATTTATTTTTGTTTGACGAGAATAATAATTCTACTTTGTCAATACCTGTCTTATTTGGAACTTCTAGTGGAGTAATGTCAAATTTAACATTGCTATATGGCATTCCTAATGCAGAAAGTTGTTCTACAAGTTCTTTTTCTATTATAGAAGCTTGTTTTTTGCGTCTTTCTGATATTTTTGTAGCTTCTGCTAGAAGATTATTGTAAATCTCATCACGTTTTCTCTTGAGATTCATTATTTCCTCGTCAGAATTATCTATAAGAGCAATTTTATTCTCTAGTTCATTCTTTATTTCAATAAGCTCTGCCACAGTTTTTACTCTGTGTTTTTGGCAAAGAGTGTAGATTAAATCCCTTCTTTCTCTCAAATAATCTAGTCTTTCTGGGTCTGAATCCACTTTTTCACTCTCATTATAAAGCTCAGCAGAAATATCTTTTAGCTCAATGTAGCATGAAGACACTCTACTTACTAGCTCTTCGCAATATGTGGAATATTTTGATACAGATGAAATGGCATTTTCTGCATTTCTAAGCATATCTAGTACGCCCATTTCTGTTGAAAGTGCATTTTCTGCTTCTAGTAGAGCTTGTTTAATGTCGTTGGCATGCTCCAATATTGTGAGTTCAGTTTCTATATCAATATCTTCTGAATCTACCAATTTGCTCTCTTCTAGTTGGTTATATTGAAATTGAAGATAATCTAGTTCTTCTTTTCCTTTTGATAGTTCGCTCTCCAATGTTTCTATATTTTCGCAAATTTGAGCGTGAGATTTATATAGTTCTTTATAATTTTCTAGTAATTCTTGGTTTTTGGCAGTAATATCTAGCACTCCAAGTTGGAAATTATTATCTCTTAAAAGTAGGTTTTCGTGTTGAGAGTGAATGTCTATAAATTGGCTAGACAATGTTTTTAAAACTGAAGCATTTACAGGTGTATCATTGATAAAATGTCTAGATTTGCCAGACGAAGAAACTTCTCTTCTCAATATACATTCTGTACTATAATCCAAATCATTTTCTTCAAAGAAATCCTTAATATCAAATTTAGAAATATCAAAAACTGCTTCGATAATACACTTTTCTGTGCCTTCTTTTATAGTTTTAAGATCTGCTCTTGCGCCTAAAACCAAGTTTAATGCTCCTAAAAGTATTGATTTTCCTGCACCAGTTTGGCCGGTAATAACAGAGAAACCTGATTCAAAGTTTAAATCAAGTTTTTTTATTAGTACATAGTTTTCTATATGTAAAGAATTAAGCATAGGTTATTTTTTTAGTGAACTGAAACGATGTTGTGATGTTGGAATGATATAACTTAATACGTCGTAAGCCGTATTACATTCTTCTTTGCTACCTTTGGAATAGATATTGATTAGTTCGTCTAGTTTTGCTTCCAAAAATGGTGTTAGGATTACACTAGATGAAGGATGATTTTTATATACAATTTTTAATGTTTTAAGCCCTTCTGTAATGGTGGCTCTACTTTTTGCAGCAGAAACAGCCATTTCATCTAGTCCTGTTCTATGGTAGGTGTAAAGATATTTTCTGAAGTCGCTTAAGGCGTCATCTGTGATATTGCTTATAACTGCGTATCTATTTTGGTTGTCTTCAAATGCTCTCCAACCTTGTTCATTGGTACTTTGTGCTTGATTTACGATGCTTTCAGCCTTTTTGTAGATGTTAGTGCCTCCCAAATTAGAGAATGTATCTAGGTCTGTAGCAATAATCATATATGCATAATATGCAAGTACTGCAGTTAGGTTGTCTGAAAATGAATTTTCATCAAAGTTTAGTGGGTCGTTTTCATTATATGTGAAAGCGAAGTTTGGGTCGTTGAAACTATAAATAGGGCTTTTGTAATTTGTTCCATAAACAGGTCTGTTGGCGTTAACCTGAATGTTGCAACTAAAAGAACCATTGTTATAGTTGTTTACCAATATCATTATGCTGCATTCAATACGCTCTTCTACTGCATATTCGTGGTCTGTCCATTGTCTTTCGTTCATAAACTCAGTAATGGACTTTTCAAGTGTAGTAAAAATAGATTTGCTAGTACCTGCAATTTGATCTGAATTGACTGTAACTTTGCAATTCAGTTCGTTAGCATATCCTATTGTAATGAAGGAAATGAATAAGAGTAGGGTGAAGAATATTTTTTTTATGCTTTGCATATTTTATCAATAATATCTTTGGCTACTTCTGTTTTTGATTTTAAACAGAATGCTTCTGAATTACCATTTCTTTCGATAATGGTAATCTTATTTGTATCGTAACCGAAACAAGCATTAGCATCTTTCAATGAGTTAAGAACTATAAAGTCTAAGTTCTTTCTTTCAAGCTTGCCTTGGGCATTTTCTGCCTCATTGTTGGTTTCAAGGGCAAAGCCAACGAGTATTTGATTGTCTTTCTTTTTCGCTCCTAGGCTAGCTGCAATGTCTTGTGTAGGTTTAAGTCTGATGACTAAATCGTCTTTTTCGCGTTTAATCTTTTCGTCGGCTTGAGTCTCTGGTCTGAAGTCTGCTACTGCAGCACAAAGAATACATATGTCTGATGAATCAAATTCTGCATTTGCTGCATTGTACATTTCTTCTGCAGATGTTACACTAATAGTCTTGATATTAGGGTGTTTTGCATTGATTTGTACTGGTCCACTTACTAGATAAACTTCTGCTCCTCTTGCTGCGCATTCTTCTGCTAGGGCATATCCCATTTTGCCAGAAGAGTGGTTGCCAATAAAGCGTACAGGGTCTATTTTTTCGTATGTTGGACCTGCTGTGATTAATACTTTTTTTCCAGAGAGTTCTTGCTTTGAGTTGAAGAATTCTGATACGCGCTGAGATATTTCTTCTGGTTCTGCCATTCTGCCTTTGCCTTCTAAACCACTTGCTAAGAAACCAGAAGCAGCGTCTATAATGTTTACGCCTTTGCTTTTTAAGTATTCTATGTTTTCTTGTGTGGTAGGGTGGGCATACATATCCAAATCCATAGCTGGAGCCACAAAGATAGGACAACGTGCAGAAAGATATGTTGTGGTAAGTAAGTTGTCTGCTACCCCATGTGCCATTTTGGCGATAGTGTTGGCTGTAGCAGGGGCAATGATATAAGCATCAGCCCATAATCCTAAGGATACATGACTATTCCATGCTCCGTTTGTAGGGTCAAAAAAATCTACTAGAATAGGGTTTCTAGAGAGTGTAGCTAGGGTAAGTGGCGTGATAAAAGCTTTGGCTTTTTCGGTCATAATAACCTTAACTTCGGCTCCTCGCTTTACCAAGTCACGAATGAGGTAAGCTGTTTTATACGCAGCTATACCTCCCGTTACTCCTATAAGTATGTGTTTACCTTGCAAAGGGTAAATTATTTTTTGTTTGGATTGCGAAAATATGTTTTGTCTTCGATGTATTCTTGAGTTGCAAGAAGTACTGGCTTAGGAAGACGTTCGTAGTACTTAGAGATTTCGATTTGTTCGCGATTTTCAAATACTTCTTCTAAGTTGTCAACGTTGTTGCTAGAGAATTCTTCTAGTTTACGTTTAAGTTCGTCTTTAATTTCAACACCTATTTGATTTGCACGTTTACCTATGATAGCAACTGTTTCATATACATTACCTGTGTTTTCGCATAGGCTGTTAACGTCGCGTGTAACAGTGTTTGTTGGAGCTTTTGATTTTTTGTAATCCATTTTAATTATATATAATTAGGTTAATCTTCTGTATTTTCAAATTGTGACAAAATATGTTTTAATTGTGTTGAGATTTTTTCTATCTCTTTTTTGTGTTTTGTCTCTGGATATTCTTGTGAGAAATAATAGCATTCATCTAGTGCGTCTTCACAACGTTGTTTAAGTTTTTCTTGAACACTATTTATAGCCTCTTTGTATTTAGCTCTTACTATAATTATAGAATAATCTTCTTTGTACTTTGTGTTTGGGTAGTCATTTAGCGCATTTTGTGCTGTAACCACGGCTGCTCTATAGTTGTTACCTCTATAGTTACCCATGTTATAGTACAATTGAGCATTTTTTAAGTCTCTTAAAGCAAGTTTTTCATACATTTCTGCTTGAAGTTGTTTTGCAAGAGGTGTTTGCTCATTGTATGGGAATGCTTCTATAAACATTTGGAAGCGTTCTATTGCTTGAATAGTTGCTGTTTGGTCTAGCTCGGCTTCTGGAGATTGGTGATAATATGAATATGCAAGCATAAACATACATTCTGTATAATGTGAACCTCTTAAATATGTGTTAACATATGTTTTATAATGATGTCCTGCTGCAATATATTCTTTCTTTTTAAAGTGACTTGTAGATAATAAATATAGGATATTTTCTGATCTTTCTGTCCCTTTATAAGCATTAGAAATGTCTTCTAATAGTACAATAGTTTTTTTGTAATCTCCTTCTGCAAAGCACTTTAACGCAAACTCATATTTAGCATTGTTGTCTGTGCTTTTTCTTATAAGTTTGTATTCCTTGCTGTCTATCTTACCAAAACAAATTTGGCAAGAGAACACAAAAAGGCATAATATGTACAATAATTTATTCATTAGGGTGCAAAGGTACAAATATTATAATCAAAAAGCAAATAAAATATTATATCTCACTCACTAAAAATTCTTAATGAGTTTATTGTATTACTTCCACTTGTAATGTGCTTTTGGACGGAAATATGCTACTATGTATAGGTAAAGGTTTACTAGTGGAAGGAAAATATCCATGAAACCTATGCCGAAATAGAATTTTCTTTCGCCTAATGCTTTTGCATTAAGGTTGATAATAGTGTATTGAGTAATGTATCTTAAAAGGAATGCTCCTGGTGCAATAAAATACCAATAAGGTAGCCCTAAAATACAAGTTGCTATAATGCCTGCATAAAACAGAAATCTACTGCCAAGTTCTGTGCCTAAAATAAATTTAGAAGAAAATTTGTATCTGCCTGAAGTGGAAAGATGACGTTCTTTTTGTGCTAAAAATGCAGAGAATGTTTTCTTCTCTTCAGATGTGGTAATGCTCTCTGTACCAATGCATACCGAAGTGTTTTTTCTACGTGCAAAATCGTTGACAAAAAGGTCGTCGTCGCCAGATTGAATATCAAGATGTTTGGAAAATCCCTTAGATTTTTCAAAGAAACTCTTTCTGTATGCCATATTTCTGCCCACGCCCATATAAGGATGACCTGCAATAGCATAATTTAGGTATTGAATACCTATAAATAATGTATCAAATACTTGAGTGAAGTTTGTGAAACTCTTATTTTTATTGTAAGCTCCATAGCCTAATACTATTTGAGTGTTGCCAGAGAAGCTTCTAACTATATTTTCTAGCCATTTATCTGAAATAGGTTCACAGTCGGCATCTGTAAATACTAGAATGTCGTTTTGGGCTGCTTTTACACCAAGAATAACTGCAATTTTCTTGGAATCGATATATTTGGCATCGTGTGGTACAAAACTAGTTTTCAGATGAGGGTAGTCTTTCTTTAGTAGTTCTAAAACAGTTTCTGTGTCGTCGTAAGAACGGTCGTTGATAACAATTACTTCGTAGTTTGGATAGTCTTGTTTTAAAACACTAGGAAGGTGTTTATTAAGGTTTTCTTCCTCATTTCTTGCACAAATAATTACAGAAACCTCTGGAAGTGTTTCCATAAGTTTAATTTTACCTTTCTTAATTCTACGTTTGTGTCTGAAAACTGCTGTGTAGAAACGTAGGTAAAAATAAAGTTGTACTAAAAGGCTAAAAAATAGTACTGCCAAACATATAAGTTCGGCAGTAGAAAATGTATTTAATAGAGTTTCTAACATATTGTTATTCAAAGTCTTCTGAGAAATAACTGTTTGGAAGGTTTCTTAAGTTGTATTGAGAACTCATTACTTCGCCGTATGCTCCAGCAGAACGAAGAGCTATAATGTCGCCACGTTTTACTTCGTTTAGCATTACATTTTTGCCAAATACGTCTGATGATTCGCAAATAGGGCCAACTACATCGTATTCTTTTTCTGCAAGATTGCTGCTTAGGTTTTCTATTCTGTGGTATGCGTCGTACATGGCAGGACGGATAAGTTCTGTGAAACCTGCATCTAGGATAGCAAAACGCTTAACTTCACCTTCTTTTACATAAAGCACGCGGCTAATAAGATTGCCACATTGACCAACCACAGCTCTACCAAGTTCAAAGTGAATATTTTGACCTTCTCTGCGGTTTACAAGTTTGTTGAACACTGCAAAGTAGTTTTCAAAATCTGGTATATTAATGTGGTTTGGATGATGATAATCAATACCTAAGCCACCGCCAAAGTTCATATTAGGGAAGGTGATGCCTTCTTTTTCTAGCTCGTCTTGAAGTTCGTTTGCTTTAATACAAAGGTCTTTAAATGCACTCATATCAGTGATTTGTGAACCAATATGGAAGTGAAGACCAACTACTTCAATATTTGAAAGTGTATTTGCTTCTTTTATAACGCTAGAAATTTGGCTCATATTTATGCCAAATTTGTTTTCAGAAAGACCAGTTGTAATTTTTGCGTGTGTATGTGCATCCACATTTGGGTTTACTCTGAATTCTACTCTTGCAGTTTTGCCTTTGGCAATAGCCAATTCATTAATAATGTATAGTTCTGCAAGTGATTCTACGTTGAAACAGAAAATATCTGCATCAAGTGCTAGGTTTATTTCCCAATCTGCCTTACCAACTCCAGCAAAAACTACTTTGTCAGCAGGGAAACCTGCTTCAATAGCTGCTCTTACTTCGCCACCGCTCACACAGTCTGCACCAAAACCATAACTAGCTATAAGTTTAAGGATGCGAGGGTTTGCATTTGCTTTAATTGCGTAGTGTTGGCAGAAATTGTACTTGTCTGTTTCTTTTTTTATTGCCTCTAAAGTGTTCTTTAGTAGGGTTGTATCGTAAAAATAGAATGGGGTAGTTAAATTACCCCATTTTTCTATCGGAAAATTTCCTTTCATTTATAATCAATTAAAATAATTCTTTACTTAATGATTCTAATGCACGTTTTTTGTCTGCTGCTTTAACAAGGAATGATACGTTGTAGTTGCTACCGCCGTAAGAAATCATGCGAACAGGAATGTCTTTAAGAGCATTAACTATTTTTGCTTGGTAACCAACGTTTTCTGAATCCATATCACCAACCACACAGATAATAACCATGTCTTTTTCTACAGTTACTGTACCGAATGTTTTAAGTTCGTTTACTATTTCGTCTAGGTGTTTGTCGTTGTCGATAGTAACAGAAACACCTACTTCAGAAGTAGTAATCATATCAATAGAAGTTTTGTGTGTTGCGAAGCATTCAAATACTTTGCTTAGGAATCCGTGAGCAAGAAGCATACGGCCAGATTTAATCTTGATAGCGGTAATATTATCTTTTGCTGCAACAGCTTCTATTTTTTTAGGTGTAAGTTTGGTAGAAATTAATGTGCCAGGAGCTTCTGGATCCATTGTATTTAATAGACGCACAGGTATGTTTTCAAGCTTAGCAGGAAGAATGCAAGTAGGGTGTAGGATTTTTGCACCGAAATATGCAAGTTCTGCTGCTTCTTCGAAGTGTAGGGTAGCCACCGGTTTTGTGTTTTCTACAAAACGAGGGTCGTTGTTGTGCATACCATCAATGTCTGTCCAGATTTGGATTTCAGAAGCTTTAACAGCAGCACCGATTAAAGATGCTGTATAGTCTGAACCACCACGTTGAAGGTTGTCTATTTCATTATATGCATTTCTACAAATGTAGCCTTGTGTAATATAAATTTCGGTATCTGATGGGAATACAGATAATGATTTAGCAATATTTGTGCGAATATAAGCAAGGTCTGGTTCGTTATTTTTGTCGATACGCATGAAATCTAAAGAAGGAAGTAGGACAGATTTAACTCCTATTTCTTGTAAATATAGATTTACCATAGCGGTAGACATAAGTTCGCCTTGTGCTAAAATAATTTTCTCATCAAATAATAAGAATACATTATTTTGTGTAAATTTGCGAAGTAAATCGAAGTGTACCTTTAATATAGAGTTAGCTTCTGCTTTAGTTTCATCTTTAGAATAAAGTTCATCTACAACAGCTGCATACTTTTGCTCCATCTTATTGATGACTTCATTAGCACTAACTGGGTTTTTCTTATATAGGTAGTCTGCTATTTCTACTAATGTGTTGGTTGTGCCAGACATTGCAGAAAGTACTACTATTTTTTGATCACCATCACAGATTAAAGAAGCTACTTCTTTCATTCTTTGTGCAGAACCTACGGATGTTCCGCCGAATTTCAAAACTTTCATAGTTATAAAGATTAAATTTTGGACGCAAAGTTAATAAAAAAAAGTGTAAAACAATGTCTATATTGGATAAATCATTATATAATGTGTAATAATCAACCAAATAAACACATTAATAATTTAACAAATGGGCTTTAAATGTTAAAATATGTTATTATAATGAATTTTATTGCTAGAATATTTGCACAGTATTGTCTGGAGCATTACCTTTGTAACATATTAGTTTTCTTCGTAAGAAAAAGATTAAGAATTAAGATGGGGCAAATGGTTACCGAGCGAGGTAACCATTTGTTTTTGTATACATTCCAATTGAAAATCTTTGCTCTCGCTGTTCAAGTTACTCGCTTCGCTCGTGATTTTTGGCTGCACCTCGGCAAATTAAGTAAACTTATTTGCACTCGGTTTGCACAAAAATTCCTAATTCCTAATTCCTAATTTCAAATTATTTTTATTATCTTTGTGTCCAAATTTTTTAATGAAACTTTTATTCGTCAAAAATATTTATGGCAGATTTAATTAAAATTAAGCAAGGCCTTAATATTCAGATGGTTGGACAAGCCAAAGAAGAATATGGCCGCGTATCCCAATCAGCCTTAATAGGATTCAATCCAGAGAGTTTCTATGGTATTACTCCTAAACCAGTGGCTAAGGTTGGTGATAAAGTGAAGGTTGGTTCTGTTTTATTTATTGATAAAAAGAATCCAGACCTTAAGATAGTTTCACCTGTGAGTGGTGAATTAGTTGCAATTAATCGTGGTGAAAGACGTAAAATTTTAGATTTCGTTGTTCAAAACGATTTTAAAGCAGAACAAGCAGAAATTAAGCCTATCAATCTTGATGGCTCTGCAGAAGAAGTTAAATCTTCTCTTTCTGATGCAGGTTTTCTTGCTTTCTTCAAACAACGTCCTTACGACGTATGTATAGCTCCAACAGATACTCCAAGAGCTATATTTATTTCAGCTTTTGATAAAGCTCCACTTGCTCCAAATTTCAACTTTATTTTAAAAGATGAAGTTTCAAACTTCCAAGCAGGTATCAATGCTATTAGCAAAATTGCTCCTGTTTATGTAGGTGTTGAAAAAGGTTGCGCATGGGCTGCTTCTCTTCAAAATGCTACAGTAACTCAGTTTGAAGGAGATTATCCTGCTAGCAACGTTGGTGTTCAAATCAACAAAGTAGCACCTATCAATCGTGGTGAAGTGGTTTGGACTATCGCTCCACAAGAAGTGGCTATCATCGGTCGTTTCGTTAACAAAGGAAAATTAGATTTCACCAAAACAGTAGCATTCTGTGGTGAAAACGCTGCAACTCCTGCTTATTATAAAGTAGTAATGGGTAGCAATGTTTCATCTATTGCTAAAGCTAATGTATTAGAAGGTAGAAATCTTCGTTATATCGCAGGTAACCCATTGTCAGGTACACAAGTTTCTGCAGATGCTTGGTTAAATCCTTTCGTTTCTCAACTAACTGTAATTCCAGAAGGTGACGATACACACGAAATGTTTGGTTGGATGATGCCAGGTTTGAAGAAATTTAGCTTAAATGGTTCATTCCTTTCTGGTATGCTATGTTCTTGCCTACGTAATAAATTCAAATTCTCTTTCGATGCACGTCTTCAAGGTGGCGAACGTCACATGATTATGTCTGGAGAATATGATAAAGTATTCCCAATGGATATCTATCCAGAATTCTTGCTTAAAGCAATTATCTCTGGCGATATTGAAAAAATGGAAGAACTTGGTATTTATGAAGTAGCTCCAGAAGACTTTGCAGCAGCAGAATTTGTATGTTCTTCAAAAGTAGAACTACAAAAAATAGTTCGCCAAGGTCTAGATATGTTAAGAAAAGAAATGTGTTAAGAAATTAATAAACTATAAATAATGAATGCTTTAAGAAAATTTGTCGATAAAATCAAACCTACCTTCTCAGAAGGTGGTAAATTATCGATGTTCCGTTCTGTCTTTGACGGATTCGAAACATTCTTATTCGTTCCGAATACTACTTCTAAATCTGGAGCTCATATCCACGACGCAGTAGATTCAAAACGAATTATGATTATGGTGGTAATAGCACTTATGCCTGCTTTATTATTTGGTATGTATAACGTGGGTTACCAACACTATTTAGCTATAGGCCAAGAAGTAGGCTTCTTTGAAATCTTCTCTTATGGTCTTCTTGCTGTATTACCTAAAATCGTGGTTGCTTACCTTGTAGGTTTAGGTATCGAGTTTACAGTAGCTCAATTTAAAGGAGAAGAAATTCACGAAGGTTTCCTTGTTACAGGTATTATCCTACCAATGATTGTTCCAGTGGAATGCCCACTATGGATTTTAGCTCTTGCTACTGCATTTGCAGTAATCTTTGCTAAAGAAATCTTTGGTGGTACAGGTATGAATATCTTCAACGTAGCTTTAATTGCTCGTGCATTCCTATTCTTTGCTTATCCTTCTAAAATGTCTGGTGACGCAGTTTGGGTGCGTACCGCTGATACGTTTGGTTTAGGTGCTGGTACACAAGTAGATGGCTTTACAGGTGCAACTCCTCTTGGTCAAGTAGCTGTGGCTCCTACTTCAGAAGTAGCTTTAACTAATGTTATAGGCGAACCTGTTTCATTAATGGATACTATTATTGGTTTTATTCCAGGTTCTATTGGTGAAACTAGTGTTATTGCTATTGCATTAGGTGCTATCTTATTATTAGTAACTCGCATCGCTAGCTGGAAAGTAATGCTTTCTATCTTTGGTAGTGGTGCTTTAATGGCGTTAATCTTCAATGCATTCGGTCCTGATACAGCTGCAGCTCAACTTCCTTGGTACTATCACTTATGTTTAGGTGGTTTTGCATTTGGTGCTGTATTTATGGCTACAGACCCTGTAACTTCTGCTCGTACAGAAGCTGGTAAATGGATGTATGGTTGCTTAATCGGTTCATTAGCAGTTATTATCCGTGTTCTTAACCCTGGTTATCCAGAAGGTATGATGCTTGCTATTCTTTTAGGTAACGTATTCGCACCTTTATTCGACTACCTAGTGGTTCAACGCAATATTTCAAAACGTGCTAAACGTGCAACTAAAGCTATTAACTCTAAATAATAATATACCATGAATACTAACAGTAATACTTATACCATTGTATATGCATCGGTCATGGTTATTATCGTGGCTTTCTTGCTAGCTTTCGTTTCTTCTTCATTGAAAGATATTCAAGACGAAAATGTTGCTCTAGATAAGAAAAAACAAATCTTATCTTCTCTAAATGTAGATTTAAAAGATGCTGACGCCTCTAAACTATATAGCGAAATAGTTCTACAAGAAAAACTTATCAACTCAGAAGGTGCTGTTATAGCAGAAACTGGTGCTTTTGATATTGTATCTAAAGTAGAAAACGCTAAACCACTTGCAGAACGTCAACTTCCACTTTATGTTTGCCAAATCAATGGCGAAACCAAATATGTGTTACCAGTGTATGGTACAGGTCTTTGGGGTCCAATTTGGGGTTATGTTTCATTAAACGACGATAAAGCTACTGTTTACGGTGCTTATTTCGCTCACGCTAGTGAAACTCCAGGTTTGGGTGCTGATATCGCTCTTCCTAAATTCCAAAATCAATTTCCTGGCAAAAAAATCAGTAGAGAAGGCGAGTTTACTTCTATCGCTATTGTAAAACCAGGTAAAACAGATGATACTAAAGATTATGTAAACGGTATCTCTGGTGGTACTATCACTTCTCAAGGTGTAGACGCTATGCTTTTAGAAGGTTTAGGTCAATATGTTAACTTTTTAAAACAATAAGGAGGAACAGAAGATGAGTTTATTTTCAAAAGAAAATCGTGCTGCGTTTACTAGACCTTTATGGTTAGACAACCCAGTAACAATGCAAATTTTAGGTATCTGTTCTGCCTTAGCTGTAACCGTAAAACTAGAGCCAGCTTTAGTAATGGGTATTTCAGTTACCATTATCGTTGCTTTAGCAAACTTAGTTATTTCACTTCTTCGTAATACTATTCCAAACCGTATTCGTATTATCGTACAATTGGTTGTAGTAGCTGCGTTAGTAACTATTGTAAGTGAAGTTTTAAAGGCATTTGCATACGATGTGAGTGTACAACTTTCAGTTTATATCGGTCTTATCATTACCAACTGTATCCTAATGGGTCGTCTTGAAGCATTTGCTATGGCAAATGGTCCTTGGGCTTCTACTCTTGACGGTCTAGGTAATGGTTTCGGTTATGCTATGATCTTAGTAGTTGTTGCATTTGTTCGTGAACTTTTCAGTGCAGGTACATTATTAGGTATTAAAGTAATTCCAGATTGTGTTTATGAATTTGGTTACATTAACAATGGTCTTATGCTAATGCCTCCTATGGCACTTATCTTATTGGGTTGTATTATTTGGTTCCAACGTGCCAAAAACCCTGAATTAAATAATTAATGACCCGTAAAACAGAAGAATCATGGAAAATTTATTAAGTTTATTTGTTAAGTCGATTTTTGTCGACAACATGATATTTGCTTACTTCTTGGGTATGTGTTCATATTTGGCTGTATCTAAGAATGTAAAAACAGCATTTGGATTGGGTATTGCGGTAATTTTCGTGTTATGTATTACCGTTCCAGTGAACTATTTACTTGAAAACTACTTACTTAAAGCTGATGCTATTATAGAAGGTGTAGACTTAAGCTTCTTAAGCTTCATTCTATTCATTGCAGTGATTGCTGCTATTGTGCAACTTGTGGAAATGGTTGTAGAACGTTTCTCTCCTTCTCTATATGCTTCTCTAGGTATTTTCTTACCTCTTATTGCTGTAAACTGTGCTATCATGGGTGCATGTTTATTTATGCAACAACGTGAGTTCATCAACGTAGGTGAAGCTACAGTTTATGCATTTGGCTCTGGTATTGGTTGGTTAATTGCTATTGTAGCGTTAGCTGCTATACGTGAAAAAATGGCATATTGCAATGTTCCAAAACCTCTTCGTGGTTTAGGTATCACCTTCATCACTGTAGGTCTTATGGCATTAGCATTTATGTGTTTCTCAGGATTAAAAATTTAAGAAAGGGGATTAACTATGTTATTAACAATAGATATGACAATGATTGGAGCCAGTATAGCTGTGTTCCTAGGTATGATCCTTATAATGGTGATTTTACTGTTGGTAGCAAAACGTTATTTGTCTCCTTCAGGTCCAGTTAAGGTAACACTTAATGGTGAAAAAACAATGGAAGTGGCTTCTGGTGGTACTCTTCTAGGTACTATGGCTGCAGAAGGCGTATTCTTACCATCTGCTTGTGGTGGTAAAGGTTCTTGCGGTCAGTGCCGTTGCCAAGTGCCAGAAGGTGGTGGTGAAATTCTTCCTACTGAGGCTGTTCACTTCTCACGCAAACAAATTAAAGATAACTGGCGTTTAGGTTGCCAAGTTAAAGTTAAAAGTGATATGAGCATTAAGGTGCCAGAATCTGTTCTTGGTGTGAAAGAATGGGAATGCGAAGTTATTTCAAACCGCAACGTTGCTACCTTTATTAAAGAGTTTAAAGTTAAGCTTCCTGCTGGTGAACACATGGACTTCGTTCCAGGTTCATACGCTCAAATTGTTATTCCAGAATACGATTTGAATTATGCAGACTTCGACCGTTCTTTAATTGGTGACTTATATGTACCAGCTTGGGAAAACTTTGGTTTATTCAACCTAAAACAAAAAAATACAGAACAAACTATCCGTGCTTATTCTATGGCCAACTATCCAGACGAAGGCGATATTATAACACTTACTGTTCGTATTGCAACTCCTCCATTTAAACCAAAAGATCAAGGTCCTGGTTTTATGGATGTTCCTTGTGGTATCGCTTCTACTTATATCTTCTCATTAAAACCTGGAGATAAAGTAATTATGAGTGGTCCTTATGGTGACTTCCACCCAGAGTTTGATAGCAAACGTGAAATGATTTGGGTAGGTGGTGGTGCCGGTATGGCTCCTCTTCGTGCACAAATTATGCACATGCTTAAAACTCTTAAAACTCGCGACCGCGAAATGCATTATTTCTATGGTGCTCGTGCCATCGACGAAGTGTTCTTCTTAGATGATTTCTTAGAACTAGAAAAAGAATTCCCTAACTTCCACTTCCACTTGGCTCTAGACCGCCCAGACCCTAAAGCAGACAAACTTGGTATTAAATATACTGCTGGTTTCATTGCTCCAGTTATGGGCGACACCTACTTGAAACAACACGAAGAACCAGAAGAAATCGAATACTACCTATGTGGACCTCCAATGATGGCAAAAACAGTGCTTGACTTGTTAGATAGCCTAGGTGTAGAAAAAGATATGATTCACTTCGACGACTTCGGTGGATAATACAAATAAAAGGAGCGAAATTTCGCTCCTTTTGTTGTTTTTTATTATCTTTGCACGATTATTAAAAGAATATGGAAAAAGATTTAATTTTATCTGTAAAGAATGCGGTTGAAGCATTGTACGGAGTACAAATTGGTGATGAGCAAGTAACTCTTCAAAAGACAAAGAAAGAGTTTGTTGGTGACTGGACATTAGTGTGCTTTCCACTGCTAAAAATCTCACGTAAAAATCCTGCTGTTACTGCAGAAGAAATAGGTGCATACCTTAAAGAAAACGATTCTAAAATCTCTGATTATAACGTAATTAATGGTTTCTTAAATCTTTCTATCAATGCAAATTCATGGGTAGATTTACTAGAAGGTATTAATAAAGATGAGAAATTTGGTATCAAAGAAGTTACCGAAAATTCTCCTCTTGTAATGATTGAATATTCTTCTCCAAATACTAATAAACCTCTTCACTTAGGTCACATTAGAAACAACTTGTTAGGCTATAGCCTTTCTGAAATAATGAAGGCTAATGGTTACAAAGTGGTGAAAACCAATATTGTAAACGACCGTGGTATTCACATTTGTAAATCGATGCTTGCTTGGCAAAAATTTGGTAATGGTGCCACTCCAGAGAGCATTGGTAAAAAAGGTGACCACTTAGTTGGCGACTATTATGTGGCTTTTGATAAGGCTTATAAAGCTGAAATCAAAGAACTTATGGCTGCTGGTATGGACGAAGAAGAAGCAAAAAAAGAAGCTCCTCTTATGAAAGAAGCTCAAGAAATGCTTCGTAAATGGGAGGCTGGAGACGAAGAAGTTCGTACACTTTGGAAAACTATGAACGACTGGGTTTATGCTGGTTTCGATGAAACATACAAACGCCTTGGTGTTAATTTCGACAAAATCTATTATGAATCTGACACATATCTTGTAGGTAAAGAAAAAGTGCTTTCTGGTCTTGAAAAAGGTCTTTTCTTCAAAAAAGAAGACGGTTCTGTATGGGCTGATATGACAGACCAAGGTCTTGACCAAAAACTTCTGTTACGTGCAGATGGTACTTCTGTGTATATGACTCAAGATATTGGTACTGCTACACTTCGTTTTTCAGATTTCCCAATCGACAAAATGATTTATGTGGTAGGTAACGAACAAAACTATCACTTCCAAGTGCTTTCTATTCTTCTAGACCGTCTTGGTATGGAGTGGGGTAAAGATCTAGTTCACTTCTCATACGGTATGGTTGAACTTCCAGAAGGTAAAATGAAGAGCCGTGAAGGTACTGTTGTAGATGCCGACGACCTAGTTGATGAAATGGTGGGCACCGCAACAGAAATTTCTAAAGAACTTGGTAAACTTGATGGCCTAACAGAAGAAGAAATTTCTTCTATCTGCGAAATGATTGGTCTTGGTGGTCTTAAATACTTTATCTTGAAAGTAGACCCTCGCAAGAATATGACATTCAATCCAAAAGAGTCTATCGACTTCAATGGTAATACAGGTTCTTTCATTCAATATACACACGCTCGTATCTGCTCTGTGCTTCGTAAGGCTGCAGAACAAGGTATTGCATTAGCAGAGCTTAACAAAGATATTCAACTAAAAGAAAAAGAAGTATCTTTAATTCAAGCTCTTGCTGCATTCCCAGCAGTAGTTGCTCAAGCAGGCAAAGAATATAGTCCTTCTTTAATTGCCAATTATACATACGACCTAGTGAAAGAATACAACCAATTCTATCACGACTTTAGCATCCTAAAAGAAGAAAATGCAGACCTTAAAAATATGCGTCTAGTGCTTTCTGCCAACGTTGCTAAAGTTATTAAAACTGCAATGTCGCTTCTTGGCATCAAAGTTCCAGAAAAGATGTAATAAAAATTGAACTTTATAAAGTTTGAGACTCACTGAACCATCGGTGAGTCTTTTTTTTGTGCGGTTGATTTTTTTTCATTTAATAATTTTGTTGATGTGGAACATAATATTTATATTTGTTCAAGAAAATATATGTTATGTCTAGAGAAGAAAGAAATAGATTAAACTATACAATAGCATTGATAGCTGAGTTTGCAGGCAGATTTGGTATTGGCGAGAAACAGGCACATAATTATCTGTCACGCTTTAATGGCTTGTCTCATTTGACTACATATTATGACATAATACATACACTCTCATTTGATGATGCTGTTGATGCAATGATACAAGTGTGTGAACATAATGGAGGAAAATTAAAATGATATTATATCATGGCTCAAATGTAAAGATTGAAGTCCCAAATCTTGAGAAATCAAAACCATATAAAGATTTTGGCAGAGGATTTTATCTTTCTGCAGATAAAAATCAAGCCTTAAGAATGGCAGAACAAAAAACATTGCAGTTACTTATTGGTGAACCAATTGTTTCTGAATTTGAGTTTGATGAAACATTGCTCAAAAGTAATGAACTTAAGGTTAAGATTTTTGAAGATTATAGTGTAGAATGGGCAAATTTTATTTTACAGAATAGAGATGTACATAATCAACATCCTATTCATGAATATGATATAGTATATGGACCAATTGCTGATGATGGAGTTACTTTTCAGTTACGTAGATATCAAGCTGGCACTATTAGTATAGAAGAATTAGTAAAAGAATTAAAATATGCTAAAGGTATAACTTTTCAATATTTCTTTGGTACAACATTAGCTCTTGAAAAACTGAAAAGACTATGAAATTGACTAGTTCTCAAATAAAGATTATGCAAGAAGATATGTATGCAGATTTAATACAACTTCTTATAGAAAAGCATGGATATACAGTAGAAAAAGCAATGGATATTCTGTATAATTCAGATACTTTTGCTCGATTGCAAGATGCAAATACTGGTTTGTACTATCAAAGTCCAGGGTATGTATATTCATTTCTTAATAATGAACTTTGTCTTTGTGACTACAGAATCTAGATTTACATAGATTATATAACTTATAGATTAATATTAATTGTCCAGATTTTGTATGGACAATTTTTTTTATTAAATAAGATTTTATTATTTTTGCAAGAGTAGGTCTCACGCCGAGGATACGCATAGAGATGCGTGGTGTGGGATTTATAGATTTTATATTGAAGCGTTTATTACGCATGTTCTGACATTTTAGAAACTTCGCAACTTTCAAACGTATATCAGAATATAGCAACGATAAATGCTTACGGGATATGGGTATGTTATGTGCATATCTATACTTAGGTGTATAGTATGTTTACTTATATCGGCGTGGGCTTTGCGTTGTCTGTTCTATATACGTTGGGCAATGCGAAGGCCTCTAAAATGTGGAACGGCAACAGTCGAGTCCACGTTTTTTTTGTGCTTGTATGTCAGAATTAAGATACAAGATGTTAACACCTAAAATATAAATATTATGGGAAAAGAAGTAAAAAAACAGTTAATGGATGATTTGAGTATTTTTAAAATCAATAGTCCAGCAGATAGATTAGGAGGTCCATTTGATATTGTTTATAAAGATCAAGAAGAAGGATGGGCTATAGTGACGATATATTGGGATGAAAAACCAACTCTAGGAATAAGATGGTTTTGGGGTGAATGTGGAATGCCAGCTACTTACGGACATTCACAATGGTTTGTAATACCACAAGGTTTACATGAGAGTATTATAAATCAACTTCCAATATCAATTTCAAAAAAGAAAAAGGTGATAGATTTTCTAAGCGGGAATAAATAGAAAGAAATATTAACTTACAAAAATTTATTAAGAAAAAGATGAAAAAAATAGCATTAACTATAGTTCTAATTGCAATTGTAATGTCTACTTTTGCTCAAATTGATATGTATGTACCTGAAGTTGTTAAGGAAACAAAAAAGACGTGGCAGGATGAGAAAAATGAAATTATCCACATATTAAAAGAGAATACAAAATACCCTATTGTGAAACTAAAACACGAAGAAAATGGAACATGGAGGTATGCATATAAGGATAAAATAAAACTCATAAAAAAGAATTATAAGAATTTATATTTAATAGGAGATACCTTGTTTAGTAGTGATAATTCTAATGAACCAATTCTTACATTATCTTGTATCTCAAATGATACTATTACGGTATGTCAATTGCCTAATAGAAAGTATTTTCATGTTGAAGATATCATAGTTACTCAACAAGAAAAAGATTTGTTGTTTAATTATTTTACAAAATCAAAATTCCTAGAACAAAAATTAAAACTAGGTGATACGAATTATTATAAACTAAAGAGAAAAATGGAAGGTGAATTTATATGGAACCATTTATATATAAATTCTGATATTATATATGTTCTTAAAATTGATGGTAGGAAATATTATATTAGAGGAGAAAAAATAGAATCTAATTTATTCCCAAATATCCGTTTTTATGGAGAACCTATAAAATTCGAAGCTGCAAATATTTCAAATTTTGTTTCTCTTAAATCATATAATTTATTAAAAGAAATGTATGTTGGTAAAGAAATAACCAGCTTTGATGAATATTTTAATATTGATGGTTTTAGAAATTATGATTATTTAGAGAAACCAAAATCTGTTTGGAATGTACAAAAGATTTCAGTGAAAGGAAATAAATTTGTATTAGAATTTACCTCGAAAGAGGAGAACGAATCTATGATAATAGAGTCATGTGAAGAAAGAAAATTATGTCATGAATTTACTAAAGATATGATGATGTCTATTGAAAATTCTAAGAAAAAAGAGAATAATTTTGAAGGTTATATAGGAGAGTATAATAGTTTCTGCGATGGAATCAAAACTAATGTAATATGGTCTCCTGTATATAAAAATGGCAATAGATATTGGAGAGCACTTGTTTGTAAAAGTTACGCAGATTCTATAATCAAAGAATGGGAGAATGTTGTACAAGACAAGATCATAGAATTAAAAAGAGAAAATGAAGAATATAGAGAAAATATTATAAAGAAACATGGGGTTACGTATGGCAATTTAATTTTAGATAATAAAATATCTATAGGAATGACTCAGGAAATGTGTATTGAAGCCTATGGTAGTCCACGTTTAAAGAATACATCAACAACATCGTTAGGTGTAGTAGAAATATGGACATATAAGAAATATGGTTGGGGTAATGATGACAAGTATATTTATGTTACCTTTGTAAATGATAAGATTACTGAAATATATGAATAAATGAAAATTACTAATCTTAAATAATATTTTTATGAAAAAGATTCTTTATGCAATTGGTGTTATTTGTTTAATGACAATTACGTCGTGTCAAACAACTGTTTCTGATTATAAAACAGAAATAGAAGATGCTGTGAGATTTTATTTATCAAGTGTAGAATTAATGGCTCACCATATTTTAGAGGAGGGTGATGAGGCTTTATTTGATGAACTTTTGGCTGATTTTTCATCAACTAGTGAAGAAACTGATTTCAAATCATTAATAAAAAAGAAAAAGAATGAAGGTAATTTGTTTGCTCATGAAATGTTAGAGTATTATGAAGACTTATCTATTATCTTGTCTGAGCCTATATGCGAAGACACAAACACAGAAATAGAAAAAGCATGGAGTTTCAAAGAAGTAAACTCACAAGTAAATTTCTTGTTTACAATTAAATTAAAAGAGAATATTTGGAATATTGTTCCTAAAAGTGAAGAAGATATTGAAAGGTACACGTGGCGCATAATATTAACAGGTAATGATAAAAGGACCCACCCGGAGGTCGATGAATTACAACAAATTAAAGAAACAATTAAAACTAGAATAAGAAACCAATACAATGAGCATTGTCAATATAATGATAATGAAATAATGTCTGAGGAATTTTACTCTGTTTTTAATAGGGCACAGCTACTTGATGATAGTGAGATTGGTTGGCCAGATTGGGATATTTGGAGATGTACTAATGGATTAGATGCTGAATTACATTCTATTAATGTTGAGATAATATCTAATACTGATGCGATTGCTCATATAGAATTATTTTACCCAGAAACAGGAGTTCAATATTGTAAAGTTGATATGCCAATGGTTTATGAGAATGGTGATTGGTATGTAGATGATATAATAGATATAACAAATTCTTATTCTATAAAGGATATAGCACAATCAATTGTTGAAGATAGATAATAAATTTAGGTAATTATATACAAGTTTACAATAAAAAATATATAAAAAATAGGCACAATATTTACACATAGATATATTCTTTTTATATCTTTGTTAATATTAAATATTGCACCTTATGAAAGTATCAAAAACTGATTATAAAACAATGAAGGAGATGTTATCTCCTTTCCTCTTAAAGTGGGTTGCTTATGATGGTAAACCGTATCGTTTTATGAATTATTGTCAATATACAGTTAACGATATCTTATATATAGAATGCATATTGTGTATTAAAGCTGAAACGAAAACTATACCAATCATTGAAATGATTAGAATTTGTTATCCTGATGTTATTATTTATTAATCATATATCTTATGGTATTCTTTTAAACTCTTATTTGCTTGCAAAAGAATTAAAATCTTTTCTATTTTAGAAATATAATCTAAGTTTTTATTGTCAAGAATTGATTTAATAAGATTAGACAGCTTATTCTGATATTCTATATCATTATCAGTTAATATATTTGCACAATAACCAAAAACTTGGTCATATTCTACTTTCTCTTCTTCTGTGAATCCTCTTGACAATATATGCTGTTTTATGTATTCTTTACTATGAGGACCACCTTCAATATCAATTCCTTTATATTCTATTCCATTAACTTTAATTACCATTTTTTGAAATAATGTTTTTTATATTATAATCGCAATGAAGTTAGATTTATAATATTTTATCAGTTTTTTATTAAATCACAATATCTCAATCTATTTGTCATATTTGATAGTAATATATCAAATCTCTCCGAATCTTTTACTTTTCTTGTATTATATCTAAAAACAAATTCATCTATATACATCTGTAAATGTTTTTTAGAAGTCTTGTGATAAATTCCAAATAGTCCTCGTTTTAAAATTCCCCAAAAACCTTCAATTGTATTAGTGTATATATCACCTTTTGCAAATTCATTGTCTTTGTGTTTAATTCGTTTATGATTATATAACTTATTTACTGAATTATAACCTTTCCATTCATCTGTATATATTACAGCATTAATATCTACTGTATTGAGAATCTCTGATGTAAGTGTTGAAGATTTTGCGTCAGTAATAATATGCGAAACAACCTTTCCATTGCGTTCTACCATCCCAATAACAGGAGTTTTACTCTTTATACTACGTCCTTGTGTCCCTTTACCAATTCCTATTAAATCTTTGTTTCGTTCTTTACCTCCAATATAAGTTTCATCTATTTCAACTTCATTAAATAGTTGTGAATTGTTTTCTATTTCAAAACACTTTCTAATACGCTGTAACATAAACCAAGCGGTTTTCTGTGTAATATTTAAGTCCTTTGATAATTGTAAGGATGATATTCCTTTTTTATGTGAAGTAATTAACCATATTGCAACAAACCATTTCCTTAATGGGATTTTCGTGTTTTCAAAAATTGTATTTGTCTTTACATTAAATCGTTTGCCTGTATTCTTACAACAATATCCACTATGACATTTATATACCTTTGATTTAGAATCATAAGGAGAAACAATGTTGTTATTCCATCGAATCTTCTCTAAATATTCAATACATTTTTCTTCTGATGAGAAGAAATTCACTAAATCAAACATCGATTTAAAATCACTTAATTTTAACATGGTCAAATAGTTTATAGGATATATAAATATACTAAAAATTTTTGACTTTTGAAAATCTATTTAAGACTTATTCTGTTAATTATTAACACTTTAATGGTAAATTTCGTATACCAATTTAGTATATTAATAATGTAGATAAATGTATGAAAAGAGTTATATATAATCATTCTCCGCCACACAAATGGAGATATAAAAAAATGGATTTGAACCTTGTTCAAATCCATTCGAGATTAGCAATAAAATTAATAATTTTAATTAATTCATATCATCAAATATGAATTCCCCCAAAAAAACATCTTACATTATGAAGTATCATATTAGGAATAAACCCGATGGCGTATTATACGCCATTCAGGCGAATCTTATAATGGGTCTTTATAGAAGACTATTATACAGATAAAAATTGTGAAACACATTTTTTGAGGGAGGGTTACGGAGGGATGTGCATTACACCTTAAATGGTGTCTTTTAGAAAATGAGAGTGTTGAACCACTCTCATTTTTATTTTCACCCAACCAAACCTTTTATGTATTTCAATAAAGAAACCATTTTAGATTCTGTTAAATATGATTTTATATTTTTCAAATTTTCGTTTGCAAGACTATGCCAATCGCCCCATTTGCCGTCTATCTTAACTCTATAATATTTACCGCCTTGTGGACCTGTTTTGTATTGACGAGGATTCCCATTTTCATCCTTATCCTCTTTCTCAATTCCCTGTTTCTTATTAGAAATTCGTTCTTCTAATTCATCTTCTTTCTTTTTATACTCTTTACGTTCCTCGTCTGTTAAAGAATCGTCTTTTACTTTATCCTCTTTTTCTACTGTTATATAATCTAATAATAATTCAGGGTCGGCATTATTTAATGGTTTTATATCTTTTTTATCTAATTCTTTTTTAAGTTCTGTTGAATGTGGGCATTTATATATCTTTGCTATTTCATCACCATTATCATCTTTTTCTATTTTATAAAAGATTACTCTATGTTTTGATTTATCCACATACATTTTATAATCTTTCCCAAATTTAGTCTTTTTAGGGAAGATAGAATCAGAATGTTTATTACCGCTACTATTAATATTCTTTTTTAATTGCTCTTCAAATTTTGTGGTAAGTTCTTGTATCTTATCTCTATCAAATTTTGTGTTTTTTGCAAGATATTGCGAATACTTAACAATCTCTTTCTTTGCTTCTTCTGAAAGTTCTATTTCCATTATCCATAAATCATATTTTTTATCTCTTCTACGTTAATACCTTCACAAATAACTTCTCCTTCACGTATAGCGGTTAAATAATCCTCATTTTCATATAGGTATTTTGTAACTCCACTTTCTTCTAATATATTCGCAATCTTTTGATTTATAACTGCTTTCTCAACTTCTTCTTTCACCTCATTCATAGAATATCCACCACCCAATTTGTAGTACAATTCCTTTTGTTCCTCTGTTAAATATGATGAATCTGAACCAAGTATACTGCGAGTCCAATTATGTTCTTCTATCGCATCTAATATAAATTGAGTAATTTCCTCACTGTATGAACAGTCAAGCAATTTGCATACAATATCTTCTTGCTGTTTAGTTAACTTTTCCATATCTATTAGTTTTTATAATTTATGATTTGATATAAATATAATAAAAATAATTGAAAAATTTACTAAATTACTAAGTTACTTTGAAAAACAACAAAAAAATCACCAATTTCTTGGTGATTTTTGCTACCTTTGTAGGTAAATAAACTTTTTTCTAACAATGAAATATATTAGTTTATTTAGAAAGGAGGTGTTGGATATGGTTAGTTTAAGAAACCATATTGAGAATAGTATAACAACTTCTCTTGTTGATTTCCTTAAAGGAATTAATAAAGATAAAGTTTTTGTACATTCTCATTATCGTTCTTATCCTAAAAGGAAAAGATGATAATTGACATTTTCTTTTTAGTGGAGAGTTCATCGAGCGAACTCTCCTTTTTATATAAAATATTCTATAAAGGTTGAGTTTTTAAATTTTTTATTGTAAACTTGTATATAATTACCTAAATTTAATAAAAAAGAATTAAGCCTACACTCTAATATGAGTTGTAGGCTTTTTTGTCAAAAATGGCAGAGAATTGACATTGGCACGCAATTTGAAGTATATTGGGTGAAAGGAGATTAATATTATGAATTACAATTCAAATAATCAAAGTAATGCAGAGAATAAGTATCAGGCTTTGTCTCTGTATGCCATCAATCTTAATGAAAAAGCACGCAATGGGAAATTGGACCCTGTGATTGGTCGTGACGAGGAGATTAGGCGTGTTCTTCAAATTCTTTCTCGACGAACCAAAAATAATCCAATTCTAATTGGTGAACCTGGTGTGGGTAAAACTGCTATTGCCGAAGGCTTAGCACACCGTATAATTCGTGGTGATGTGCCAGAAAATTTAAAATCTAAACAGCTTTTCTCACTTGATATGGGTGCTCTGGTGGCAGGTGCCAAGTATAAAGGTGAGTTTGAGGAACGTCTGAAAGCCGTGATAAATGAGGTAATTAAATCTGATGGTGAGATTATCCTCTTTATAGACGAAATTCACACTCTTGTGGGTGCAGGCGGTGGTGATGGTGCTATGGATGCTGCAAATATCTTGAAACCAGCTCTTGCTCGTGGTGAACTACGTAGCATTGGTGCTACTACACTTAATGAATACCAAAAGTATTTTGAAAAGGACAAGGCACTAGAACGTCGTTTCCAAATAGTTATGGTGAATGAGCCAGATGAGGCAAGCACAATTTCTATTCTTCGTGGACTAAAGGAACGCTATGAAAACCACCACAAGGTGCGTATCAAAGATGAGGCAATTATTGCGGCAGTGGAACTTTCAAACAGATATATTTCTGATAGATTCTTGCCAGACAAGGCTATTGACCTAATTGATGAGGCGGCAGCGAGACTTCGTCTTCAAATGAATTCTGTGCCAGAGGATTTGGACAAACTTGCTCGTAGCATTAAGCAACTAGAGATAGAGCGTGAGGCTATTAAGCGAGAAAAGGACAAAGAAAAAGTGGCTCAGCTTACCAAGGTGATTGACACTCTTAAAGAAGATGAAAACAAGCAAAAGGCAAAATGGCAGGCAGAAAAAGCACTTATTGACCAAATTCAACAAAGTAAAATTGATATTGAAAAGTTGAAATTTGAGGCAGAAGTGGCTGAACGCAATGGTAATTATGAAAAGGTAGCCGAGATAAGATATGGTAGAATTAAGACTAAGGAAGAGGCTATCGCCAGTGCTCAGCAAAAGCTACAAGCAATGCAGGCTGATGCACCTATGATAAAAGAAGAGGTGGATAGTGAAGACATTGCTGATATTGTAAGCCGTTGGACTGGCATTCCTGTAACCAAAATGGCTCAAAGCGAACAAACAAAGCTGTTGAATCTTGAAACAGAACTACACAAACGTATAATTGGTCAGGAAGAAGCCATTGAGGCAGTTGCCAATGCTGTGCGTCGTAGTCGTGCTGGACTTAAAGACCCAAAACGTCCAATCGGTTCGTTTATTTTCTTGGGTACCACAGGGGTAGGTAAAACCGAGCTTGCAAAAGCTCTTGCAGAGGCTCTATTCGACGATGACAATATGATGACTCGTATAGATATGAGTGAATATCAAGAGAAATTCTCTGTTACACGTCTTATCGGTTCGCCTCCAGGATATATTGGTTATGAAGAAGGTGGTCAGCTTACCGAGGCTATTCGTCGTAAACCATATTCTGTGGTGCTGTTTGATGAGATAGAAAAGGCTCACCCAGATGTGTTCAATATCTTGCTTCAAGTGCTAGATGATGGACGTCTTACAGACAACAAAGGTAGGGTGGTAGATTTTAAAAATACCATTATTATCATGACATCTAATCTTGGCTCACAACTTATTCGTGAAAAAATAGAGTCATTGTCTGCGTCAAATCGTGAACAAGTGCTAGAAGACACTCGTAAGAGTGTGTTTGAACTTCTAAAACAAGTGATTAAACCAGAATTTTTGAATCGTATAGATGATTTAATTATGTTTATACCACTTGCCAAGGCAGAAATTGCTCAAATTGTTCGCCTACAAGTGGAAGGTATTGCCAAGATGCTTAAAAATAATGGCATAGACCTACAGCTTACACCAAAGGCGATAGACCTAATTGCATCGGAAGGTTTCGACCCTCAGTTTGGTGCTCGTCCTATCAAGCGTGCTCTTCAACGCCTACTACTAAACGAACTCTCAGGCAAAATCATTGCTCGTAGCATCGACAAAGAAAAACCAATCCTTGTGGATGAACTAGAAGGAAAGTTGGTGTTTGAGAATAAATGAGTGAGATTAGAAACCTAAATAAAAGATAAGAGGCTGACTAAAATTTTTTAGCAGCCTCTTTATTTTTTAGAATCTGTATGATAGGGAGTAATTTAGTCCGAAGTTTACGTCTTCACCATATTTGCCGTAGCCGGAGATGTAGGTAGGGTAGTATGGAGAGTCTTCGTAGAAGTGACCGAATGTTTTTACTTGCATTGCTACACCCATAAAGAAATCTTTATAGATCTGCACTCGTACACCAACAACCACTTCAAACCAACCAAAATTTGATGCCTGGTTTAGATTGGCATATTTGCCAGATTCGTCCCAGTATTCATTATTTAGAACTGCGTCTGTAAGACTGTATTTTGTATAACTATATCCGTATCTAAATCCTGCGTAGAAACTATGGTCGTATTTTCTGTCAGACTTGAAGTTGATGAAGTTATAGTCCGCACCTACTTTTGCAAAAAGACCTATGGTTTCGTATTTATAATCTTCATGTTTAATATCTGCTGTCATAAATCCAAATTCGACACTAGGGAATAGTCTGTGCCAAAGGTCTACATCTAGAGTAATTGATGTTTCAAATCTACCATCGCGCCATGCAGTAGCTACAGGATTAAAGATGTCAAGACTTAGAAAGGTTCCTTGATAAGTCTCTTTTCTTCTATTACTATCTGCAATAGAATCTGTAATGATAAAGTTATTCTTTGCAGACTTCTTTACAGAAATAGTGTCTGATGAGGTGTTTTCTGCCCAAACCATAGTTCCCATTAGGCAGAAAATTGAACTAATGAAGAATCTTAATAGGTGTTTCTTTATCATTATTAATGTTTGTTATGTTTGAGTTGACGATATCCAATTTGAAATTATAGGTGTTGTTGATTATTTTTGCATCATTAATCACATGAAACATAGTGCATCCGCATTCTTCACTTATAAGTTGTGGTTTTGGAGTATGGTCAATATGCAAAAATATGGTATCTGGAGTGTTTTTACCTTCTACTCTTGTTGGTAATATAAACTTGTAGTTTGTATTTGTACTGTTTGAATGAAGAGGAAGGTAAATAGCAGATAATGTGGTGTTATTGTATAAGATAGAGTCACTTCCCACGCCTATAACAGTAAGCCCTGATATGTTTTTAGCCTTATATGAAACAGAATCTATAAATGAAATTCCCAATTTAGAATCTTTAGATACATAACATTCAGAGGTGCAACTAAACGAGATAGTTGCAACAGCTATTATAGAAATTATATAAACTAATGCTTTTTTCATCCTATAAAAGTGGTGGTTTCTTCTAGTGGTTTTCTAATCTTTTCTCTATTTGGTTCAGCTGCATAACCAACAGGAATAAGCACTATTGGTTCGATATTTTCTGGAAGTTTAAGAAAATCTTTTGCAATGTCTGTATTGAAACTGCAAATCCAGCAAGTACCAAGACCTAGTTCTGTGGCAGCCATAATGATGTGGTCAGAAACAATAGCAATATCGATGTCGCAATGATCTTTGTTGTCGCCTCTGTGCCAAGCTTGTTCGTGGTTGCCACACACAGCAATGCACACAGGAGCGTCTTTGAAACCTTCTTTTCTATATACTGCAGAAAATTCTTTAAGTGCTTCACCTTGAATTACTTTAATCTCCCAAGGTTGTTTGTTGCATGCAGAAGGAGCAAGGCGTGCACACTCAAGGATGTAATCTAAATCTTCTTTAGACACAGGTTTAGTGTCGAATGTGCGAACAGAATATCTAGCTTTTATTAAATCTAAAACTTTCATGCGAAAAATGTTTTTAATTCAGATTTTAAATAATTGATACCCACTGTGGTAGGTAGAGATGGTGTTTGCTCAGCCATTGCAAGTATTGCTTTTGCAAGCTCTATAGCAGGTGCTTGTGGATCTACTTGAGCAGCACAAGCATTAATAAGTTGCACAGTGTTTTCTTTTGCGTTTTTCACCATTGTCCATGCTTCGTCGCTCACATACACTTGTTGAGCCACATTGTGTTCAAACTCTGCTCTAATGTTTGAAAGCAAATAGCTATGATATTGAATAACAGTGGCACATTCACCTTGTGTGCGAATAACTAGAGAGTCTGGAGTAATTCTTTCTAGGAAAAGAACAAGTCTTTCGTATGCTGTGAAGCGGATAGGAAGAATGTCTTTTTGAATTTGTTTGTAAAGTTTATATCTCTGACGAGAATTTTCTGCTGCGAAAAATTTATTTAGCATATACCATACCACAACAATAACTAATGCTGCAGGAATGGTGAATTTTAAAATTTCTAATAAGATTTCCATATCTTAAACTTTTAATTTTTGAGCAATTTTGTAATTGTTTCTCTCTTGTGAAGAACGGCTAATAAGTTCTCCCAAGAAACCTGTAATAAAGAATTGAGTACCCAAAATCATAAACAGAATAGCAATATAGAAATATGGGCTATCAGTGATAAGTGGGGCTCTCATTTCGTTGCAAATAGCATATAATTTGGTGCCTGCTACTATGCAAACTGCAATGAAACCAATTAGGAACATAAGGCTACCGCCAAGTCCGAAGAAATGCATTGGTTTAACACCAAATTTAGAAAGGAACCAAAGTGAAATAAGGTCTAAATAACCATTTACAAAACGGTTGAAACCAAATTTACTTACACCAAATTTGCGTGCTTGATGGTGAACTTCTACCTCTGTAATTTTTTCATAACCAGCATTTTTTGCTAGATATGGAATGTAGCGGTGCATTTCACCATACACTTCTATGTTTTTTACAACTTCGTTTTTATAAGCTTTTAGTCCGCAGTTGAAGTCGTGAAGTTTTATGCCAGATACTTTTCTTGCTGTAGCATTAAACAGTTTACTAGGAAGATTTTTGGTAAAAACAGGGTCGAAACGTTTCTTTTTCCAACCAGAAACCAAGTCGTAATCTTCTTTCATTATTTTGTTGTATAGCACAGGAATTTCATCTGGGCTATCTTGTAAGTCGGCATCCATTGTAATGACAACATCGCCTTGGGCAGCCTCAAAACCACAGTATAGGGCAGGAGATTTGCCATAATTGCGTCTGAATTTTATGCCTTTAACTTCTGGGAACTGTTCAGATAGCTCGCTAATAACTTTCCAAGAAGAGTCTTTGCTTCCGTCGTCTATAAAGATAACTTCGTATGAATAATTATTTTTGTCTGCAACTTCTTTTATCCAAGCGTGCAGTTCTTTTAGTGATTCTTCCTCGTTGTATAGAGGTATGATAATAGAAATATCCATGTTTAATGTTTTTTATTAAGGATGTAAGCGTTTATTAATGAAATGATTATGCCTGCAAAACTATACATCCAAATGTTTTGCATAGCCATTTGTGATGCAGTAGGAATAGGGTTGTTATTTACAACTTCTTCTAATGTAGCGGCTTCTGGCATTGTTTGTTTTAAAATTTCTACACTTTGAACTAATGCGGCGTATTGTTCGTTTATAAAATCTGGGTTTATAAATCCGTAATATACGTATTCCACTGCAGCTAATATTAAAGAAGCAAAAAAGAACATAAAGAAACCGTGAGAATAAAGGTTTCTGTAGGTGAGTTCTTCTTCACTTTTCTTTTTAAAGTCTCTGCCTAAAAAATATGCCACAAAAGGTATTCCTATAGTAAGGCATATAGTAAGACACGCAGTAATAAGATTTAATAATATATTGTTTGGTGAACTTACTATAAAAAAGAATCTTATAACCAGATATATTGCAAGTAGTAGTCCAGACCACATTGCAGCGTTATATACTTTGCTTTGTTGAATTTGTTGCATAATTGTAACATTTATTACCTTTTAGTTGCTGGCACTTCGACAAGCTCAGTGACCGCAACCTCTAACTCCTAACTCCTAACTCCTAACTCCTAACTGTTGGTTGTAGGCCAAGCTTGTGATTTTAGTTCAAAGCAAGCCCCATCGCGAGTTTGAAGTGTTTTACCTTCTTCTTTGTCGGTGATATAACCAATTACTTTCACGTCTTTCATATTATTTATCTTTTCGTGCATTGTAACTGGTACAGTGAATAATAATTCATAGTCATCACCACCGTGTAGGGCAGCTGTGGTTAGGTTCATATTAAACTCTTCTGCCATACTAGCAGTTTCGTAGTCAATAGGAATTTTTTCTTCAAAAATTTTACAACCCACGCCACTTTCCTTACAAATTTGGAAGATATCAGAAACCATTTCGTCAGAAAGGTCTATCATAGAAGTAGGTTTAATACCTTCTTTTTTAAGAGCATCTATGATGTCGCGTCTTGCCTCTGGCTTAAGTTGACGACCGATAATATATTCTTTACCAGCAAAATCTGGTTGGAATTCCATTTTGGTATCATTGCTTTGAGCAAAAATTGCTTTTTCGCGTTCTAAAAGTTGCAGACCCATATAAGCTGCACCTAAATTGCCAGATACGCAGATAAGGTCTGTTGGTTTTGCACCGTTTCTATATGTTATTTCGTCTTCTTTTGCCATGCCAACGCAAGTAAGGCTAATAGCAAGACCAGTTAAAGAACTAGAAGTGTCTCCACCTACAAGGTCCACGTTGTGTCTTTGGCACGCAAGTAGCACACCTGCATATAATTCTTCAACATCTTCTATAGAAAAACGTTTTGAAAGCCCAAGTGAAACAGTAAGTTGTGTAGGGTAAGCATTCATGGCATAAATATCAGAGAAGTTTGCCATGGCTGCCTTGTAACCTAAATGTTTAAGTGGAAAATAACTTAAGTCGAAGTGTATGCCCTCTAGCATCAGGTCGGTAGAGATAAGCATTCTGTCTGTACCTTCTTTAAGGGAAATCACAGCTGCATCGTCGCCAATACCTTTTTTAGAGGTTTCGTTTTCTAGTTTTACGTATTTATTTATGTGGTCGATAAGACCAAATTCGCCTATTGTACTAATTTCTGTTCTTGACATAATAAGAGAAAATTAATTCTTACAAAAATAATAATTTTTTTTCTCTTCTCAATCATTTTAATTGGGTATCTCGTTATAAAATGTTATTTTTGCTAATATAAAAAGTAAATGTTTATGGTAGTTTATCCTAATGCTAAAATTAATTTGGGTTTGCACATTGTAAGCAAACGCGCAGATGGTTATCACAACTTGGAAACTGTGTTTTATCCACTAGATATTAAAGACAAAATTGAGATAGAAGAGGCATCTGAATTTTCTTTTAATTTGGAGGGTTTGAAGATAGATGGTGATGTGGAAAGTAACCTTGTAGTGAAGGCATATAGACTACTTCAAAAAGATTTTTCTTTGCCAAATGTAAAGATTTCGATGCAAAAAAACATTCCATTTGGAGCAGGACTTGGAGGTGGCTCAGCGGATGCTTCTTTTACCTTAAAGGCTCTTAATGAGATGTTTAACTTAGGTCTGAAAGATGATGTGTTGGCTTCGTATGCATCAAAACTAGGTGCGGATTGTCCATTTTTTATCTATAATAGACCAATGCTTGCCACTGGCATAGGCACAGAACTTTCGCCAATTGAACTTTCTCTTGAGGGTTACAAAATAGAGTGGGTGAAACCAAATGTGCATGTTTCTACAGCAGATGCATATCGTCATGTAAAACCAAAACAGCCTGCATTAGATTTGAGTGAACTTCCAAATATTCCTGTTGAAGAGTGGAAGGATTGTCTTGTAAATGACTTTGAAGAGAGTGTGTTTGCTCAATATCCAGAACTTGCCGACATTAAACAAGATTTTTACAATCGCGGTGCCATTTATGCAGCTATGTCTGGCTCTGGGTCAACAATCTTTGGAATTTTTGCGCAAACCGAGTGCAAATAAGTTTACTTAATTTGCCGAGGTGCAGCCACGTGTTGATGACCGAAGGGAATAAAAATCACGAGCGTAGCGAGTAGTTAGAAGTTAGGAGTGAGGAGTTAAAAAAATAAAGTTGACCAAAAGTCAACTTTATTTTTTATTGAGGGATTTTAAAGCTTTAAAATTTCTCAAGTAACACAACATTCTCGACGTGGTGCGTATGTGGGAACATATCCACAGGTTGCACTGCAACGATTTTGTATTGCTCACTCATCATGGCAAGGTCGCGAGCTTGAGTGGCAGGGTTGCAACTAACATAAACAATTTTTTCAGGAGCAGCGTTTAGGATTACCTTAATCACGTCTTCGTGCATACCAGCGCGAGGAGGGTCGGTAATGATAACATCTGGTTTGCCGTGCTCAGCAATGAAATCATCAGTTAAGATGTTTTTCATATCTCCAGCATAGAAAAGAAGGTTGTCTAAGCCATTTAGCTCAGCATTTACTTTTGCATCTTCTATTGCCTCTGGCACATATTCTATACCTACTACTTTTTTTGCTTTTTTAGCCACGAAGTTTGCAATAGTACCAGTACCTGTATAAAGGTCGTAAACCATTTCGTTGCCTGTAAGACCTGCAAACTCACGAGCTACTTTGTAAAGTTCGTATGCTTGTAGAGTATTTGTTTGATAGAAAGACTTAGGTCCAACCTTAAATTTAAGGTCTTCCATAGTTTCGTAGAAGAAATCTTTACCTTTGTAAACCATCACTTCTTGGTCGCCAATAGTGTCGTTTGCTTTTTGGTTGCAAATATAGAGTAGGGAAGTAATTTCTGGGAAAGAAGTTGCTAAATGCTCCAATAGACCATTCCAAACAGTTTCATCTTTCTCTGCAAATACTACAATAACCATAAGTTCGCCTGTGGTAACAGAATTTCTAATCATAAGAGTACGCATCATACCCACTTGCTCACGCAAATCAAAGTATGAAATGTTGTTTTCCATACAATACTTATGAGTAGCAATTCTTATGCGGTTTGAAATTTCGTCTTGAAGATAGCAGTTTTCAATATGAAGAACCTTGTCGAAACATCCAGGTATGTGAAAACCAAGAGCTTTTTTTCTTTTTTGCTCGTCTGGAAGTTGCATTTCTTCTGTTGTAAGCCACGCCTTAGCAGAAAATGTGAATTCTAGCTTGTTTCTGTAATGAGTGGTAAGTTTTGAGCCAAGAATAGGACTAATTTCTGGTAAATCTAGTTTACCAATGCGTACCAAGTTGTCTACTACTTGGTTTTGTTTGTATTTTAATTGCTCAGAATATGGCAGGTTTTGCCATTTACAACCACCACAAAGACCAAATTGTGCACAGAATGGAGTTGCTCTTACGTCAGAATATTTTTTATAGTTGATAACACGTGCTTCTGCGTATGATTTTTTCTTCTTTGTTACTTGCACATCTACCACATCGCCAGGAACTGCGTATGGAATGAAAATTACTAAATCTTCGTGACGTGCAATTGCTTTTCCTTCTGCTGCAACATCGGTAATTAGAAGGTCTTCTATAATAGGAAGTGGTTTTTTACGAGACATTATTTTTAAATTAGGAATGTGGAATGAGGAATGAGGAATTTTTGCGCAAACCGAGTGCAAATAAGTTTACTTAATTTGCTGAGGTGCCGCCAAAAATCATCAAGGCGTAGCCTTGATAGTTTATAAAAATTAGAATAGAAAAGGAGTATACTCCTTTTCTATTCTCTTAATTGATTATTATACTAAGTAGCTAGAGCTAATAGATTTGTTTGTGTTAACGTTGATGATAGTGTTAGCAATTAAATCTGCAACGCTTAATACTTTAATTTTTTCGCTTTCTTTTCTTAAAGGAATTGAATCGGTAAAGTAGATAGCAGTAAGTTGAGATTTTTCAATGCGTTCTGTAGCTGGATCTGAAAGCACACCGTGAGAAGCGAATGCACGTACAGAAAGAGCTCCATTTTCAATCATTAGGTCTGCAGCTTTTGTAATAGTACCTGCTGTGTCAACCATGTCGTCAAGGATGATAACGTTTTTACCTTGTACGTCACCAATAATCTTCATTGATTCTACCACGTTTGCTTTAGCACGTTGTTTGTGGCAAAGAACTAGGTCTACACCTAAATATTTAGCGTATGAGCTAGCACGTTTTGAACCACCTACGTCTGGAGAAGCAATAACTAGGTTTTCTAGGTTCATAGATTGGATATAAGGTAAGAAGATTGATGAAGCAAGTAGGTGGTCTACTGGGCAATCAAAGAATCCTTGAATTTGGTCAGCATGTAGGTCTAGTGTGATTACGCGGTCGATACCAGCTGTGCTTAATAAATCTGCTATTAATTTTGCACCTATAGAAACACGTGGTTTATCTTTGCGGTCTTGACGAGCCCAACCGAAATAAGGGATTACAGGGATGATTTTCTTTGCAGAAGCACGTTTAGCAGCGTCAATCATTAGTAATAATTCTAATAAGTTATCAGAATTTGGGAATGTTGATTGTACTAAATATACTTCACAACCACGAATAGATTCTTCGTATGAAACAACGAATTCACCGTCAGCGAAATATTGGATATTCATGTTACCTAGTGGGCAACCCAATTTTTCGCACACTTTTTCTGCCATGTATCTTGACTTTGTGCCACAGAATACTTTGAAAGGAGTTGGAGCGTTCATTTCTATAAATTTATTATTAATAAGCAAATAATGGATATTCTTTCATAATGTCGTTTACACGAGCACGAACTGCTGCAATGCTGTTTTCGTCTTCTGGATTGTTAAGAACCTCTTCAATCATTTCTGCGATAACAACCATTAGGTCTTCTTTTGCACCACGAGTAGTGATAGCAGGAGTACCAAGACGGATACCAGATGTTTGGAAAGCAGAGCGGCTGTCGAATGGAACCATGTTTTTGTTACATGTAATGTCGGCTGCTACAAGAGCTTTTTCTGCTACTTTACCAGTTAGATCTGGATATTTAGTACGTAGGTCAACTAGCATAGAGTGGTTGTCTGTACCGTCAGATACGATTTTGAAACCACGTTTGATAAGTTCTTCAGCTAGTTTAGCTGCGTTTTTCTTCACTTGAATTTGATATTCTTTGTATTCTGGTTGAAGACATTCGCCAAATGCAACTGCTTTTGCTGCGATAACGTGTTCTAGTGGACCACCTTGGATACCAGGGAACACAGCAGAGTCTAGGCAAGCAGACATCATTTTGATTTCACCTTTTGGAGTTTTCATACCTTTTGGGTTAGGGAAATCTTCGCCCATCATAATCACACCACCACGAGGACCACGAAGAGTTTTGTGAGTAGTAGAAGTAACGATGTGAGCATATTTAAGTGGGTTGTCTAGTAGGCCAGCTGCAATAAGACCTGCAGGGTGAGCCATATCCACAAGAAGGATAGCACCTACTTTGTCAGCTATTTCGCGCATGCGTTTGTAATCCCATTCACGAGAGTAAGCAGAACCACCACCAATAATCATTTTTGGTTTTTCACGAAGTGCTGTTTCTTCCATTTGATCATAATCAACACGGCCAGTTTCTTCGTTTAGGTTATATTCACATGGAGTGTAAATAAGACCAGAAGAGTTTACTAGTGAACCGTGAGAAAGATGACCACCGTGAGCTAGGTTAAGACCCATGAATTTGTCACCAGGGTTTAAAACTGCTAAAAATACAGCAGCATTAGCTTGAGCACCTGAGTGAGGTTGAACATTTGCCCAGCAAGCGCCAAAAATTTCTTTTAGGCGGTCGATAGCTAGTTGTTCACTTTCGTCTACCACTTCGCAACCACCATAGTAGCGTTTGCCAGGGTAACCTTCTGCATACTTGTTGGTAAGTACAGAACCCATAGCTTCCATTACTTGGTCGCTAACAAAGTTTTCAGAAGCGATTAACTCGATGCCTTTCATTTGGCGTTCGCGTTCTCTTTTAATAATGTCAAAAATAGCTGAATCCCTTTTCATAATTTGAGAATTTATATTTATAAAGTTTCGAATATTCTTTCTAATTGTGCTTCGTCCATTACAAGAACCTGACGACCTTTACTTCCATCTTGAGGACCTACAATGCCTGCTGCTTCTAGTTGGTCCATAATTCTACCTGCACGGTTGTAACCAATAGAGAATTTGCGTTGAATCATAGAAGTAGAACCACTTTGGTTAAGTACTACAAGTCTTGCTGCGTCTTCAAACATAGCATCGCGTTGGCTCATATCAATGCCTCTCATATTTGTGTCGCCACCATCGCCTAAATCTACTTCTGGAAGATAGAATGCGTGAGTATAACCTTGTTGGTCGCTAATGAAATTACAAATGGCTTCTACCTCTGGAGTGTCAACAAATGCACATTGCACACGAGTAAGGTCGTTGCCTTGGCTAAACAGCAAGTCGCCACGACCGATAAGTTGATTTGCCCCCGGTGAGTCTAGAATGGTACGAGAGTCGATCATAGATGATACTCTAAATGCCAAACGACCAGGGAAGTTAGCCTTGATAGAACCAGTAATAATATTGGTAGAAGGACGTTGGGTAGCAATAATCATGTGAATACCTGCCGCACGAGCAAGCTGTGCAATACGAGCAATAGGCATTTCCACTTCTTTACCCGCAGTCATAATAAGGTCTGCAAACTCATCGATAATCACTACCATATAAGGTAGGTAACGGTGACCGTTTTCTGGGTTTAACTGACGAGATGTAAATTTCTCATTGTACTCTTTTATGTTTCTTACGTGTGCTTTTTTAAGCAAGTCGAAACGAGTGTCCATTTCTTTACAAACAGATTGAAGAGTTTGGGTAACTTTTGTTACATCTGAGATAACTGCGTCTTCGCTGTCTTCTAGTTTTGCAAGGAAATGTTTCTCTATAGTAGAGTAAAGTGTAAACTCAGTTTTCTTAGGGTCGATTAGCACAATCTTAAGTTGCGAAGGATGTTTCTTGTAAAGTAAAGATGTGATAATCGCATTTAGCCCAACAGACTTTCCTTGACCTGTGGCACCTGCTACAAGTAGGTGAGGTAGTTTGCATAAATCTAGCATAAATACCTCATTTGTGATGGTCTTACCAATAGCAATTGGAAGGTCGTATGTGGTGTTTTGGAACTTCTCTGATGCAATAAGAGAACGCATAGGTACAATCTGTGGATTCTTGTTTGGAACCTCGATACCCACTGTTCCTCTACCTGGAATAGGAGCGATAATACGTATACCTATAGCTGCAAGTGATAGCGCAATATCGTCACCCAAATTGCGGATTTTGCTAATACGGATACCATCGTCTGGCACTATTTCATATAGAGTAATTGTAGGACCAACAGTAGCATCAATTTTCTTGATTGTAATACCATAGTTTCTTAAAGTTTGGGTGATGCGTTCTTTGTTTTCTTGTTGCTCTGCAGCATCTACGCTCTTAATTTCACCAAAGTCTTTAAGAAGGTCGTATGATGGATATTTATAGTATTCTAAATCTAGGGTAGGATCGTAGTCTGTGTTTTGTTCTACTATTTCAGAACCTTCACCTTCTGCCACTGTTACACTGAATTCTACTTCATCAGAGTCTTCTTCGTTAGGTTGCTCTGTAGAGTCTTCTTCATTTTCAATTTCTTCTCCAGTCTCTTCTATTTCTTCAGTATCTTCAGTATCTGCAGGTTCTTCTGTTTCTTCTGTTTCTTCTGTTTCTTCTGCTTCTTCTGCTTCTTCTGTCTCTGTCGTATCTTCTAGTTCTTCTTTTTCTTCTACGTCTTCCTCTTCTTTGTCAATTATTTGAAAATCGTCTTCTTCATCATCTTCCTCATTAACTCCTAACTCCTCACTCCTAACTCCTAACTCTTCTAAACGTTCTTTTCTTTCTTTGTTTCTTCTTTCAATATAAGCATAAATGCGTTTTGTCCAACTAATAGCAGGATCTATAAGGAAAATAAGAAGAGTAAGGAATATAATAGCACCTAATCCGACATTTCCAATTAGAGTTGAAAGGTATTTCACTATTTCGTTACCATGATTACCGCCCATTTGGATATAAGGCGCAAGGCTTATTGTAGGAATGATAAATGCAGTGGCAACAGATCCCCAAATGGTAATAAAGAATAAGTTAACAAGTTTTTTAGGTAGATTATATTGTCCTAGAGGGTGAATTAATTGGATACCAGCTCTAATCAAGAACCAAGGCCAAAATAGTGCGGCTACCCCAAACCATTGATTTATAATGGTATTAGCCATTTTTGCACCCACATATCCAATCCAGTTTTCGTAAACTTTAGTTTCTTGGCTTAATTCATCCAAGCTATGTTTTAGCAGATTATAATCCTTGTCGCCGTAGAAAATAAATGAGAATAATGAAGAAAATAGATAAAAAGCACAGAAAACCAATAGAATTCCTATAATGATTCTTACCTTTTCGTTTGAGAAAAAGTCTTTAATTTTCACTATAAAATTTTCGTTATTTAACTTTTTAGCCATTCTACTTCTAAATTTCCCGCAAAAATAGTAAAAACTTTTATTAATACCTTATTTATAAGAGTTATTTTATTAACATTCTCAATATATCTTTTTTCTTTCAATTTTAAACGTTAAATAGAGTCGAAATGTGTAATAATTCTTAATTTTTGGTTACATTTGCAAATTGAAGAGATTTTTATTTAATCCTAAAATATTAACAGTTTATGAAAAAGTTGCAATCATTCTTGTTGCTTGCTCTTATGCTGATCGCTCCTGCGTTTACTGCACTTGCAAGTAACTATGGCGATGTGTTTAACAGCACTCGCTCGGATTTTCGCGACGAGTCTATTTACTTTGTAATGACAACTCGTTTCTTCGATGGCGATGAATCCAACAACGTTCAATGCTGGGATAACCAATCTGCCAATGCAGATGACCCACCATGGCGTGGAGACTTTAAAGGTCTTATTGAGAGATTAGATTACATTAAAGCTATGGGCTTTACTGCAGTGTGGATTACCCCTGTTGTGGAAAATGCATCAGGTTATGACTATCACGGTTATCACGCACACGACTTTTCAAAAGTAGACCACCGTTATGAGTCAAATGGTGTTGGTTTTCAAGAACTTATCAATGCTGCTCACGCAAAGGGTATGAAAATTATCCTTGATATCGTTCTTAACCACACAGGTAACTTCGGTGAAGCAAATCTTTGCAAACTATTTACTCGTGACACCACAATCTCTAAACAAGCAGACATTGATGCTTGTATGATTCCTTATACCAAAAAAGATGGTGGTAGACTACCTGATAATTACTCTAGTAGTGTACAACAACAATATGGTTGGCGTCTAGCTCAAATGAAGAATACAGATGGTCAAAACAACGATAGCAAAAACTATTGGCACCACTATGCTCACTTCAACTGGGATAATCATACTCGTTGGTATGGTCAAATTGCTGGTGACTGTGTAGACTTAAATACAGAAAATGCTGCTGTGACAAACTATTTAGTAGAATGTTATGGTAAATTTATTGCTATGGGTGTTGACGGTTTCCGTATCGATACATCTGGTCACATTTCTCGTTTGACATTCAATAAAGCATTCCTTCCTCAATTTACTGCTCTTGCAGAACAATACAAAGCTAAACGTAATGGTGGTCCATTCTTTATGTATGGTGAGGTTTGTGCACGTGAACGTAACGTAACATATCGTAATACACAATACGCTTCTCCTTATTTCTATACATGGAAAGAAACTAAGAACTATTCTTGGGATACAAGTGAAACTTCTTGGAATAATATTGTAGTAAAAGAAGGTGAACTTGGTAATCACACCAATATGAAATCTGTTGAACAAACAGCGGTAGATTATGCTGGTGAAAGTAATTTACCAAACTCTAGCAATGCATTCTTAAGTGGTAATAAATATCATACTCCAGATTATTCAAAATGGAATAACTTCAGTGTAATTGACTTCCCAATGCACTGGAACTTTAAAACTGCTGCAGAAGCATTTGGTGTAAAATCTGGCGATAAATATTACAATGACGCTACATATAACGTTGTTTATGTAGACTCACATGACTACGCTCCAGATGGTGCTCCAGAAAGTGTTCGTTTTGATCAAGACGAAAGTGTATGGGCAGAAAATGCTTCATTAATGTTTACATTCCGTGGTATTCCTTGTATTTATTACGGTTCTGAAATCCAATTTAGAAAAGGCGCTGCAATTGACAAAGGTCCTAATGGCCCTCTTTCTGAAACAGGTCGTGCATACTATGGTGGTTATATCACTGGTGATATTAATGTGAAAGGTTTTGCAGAATATACTGCATCTGGTAATGCAGACGCAACACTTAAACACCCACTTGCTCTTCACTTCCAACGCTTGAACCAAATTCGTATGGCAGTGCCTGCTTTACGTAAAGGTCAATATAGCACAGATGGTTGTAATGGTACTTTTGCATTCAAACGTCGTTATACAGACTCAAAAACAGACTCTTACTGTCTTGTAACTATTAGTGGTGGTGCTACATTTAGCGGTATTGAAAATGGTACATACATTGATGTAGTAACTGGTGATACCAAAACTGTATCTAATGGCTCACTTTCAGTTTCATGTTCAGGCAAAGGTAACTTACGTGTTTATGTATTACAAACAGGTAAATGTTCTGTGTCTGGCAAAGTAGGTACAGATGGTAAATATATCTACGGTGCTAAATCTGTAACCGCAACAAGACCTTCTTATGACGGTAAACAAGAAGCTGGTACAAGCGGTGCTGTAGGTGGCGGTGGTGCTCCAGAAGTGGCTATTGATCCATGTGTTGCAAAAGGTGAATTTGCAGTATTCTTCCAAAAACCAAATGATTGGGGTAATGCTATCAATCTATATATTTGGGGTGATGACAAACCTCTTGGTGATTGGCCTGGTTCTAAGATGACTAACTTAGGCAATGGAAATTATAAGATTACCTTAAATGCAGATTATTCTGGTTACAAATTTATCTTTAATGACGGTAGTGGTAAACAAACAGCTGACCTTTCTTCTTTGAAGATGAGTGCTATGTATAATAATAGTGGCAGTGTAGTTAAAACTATTGCAGAAGGTGATTGCGAAGCAGGAACAGGTTCTGGTACTGTAACTCCAACCCCAACTCCAGATCCAACCCCAACTCCAGATCCAACTCCAGATTCAGATTCTCCAGCTGTTGCTCCTGGTGAACAAGCTGTGTTCTTCCAAGCTCCTGATGGTTGGTCTACTGTATACTGCTATGTATGGTATGGTTCTGGTGATAGTGATGCTAACAGAATCTGCGGAGAATGGCCAGGTAAACCATGTGAAAGTTTAGGTGATGGTGTATTCAAATATACATTCGACAAGACTATTGGTGATCCTGAACAATGGAATATCATCTTCAATAATGGTTCTGGTGGTACAGGAAATCAAACTGCTGACCTAGTTTGTAAAAATGCTACATTATATCAAATGGATGGAAGCACATCTTCAGTTCCAGTTGTAGGTATCGAAGATGTAATTGCTCTAGGTATTGAAGTTTATGCTTACAACCGTACCATTTATGTAGAAAATGCAGAAGGTAGAGTAGTGACTGTACGTGGATTAGATGGACGTGTTATTTACTCAGGTGTAAATACTGTAATACCTGTAGCAAATGCAGGTATCTATTTAGTAACCGTAGAGGATGCTACATTGAAGATTATGGTAAAATAATCGCAGAGATTACTAAATAAAAATTTTAAAGTAGAGGCTGATAGAAATATCAGTCTCTATTTTTTTTTGTAAAAAGTTTTTTTAGTAGGGGGTGGATAAATGACCTAATAATCAATAAAAAACATGGGAATTTTTCTTGGTGGAGTGAAAAAATAGTTGTATCTTTGTGCCCGTATTTCCAAAGGGTATGTTTTAAGACGTTGGCATAGTGCTGCGCACCTTAGGAAGGTATTTTATAAATTAATTATAATTATGTACGCAATTGTTGAAATCGCTGGACAACAATTCAAGGTTTCTAAAGACCAAAAATTGTATGTTCACCGTCTAAACGAAGAACGTGGTGCAAGTGTTGAATTTACACAAGTTCTTTTAGTTGATGCTGACGGACAAATCAAAGTTGGCGCTCCTGTAGTAGAAGGCGCTAAAGTAGTAGCTGAAGTAGTGTCTCACGTTAAAGGCGAAAAAGTAATCGTTTTCAAAAAGAAAAGAAGAAAAGGTTATCGCGTTAAAAACGGACACCGTCAAAGCTTCACAGAGTTAGTAATTAAAGATGTTATCGCTTAATTAAAGAAAGGAGACTAAAAAGATGGCACATAAGAAAGGTGTCGGTAGTTCTAAGAACGGCCGTGAATCAGAAAGCAAACGACTTGGTGTAAAAATCTATGGTGGTCAATTTGCAAAAGCAGGTAACATTATCGTAAGACAACGTGGTACTGTTCACAATCCAGGTGAAAACGTAGGTATTGGTAAAGACCACACTTTATTTGCTTTAATCGATGGTGTTGTTGTATTCCGCAAAAAAAGAGACAACAAATCATTCGTTTCAGTACAAGCAGTAGAAGCTTAATTACGATACGTAATAAAAAAACTCATAATTTTAGGGGATAACCAATAAAAAATTTGGTATCCCCTAATTTTATTTATAAATTTGCATTTGTGTAAAAATTAAAGTATATGTTAACATTAAAATACATCACAGAAAATACAGAAGATGTAGTTCTTAGACTGGCTAAGAAACATTTTGACGGAAAAGAAGTTATAGAAAAAGTAGTGGCTTTAGATAAAGAAAGAAAAGCAGCTCAAGGTGCGGCAGATAATGCTTTATCTCAGGTAAATCAACTATCTAAACAAGTGGGAGATTGCTTTAAACAAGGCAAAGCAGAAGAAGCAAATGCTTTAAAAGCACAAATCGCTCAAATAAAAGAAGAAAGTAAAGCACTTTCTGAAAAACAAGAATCTTTGGAAAAAGAAATTACAGAAATCTTGCTTACTATTCCAAACCTTCCAAACAATGAAGTGCCAGAAGGTCGCACTGCAGAAGATAATGTGGTAGAAAAAACTGGTGGAAATTTAGAAGACCTTCCAGCAGACGCTCTTCCACACTGGGAATTGGCAAAAAAATATGACCTAATCGACTTTGAACTAGGTGTTAAGATAACAGGTGCAGGTTTCCCTGTGTATAAAGGTAAAGGTGCTAGACTTCAACGTGCGCTTATCAATTTCTTCCTAGACGAAGCACGCAATGCTGGTTACGAAGAAATTATGCCTCCTACAGTGGTAAATGCAGCTTCTGGTTATGGTACAGGTCAATTACCTGACAAAGAAGGTCAAATGTATCACGCCACAGCGGACGATTTGTATTTAATTCCTACTGCAGAAGTGCCAGTAACCAATATTTATCGTGATGTTATCTTAAACGAAAATCAACTTCCTATCAAAAACTGTGCTTACACACAATGTTTCCGTAGAGAAGCTGGTTCTTATGGCAAAGATGTGCGTGGTTTGAATCGTCTTCACGAGTTCTCAAAAATAGAAATCGTGCGTATTGATACTCCAGAGCACTCATACGAAAGCTTAAAAGAAATGATTGACCATGTAGAAAACTTGGTTAAGAAACTAGAACTTCCATATAGAATCCTTCGTCTTTGCGGCGGTGATATGAGTTTTACTTCTGCCATTACATTCGACTTTGAAGTGTATTCAGAAGCACAAAAACGTTGGTTAGAAGTAAGTTCTGTATCAAACTTTGAAAGCTATCAAGCAAATCGTTTAAAATGTAGATACAAAGGTGCAGACAAGAAAACACAATTATGTCACACATTAAATGGTAGTGCACTAGCTCTTCCACGTATTTTGGCTGCGCTTTTAGAAAACAACCAAACTCCAGAAGGAATACGTATCCCAGCGGCATTGGTTCCATATACAGGATTTGATATGATTAAATAAGATGGTTAAAGCTCCTTTATATCCACTACGTTTTCAACCTATTTATAAAAATACCATTTGGGGAGGAAATAAGATTCTTGATTTAAAGAATCTAGAACCTAATGATGAAAAAATAGGTGAAAGTTGGGAAATCTCTGGTGTACAGAATGATATCTCAGTGGTGAGTGATGGGTATTTAAAAGGTACTTCTTTGAATGATCTTATACAGAAATATAAAGAAATTTTTGTAGGGGAGACTGTTTACCAGCGTTATGGTAATCAGTTTCCTTTGCTTTTTAAATTTATAGATGCCAATCAGGATTTGTCTGTACAGGTGCATCCTGATGATGAAATGGCTCGTAAGCATAGACAAAGCAATGGTAAAACAGAGTTTTGGTATGTGATAGAGGCAGAAGAAGGTGCTTCGCTTTATGCAGGACTTAGCAAAAACTGCACGTCTGGTGAGTTGCGTACTGCAGTGGAAAGTGGTGCTGTTTGTCAGTTATTAAATAAAGAAGAAGTTTCTAATGGTGATGCGTACTTTTTGCCTGCTGGTAGGGTGCATGCTATTGGTGCGGGACTCCTTATTGCAGAAATTCAACAAACTTCTGATGCTACTTATCGTTTGTATGATTACAATAGAGTAGATGCAAATGGTAAGCCTCGTGAGCTTCATTTGGATAAGGCTCTGGAATCTATAGATTATAAAGTTTATAGAAATTATAAGACCGCATATAACAAGAATAGACTATGTAAACCTATTAAGCTTAAAGAATGTGGTTACTTTACTATAAATTTAATTACTGCAGATACATTTGTAAAATTTGACTACAGTGGATTGGATTCTTTTGTAGTTTTTATGTGTGTAGAAGGTAGTGCTGTGTTTACTTCTCAAAGAAAATTTAATGGAAAGATAAGTAGGGGTGAAACTATTCTATTTCCTGCTTGTGACCTACCTGTGGCGTTAATTCCTGAAAATGAGAATGTTAAACTTTTAGAGATATTTGTGAAGTAAATAAACTCAAAAAAAATCATTTTTTTGTAATTTTTCTTATCTAATATTTGGTAGATTCAAAAAAGTGTACTATCTTTGCATCGCAATTGAGAGAAACACGGGATGTAGCGCAGTCCGGTTAGCGCACCTGCTTTGGGAGCAGGGGGTCCCAGGTTCGAATCCTGGTATCCCGACAACAAAAAGACTTCAGAATTTCTGAGGTCTTTTTTCTTTTTATATCTGCCTTGGAAACACTCTCTACAGCACTATGCTGCAATGGTGTACTACAAATATTAGAGCAATATAAATAAAAGCAACGTTTCAGTAATGAAACGTTGCTTTGGTTTTATGAAAGTTCCTTAGAATTAAATATTTCTAATAATTTAGTAGGAGTAACTACAAAAGGAGATTTTGGGAAGTGTTTAATATTACCAGTTGTTAAATATGTATTATCTACTGATAAAGCAACTTCGTAAAAAATTTTATCGTCAAATTTCATTGTTGCATAACAATGTAAGTTTGCCACAAAATACGAGTTCTATTATCTTCACAGTTGGAGATTCAGAATTAGATGTGTATAATGCAGAAACTAGAACATTTGTATCTAGTACTATATTCATTTTCTTAATCTTTCTTTTCTAGATTGTTTTATTTCATTATTAATTTCTTCTAAAGATAGGTCTGCGTTGTCGCTTTTAGCGGCAATGCTTCTTAATTCATAAAAATCATTAAGAGCACTAGTTGTGTAATCTGTTTTTGATTCAGATCTGATTTCAAATGGAATACAGCGTCTTTGTACAACTGCTTTGGCAAAAATATTAATAGCAACATTTGTACTCATTCCAAATTCTGAACATAGTGAATTAAATGATTTTTTTAAATCAGAATCCATTCTTACTGTCATTGAAACTTGTGGCATAGTTTTATTATTTAAGTTGTTAATGCAAAGTTATATATTTTTGTGGAAATAATCTAATATTTGCATAATATTTATGTCATATTGATGTTAAATTGGTGTAATATTAATGTAGAAATTAGAAAAGTTCTAGCAATTGATCCGCTTGTGATGGAGTTATGAGTCCACATCACATTCAAGATGAGAAGCATTTTGATGTAAATAAAATAAAAAAACAAGGATAGATAATTGTCCCGGGTAAGCAATCCGTTCTCAATCATTCTAACCTTGTTTTATATTGCATTATATTTATTTTGGTGATGGATGCCCATTGTAAGCCTTGTCTATCTGGGCGATTCCTGTATAAGCAGTTCCGCCAAGATTGATAGTAAAATTTAATGTACTTTGTGCCATAATTTTGACAAATGAAAATTATTTCGTATTATTGCAATATGGATGATCTAAAATTCTTGTTAATAACAGTTATTGTCGTTAGCGTAGTCACCTTTATAGGTTCTATGCTGTACTTTGTTATATGTCTTTTAACAGGCAAGATGACAATGGAAGATATTAACAACATGGTGCAAAAAGAGAAAAACCGTAAATCACTAAAAAAATCAAATAGCTCTTCATTACCTCCTCTTATTTCACGTATGATGAGTGTTTTTTAATCTTTAACCGCTGCAGCTTCTTTCTTTCGGATATATTCCAACTCTCTAGGAATTGGAGTGGATAAGGAGAAAGGAAGCAGAATCGTTTAAGGGTTAGATTCCTCTGTGATTACGATGTTGATAACAGTTGTTTTGCTATCATTAGATTTGTTTCTTGCTTGTTTAATTCCATACCAAATAGGTACTACAAGTAGAGCAAATAGTGCAATTATTAGTAGAATAGCGAATATGTAATAAAGAATTTCCATACTGCAAATATAAATAAAAAATGTCAATTAAGCTAGGTGCATTTTTTAGGTACCGGGGTTGTATGTGACAAATTCTATGGTGATGTCTTCTGCATAATCCACAAACTGAATAGTAAAATCTTCATCGTATGTAACTATTTGCCATTCTCCACAGTCATTTGGAGCATAAGTAACTATTTGAACATCTATATCTGCTGCATGTTCTACTACTTTTACTTTTATATCTGCATTATGTGTCACAATCTTTACTTTCCCATTAAGCGTAATACCATTGAAGTTACATTCTGAGATTGGAGATGCTGCAAATCCAGATACAGCAAACAAGGGTAAAATGTATTTAAGGATTCTCAAATTCATATTTTTATTGTTTGGTTATTGTAAAATTAGTTCCAAAGTCCCGGATTGTTTAGAGGTGAGGGATATGATATATAATCTAAAGAAGAACCTTTCTTTTTTAATTGTTTGCCTTTTTTCTTTTTGTTCTGCTTTTTTTCTTTGATTTTCTTTATTTAAAGCCACTTTCTTTGCCAATTCTTCTCTTGTCATTTTACCTGTTCCTATAAGGTAGATGTTTACAATTAGTGCAAATACAAAAAATATGATTGGCAACAAAACTAATATGATAAAAAGTAACTTCATAATGTAAAGGTAGTAATTATTCTTTCTTTTTGCAAATATAAAGGTAGTGTGTATCAAATTGCGGTACAGGTACAGAAAAAACAAGAGTTGCACGCATTTTTTTTGGGGCAACTCTTTGTGTTGGTGTTATAATGTTAATCTATAATTAAACCCAATGGCATTTTATCTTGTGCCAAAAATTCTATCGCCGGCATAACATAATGAAATAGTATTGAAATTTCTTGGGGCCAATAAAAAAGGAGGTTACTAAGTTTAGTAGCCTCCTTTTGTTATTTTTTTGAATCTCTTATTTCTTGATAAATTTAGCTGTTCTTTCGCCAGATTTTACAATATACATACCGTTTGGAAGTATAGAGGTTGGAATCTTTGTTACAGCGCCTGCTACCTCGGTAGAAATTACTTGTTTGCCGTTTAGGTCATATACGTTTATTTCAGACTCTAATTTAGATTCGTTCATAAACACATTAACATCGTCTGTTGTTGGATTTGGATATACTATTAATGACAATGTAGTTGCATCTGTTTCTTCTATGTCTGTTGGAGCATTTGGATCTACAAATGTGATAGGTTGAGTACATGTTTCACCAAATTGGTTGGTAATGAATGCACGCACATATGTGCCTTGGAAACCTTTATAAGAGAAAGTATTACCAATACCAACAACAGAACTTCTGGTAGATGATGCAGCTGAAGAAGTTTTATCTGTACCATAAATCCATTGTACGAATCCGTCTGTTTCTATTGTGATAGTTTGATTTTCTTCATCAACATTGATAGAAGTGATACGTGGCGCTTTGCCTTTGCCTGTACCATTAGGTTCGTAACAGAAATATGTTTCACCTTTTCTCATGGCGTCTTTAAGTTCTTCTGTAGTTAAATCTTCCATAAGCATAAAGTTGTAGTTTTTAAATAATTGGTTATCATTGTGAGCATCGTCGCAAGAATAACCATATACTGGTCTTTGAGGCATAGTTCTTTCTAGAATTTGGTCCCAAAGAATGCGGTCGTTAGGACGACGATTACCTTGGTTGTAAACTTCAAGACCTATTAGAGAAGGGTAGGTTTTAAAGTTTTTAGCATGCCAACCAGGACCATTTTTTGCAGTTTCTGAATATGTAGTTCCCAAATCCCAATATTGTCCTGGGTGATTGATAATTTGCATGCCACCTAGAGCATATGTATAAGCATAAGACTCTTGAAGTGACGCGAATTCTTGACCTTGACGACCTGTAAAGAAGTCGTTGTGGTGATTAAATTGGCCACCAGTGCGTTCTGCCCAATTGTTTGTGTTGTCTTTACTTAATTCGTTGCCTGGTACAGCAAGCATACCTAGTGATTTTGGGTCACGACCTGTAATACCAGACATAAATTGAGGGAAAAGTTCCCATGGATATGGGTTGTAATCGTGGTCTGTAAGCGATAAAATCTTATAACCAGCATTGTAATATTTATCTACTACATATGCTGTGGTGAAACCATCTGTTGCATCGTTAGATTGTGTAGTATGTGTATGGAAATTGCCTTTGAATTGATTAATAGTACTCCAATCAATGTCTTCGTATGGATTGTTGTCTATTACAGTTTCTAGAGTGTTGCCACTAAGCACTTTTACATACACAGCGCGATATGCTTTGGTTGTGGTACCATTTACTGTAACGTCCATATAGAAACCATAAATACCACTTTGTGCATTGTTAATGGTATAATATTCTTCGCCATCTGTGCCTTTTGTCATTGTAATTGCACTTGAAGAATTATTGTTATGATTCATACGGTAGTTTACAGTATTTCCGTTTAGGTTATTAATCTTTGCCTTCACTTTTACTGTGCTACCCACGCGTACTACAGCTGGTTCGCCACCAAAGTATGCTAAATCGATAGGTTCTTCCTCTTCTTCAAATTCAATTCCTTCTTCAATGGTAAGTTGGTTTGTTAGGTAAGAGTATGTAACTCTTGCAGATGTACAATCGGTAGAAACAGTACCGCTTACCATTTCTCCATTGTCGCCACCAGAGTTTACTGTGCCTGAGTGTACAGACACTGTTTTGTCTTTATCAAATTCTAAAACTGCACTTACAGTGAAGTTTTCTCCTACTTTGGCTACCATGCCATTAATTTTAAACATAGAAGCATTAACAGCAGATTGTGTGTAAGAACCATCTTCAAACACAACTACGCGTTGCCAAGAAGGTGCTGTTCTAGATGTTTTAAAATCAATATTTTTAGGAGAAGACAATAATAAAGAACCACTACAATTGCTACCGTCGTTTAAGTTCCAATAGTATGAATATTTTTTGCCATCAACTGGAATCTCTACAACAATCATTTGTGCTGGAGTTGCTGTTTTACCATCTTTATAGAAAGAACCTTTTGTGGTTTTGTAGTTTGTACATGTTAGGGAAGTAGTGCCTTCACCTTTCATAAATGTCCATGTTTTATCGACATTTCTTATTACTCCTTCAAGTACATCTATTTGTGATTCTAGGTTTGCACCTCTAAGATTTGCACTATGAGTTTCAAGCGAAGCATCTGTTTCTATTCCTTTTAAATATTTGAAAACAATAGGGAATTGGGTACCCCAAGTTTTGTCGTCGTGCATACCAGATGCGCTGTCTAGGTATTTAATATCGGTAAAACCAGCATCTTTTAGGTAGAAACTTAGCACTTCGTTGTCTTCACGCATAAATTCCATATCGTATTTGGCTGTGGTGAAAACAAATTTGGTTTTATTGTCTTCGCTAGGTCTGGTATTTTCTATAAATGTTTCTATTTCTCTTCTGTTGTACCAGAATGAAGGAGAGAAAAGACCGCATGAGCCGAACACTTTAGGATTTTTTACTGCTGCGTAATAAGCAAATAGACCTGCCACGTCTGCGCCCATAATGGTGCGGTTTTCTGTGTTTACAGGATATTTACCTTCAAAAGCAGGGATAAAGTCATTGATTATACCGTTTAGGAATGCGTCTGCTTTACCTGTACCCATAAATTCTTCGTTTTCCCATGGGGTAAACTCAGGAAGTTGAGCGTAAATAACTACGATAATGCCTGGATTGCTACCTTCTGACTCCATTGTAGCGATAGAAGATGCTACATTCCAAGAGCCTGAATAAAGTATGCGGTCGCCCATTTCGGTGTCTGAACCAGCCTCACGATAACGCATGTGACGGCCAAACATATAGGTAACGTCATATTTTTTTGTTTTGTCGTAGCCTGTAGGAAGTAGAATTTGTATAGGATAACTTTTGCCTCCTATAGTGTAGTTTTCTACAATACCAACACTTTCATACACCTTAAGCCATTTGCCCACAGTGTCTGGGTTGCCAATGGTTTTACGATTGCTCACTTCACCTCCTGAAGCTGTTTTTTCAACATAGTCCCAACTAGGACCGCAAAGGTATTTGTAACCTTCAGATGCTTTCACATCATCGGCAGTAATACCTGCAATGGTAACTGTAAATTGGTCTTTGCCGTCTACTTTGGTCATAGCAACAGGTGAACCTGCAGACCAATTGGCAAGTTCGGGTAGGGCACCAACCACGAAACATTGTTTTGTCCCCGCTGGCACATTTACCGTAAAGGTAACATCGGCAAACATAGAACTGGCGCTCAAAAGTAGTGCCGAAATAAGGGTTAGTAATGATTTTTTCATACGCGTATATATTTAGGTTATTTACTTATTGTGACAATAATACAAAAATAATAATTTTTTGCAAACCTTTGCATTAATTTGGATGTTTTTTTATTAACAACTAAATGTGATGTTTACGTCTTTATTGGCAAAAAATATGTAATTTTGCCCACGTAAACTTTTTTATTACAAAACGACATTATTATATCAATAATATGAGACAATTTTTCACATTTTTATTAGAAAATAATACTTGGGACAATTGGTTATACTTTTCTTGTATAATCCTTTTTGCTACACTTGTGGGTAGGATTTTAATTTGGATTGAGAAACGTTTCCTACGCAAAAGAACAGAAAAATCTGCAACAAAATTAGATGACTTATTCCTAAATGTATTTCAATTGCCATTTGTGTGTGGGTTGATACTTATGGGAATGTATATAGCAGTGCACGTATTGGTGTTGCCAGAAAATGCTTATAATGTTATAATTATGGCATTTAAAGTGCTGGTTGCACTTGATGTTGCATGGGTTCTAAATAGATTTTTAAGAAATATTTTAAATGATTTTCTTCTGCCATATGCCGAGGCAAACGATGATAGCAAATTGGATATAAATATTATCAAAGCTATTCAAAAAATAGCATCTGGTGTTATTTGGATTGTAGCAATTATCACAGCGTTTACTATTATTGGCATTGATGTAGCTGCGATGCTTACGACATTGGGTGTTGGTGGTATTGCTTTTGCATTGGCAGCGCAAGATACTATCAAAAATATGTTTGGTGGTTTCACTATCTTTGTGGATAAACCATTCCGCCTTGGCGAACGCATCAAAGTGGCTGGATTCGACGGCACTGTGGAAGATATAGGTATGCGTAGCACACGTATCCGCACACTTGAGGGTAGGTTAGTGACTATTCCAAACTACAAAATTGTGGATAGCGAAATAGAAAACGTTACTGCAGAGGAGTCTCGCAAGGTAACTCTTAACCTGGGCCTTACTTACGATACCACGCCAGAGGCAATGCAAGAAGCTATCGATTGGCTAAACGACCTGCCAAATCAAATAAGTGAAATTAAAAGCGATGTGATAGTGGCATTTACTACCTACGGCGATTTTTCACTTGGTATCACCTTTATATATTATATCAAGCACAATTCCAACATTATGGAAACTCAAACCAAGGTGAATCTTGCCATCCTCAAAAAATTCAACGCCGAAGGCTGGAACTTCGCCTTCCCAACCCAAACCATTATAAAAGGGTAGTGGAAGTTTTAAAATATCTAAAAGAGGCTGACAAGGCCTCTACACACATCGGCTGCAACTAACAACAAGGTTGCAGCCGTTTTTGTATATAGGGATGATGATTTTATGTTAATATTGGTTAAATATGTGAAATAAACTAAATTTCAGTTAAGTTTTGAGTTTTTGTGGATATATATAATATAGATAGTCAACTGAAAAATAGTGATGAAGTGTCTATTTTTGACGGCAAAAACATAGTTTCAAAAAATCTAATAAAAACCAATTGTTTAATTAAAAATTAACCTAATTATGATAATTAAAGACAGTAGTAAATCAGTTAGTAAACCAAGAACTAATATTAAGGAGTTTAATAAATTTATAGAAGAATTGGTTGGTGTTGATAACTTAAAAGAAATTGCTGAAAATGCTCCTACTAACGTAAATGCAAGTGAGGGGAATGAATTATGTTCAGGGAAATCCAGACTGCGAAGGACTAAAACAATGGAATAAGAAACTTCTTGGCTTAGAATAACAGTATATCTGATTATAACATTACTCCTCACATCGGCTGCAACTATCAACAAGGTTGTAGTCGTATTTTGTTTTGGGACAATTTACAAAAAGCCTTTTGGATTATGAATTTGAGGAAATTTAAGGATTAATAAGGACTAAAAATAATTTGTGGGATTGCAAAATTTATACTTAACTTTGTAATGTTATGAATAAGTTCGATCCAGAGATAGTCTCGCTACGCAGAGATATAGAAAATGAAGTAAAACGTAAGATAAAAACTCCATACGATTTTGAGTTTTTGGCAGGTGTGGTATGGGAGCGTCTGCACGAATATATTTCGCCTACAACGCTTAAAAGATTGTGGGGTTATATAGACGGCGCAAACACCACAAGAAACTCTACACTTTGCCTGCTTTCAAGGTTTCTTGGCTTTGAGGATTGGGATGCATATCTCAATCACTTGAAAACTGTGGAAGACGAAGAAAGTGACGCTTTCAGCGGAATAGGAGTCCGTTCCGATGAACTTACAGCAGGTCAAGAAGTGGAAGTAACTTGGCTTCCAAACAGACGATGTGTGTTTAAGTATCTGGGCCAAAATACCTATATAGTAACTCAAAGTTACAACGCAAAAATACATGTGGATGACACTTTCCAAGCAATCTGTTTCCTTGAAGGTCACCCTATGTATATAGACAATCTACTACACGGTGCCGATGAACCAACTTCATACGTAGCCGGTTCCAAAAAAGGAATATTAAAGGTGACGGTGCATAAGAAATAAAAATCATTTGTTAATAAAATAGTTTAAAACTCAAAAGCTTTTGAGTTTTAAAGTATATATTTTTAGTTAATTTTCTAATGTTATTTGCTATATTATAAATGTAATTGAGAATCATTTACAGAGTTGGTAAAAATCTAAAAATTAAAATATTATGACATTAGAACAATATCGTGCGGAAGCGAGTAGACTGAAAAAAGAAATTAAAACCCTTAATGCAAGCAGAGCGTTGCTTGCAAATCCAGAAGAAATAGAGCGTGCTAGAACTCAAGTACACAAACTACAAGTGGAATACAATGAGGTCTTACAAAAAATCAAGGAGATAAAAGACGACTACAAATGGAAAGAAAGCGTTGACCGCGAGTTCAATTCATATTTAAATAAGGGTAGATAGTAGATAGAAAATCTTTTAACACCCCTCACATCGGCTGCACCTTACTATAGATTGCAGCCGATTTTTTGTAGTGTTGTGGGTGAAGATATAAGACAATTGCAATAAATATTTAAAAATTTTAACAAAAACGTTTGAATGTTTATTCTCAAATACTAACTTTGCAGATGATTTTAATTTAAATCATAATAAATTATATAACGATGAAACAAATTTTAAAGAAAATTTTTCTGCAAGATAAATTTATTTTATCTGTAATTTTAATAAATGCTGTAATCATTTATTTACAAGTTAGAGGTTTTGAAAACTCTATTGTAAATAGTATAGATGTGCTTTGTACTATCATTTTTATATGTGAAATGATAGTAAAAATTGCAGAATTTGGTTGGCGTGGCTACTGGAAAGAAGGTTGGAATAAACTAGATTGTATCTTGGTTGCTTTGTCTATTCCATCGCTTGTTGCCTTATTTATTCCTAATAACATGGCAAGTTTGTCAGTGTTATTAATTCTAAGGGTGTTGCGCGTGTTGCGTATCTTCAGAATGTTACACTTCTTCCCTAATTTTGCAAAAGTAATAAAGGGTTTTCAGGTAGCACTTAAAGAATCTTATGCTATATGGTTAAGCTTCTTTGTTATTATTGTAGTTTTCGGTTTGCTTAATTGTAGTTTATTTAGAGAAGCAGACCCAGAACATTTTCAAACTCCATTGCGCTCTATATATGCAGTTTTCCAAATTTGCACAGTAGAAGGATGGTATGAAATTCCAAATACAATAGCAGAATATTATGGCACTTCTACTATATTGGCAGAACTAGTCCGTTTTTATTTCTGTATGTTGTTAATATTTGGTGGCATCATTGGTATGTCATTTATAAACTCAATCTTCGTGGATGCTATGGTGGCAGACAATAATGATGAAATAATGGGGAAACTAGATGAAATGCAAAAGTCTATAGACGAACTAAAGAAACAATTGAAAGAAAAATAATATTTAAGGTAATTATATATCTTTTTACACTTTATATTCTTTTACAAATATATTCAAAAAATATTATCTATTCAAAATTTATGATACACTTTAAATAATTTTTACTACATTTGCATAGTTGTAAAAATACAACACTAAAATATATTTGCTCAATGCTGTCTGAATCACCACCTCGGAACAAATATGAGCAACTAATAATCCTGTTGAGAGGCTGTATAATGCAGGCTTTCTCATATAGGATTATGGTTTGTGGTGAACCAAGACAGCGTATGACGAAAGTCTGCGTTTTTTTTGTGCAATTTGGACTAAAGAAATGTCGTAAAATAAGGACTAAAAAGGACTTTGACACGTATTTCTGCAAACGTTATCTTTGTGATATAAAAAGTTAACGAATAAAAAAAGCAGTTTATCTAGTAATTTATTTAATTTTTATTTAATTATAAGCTATGGAATTAAAAGAGTTAGTAAAAGGTTATAAGGAAGAATTTAAAAAATCTGTAAATGAGATGTATTCTGATGAGGATACTAAAATCTATGAAGATGGTGATGATTACGAAGAGGATGTGGTATCACGTCCAAAAAAAGTAAAGAAAAATACTAGACAAAAACCAAGAAAGGAATCAAAGGTTAATAATTTTGAAGATAATGAAGACAAGATTTGGTTGGGTATTGGAGCAGCATCATTTATAATAGGTCTAATACTTCTTATCTTAGGTAATGTTAATGATTCACTTCTAAGTGAAATTATAGGTGGACTAATTATGACTATAAGCATTGGTGCTGTAGTATATATATTGGAAGACTATCATTGGTATTGGAAAGTAGTTTTATTTTTATTCGGTCTAATACTGATTTCAATAGGTTCTCTAGTTGGATTTGGATTATTAATTACTATAGGGGTGTTAATTAGTGTAGTAACACTTCTGGTAGTTATAGCATTTTGGTTTATTAATTAGAGTTGGTGAAAAAGTAATTAATTAACTATTAAATACAAAAATTATGGCAAGTAAAGTAAGAGTTTACAGTAAAGCTCAAAACCGCACAGCATTGGGTATTGTCAATGCATATCTTGTAATGTATCCTCATGCAACTAAAGAAGATTTAGAAAAAGCTTTCCCATTGGAATTACAACCAAAAGGAACATGGAATTCACTTTTTAGAACTGAAACAGAATATAATGAACATGTAGCCAATCAAGGTCTTTGGTTTGGAGAAAAGGATGAAAGACTTAAACTTCAAGATGGTTCTGAGGTAATATTCTTAAAGTTATGGCCAAAGGATAAGTTTGAAAACATTGTAAATCATGCAAAACAATACGATATTGAAATTGCAGAATTTACAGAAGGTGTAAAAGGAGAAAAAGGAGGTTTTCGCTTAGAATATCTAAATGGTTATGTACCACCTGTGCCTGTTGTTAGCACTGGCATGCCAATGTGGTTAAAAGCATTGATTGCTATATTAGTTTTGGCTATTATAGCTTTATTGTTATGGCTATTCCTAAAGCTGCTGTAGATTTCTTGGTGGAACGCGAAGGAGTAGCAAATGCTCGCAAAGCAAAAGGAAGCTTAAAAAATAAACTTAAACGCTTCTTTGGTGTATAAAAAAAATAAATTACAACAAATATTTAAAAAATTACAATTATGGCAGAAATTTCAGTAAACGGCAATAAAAAGATTGCAACTTTAAAGAAAGAGTTTAACAAACAGTTCCCATACCTACGTTTAAGTATATATGATCCTTCTATGCGCAATGCCAGTACAAAAAAACCACTTAGTGGCGACAAGACATTAGCTTCTGTGCGCACAAAAGATACGGGTGGTACCATTAGTATTGCAGGAAACAAAAAAATTAAAACACTAGAAGCCGAATTTGACAAAGTATTTGGTTTGTATGCGCAAGTATGTTATACAGAAGCTGATGGCTCAAGATATTACACTTCTGGTTCAGCAGATGATAAAACCATTTCTAGCTTCAATGCAGAATGCGAAAAAAATAAGTGTAAAAAAGGTGCTTGGGAATAATCATTCATTAATCTATATTTTATATTCACTTTTAAAATTTAAAGCTATGGCAGAAATTAAATTAACAGGAAACATGAAAGTAAAAAGTCTAAAAGCAGACTTTAAAGAAGCATTTGGTTGTACATTACGCGTTTATAAAAGCAAAAGTTGCAAAGGCGGTTTCGCTGACGACAACGCTACACTAGCTTCTATTCGTGAAGAAGGCGCTAAAGGTGGCGAACTAAAAATCGTAGGTAACATGCAAGTTGGTAACTTCGAAAAGAAAATCGCAGAAATGTATGGAATCGGTGTGCAAGTTGCAACTAGCGACGATAGCGCTCTAGCAGACAACAGCCTAACTATTGCTGCTGCTGGAAAATAATGTAAAGAAAAATTTTCAGAACAAGTGGGCTTAAACGCCCACTTGTTTACTATGTAAAATAAACTAATTATATGGAAGATTTATTTGGCTATTTAGCATTAGCTTTTTTTGTTGTAATAGGGATTGTAGAGTGGTTGTATAAAATCGCAGATAAAAGAACAAGAGGTGGAAAGTTTATGCGATTTATTTTTCATGCAATAGCTACAATAATATTTATTGTAGTTGCAGTAATTTATTGTTTCGCTTAATAATAGAAACATATAATATATGCTTTTCTCTTCTTTATCACAAAATACAGATTTGCAAGAAAGATACAATTACGAATCTATGCTAAGTATTAAACGTACATAGCAAAAGAAACAGCCTTTAGCAAAATAGAAAATATGGCGCAATTGGGACGACTGAGAAATAATTAATTAAAATAAAATACTATGAGCAAAGAATATTACAAAAAGAAAATCATTGATTTGAGAGCATCTCTTGCCAAAGAAAAAGAGGCAAAGAAGAAAGACAACGCATACTATGCAAACTTAATAAAAGGTGCATCATCACCAAGCAGTAAAGCAATGTATCGTAAAAATAAAATAGACAAGGCAGCATCGCACGATCGACACATTGAGTCTTATAAAAAGCAAATTGAAAGTGCAAAAGAGAGCTTAAAGCGTTGCAAGTAATCTTAATAAACGCTATTATTATTTATTTGCAGAAGTCTATAGAAGAATTAAAGAAACAATTGAAAGAAAAATAACATTTAAAACATAAATATCTTTATACATCGGCTGCACCTATATACAAGGTTGCAGCCGATTTTTTGTGGAATTTGGACTAAAGAAATGTCGTAAAATAAGGACTAAAAAGGACTTTGCTTTGTGTATGTGCTTTTCATAATTTTGCATACGTGAAATTGATAGAAATGGGAGGAAGCCGAAAATCCTATTTTAGAGTAGGCAAATAAAATTAATATTATGAAAGCAAAATTACTTCTTTTAGGTGCCGTTGTGGCAGTGATGTTGTCTTCTTGTGCAACAAAAGCAAAAACTTACCAATCTTTGGAGTACAGAACTATTGAATCTACTCAATCTGTTCATACTGTACCTTTGGTAGCAGATCTAAAAGTTTCTGAAACTCGTATTATTTACGCAGAACGTATTAATGTGAAAGTAAATACAAAAACAGAACAAGAAATAAATGCAATTGCACAAAAAGAGAAACAAACTGTTATTTACAATGCAATTGCAGCGAATAAAGCAGACGTATTAGTTGCTCCAATTGTAGAAATCCAAACAGATGCTAATAATTACTTAGTTATTTCTGTAACTGGTTATCCTGCAACTTATCAAAATTATAGAAATGCAACTCCAGAAGATAAATGGATTTTAGAAGCAGAAGGTACAGGTAAAACAGATACAAATCCACAACCTTCAGGTTTAATGAGTTTATTCAAAAAGAAATAACTAAGATTTAAAAATCTATGTTTAGAATAATTTTTACATCATTTATATTTCTAATTGTGTCAAACGTGTGTTTGGCACAATTTTCTAGAAATGTGATTGTTTCTACTGGTGGTATTTCGCTCTCAGAACAACTAGAGTTGGAACGTAAAGAGGCGGAAAAGTCGGCAGAAGCAGAACGCTTGGCACAGGAAGAGGCAGATAAAAAAGCAGCAGAAGCAGCTCGTATTGAAGCAGAACAAAAAGCTGAGACAGAACGTTTGGCTAAAGAAGAAAAAGAAAGAAAAGCTGCCGAAGAAGCTCGTATCAAAGCAGAGCAAAAAGCTGAAGCAGAGAGAATCGCTGCAGAAGAGGCACGCATCAAAGCTGAAAAAAAGGCTGAAGAAGAAAAAATAAAAGCCGCAGAAAGAGAACAAAGAAAACAAGAAAGAAAAGAACGCATTGCTTCTTATCCTTGGAGTCATATGATAATGGTAAATGCAGGTCTCTCTAGTTCTCCAGATTATGCATTCGGTTTAACTTATGCTTATGTAAAACAAGCTGGTTTTTATGTGAGTGCTATGTCTAATTTTGTATTTAGATTTGATTCTAAATTTGAAGCACGTGATGGCGGCCTAATTAATACTTATGAAAATTATGGTTGTTATCCTTATGAGCCTTTTTATACAGGTAAAACTGAATACACTCGTCTTGAAGCTACTGTGGGTGGTATGGTGAGAATGAGAATTCCACTTTATGCCTACGCAGGTGTGGGATATGGTTATCGTGGATTGTATGGTGAGGCTGTTAATGGAGAGTGGATTAAAATGCACACCAATTCAACAGTATATCATGGGGCAGTGGTAGAAGCTGGTTTAACAGGTAATATTAAAGGATTCTTGATTTCTGCAGGTTATTCAGTTTATATTTCTGATGGCATTTTCCATCAAGCTAAATTAGGAATTGGCTATTGTTTTTAAAAAATTAGAAAGATGAAGAAAAAAATAATATTTTATTCACTAATAATAAGTTTATTAGGTTTAATAGGATGTGAAAACGAACCAATTGTTTACCCTGTTACTGTAGAAACATACAATAATGTTGAATTTGTTCAAGGTGGTGTAAAAGTTAAAGGTAGAATTGATTCAGAAGGAAATCAACGTGTAACGGTAGATAAATATGGATTTTGTTATGCTACAACTCCAGAACCTACAATATACGATAATGTGGTTGAAAAAGAGAACGAACTACAGTCTAGTACATTTACAGGTGTAATTAAAAATCTTTCAGGTTCTACAAAATATTATGTAAGAGCATTTGCAGAGAATATGACTGGTATTGTTTATGGTAATGATATTATTATCACAACAAAACCACTTCCTGTTGTAAATACACTTTCTGTGTTAAATATTAATACATCTTCTGCAAAAGTAGAGGCTGAGGTTCTTAAATCTGAAGAAAAACTTACTACACTTGGAGTTGTATTTTCTGATGTTTCAGAGGAACCAACTATTGCAGAGGCTAATCTAGTTGAGGCAAAAGCAGTTTCTGGTAAATTTACTGTTGATTTATCAGATTTAAAATCTAATACTACTTATTGGGTTAGAGCTTACGCAAAAAATATTGCAGGTGAGTCATATGGTGAAGTAATTGAATTTATTACCAATAAAGCTCCAAATGTTATCACTAATACAGTTGAGAATATAAATGCTACATGTGCAACCCTAAAAGGTAATGTGTCTCTTGAAGAAGAATGTGATATTGCAGAAATAGGATTCTGTTATGGCACATCTACTAATGTTTCTATTGCTTATGGTAAAACAGTTTCATTAGGTACAACAATAGGAGATATAAGTTACGCACTAACAGATTTAACTCCAAATACAGTGTATTATGTTAAAGCATATGCCAAGTTTAATACAAATGAAATGGCATATGGTAAAGAGGTCAAATTTAGAACTCTTGCTTTGCCAGCTATCACAACAAATGAGATAAGAGTTATTGATAAAGAAACTATTGAATTTAGTGGAAATATTACTTCAAATGATTATGAAATAACAGAACGTGGTGTATGTTATTCTACAAACTCAGACCCTACAATCTCAGATAAGATAATAGAGTTAGGTGCAGGAGTAGGTAAATTTACATGTGAAATTTCTGAATTAGCGCTAAATACCACATATTATGTGCGTGCATATGCTAAGTATCAAGAAAATATTATTTACGGAGAACAACAAGAATTTACACTGTCATTGCCTTCAGTTAGTCTTTTTATAGACAATATTACTTATTCTTCTGCGGAATGTAGTGGAATTGCAAGTTCTGGTTCATTCAAAATACTAGAAGAAGGTGTATGTTATAGTAAAAATCCTAATCCTACCATTGATGACAATATTATAAAATCTAGTAGTGTTGGCACTTTCTTTGATTGTAGTTTAACTAATTTGTCTTCGAATACAACATATTATGTTCGTGCATATGTAAGATATGCTGGCGGAGTAGTATATGGTGATCAAGAAACATTTACTACACTTAAATCTTCTATGACAGTTTATTTTGTAGATACAGACCGCTGGAATGCAGTAGGTGTATATGTGTGGAATGAATTAGGAGAAGAAAATAATAAATGGCCAGGTGAAAAAGCTATAAAAGAATATAGAAACGTAAATGGATACAGTGTTTGGTCATATACTATTGATCTAATTGTTTATTCAAATATAATATTTAATTCATATAATAACTATCCAATATATAATTATATAGATGGATTATATTATCAAGCTCAAACAAAAGACTTAATAATTGACCCTAACAAACCATATTTTTATGATGGAGAATGGTATGAATCAGTAAATGATATACCATAGTTGATTTTAATCTATAGTAAATTAATAAAACTGCTGCAACTTGTAATGATGCAGCAGTTTTTATATAATAATGGAAATTACTCCCACGGATAGGGCCACTTGGTGCGGTTGGTTTTGACTTCTTGGAGTAGGGTGTTGTATTGTGAGGTGAAATATTGGTCCCATACTGAGCCTGCATAGATGGCAGAGGCAATATCGTCTGAATACAGATTTACAAGCGAGTCGCGTGTAGAAATGGTATTAATACTGCTCAATGCTCGTGTGGCATCTATGTAAGTATTGGTGGCATTTATCACGTCATACATTCTGCGTATATCTTTGTCAACTGTAGTGCGCACAAGCTCCATTATTTCTTGTTGCTTTATTTTCTCTTGTACGCGTTCGTTTATTAAGCCTGCGCACAAAGCAACTAACACAAGTATAAGCAAAACATACATCCATTTCGCTACAACATTTGAGTGTAAGAATGCTTTGCGTAGTGCAGCGATGTTTTCATACTCACCATGCAGTGATCTGCGTGTAGTGATAGGGTAGCGAGAGGTTCCAAATAGCCCGCTAGAGGCGAACATTCTCTTCATAATTTTACCAACGCCTATGATATCTTTCCTAACATCGTTGGTTTCGGTAAGCACAGCATCGTCGGTGTTCGACAGACCAAAATCTATGAGCTTTACATTGGTGCCATTGGTGGTAACCATGATATTATCTAGCTTAATATCGTTGTGTACTAGTTGTAAACTATGTATATACTCCAATGCATCTAAAATCTGCATAAATACTCTGCGACGCTCATTAATATTTTGTTTATTTTTAAGCCATTCGCCTAGTGTAACACCCTCAATCCATTCACTTACGATACATAGACCCATATCTTCTACTTCTTCAAGAGAGTAGGTACTCATTATGTGTGGATGATTGAGCAAAATACCCAAGCGGAACTCTTTTTCTTGCAGAATTTTGCTTTGCGTAGCATATGGACTAGTCACAGCATCCCCATACACGGGTTTTATGGCCTTGATAAGAAACTTTCTACCATGCCTAATACCCGTATAAAGCGCATTGCGCGATCGCACTTGCAAAAGGGTTATTTCGGACCATTTATTAGAAATAGGCCCAGACTGTATAAAAGCAGAAGACGACGACTCAGAAAACATAGTATATTATAATCCTATCACAAATATACATATTCTTGCCGATTCCGCAATCAATCTCAAGCAAAACAATTTCAAGATGTAATAAAATCTGCTTCAAATCTCAACTATGATGTAGATTATTCAACTATCGGTACACAATCTTGCAATGGTCGTATTGCCACCAAAGGAGCAAAGACCATCTATCTAGCATTTGAAAACGAACGCATGAGATATACCAATTATCTTTGGATTGAAGTAGAGGCAGTAGTCCCAAATAAAATTTATTATAGAACAAAATATATATCCCATAAAAATGTTATCTTTGCAGTAGCTCTTGTACCTCAAGCAGGAGTTAGGTCTTGGTTATATTTTGTGAATAAACAATGGATGTATTGCGCAAGCCTCATGCGTTGAACGTCCATATTAACTAGAATTATTAATCTTAATTTTTAATCGTAATGAGTAAAAAATTAATATCAGGCAACTATGCGTTGCAAACCAATCAAAATCCTTTAGAAAATATAGAAAATCTTATCCTAAACATCAGAGGTAAGCAGGTAATGCTTGACCGCGACTTGGCACGCCTATATGGTGTGGAAACAAAGCGTCTAAATGAGGCGGTTAAACGTAATATAGAAAGATTCCCAGATGATTTTATGTTTCAGATAACTAAAGAGGAAGTTAATAGTACCTTATTTTCAAGGTCACAATTTGTGACCTTGAAAGAGGATGTAGCTGATTCAGAGAGTAATAGTGAATCAAGGTCGCAAAATTCGACCTTGAAAACAACACGTGGTGAGAATATAAAATACTTGCCGTACGCATTTACAGAAAATGGTATTGCGATGCTTAGTAGTGTTTTAAGATCATCTACTGCAATACAAGTAAATATACATATAATGCGTGCATTCGTTTCTATGAGAAGATTCCTTTATGCTAATAGAGATTTGTATAACCGTATAGAAACATTAGAATATAATCAGTTGGTAACACATAAATTGCTTGATGACCATAATGAGAAATTTAATTCAATTCTAAATTCTATATCCAAATACGAACTACCCAAACAGAATGTATTCTTCGATGGTCAGTTGTTTGATGCACATATTTTGATGAGTAAGTTGATAGAATCAGCAGAAAAAAGAATTGTTTTGATAGATAACTACATTGATTTATCTGTATTGGAGTCGCTTTCTAAGCGCAATGCTAATGTTTCTGCAAAAGTTTATACTTTGCAAATAAGCAGAACTTTTAGGCAGGATCTTCAAGTATATAATTCTCAATATTCGCCAATTGATGTTGTTCTATATACCAAGGCACATGATAGGTTTTTAATAATTGACGATAAGGTTTATCATGTAGGTGCTTCTGTTAAAGACCTTGGCAAGAAACTTTGTGCAGTTTCCCTTCTTACTTGCATCGATGCCGACGAAATGTTGAATAGGATAGTGTAATAATATGTTTCACAATGAGGTCTACATTTAATTTTCATATTAGTGTTTAATATTTTTGGAATTAGGGAAAAATATTATTAAATTTACAAACGTTTGCATAAAAGGCATTAAATTTAAACGGCATGGATTATTTGAATTTTGATAAAACGGTTTTAACCAACTTAGAAAAGTCTTTGACCAAAGAATTTATCAGAACAAATCGTTCTGGGGCTTATAATAGTAGTACTTTAACAGGTTGTAATACCCGCAAATTTCACGGGCATTTGGTTATTCCTATTCCTTCTATCGACAACGACAACCATATTTTGCTTTCGTCGCTAGATGAAACTATTATTCAGCACGGGGCTGAATTTAACCTTGGCGTGCATGAATATGAGGGCGGACATTTTAGTCCAAACGGGCACAAATACATTCGTGAATTTAAGTGCGAGGTAATTCCTAGTACCATTTACAGAGTGGGAGGGGTGATTATTTCCAAAGAACAACTTATGGTGGCAAATGAGTCTAGAGTGATAACAAAATACACTCTACTTCAAGCTCACTCAGCCACTACCATTCGTTTTAAACCATTCCTTGCATTCCGTAGTGTGCATTCGCTTTCAAAGGCAAATGACATGGCAAATACCGATGCACAAAATGCAAAGAAAGGTGCAGCCTACAGACTTTACGAAAATTATCCAAATCTATTTATTCAATTTTCTAAACAACCAACCTACACTCATACGCCAAATTGGTACAATAATATAATGTATGCAAAAGAGCAGGAGCGTGGTTTCCCATATACAGAAGATTTACTTGTGCCAGGTTGTTTTGAAATGCCAATTAAAAAAGGCGAAAGCATTTATGTATCTGCTGGTATTTCTGAAATTAGCCCAACTACTCTGAAGAAAATTTGGGAAGAAGAACTAGAAAAACGTCATGCTCGCACCGATATGTATCAATGTTTGCGCAACGCAGCGGTGCAATTCCGTCATAAAGAAAATGATGAAAGCTACCTTCTTGCAGGTTATCCTTGGTTCAAAGTTCGTGCTCGTGATGAGTTTATTTCTATGGTGGGCTGTACTTTGGGCATCGATGACAAAGAAGCATTTGAAGCATTGGCAGAAAGCACAATAAGTGAATTTGCAGATTATATAGAAACAGGAAAAACCAAAGTGATTCAAGAATTGGATTCTCCAGATGCTCTGCTTTGGTTTGTGTGGGCTTTGCAACAATATTACTACACCGTAGACCCTATGCAAATGCAAAAAAATCTACTTATGTCAGCTGTTGATATAGTGGATTATATCATGCAAGGCAAACATCCAAATTTAAAACTAGATGAGAATGGACTTGTGAGAATAGATGGTACTTCTGTGCCAATGACTTGGATGAATGCCACAGAAGACGGTAAGCCTATTACTCCACGTACAGGATATGTAGTAGAAATTAATGCATTGTGGTATAATTCTTTACGCTTTGCAGCAATGCTTGTAGAAAGTCCTGCATGGGAAGAAATCGCAGCTAAAACAGCAGAATCTTTTGTAAATACATTCTGGAATGGACTTTACCTTTACGACTATGTAAACGGCGAATATAAAGACGTGGAAGTGCGTCCAAATATGATTTTGGCTGTATCTATGCCATATTCTCCGCTAAACAGACAACAACAAAAATCTGTTTTGGATGTGTGCACACGCGAGCTTTTTACTACCAAAGGTTTGCGTAGTTTAAGTCCAAAAAGTGGCTCGTACAGACCAAATTACGTGGGCGGAATGCTTGAAAGAAACAGAAATTATCACAATGGTCCTGTTTGGCCTTGGTTTACTGGTGCATATGCAGAAAGTTATTTAAAACTGCATAAAATGGGCGGTGTTAGCTTCGTAGAACGCCTTCTAATTGGCATGGAAGCAGAAATGAAGAAACTTTGCATTGGTACACTTTCTGAACTTCACGATGGCAACCCTCCATACAAAGGACACGGAGCTATGTCTTATGCTCCTTCTGTGGGTGAAATATTGAGAACTTTATCATTACTTAAAGAAAATATAGAATAACACTAATAATATGAAAGCATTGATGTTTGGATGGGAATTCCCACCACATATATTAGGAGGTCTGGGCACTGCGAGTTATGGTTTAACACGTGGTATGGCTGAACAAAAAGACTTGGAGATTACATTCGTAATTCCAAAACCGTATGGCGACGAAGACCAAAGTTTTCTAAAGATTATAGGTGCTTGTAATGTGCCAGTGGTGTGGAAAGAAACTTCGTATGAAGAGGTAGACAGAACGCTTGGCGGCATAATGCATCCTGATGAATATTTTTATTATAGAGACCATATAAGATACGATTTCACTCGTATTGGTACTAATAATATAGGTACAATAGAGTTCTCGGGACGTTATCCAGACAATTTGCTTCAGGAAATTGGGAACTACGAAGCAGTGGCTGGTGTGCTTGCTCATAGTTTGGAGTTTGATGTAATTCACTCTCACGACTGGTTAACATATCCAGCAGGGATTTTTGCAAAACAAATTACAGGTAAACCACTTGTTATACACGTGCATGCTACCGATTTCGACCGTAGCCGTGGTCAAGTGAACCCAACTGTGTATAGCATAGAAAAACGTGGTATGGATATTGCTGACCATATTATTTGCGTGAGCGACCTTACTCGTCGCACTGTGATAGAAAAATATCATCAAGACCCTGCAAAAGTAACTACAGTGCACAATGCAGTGGATCCTATTCCAAATGTGGAGCAGTTTGTGAAAACTCCTCGCAAGGAGAAATTGGTTACCTTCCTTGGTCGTATTACAATGCAAAAAGGTCCAGAATACTTTGTGGAAGCTGCTGCTAAAGTGCTTGAACGTACAAAAAATGTGCGTTTTGTGATGGCTGGTAGTGGTGATATGATGCAAGCAATGATAGATCTAGCTGCAAAACGTGGCATTGCAGATAAAATGCATTTCCCAGGTTTCTTAAAGGGTAAACAAGTAACTCAAATGCTTGCCGATAGCGATGTGTATATGATGCCTTCGGTGTCTGAACCGTTTGGTATTTCGCCTCTAGAGGCTATGCAAGTGGGCACTCCGTCTATTATTTCTAAACAATCTGGTTGTGCAGAAATTTTAGACCATGCCATTAAAACCGACTATTGGGATATCGACGCTATGGCTGATGCTATTTACGCCATTGTAGAATATCCATCTATTTATGATACTCTAAGCCGCGAAGGTCGCGACGAAGTAAATCGCATCACCTGGGACAAAGCCGGACTGAAAGTGAGACGCATTTACGACAGAGTCGTAAATAGTTAGGCAATTTGGGGTTAATGAAAATCACACAAAACGAATAAATTTAAAACAAACCAAATATGAAAAACATTTGTCTTTATTTCGAGGTTCACATTCCGTACATATTAAAACGCTATCGTTTTTTTGAAATTGGAAACGACCACTATTATTACGACGATTTTGCAAATGAAGAAAGAGTAAGATATTTGGCAGAAAAATCATTTCTTCCTGCCAACAGAATCTTATTGGATTTAATAAAAAACATGGGTAAATCTTTCTCGTGCACATTCTCTCTTTCTGGCAGCGCCATAGAACAACTAGAACAATATGCACCAGAGGTGATCGACTCATTCCAGGAACTTGCTGCTACAGGCCAAGTTGAGTTCCTTGCAGAACCATACGGCCACTCAATGGTGTCGCTTTACGATGAAGAAGAGTTTGAACGTCAAGTACTTAAACATTCTGCTAAAATCAAAGAATTATTTGGTAAAAAGCCTACATCTTTCCGCAATACAGACTTTATTTATTCAGATGAAATCGGTGAAAAAGTGTCATCTATGGGATATAAAGTGATGTTAATGGAAGGTGCAAAACATATTCTTGGATGGCGTAGTCCAAATTATGTGTATTCACATGCTTATCTACCAAAACTTAAACTTCTAGCTCGTAATTTCCTTTGGAGCAACCAAATTACATTCTATTTTTCAGACCCTACATGGAATGAATATCCGCTTACTGCAGACAAGCTTATAGATTGGGTTGCAGGTAGCCCAGAGGGCGAGAATATTCACAACCTTTGGATGAGTTACGACACATTTGGAGCTATCCAAAAAGACTACACAGGTATCTTTGAATTCTTGAAAGCTCTGCCACAAATAGCTTTGAATAGGGGTGTTGGTTTTGTAACTCCATCAGATATGGCTAAAGTAGAACCTGTGGCTGCACTTACTGCACCATATCCACTTTCTTGGCAAGGTGAAGCAAAAGACCTAAGTGTGATGCTTGGAAATCACTTGCAAGAAGAGGCTGTTGCCAAACTTTATAGTGTCACAGAACGTGTAAATCTTTGTAAAGAAAAGAACTTAAAACGCGACTGGTTACATATTCAATGCGCCGATTATTTCCGTTATATGAGCTTTAAAGGAGCGTGGGGAAGTACATTTGAGTCACCATACGATGCCTTTATAAACTATATGAATATCTTGTCGGATTTCTTGCTAAGAGTAGAGGCAGAATATCCAACCTCAATTGAGAATGAAGAACTAAATGAACTTCTTAAAACTATAAATTCTCAAGAAAAACTGATTGAAAAACTTGAAAAAGAGATAAAATCGCTAAAAAAGAAGAAAAAAGAGGAAAAAGTTTAGGCTTTTTGTAGTACCTTTATAGTGCAATTGAAAAACGTTTGCAAAAATTATTAAAAAGAATCAATAATGCTTACACCCCAAGATATAAAACAACTAGAAGACAAAGGCATCTCAGAATTGCAGTTTGAAACTCAAATGGAATACTTTAAAAAAGGTTTTCCTTATATAAATTTAGCTGGAGCTGCAAATGTGGGAGAGGGTATTGTGCGTCTTTTCGATTCAGATATTGAGAATTTTGCTAAAATCTACGAAAAACAATCTGGCGAACTTAGTATGATTAAGTTTGTTCCTGCTTCTGGGGCTGCTTCTCGTATGTTTAAAGACTTAATTGATGTGGCGCTTAAATACGATGAAACCGAGGACAAATCGGCTTTTAAGGGTATAATTAACTGTCTAGACAAGGTTGAAAAACTAGCATTAGCCAAAGATTTAGAAAAGGTTTTACAGAAAGCAGGATTAGATTTGAATACTCTTCTTTCTGAAAAGAAATATTCTACAATAGCTCATTATATACTTGATAAAGAAGGGCTTGGTTATCAATACAAACCAAAAGCAATGCTTCTTTTCCATAAATATGCCACTAAATCTGGCATTTATGAAGCACGAACTGCATTTGAAGAACACTTAGTAGAAGGTGTACATTATGCAAAAATGTGCGATGGAACCGTGCGTTTGCATTTTACAATTTCTCCAGAACACCGTTCGCTTTTTGAAGAAAAGATTAAAGAAGTAGTGCCTGCGCTAGAAGAACGTTTTGGCGTGCGTTATGAAATTAATTTTTCTGAGCAAATGGGCAAAACAGATATGGTTGCCCTTGACAAAAACGGAGAACTAGTGAGAAATGCTGATGGAACCATACTTTTCCGTCCAGGCGGACACGGAGCACTTATCGAAAACTTAAATGCTCTTGAAGCAGACCTTATTTTCATTAAGAATATAGACAACGTTACCACAGACGCTCTTCGTGATAAAACATATCTTTATAAAAAGGCTTTAGCAGGTTATCTTATTTATGTGCAAGACAATATTAAGAGATGTATGCTTAAGTTAGAATCTCTTTCACTAGACGACTACTCATTATCACAAATAGAAGGTTTTGCTGCAAAAGTGCTTAATGTACACTTTAGTATGACATACTTCGGACGTAGTAAACGTGAACGTATCACATACCTTATTAGAAAACTAAATAGACCAGTGCGTGTGTGCGGTATGGTGCGCAACGAGGGTGAACCTGGTGGTGGTCCTTATTGGGTGCGCAAAGAAAACGGGCACAAGCACCTACAAATTATAGAGGCTTCTCAAATAGACTTTACAAACCCATTCCAAGTGGAAATGGTGCAAAAGTCTTCACACTTCAACCCTGTGGACCTTATTTGCGGTGTACGTAATTATAAAGGTAATAAATTCAATCTTAAAAACTACGTTGACCCTAAAACACGTTTCATTTCTCAAAAGAAACAAAATGGCATTGAAATGACCATCCAAGAGCTTCCTGGTCTTTGGAATGGCTCTATGGCAGACTGGAACACCATCTTCGTAGAAGTGCCAATTGAAACTTTCACTCCTGTGAAAACTTTGGCGGATTTATTACGAAAAGAGCACCAGTAGTGTGATTTATGTATAAATCAATACAAAACAATTTGTTATAACAGAAAAATTGTATTATCTTTGCGGTCGCATTCGAGAAATGCAAATGAAGTTTCACTAATTTAATTAATTATTAAAGACTATGGCAACTAAAATTAGATTGCAAAGACACGGCCGTAAGGCTTACGCTTACTACCACATCGTAGTAGCTGACGTGAGAGCGCCACGTGATGGCAGATTTATTGAACGCATCGGTTCTTACAACCCAAACACAAACCCTGCGACAGTAAATGTTAACTTCGAAGCAGCACTTAAATGGGTTAACAATGGTGCACAACCTACTGACACCGTTCGCAACATCCTTTCTGGTGAAGGTGTTTACTTAATGAAACACTTAATGACTGGTGTTAAAAAAGGTGCATTTACTCAAGAAGAAGCTGAAAAGAAATTAGAAGCATGGAAAGCTGAAAAAGCAAAAGCTACTGAAAAAACAGTTAGCAAACTAGCTTCTGAAAAAGTAGCTGCAGCTAAAGAACGTTTAGAAGCTGAAAAAGCTGTAAACAAAGCTAAAGCAGCAGCAGTAGCAGCTAAACTTGCTGCTAAATTAGAAGCAGAAACTCCTGCAGAAGAAGCGCCAGCAGAAGAAGCTGAAGCTCCAGCAGCTGAGTAATTATCGGCTTTTAACTTATAAAAAGGGACACTGTGTGTCCCTTTTTTAATTAGGAATTATGATTACCGAATACGACATACGAGTTTTACCAAAGGTGGCTTCAAAAGAAAGCTACTTAAAAGATTTTATCTCTAAGGAGAAGGGTATTTCTGCAAACAAAATAAATGCAGTACAAATTTTGCGTCGCTCAATAGATGCAAGAAGTCGCACTGTGTTTATGCAACTTAAGGTGCGTGTGTTTGTGGGTGAAAATCCTACACCTCCCACATTAATTAATAATAACTATCACGATGTGTCTAAATGCAAACAAGCCGTGGTGGTGGGAGCAGGACCTGCGGGGCTATTTGCAGCGCTTCGTCTTATAGAACTTGGCGTGAAACCAATCGTATTGGAGCGTGGCAAAGATGTACATGCTCGTCGTGTTGATATTGCTCAAATTTCTCGTCAGCACAAAGTGGATCCAGAGTCGAACTATAGTTTTGGTGAGGGTGGAGCAGGAGCGTATTCCGATGGTAAACTTTACACCAGAAGCAAAAAGAAAGGCGATGTAAATCGTATTCTTCAAATTTTCTGCATACACGGAGCAAATCCAAATATTCTTGTGGATGTTCACCCACACATTGGCACCGACAAGCTTCCTAAGGTAATAGAAGCAATGCGTGAACGCATTAAAAGCTGTGGAGGCGAGGTGCATTTCTTAACTCGTGTAGATAAGCTTCTTATCACAGATGGTAAAGTTACTGGCGTAGAAACATCTACAGGTGAACAATTTATGGGGCCAGTAATTTTGGCAACTGGTCACTCTGCACGTGATACATATCGTATGCTTGCAGAAAATAAAATAGAACTAGAAGCAAAAGGTATTGCAGTGGGCGTGCGTTTGGAGCATCCACAACACCTTATAGATTGCATACAATATCACTCACCAAAAGGACGCGGCGAATATCTTCCTCCTGCAGAGTATAGTTTTGTTACTCAGGCAGATGGCAGGGGTGTGTATTCATTTTGTATGTGCCCTGGTGGTTTTGTGGTGCCTGCGGCAACAGGTCCAAACCAAGTGGTGGTAAATGGTATGTCGCCATCAAATCGTGGTTCTAAATGGTCAAACTCTGGTATGGTGGTGGAAATTCGTCCAGAAGACATTCCTGGTAGTGACGTTTTCAATGTGATGCGTTTCCAAGAAGAGATGGAACAAACTGCATATATCAATGGTGGTGCTACTCAAGTGGCTCCAGCTCAACGTATGCAAGACTTTGTAAATAAAAGAATGTCATTTGATTTACCAGAAACATCATATGTGCCAGGTATAATTTCGTCTCCTCTGCATTTCTTACTCCCAACAGAAGTGTCTAAAAGACTTCGTCAAGGTTTTATTCAATTTGGTAAATCTGCCAAAGGCTTCTTAACCAACGAAGCTACCCTAATAGGAGTGGAAACTCGCACATCTGCACCTATTAGAATTATTCGTAATCCAGAAACTCTAGAACACATTTCTGTGCAAGGTCTTTACCCATGTGGTGAAGGTGCTGGCTATGCCGGTGGTATAGTATCTGCTGCCATCGATGGAGAACGCTGTGCTGAAATGCTTGCTCAAAGTTTGGGTGTATAAAATCTAAATCATTTACATTATCCAAATTTTTTATATATAAATCGCCTAAATTTTTAACATTAGTCGGTTATTTTGTTGTGTAAGAGTATTTTTACGCTTGTTTTTGCATTATTTTGGGATTTAATTTGTAATTTTGCATTATATTTTGAAAATCCAAGTGATTTACTTTGATAAAAATTCAGCAAAGTAACTTAATTAAATTCTATTGAAATATGAAAAACAAGTACATTGATCTAATTGAGCAAACTGCAGATTTTCCTACTTCAGAATTTAGAGTAGAAGACAACGAACTGTATTTCAATGAAATACCTTTGATGGATATAATTGAACAATACGGTACTCCACTAAAAATTACCTACCTTCCACGTATCACACAACAAATACAAAAAGCTCGCCGTATGTTTAATGTGGCTATGGCAAAGGTGGATTATAATGCAGATTACCATTATTGTTATTGTACCAAGAGTTCACATTTCTCATTTGTGATGGAAGAAGTGTTGAAAAATGGAGTAAATGTAGAAACTTCATCAGCATTTGATATTAATTTAATTGAGAATTTATACGAATCTGGTTTACTTAAAAAGGATACCTATATTATATGTAATGGATTTAAACGTCCACAATATGTTGAAAATATTCAAAGTTTAATCAATGATGGATTTGAAAATCTAGTTGCAATTCTTGATAATAAATTTGAACTAGATTTGTTACTTAATGGCGCAGAAAACAAATTTAAAGTAGGTATTCGTATTGCATCTGAAGAAGAACCTAAGTTTGATTTCTATACTTCACGTTTAGGTATCAGACATAATGATATTCTTCCATACTATTACGAAAAGATTAAAGACAATCCAAAAATAGAGCTTAAAATGCTTCACTTCTTTATTAATACAGGTATTAAAGATACAGCTTATTATTGGAGTGAACTTAGCAAAGCAGTAGAACTTTACTGCGAACTTAAGAAAATTTGTCCAGAACTAGATAGTTTGGATATTGGTGGTGGTTTCCCAATCGCTACTCATTTAGATCACGATTATGACTATGAGTATATGGCAGAGGAAATTGTGGCTCAAATTAAAAACATTTGCCAACAAAATGGTGTGCCAGAACCTAATATTTTCACAGAGTTTGGTTCGTTTACAGTGGGCGAGAGCGGTGCTATTCTTTATAGCATTGTGAATCAAAAACAACAAAACGATCGTGAGCTTTGGAATATGATTGACAGTTCTTTCATTACCACTCTTCCAGACACTTGGGCTATTAACCAACGTTATATTCTATTGGCTATCAACAATTGGGACAAAGAATATCAACGTGTTCACCTTGGTGGCTTAACTTGCGATAGTGAAGACTTCTATAGCGCAGGACACAACAATGCTATTTTCTTGCCTAAGATAAATCCAAACTCAGAACAACCACAATATATTGGTTTGTTCCACACTGGTGCTTATCAAGAGTCTTTAAGTGGTTTTGGTGGTATTCAACACTGCCTTATCCCTTCGCCTAAACACGTTGTTATAGGCCTAGACGAAAATGGCGAGTACTACACCAAACTCTTTGCCAAAGAACAGTCGTATAAGTCGATGTTGAAAGTCTTGGGATACTAGTTAGGAGTAAGGACGTACTGATGACCGGAGGGAATAATTTTTGTGCAAACCGAGCGATAGCGAGTTAAAACAACAATAAAACAAAACAACAATGCTTTTTGGAGATTTTGAAGAAAAATATAGAGAATACGCAAACGCAATGTTTGCAATTCTGCCAGTGCCATACGATGCCACTAGCACATGGGTAAAAGGTGCAGACAAAGGCCCAGAAGCCTTTCTAGACGCATCATTTACACTAGAAAACTACGACGTAGAAACCAAAACAGAAGCCTACAAACACGGCATTGCAACACTTGAGCCTGTTACAGAAGACCGCACACCAGAGCTTCTTTGCGAGGCTGTAGAAAATTCTGTAGCACAACTACTTGCCGACGAAAAATTCCCTGTTACCATTGGTGGCAACCACACAGTGAGCATAGGTGCAATTCGTGCAATGGCAAAAAAATACGGCAATCTTACTGTGCTTCAACTAGATGCTCACTCAGACTTACGTCCTGAGTATGAGGGTTCTCCACTCAACCACGCTTGCGTAATGAACCGCGCTGCAGAAGTGGCAGAAATCACTCAAGTGGGCATTCGTAGCCAATGTGTAGAAGAACTACCTTTCTTTAAAAAAGAACGCATGTTCTACGCACACGAGATTTTCGACAACAACAATTGGCAACAAAAAGCAGTTGACACACTTACAGAAAATGTGTATGTAACCATAGACCTAGACGTGTTCGACCCATCTGTTTTGCCTTCAACTGGCACTCCAGAGCCAGGCGGTCTAACATATTATCAAGTGCTTCACTTCTTGCGCAAAGTGTTTGCAGAGCGCAATGTAGTAGGTCTAGACATTGTGGAACTTTGCCCAAATCCTGTGGACAAAGCGTCTGATTATTTGGCAGCACGTTTGGCTTATCAATTAATGACTTATCAAACATTAAAATGCAAGTAAAAATAGAAAAATCGTGGCAAGAGGTATTACAAACCGAGTTTGACAAACCTTATTTTGAAAATCTAGTAAGGTTTGTGAAGCAGGAGTATGCCTCAAGCACAATTTTTCCGCCTGCTGGTCAAATTTTCAATGCATTCAATACTTGCCCGTTTAACAACGTAAAAGTAGTTATTTTGGGACAAGACCCTTATCACGGACCAGGTCAAGCACATGGTTTGTGTTTTTCTGTAAACGACGGCATTCAATTTCCACCGTCACTTCAAAACATTTTCAAAGAAATCACTTCAGACTTAGGCATTCCTGCGCCAAAAACTGGCAACCTTACTCGCTGGGCAGAGCAGGGGGTGTTGCTCCTAAACGCCACACTTACTGTGCGTGCTTCACAAGCAGGTTCGCACCAAGGCAAAGGCTGGGAAGAGTTTACAGATGCAGTGATTAAGACCATTTCAGAAAAGGCCGAAAACGTGGTTTTCATACTTTGGGGCTCATACGCCATCAAGAAAAAATCACTTATCAACGCCTCAAAACACTGCATCCTCACAGCGCCACACCCTTCACCACTATCATCATATCGTGGCTTCTTCGGTTGCAAACACTTCTCCCAAACCAACACCTACCTTACCTCCAAAGGCAAAACCCCAATTGAGTGGTAATTTATAAAAATTCCTCTCAATATATCATATAATAAAGAAAAAGTGCTATATTTGCATATTATATGATATGTTACGACTATGAGTAAAAGTACAATGGGGACTAAATTGCCCAGAAAATTAGAGCAAAAAATGAAGTTGGTAGGTGAGCAAATTAGGCTTGCAAGACTACGTCGTGACCTTAGTGTGGCACAAGTAGCAGACAGAGCAACCTGTTCTCCACTCACCGTGTCACGCATAGAAAAAGGTGCGCCAACCGTTGCCATAGGCATCTATCTAAGAGTACTTTATGCCCTTCAACTCGACGACGACATCCTCTTTCTTGCCAAAGATGACACCCTCGGCCGCGCCTTACAAGATATGAATTTACCCCAACGAGAAAGGGCTTCAAAAAAAGAATAATAAGTTATGAAAAAGTTGTATGTATATGCAGATTTTGATTGGTTCAATGATATTGAACTAATTGGAGAGTTAGGCTACGAATCACTTCGTGGCTCAGATAGTTATAGCTTTAAATTTGCAGATAGTTGGATAAAAAAATATAATTCAATACAACTTAGCAACGACTTGAATAACTATCCTGGCATACAATATACACAACCAAACAAAGATATTTTCGGTTGTTTTGCAGATGCACTGCCTGATAGATGGGGTAGAACTTTGCTTCTTAGACGCGAACAAATATTAGCCCAAGAAGATAACAGACCAATTAAAAGATTGTCTTCATTTGATTTTTTGGTAGGTATAGATGATTTTTCCCGCATGGGAGCTTTTCGTTTTAAAGAAACGCTAGATGGAGAATTTATAAATACAACTAATAGTTTACGAATACCACCTTTAACAGATTTACGAGAACTTATTGCAGCTAGTAGAGAAATTGAAAAAAGTGAGAATGCCAATAATCTCCCTGAAAAGAAATGGATTACACAATTGGTTCAACCTGGTTCTTCCCTTGGTGGAGCTAGACCTAAAGCAAATGTTGTTGACACAGACAAGAATGTTTACGTAGCAAAATTTCCTTCACTGAAAGACGACTATGATGCTGGCCTTTGGGAACATTTTTGTCATCTATTGGCTAAAAATGCTGGTATAAATACTGCAGACACCAAAGTTCTTGCAGTAAATGAAAAACATCATACACTTCTTTCTAAGCGTTTTGATAGAACAGCAGAAGGCAAACGAATTCACTTTGCATCTGCTATGACATTGTTGGGTTTAAACGATGGAGACAATGCCACTACAGGACATGGATATTTAGATATTGTAGATTTTATTTTAAGTAGTTGTACAGATGTTGATGCACATTTATGTGAACTTTTTCGCAGAGTTGCATTTAATATTTGCATTGGCAATACAGACGACCACTTTAGAAATCATGGATTTTTATTGACAGCAAAAGGTTGGACTCTTTCACCTGCATACGATATGAATCCAACATTAAATTCACATCAAAGTCTGCTGATAAATAGTAAAACAAATGTGTCAGACCTTTCTGTGCTTGTAAACTCTTGTGACGAATATATGCTTACAGCCCAAGTAGCAAAAAATATAATTAACGAAGTTGTAGACGCAATAAAGGATTGGCGAATAATTGCTAATAAGATAGGTATTTCAAAACGCGAAATATCACTCTTCGAGAATGTATTTGAAGGTAGAATTAATCAAGTAAGTTTTTAAATAAAAACATGATACCTACCATACCATACATAGAGGCGAAGTTTGACGAGTTTAACAAGTTGATATTTGGCGGCGAACTTCCTAGGATTCCTATTGAACTGAGCAAAAGGAAAGGTCAAGTAGCTTCGTTTTCGTGCAGATTGTATAAAATATTCTTCCTAAAAAAGAAATACATAGATCCAAAATTTACCTTTAGCACAAGGTATGACTACACAGAACGCCAACTAGAAGACGTTATCATTCACGAAATGATTCATTATTACATAAGATTCAAAGGCTTGAAAGACGAGGGGAGTCATGGCCCAATTTATGTTAAAATAATGAACGAAATAAACCAAAAGTTTGGCAGAAATATCACCATAAAACAAGACACCAAAGACGTTGGACTTGTAGATACAAAGCCAAAGCAACGCATCATTGCCGTGTTAGAAAAGAAAGACGGCACGGTGGGCATAAAAGTGCTTCCTAGAAACGAGACCAAAATCCATGCTTATTGCAAAGGAATAAACTCTGCCAAGAACATGACCAGCATCATTCTATATATGAGCACCAACCCATTCTTTTCCAAATATCCCTCATCATCAGCTCTTTACATTCATCCCATCAACCGCACCGAACTCCAAGCCCAACTGCAAGGAGCAACTAAACTTACACTCTAATAAACTTTTACCCCGCAATTCTTTGAAATATAATTTACAATGCTTATTTTCGTAATGACAAATTAACCCCAAAAATCAGCTATTATGAAAGTGTATTATTACTTTATTTTGATTGCAATGGCACTGTTTTCTATTTCTTGTGAAAACAACACTCCAGAGCAATATACTCAACTTACAGACGAAAATTATGCATTAGCAGAAAGTCAAATCATTTTTAAAGACTATGTAAACAGGGCTGCTCAAAGTTCTGGCACCAACGGAACAGGTGTGTTGTTTCATGCTCGCACAGCTGCCGACCCAAATGATAAAACAGTGGTGCGTATCAATTTTGACACCCGATATTCGTTTGTAGTATTGGATTTAACACACGATGCCACCATTACAATGCCAGAGACCAATGGTAGATACCAAAGTATATGGTTTGTAACAGAGGAGCATTACAATCCAATGGCTATTACAGCGCCAGGTACCTATACCATAACTCAAGAAGATATGGGTTGTAGATACGTGTTGGCTCTATTTAGAACACAAGTAAATATGCGCGACGAAGCTGATATGCAAATAGTTACACAACTGCAAGATGCCATTTTCGTTACCCAAGAAGACAGAGGCGAATACGTTGTAACAAACAATTGGAACATGGACGATGTGCTTGCTATGCGTAAAAAATATCAAACTATTGCTGTAGAAAAGAATATTACAAGCGCAGAAATGTTTGGTAAAAAAGGCGAGGTGAGTCTAGAAAATCACAATTGTGGTGCTGCTTGTGGTTGGGGAGGATTTACTCCAGAACAGGCACTATATTTAAGCTATACAAAAAATCAATTTAAACCTTGCACATTGCTTTTAAAAGATGTTCCTGTGGCAGACAATGCTTTTTGGTCTATTACTGTATATGACTCAGACGGTTATCCACAAGGTGAACATTACAATGTAAACAGTTCTTTTGCCACAAGCAACGAAGCCGGAGAAGTGCTAATTCACTTTGGAGGAGAAGACAAAACTGCAGACAATTATTTGGATATATTCCCAGGTTGGACATTTATCCTTCGCCTATATTTGCCACAAGAAGCCTATTTCAATGGCACATGGCAACAACCAGAACTTGTGTATGAGTAACATTTTTTGATGTTAGAAGATATTTGAAGTGCCAATAGAGAAACCTTTATCTAGTGTAAAGTTAGTGCATTGGCTGTCAGAATAGAACTATTTGATTCTTCAAGTAGTTCTATTTTTAACTCTACTTCTTCCTTTCTTTTCTGTATTGTTTTATTTCATCATTAATTTCATTTAATGAATAATCTAGTTATAAAAAATATCAAAAATAATCCTTTGAAAAGACCAAAAAAATGAGTATATTTGTAGAATAAAAAACTAATTTACATCTAAAAATAAACACACATACATCTTATGTCAGAAACTAATCGTATAGAAAATAAATTAGAATTAACTTCGGATCTTGACATAGAAAAGGAAGTTATTGCGTTTCTTAATTATAAAGAAGGTGGTTACATTTATATCGGAATTGATAAAGATGAAACTGTTGTAGGAGTAGACAATGTAGACGATTGCATGCTCAAACTTAAAGACCGTATAAAACATAATATTTCACCTTCTGCAATGGGTTTATTTGACATTGCTACAGAACAAAAGAATGGGCGAACTGTAGTTAAAGTAACAGTTGCAAGTGGAATAGAAAAACCATATTTCAAAACTAAATATGGAATGACTCCACGTGGAGCATATATTCGTGTAGGTTCGTCTGCCGAACAAATGCCACAAGAGCAAATTGACCGCTTATTTGCTATGCGCACACGCAACTCTATTGGTCGTATTGTATCAAATCGTCAAGATTTAACCTTTGAACAATTACGTATTTACTACGACGAACATGGTAAAAGACTTAATGAAAACTTCAAAAGGACATTAGAACTACTTACAGACGAAGAAAAATACAATTACGTTGCATATCTTCTTGCAGATGAAAATGGAAATTCAATAAAGGTCGCTAAATATTCAAGTCTAGATCGTTGTGATTTAATTGAAAACAATGAGTACGGATATTGTTCACTAATCAAAGCAACCAAAAGTGTTCTTGCTAAACTTGAAGTTGAAAACAAAGTAGCAGCAACAATCACTCCAATGGAACGAATAGAAACACCACTATGGAATAAAGTCGCTCTCCGTGAGGCTGTTATAAATGCAATTGTGCACAACGACTATTCATTTGAAGTGCCACCAAAATTTGAAATTTTCCCAGATAGACTTGAAATAACATCTGCAGGACGCTTACCAGAATCTCTTACCAAAGAAGAATTCTTTCATGGTATATCAATCCCACGCAACAAGGAACTTATGCGTATCTACCGTGATGTAGAACTTGTAGAATCATTGGGGTCTGGCATTCCTCGTATCCTAAAAGCCTACGGCGAAGACTGTTTCCAATTCACAACCAACTTTATTAGATTAACTTTGCCGGTGAGTGGGCAAGTCAGTGCTCATGACCATGCAAGTGACAACTCTAGTGTACAACCTAGTGTACAAGTTATTAATCTGATTAACAGTATTGATAGCAATGAATTGTCGATTGAAGAAATCTTAGAAGTGTACAAGTTAGTGTATAAGTTAGTGTACAAGTCTAGATGGTATTTTAAGAAGCATACAATTTTACCAGCAATCGTTGATGGTTTTGTAGAAATGGTATATCCTGACAAACCAAACCATCCAAAACAAAAATACCGCCTCACAGCAAAAGGTATCGCATTAAAAGAACAACTAAAGAACAAGTAATAAGTAAACATTAGAGTAGGGACATGGTCCCTGAGCTTGTCGAAGTACTGCGTGCTGTGTCCGTCACAATCTATCCCTCCAAAGACACCCACTGCGGTGTCTTTTTCGCTTAAATCTCTAAAAAATCTCCCACAATTCTCCAAAAACCTTCACCCTGTAGCAAAAAAATGACACACCCTTGTGGTATTTTTGCACCGAGATGTTAATAAATACCCACCCGCAAACCTTTGAAATATGGTTTGGAATGAGTATTTTTGTATGATGTAAGTCCAATAAGGCGAAATGCCAAACAATAGAACTTACAAATAAAGCTGAAAACACAATTTAATTTAAAATTTTATTACTAAACCCCTCTAAGTGTAGCACTTACGCTATGCTTAGTTGTTGTTTGTATGATAAAACACACACTATGATAACAGGCGAAATTAAGAATCAGATTGATAATATTTGGGATACGTTTTGGACAGGTGGGATAACCAATTCCATTACTATTTTGGAGCAAATGACTTATTTGTTCTTTATGAAAATGCTTGATGATGCGCAAAAAACAAAAGAGGCGAATGCAAGCATTATGGGAGTAGAGGTGAAAGACCCAACTTTTAAAAAAGGTATGTGGCTAAACCCTGACACCAATATGGAAGTGCCATACGAGCAACTCAGGTGGAGCGTATTTAAAAATGCGCAGGCAGAAGATATGCTTAGAATTGTGAGTCGCGATGTGTTTAGTTTTATCAAAAATCTAAATAGCGGAAAAGAAAGTGCGTATAGCAAATTTATGCAGAATGCAAATTTCATTATTCAAAACCCAAGAACACTTACCAAAATAGTAGAAGGTATTGATGCCTTGGATATGAATAACCGCGACACCATGGGCGATGTGTACGAGTATATTTTAGGCAAGATGGCAGCCTCTGGCAACAATGGTCAGTTCCGTACCCCTCGACATATTATCAGAATGATGGTAGAACTGATGCAACCTACACTAAACGACACCATTTGCGACCCTGCAATGGGTAGTGCTGGTTTCATAGTAGAAAGTGCAAAATACATTCAAGAACACTACCACAAAGAACTACTTAAAAAAGAAAACGCTGAGCATTACAAAAACAACTTGTTGCATGGCTTTGATACCGATGCTACCATGCTTCGTATTGGTGCCATGAACTTAATGCTACACGGAGTAGAAAACCCTGATATTTCTTACCGTGACAGTCTTTCTACAGACAATACAGACCAATACAAATACACACTTTGTTTGGCGAATCCACCTTTTAAAGGTAGTTTGGACTACGATGCTGTAAGTAAATCGCTACTTGCTATTACAAGGACAAAAAAGACAGAACTTTTATTTTCTGCACTCTTTGTGAGAATGCTTCAACTAGGCGGTAGATGTGCTACTATTGTTCCTGATGGAATCTTATTTAGAGATGATGACTCTGGATATATTTCTATTCGCAAAGAATTAATAGATAACCAAAGACTACAAGCTGTTATTTCTATGCCTTCGGGAGTGTTTAAACCATACGCAGGCGTATCAACTGCTATTCTTATCTTTACCAAGACAAATGCAGGTGGCACAGACAAGGTTTGGTTTTACGATATGAAAGCAGATGGTTTTTCATTGGACGACAAGCGAAATCCTATCTCTGACAATGATATTCCTGATATTATTGCTCGATTCCACAATCTTGAAGCAGAAGAATCACGTAGCAGAAAAGATAAATCTTTCTTTGTGCCTGTAGAAGAAATTCGTGAAAAAGGTTACTACCTTTCTATCAACAAATACAAAGAAATAGAACGCGAAAAGGTTGAATACGAACCTTCTGAAGTGATAATGGAGCGAATTTCTGCTCTTGAAGATGAGATAAATGCTGCAATCAATGATTTCAAAACCAAATTTATGTAATATGAAACAAGGTTGGGAAATATTACCATTTGAAGATTGCATTGTAAAGGTAAAATATACTACTAAAATACCAAACAATGATTACCTTAAACAAGGTTTGTATCCTATTATATCACAAGAAGATGGATTAGTAAGTGGTTATTGGAATAATGTAGTGGATGTGTTTAAAATTGTCACTCCTGTTGTAATATTTGGAGACCATACACGAATATTGAAGTATGTGGACTTTGATTTTGTATTAGGTGCTGATGGAGTTAAAATTTTACAACCTATTAAAAGGATAAACGCAAAGTTCTTTAAGTTATATTTAGAGTCATGCAAAATACCAAGTTTGGGGTACTCAAGGCATTATAAGTTATTAAAAGAGCTTCAGGTGCCTGTTCCACCGCTTGCGGAGCAAGAGAGGATAGTGGCGGAATTGGATTGTTTGAGTGGTGTGATAGAAAAAAAGAAACAGCAACTTAAGGAGTTGGATGCTCTTGCCCAATCTATATTCTACGAAATGTTTGGCGACCCAGTGAAGAATAATAAAGGATGGGATTTGAAGGGTTGGAAAGATGTGTTTGATACTAAAACAGGGAAACTTAATGCTAATGCTATGGTAGAAAATGGCAAATACCCTTTTTTTACTTGTTCAAAAGAGATATATCGTATAAATACATATTCTTTTGATTGCGAAGCATTATTATTATCAGGTAATAATGCAACAGCAAATTATGATGTGAAATACTATAAAGGAAAATTTAATGCATATCAGAGAACATATATTTTAACATTGAAAGATAATAGTTCTTACATTTTCTTTAAATATGCTTTGGAGAATCAACTTTGTTTACTGCAAAAACAATCAATTGGAGGACTGACAAAATATTTAACGTTGGGAATTCTTAATATAATTTCTTTTATATACCCACCTCTATCTCTTCAACAAGTCTTTGCTTCCAAGATTGAAGCTATAGAGAAACAAAAAGAATTGATAAAACAATCTATAAAAGAGGTGGAAAACTTGTTCAATAGCAGAATGGATTATTATTTCAATTAGCGTATGAGAAACTTTGACTACTTAAAGCAATTGGGACTGGATGAATTGCACAGACTTTGTGCTGTAGCAGAAGAAAATCAAGTAAGCAATCCAGATTTATGTGCTATTCATGCTCGTAAAGCATTGGAATATATGGTTGTTGCTATATATTCAATGAAACACATTGAGATAAAAGAAAAAACTTCCCTTTTCCAATTGGTAGATGGCGAGCCATTCAAAAACTTTATCAATGACAATAAGGTTATGATGGCTGTTCACTATGTGCGTAAAGTGGGTAACATTGGAGCACATATTGGCAAGGTAAGAAAAAGTGAATCTTTTTTCTGCCTACTCAACATCTACAATATAGTAGCCGCTATTCTCATAAAACTAAAAATAGTAGAAACTGTAACTCCATTTAATAATTCATTAGTTCCTAATGCTCCACAAGAAACCTTTATTGCTTCTGCTCAAGTTTCTGACACTAATCAAATAGAAAATATAGCCGATAAAGATGCTATAAAATCTACAGAACCAGTTACTACAATTAAAACAGACATTTCTGAAGCAGAAACTCGCAAACTCTACATAGACCTAATGCTACGAGAAGCAAAGTGGGATATATTAGAAAAAGAGGGGCTTGTGCAAGCATCTAAAGCCTGTATAGAAGTAGAAGTACATGGCATGCCAAATACAGAGGAAGTAGGATATGCAGATTATGTACTATTTGGTAGCAATGGTAAACCACTTGCTGTGATTGAAGCAAAAAAGACTTCTGTTTCGCAAGAAAAAGGAAAACATCAAGCAGAATTGTATGCAGATTGCCTTGAAAAGAGATATGGAGTGCGACCTGTTATTTACTACACCAATGGATTTATAACTAAAATTATAGATGGATTAGGTTATCCACAACGTCAGCTTTTTAGTTTTCATACTGAAAAGGATTTGGAACTTCTTATCCAAAAACGAGGCAGAAAAGATATTTCAGACTACTACATCAACGACAATATTACAGACCGTTATTATCAAAAAACTGCCATTAAATCTATATGTGAACACTTCAATAGTAAACACAGAAGAGGTCTTTTGGTAATGGCGACAGGTACGGGAAAAACTCGTGTGGCGATATCGTTAGTCGATGTTTTAAAGCGCAACAATTGGGTAAAAAATGTATTATTCCTAGCAGATAGAACTGCGTTGGTAAATCAAGCACACAAAAACTTTGCCAAACTTCTGCCAAACGAACCTACCTGTGTATTAAACGAAACTAGCGAACCAGACTACAATGCTAGACTCACATTCTCGACGTATCAGACTATGATAAACTACATAGATTCTGATACTAAGCCATATTCTGTTGGTAGGTTTGATTTAATTATTATCGATGAAGCACATCGTTCTATTTTTGGTAAATATGGAGCTGTGTTCAATTATTTTGACGCATTAATAGTGGGTCTTACGGCTACTCCACGAAAAGATATTGATAAATCAACCTACGAAATATTTAAATTGGAAGACGACGAACCAAATTATGAATATGATTTGGAAACTGCTGTTGCCGATAAATATTTGGTAAAATATAGAGGTTTTAAAAGAGGTTCAATTATTTTGAAAGAGGGTATAAAATACAGCGAACTCACAGATGATGAAAAAAACCAAATGGAACAAATTTGGGAATACGAAGCTCTGAGAAATGCATTGGATGGAGGTACTCCTACACCGCGTGATATTAACAGCAATGAAATATTTAATTACATCCACAATACAGACACCATAGATAAGGTTTTGCAAGATTTGATGGAGAATGGTTTAAAAGTGCAGAGTGGAGAACGACTAGGAAAAACCATCATTTTTGCATATCGCCACACGCATGCGGAGCAGATTGTAGAGCGATTCAATATTCTTTATCCTGAATATGGACCTAATTTCTGCGTTATTATCGACAACAAAGTAACATACGCCCAAGATTTAATAAATAGATTTGAAGTAAGAGATGGCGAACCTCAAATTGCCGTAACAGTGGATATGCTTGAAACTGGTATTGATGTGCCAGATATTTTAAATTTGGTATTTTTCAAATCGGTGAAGAGCAAAATCAAATTTATGCAGATGATAGGACGTGGCACACGCTTGTCTGAGGGTATATTTGGTGATGAAGACAAAAAAGAGTTTTATATTTTTGATTGGTGTCGCAATTTTGAATATTTTGAACAACATCCTGACGGAAGAGAAGCACCAGCACCTAAATCCTTAACCGAACGTTTGTTTGGGCTTAGAACGGAAATTGCATTCTATCTGCAACATCAAAAATATCAAGAAGATGCTTTTGCAAGAAGCCTTCACGACGACCTAAAATCGTTGCTTAAGAAGCAAGTTTCTTTGCTTTCAGACAGTCACATTTCTGTAAGGGCTAAATGGGAAAAAGTTTGTCGTTTCAAAGATGAGTCTACATGGTTGTATATCTCTGAGTTAGATACTTTATCACTAAAAAATGATATCGCACCTTTGCTTGTAAAAGAAATGTCAAACGAAAATGCCAAGAAGTTTGACGTGCTAATGTTGTCTATAGAACTTTCACATTTGGATGAAGATGTAAGTGCTATAAAAGCAATTAAAAATGTGGTATTTGTGGCTAATGAACTTCAAAAAAAGGCATCTATTCCTCAAATTCAAGCAAAAATGAATATCATTAAAGAAGCTGCTGACCCTCTTTGTTGGGAAAATGCTACTTTGCCATGGCTTGAAAAAGTGCGCACAGAACTAAGAGACCTTACTCAATTTCTTATTGGCGAAAAGAAGAAATGGTTTATCGTTGACATTGAAGATATTTTGTCTTACGATGGTGAAAGCAAAGGTATTATCACATCTGTTTCATATAAGCAAAAAATAATGGATTTCTTGGCAGAAAATAGAAATCTGCCTGTGTTGTCTAAAATTTATGACATGGAACAACTTACTCTTGCCGACATCAAAGAGTTGGAACGCATATTGTGGAGCGAACTAGGAAGTAGAGAAGACTATGATAAATATACAAAAGGTATGGCTTGTGGAGGCAATGTTGCTGTATTTATTCGTTCTATAATAGGTATAAACCGAAAAGAAGCAGTAGAACGCTTTAGTTCATTTATTTCACAAGGTGCTGCTGATGGTGGATATTTAAATGCAGAACAGGAGGAATTCCTTATGACAATTATCTCTTATGTGTGCGAAAATGGCGACATCACCAAAGAAATAATTGTAAACGAATCTCCATTCGACGAAAAACTTTCAATATTCAACACCTACATGCTACCACTTGCCAACTATGTTGACAACATCCATAAAGTAGTAAACCCCGATATCGCAAGAGCGTAGTGGGGGAAGAGAATATTTTATCTTTAATAGATTATGAATTGATGATAAATTATTGTTTGTATGGGCTATAATGGTGGTATTAATAAAAGAGGTTATTATCGTAGAAATCATGGTATGTATAAGAAATCTTCTTATCGTACTGGAGAAAGACTATTAGGTAATATATTCTCTGGAGGTATTGGGTTATTATCTCTACTTGCAGATACAGGAGATGCAAGAAAATCTATATCATACAGTAAAAGTTCAAAATCGGATATATACATTCCCAAAATATCTACTATAGATGATTCTATAATCAATAAAATAACAACTAAGAATTATGCTGAATTAAAAGAAAATTATGAATCTATTATTAAAAATAATAAAATAATTAAGCAACAGATAAAAGAGCTAAAAATTAAGAAGTTTAAGTATAAAATTCTAAAATTGCTTTTTTATTGTGTGCCTGGATATAGAAATATTTATGATAATAAAGTAAAATATTACA
>JAZOMZ010000010.1:0-2393 GCA_045654205.1 Candidatus Enterocola sp. | reverse complement strand
CCCAGGAACTGGGTTACGGAGCGCGCGAGCAGGCCAAGATTCCTCCCTTCTCTACCCTCATTTTCACAGTGGAATTACTTGGAATAGAGAAACAATAAATTTGCATACAACACAAGAACACCCCTTAAAGGCCCCAAAACAGGCTTTTAAGGGGTGTTTTGTTTTTTCTATAAATTATACTATTAGCTTTTGGCCATTGGCCATTGGCGAAGTGGAAAAAACAGCCAACAGCCAAAGTAAATAATCTTTACAAAAAAAGAAAGCGTAAAGACACATATTTTAACGCAACAAAGAAGATAACTCCAGTTGGGCGTAAAAAAGCGCCCAACTGAAAAAAAATATGTTTCCAGTTAGACAAATTTTTTTTTCCAACTGGAAACCCTGTATTAGGGGGTTATTCGCATTTTTAATGCTCAATCTCCAATTTTCCCCTTTCAAGGCATCTGAAAAACGGTATAAGATAACGTAAAAAGATTTTACAAAAGACGCCTTTCCTTATGACAACGTATTGTCAAGGGAAAGACAAAGCATTTCAGTACCAACTTTGGTACATAATAAATGGTACTGCAGTACCAGCCAATTGGTACTGCAGTATCAGCTAATTGGTACTGTAGTGTCAGCTTATTGGTATTGTAATGTAAGTAAACTGGTATGTAATGGGGTGCCTATCTCTATCTTATCGGACTATTCGACGCCGTGCAGATGATGTCAATCAGTGGTCATAAAGACCAACGCACATTCTTCGACTATATCAAGCTATCGTCCGATGAGATAGCCGACAAGATTATGGAAAAACTTCGCCAGAGCGAGAATGTCGGGAATGAGGGATTGTTCTAAAAAAACAGAGTAAAAACAAAATAAATCCTCTTGTTTGCAGTTAAAGTGAAATAAATTCACTAATTTTGCTATAAATAGATGCAATTATGGAAGATATAAACCGCATAAAAGTAGTTTTAGTTGAGAAAAAACGCACCAATAAATGGTTGGCTGAACAACTTGGAGTCAATCCATCAACCGTTTCAAAATGGTGTACCAACTCTTCTCAACCAGATCTTAACTGTTTGCTCAAAATCTCAGATTTACTTGGGGTAGACATAAAAGAATTAATCGTTAGAGAGTATAAACAATATCTAATGTCGCAAGGGGTATGAGCAAAAATTTGATTATACAAAACACATCTATTGTAGCAGATGATTACAATCAGTTGATTGATAATATATATTCTCTATGGGCTACAGCCAAAGAGAAGGCGATTAATGCCGTAAATACCGAGCTGTTAGAGGCTAACTGGCAGACAGGTAAATATATTGTGGAGTTTGAACAAGGTGGAAAGGTCAGAGCAGAATATGGTAAGCAGTTGATTGTGAATCTGGCTAAAGATTTGACTCGATTAAACGGAAAGGGATTTAATCGTTCAAACTTAATCTACATGAGGAAACTTTATTTAGCATTCCCAAAAAGTGGGACGCTGTCCCACAAATTGACATGGAGCCATTATTATGAAATTCTCAAATGCGACGATCCTTTGGAAATGCAATTCTACATGAAGCAATGTATTAATGAAGGGTGGAAGGTACGCGAGTTGAAAAGACGGATGAAAAGTTGTCTATTTCAGCGTCTTGCATTGAGTACTGATAAAGAGGGCGTATTGGCTTTGGCGAATGAAGGTCATCAGGTAATGAAACCACAAGACATTATTCGAGATCCGTTCGTTCTTGAATTTACAGGTCTTCCCCAAAAGAAAAGATATAAGGAAAGCGAATTAGAGGTTGCATTGAAAGCTAATATGGAGCATTTCTTATTAGAATTGGGGCGAGGTTTTGCGTTTATAGGTCGTCAATATCAAATGCACATCGGAAGTCGCATATTCAAGGTGGATATGGTTTTCTATCATTGCATACTTAAATGTTATGTTCTCATAGATCTAAAACGTGCGGAGATAAAACATAGTGATATTGGACAGATGAATCTTTACCTTAATTATTTCCAAACAGAAGTATGCCAACCAGATGATAACCCACCGATAGGCATTGTGCTTGGAGCGAGAAAAGATGAATTGCTAATGGAATATGCACTGCAAGGTATCACCAATCAGTTGTTTGCGGCAAAGTATCAACTATACTTGCCAAAACGTGAAGAGTTACAGACGCAGTTGGATGCACTCCTGAGCAATGAAGAGTAGTTTTAAAAGCAAAGTTGAGAAAGAAACATCAGAAAAATCCACCAGGTTGGTAGAAAAAAAGTGAAAGGAATTTCATAAAACCTGCCAAAAATCATCAATTGTTCGCTAAAATACAATACACATAAAGTGCAAAAATACAACGTTTTGCATTTACAAAGTCATTATATAGAATTGTAAACAGATTTACCCTTAAGCGTAAATCCGTTTACAT
>JAZOMZ010000009.1:0-88004 GCA_045654205.1 Candidatus Enterocola sp. | reverse complement strand
ATTCTATTTACAATATAATTATGTAAAAACACAAATGTAGTTTTATATATTGATTGTTGTTTAATGTAAAATATTACACTTAAAATTTACATATTACAATTGTAATTTGATTCTATTTTACAACAAATTTACAAAAGTATTGAGAATTACCCAACATCTGTAAACTAAATTCCCACCCTATTTTTCATGAATTTCTCAACATTGTAAAATTTGCATCTTATTTTTATGTCAATTTTTACTCCCCATCTCCTATTCTTGTAAAATTTTGCTAACTTTGTGATTGTGGTAAAAATTACACCTTATTATATAAGAACATAAAATTTCAGCATGGAAAAGAAACTTGAAGCATTTAAGAGAACCCTAGAGGTGCTAGACAGACTACGTAAAGAATGTCCATGGGACAGAAAGCAAACAAATGAATCGCTACGCCCTCTTACTATAGAAGAATGTTACGAACTAACAGACGCTATTATCGCCGAAAACGACGAAGAATTGAAAATAGAACTAGGTGATGTGCTACTTCATATCTTGTTTTACTCAAAAATCGCAGAAGAGCAAAATAAGTTTAACATTGAAAATGTGTGTAACTCTCTGTGTGACAAGTTAATATACCGCCATCCTCACATTTTTAGCTCTGCTGAGGCGAAAAATTCAGAAGAGGTGGAGCGTTCATGGGCAATTTTGAAGCTACGCGAAGGTAAAAACAAGACAACTTTGGGCGGTGTGCCAAAATCTCTACCTAGTTTGATAAAGGCTTGGAGAATACAAGATAAGGCTAGAAGTGCTGGTTTCGACTGGAAAGATAAAGCCGATGTTTGGGAAAAAGTAAAAGAAGAAGTTGCTGAGGTGGAAGCAGAAATGCGTTCCGACTCTCCTACTTTAGACCTTGAAAAAGAGTTTGGAGACCTAATGTTTAGCATCATAAATGCTGCTCGACTATACGGTGTAAACCCAGAAAATGCTCTTGAACGCACCAATCAGAAGTTTATAAATCGCTTCAATTACATGGAAGAAAAGGCCAAAGAGCAAGGAAAATTTCTTAAGGAAATGACACTTGAGGAGATGGAGGAGTTGTGGGTTAAAGCCAAACAATTAGGAATTAGGATATAGTACCACAAAAAAAGAGCAGCGTTGCTGCTCTTTTTTTGTGACCTCGGAGGGGCTCGAACCCTCGACCCATTGATTAAGAGTCAATTGCTCTACCAACTGAGCTACGAAGTCTTTTTGGACGCACAAAGATACAACTTTTTTATTAAAAACAAGTATGTTCTATCAATATTTTTGTGCCTATCAGTATTAAAATAACACCTCCCAATACACCCCACTTAAACGAAAAGCGCTTACCTATATAAAAACCTATTTGAGTACCTATCAGTGAAAGTACAAAACTTACTAAAGCTATGCAGCTGACACCTAATAGTAGCCTTTCTGGACATGGCAAAAACACCACTCCTGTGGCAAGTGCATCAATGCTAGTAGCAACAGCAAGCACAAGTATTTTTTTGTATTTCAAACGACAAACACACTCATCTGCCTCGTCCTTTTCATCATTTACCAAGTCTTCTTTTATCATTCTAGCTCCTAAAAAGCCTAAAATAATAAACGCCAACCAGTGATCGTATGAAGTAATAATATCAGAAAATAGTTGCATTACATAGTAACCTAATAGAGGCATAGCACCTTGGAATAACCCAAAAGACACAGCCATAAACAACCATTTTCTCCAATGAGGGCGCTTAAAACAAGCGCTCTGGCTTATTGAAACTGCGAAACAGTCCATAGCCAGAGCAATTGATAGTAAAATTATAGTTGTTAAACTCATTTACTTTTGTGTAGATAAGTATTCCATTACTTGATTGTAAATGTTTTCAGCATTGAAACCAAATTTTTCATCAAGTACTGTGTATGGTGCAGAGTCTCCGAAGTGGTCTAGACCAAATACTTTGCCTTTAAGACCAACAAGACGTTGCATGCTTAGTGGAAGACCTGCTGTAAGACCAAAGATTGGTAAGTTGTAATCTATCACGCTACGGATGTAACTTTCTGGTTGTGAGAAGAATAAACCTTCACTTGGCACAGATACGATACGTACATTTAAGTTTGCACGAGACTCTAGAAGTTCGGTTGCAGCAACTAAAGTAGAAACTTCAGAACCACTTGCTAGAAGAATTACATCTGCTGTTCCTGCGCAATCTTTCACAATGTAAGCACCTTTTGTTGCACCTAAAGCTTCATTGTATTTGCTTTCTTTGCGTGGAAGGTTCTTCACGTTTTGACGAGAAAGAATAAGTGCAGTTGGAGTATCTTGGTTTTCAAGAGCCATTTTCCATGCTACTGTAGTTTCGTCTACGTCTGCAGGACGAAGCACAAGCATAGAGTTTTTACCTTTATGGTTTTTAAGTGACTCCATTAAACGAACTTGTAATTCATGTTCCACTGGTTGGTGTGTAGGACCATCTTCACCCACGCGGAATGCATCGTGTGTCCATACATAAATTACTTGTTGACGCATAAGAGCAGACATACGGAATGCTGGTTTCATATAGTCTGAGAACACAAAGAATGTACCGCAAACTGGGATGATACCACCGTGTAGTGCCATACCGTTCATAATACAAGCCATTGTAAGCTCACTAACACCTGCGTGTAAGAATCCACCAGAGAAGTCGCCTTTTTTGAATGGTTTGCTATTTTTTAAGAATCCTTCTGTTTTGTCTGAGTTTGAAAGGTCGGCAGAAGAAACTACCATATTTTCAATTTTTTCAGAGAATAAAGCAAGCATTGAACCAGATGCTGAACGTGTTGCTTGGTCAGCTTTTTGTTCAATAGCTGCATAATCTATATCAGGAAGATTTTTGTTGTAGAAATCGTGGAATTTTTTAGCAAGTTCTGGATTTGCTGCTTCCCACTCTGCTTGTTCTGCATGACGAGCTGCTACAATTTTGCGAAGTTCGTTTTTACGATTTTCGTACATTTCAGCCACTTCTGGGAAAATCACGAATGGATTTTCTGCATCACCACCAAGGTTTGTAATTGTGTTTGCAATTGAAGCACCTGCAGCACCAAGAGGTTGACCGTGAGTAGAAACTTTGTTTTCAAAGCTTTCACCGTTAGGACCCATAGCACCTTTACCCATAATAGTTTTACCTATAATAAGTGTTGGACGCTCAGTTTCTTCATTTGCATTTTTAAGAGCAGCACGAATTTCTGCAGCGTCATTACCATTGATAGTAATAACGTTCCAGCCCCATGCTTGATATTTCATTGCGGTATCTTCTGATGTTACTTCGTTTACGAAAGTAGAAAGTTGAACATCATTTGAATCGTAATACATAATAAGGTTGCTTAAACCTAAAAGACCTGCAATACGACCTGCACCTTGAGAGATTTCTTCTTGAATACCTCCGTCTGAAATGAAAGTATAAATTTTGTGGTTAGTCCATTCACCAAAGCGAGCTGCTAAGAAACGTTCTGCAATAGCAGCACCCACAGCCATTGTATGACCTTGACCTAGAGGACCAGATGTATTTTCTACACCTAACTCAAAGTTTACCTCTGGGTGACCTGGTGTGCGACTTCCCCATTGACGGAATGAACGAATATCATCCATATTTAAGTTTCCTATCAACGCAAGTTGAGAATACAACATTGGTGACATGTGACCTGGGTCTAGGAAGAAACGGTCGCGGTTTTCCCAAGTTGGTCTATCTGGATCGAAAGTAAGAAACTCAGAATACAACACATTAATAAAGTCGGCACCGCCCATTGCGCCTCCAGGGTGACCAGACTTCGCTTTCTCTACCATTGCAGCAGACAAAATACGAATATTATCCGCAGCTCTGTTCAATAATTTTATATCGTTCATGGTTTAAAATAAAAGAATTCTTAAAAATTTTCACAAAATTAGTGATTTATATGCGCATTTGCAAATATTAATCAATGTTTATTTTTTATTAGATGTTTAAGTGTACGAAAGTTGGGAAATAATATTTTCAGAGTAAAAAAATTAATATATTTTCAATTAAAAATTTTGGAATCTCATATAAAAAATATACCTTTGTGCTCGGAAAGGTTCTGCACGACCAGCTCCCTTTTAATCCCCCAGGGCTTGACCGCAGCAAGGGTACATTGGTTGAGCGGTGCGATGCAGATCGCCTTTCCTTTTTTTCTTTAAATTTTAACCAACAAATACTTAATACTATGGCTAAACCAGAAATCTTAAATACTTCACATAACGTAATAGCAAAAGACACTATAGTAAAAGGTGAAATCATAACCAAAGGTGATTTTCGTATTGATGGCACTGTAGAAGGTGAAATCAAATCAGAAGGTAGAATCATTATTGGCAACGAAGGTAAACTAATTGGAACTATCGATGCAGTCAATGTTGATATTATGGGAAGTGTGGAAGGTGAAGTAAAAGCAAAAGATACTCTTTCACTTAAATCTACTGGTAAAATAAGAGGAAAAATTCAAACTAATATTCTAGAAATAGAACAAAAAGCAGAATTCAACGGTACTTGCATTATGGGTGAAGACCTTAAAAAATCTGCTACTGAAGCTCCTGCAGCTCCTGCAAACAACGATAAAAAATCTTCAAAATAAAAAAGATAGGACTTATATCAGATACACATGCGTATTGGGACGACCGATACGCACGTTTTTTTTCTGACTGCGATGAAATCTGGCACGCAGGTGATATAGGTTCGCTCGAAATCTACAATAAACTTTCTGAATTAAAACCCGTTCGTGCAGTTTACGGGAATATAGACGGTCACCCTCTAAGGGTAATGCTTCCAAAAACTTTAATATTTAATATAGAGGGTGTGGATGTATTATTAACACATATTGGAGGGTATCCAGGCAAATATGCTCCTGGCATTATTCAGCAATTGCGAAGCAATAATATAAAACTTTTTATTTCTGGCCATTCGCACATACTTAAAGTAATGTATGACAAGACATTAAATCTTCTTCATATCAACCCCGGTGCCGCCGGAATTTATGGTTTCCACAAGGTGCGTACATTAATCCGTTTCTGCATAGACAACGGCAAATTCTCCAACCTAGAAATAATGGAAATAGAAAGAGGTGCTTTACAAGAAACCGAGTTCTAGTTTGGCTTCTTCGGTCATCATGTCGCGGTCCCAGACAGGTTCAAAGACAAGTTCAATTTCTACTTTACCTACCCCTTCTATTGATTCGATTTTTTGTTTCACGTCTTCAAGAATGAAGTCTGCCATTGGACAAGAAGGCGCTGTAAGTGTCATATCAATGTGAACATCATTGTTGTCGTTCACATCTATTTTGTATATAAGTCCTAAATCGTAAATATTAACAGCGATTTCTGGGTCAAACACTGTTTTCAACATCTTAACGATGTTTTCCTCTAAAGTTAAAAATTCACTCATTCTATTTTCTTAGGTAAATATTCGTTTTGTACATTTGTCATTGCTCCCCAAAGACTGTGTCTTGCTTCGGGATTCATTTTTTCTAGAAGCTGCATTACTTCCCTCATATCATGACGAAACGAAGACTGCTCATAAGGGCAATTTTTTATTTGTTTTTTAATTTCTCTTAGCTCAGCATACTCCACAAGGTCTGCCTCTGGCACTAAACAAAGCGGACGAATAATATCTACATCCACCTTGTTCATATATAACCTAGGCGGCATTGTTGCAAACGAACCTTGAAATGTAAGGTTCATAAGTAGTGTGGAAAGAATATCGTCTTGGTGATGTCCAAGTGCTATTTTTGTGCAACCAAGTTCTTTTGCTAGGTCGAAAAGTTTTTTTCGTCTATTCCATGAGCAAAGAAAACAAGGAGATTTTCTATTATCAGTATCTGGATTGAAACTTGTAGTTACATGGTAAAATGGCACGCCAAAACTCTCACAATACTGTTTTAAATATTCAATATCTGCTTGATATGGAACATTTTCCATGCTAACGTGCGCAGCAATTACAGAAAAACGAGGTTTAAAAACCCTAGAGCGCTCCGCCAAGAACTCCACCAAAGCCATAGAATCCTTACCGCCAGAAAGACCTATCAGCACCTTATCGCCATCGTCGATAAGACCATAGTCCTTCATCGCCTTTCGGAATTTTTTCCCTATTCTGTAAATTACCTTCGGCATCAGTTAGGAGTTAGGAGTTAGGAGTTAGGAGTTTTAAAACACCTGCGATTCCTTGAGAATCCATGCCCAACATATTATACAGTTCGGCTGGGGTGCCGTGTTCTACAAAGTTATCTGGTATGCCAATGCGTTTCACAGGAAGTGAATAGCCACTATCTGCCATATATTCAAGCACAGCAGAACCAAATCCACCCTTAAGCGCACCATCTTCTACTGTAACAATAGACTTATAATTTTTGAACACTTCATCTAGAAGTGCTGTATCAAGAGGCTTAATAAAGCGCATATCATAAACACCCACAGCAGAAGCAGCAGCACCTAGACTTTCAACGGCTTTCATAACTGTATTGCCAATAGGACCAACACTAAGCACAGCAACCTTATTACCTTTTTTAAGTTCTACGCCCTTGCCCACTGGTATTTCTGTCATTGGCACGCCCTTCCATTCTACTCCCTCACCTGCTCCACGAGGATAACGAATTACAAATGTACCTTTGCCTTCTTTTTGAGCCGTATACATTAAGTTTCTCAGTTCTAGTTCGTTAAGCGGAGAAGCAATTGTAAGATTTGGGACACAACGTAGATATGACATATCAAATGCACCATGGTGTGTAGGACCATCTGCTCCCACAAGACCAGCTCTATCAAGACATAAAACCATATTTAAGTTTTGCAGGGCCACGTCGTGGATAATTTGGTCGTATGCACGTTGCATAAACGAAGAATAGATATTACAGAAAGGCATCAATCCCTCTTTTGCCATACCTGCAGAGAATGTTACAGCATGTGCTTCAGCAATACCCACGTCGAACACTCTATCTGGCATTTCCTTCATCATAATGTTCATAGAACAACCAGTTGGCATAGCAGGAGTGACACCTACAATCTTTTCATTTTCTTTTGCAAGATCTAAAAGTGTTTCACCGAAAACATCTTGATAAAGTGACGCTCCAGAGTTTTTACTCTTGATTCTTTCGCCTGTATCTGGGTTAAAATAACCCGGAGCATGCCAAATTGTAGCAGAATTTTCTGCTGGAGCAAAGCCTTTTCCTTTTACCGTTTTAATGTGAAGAACACGAGGACCTTCAAAATTTTTGATATCGGTTAATGTTTTCACAAGTTGGTCGATATTATGACCATCAAGTTGACCAAAATATCTGATATTCAAGCCTTCAAAGATATTAGAAGCACCAGTAAGAGCTGTTTTAAGGTGATTTCCAAACCTAACCATACGGTTGCGAGTGGAAGTTTTCATCAGCCCTATTTTCTTAAAGAAATGGTAAGTTCTAAAACGTAAATTATTATACCAAGCAGATGATGTAATATCGGTAAGATATTCACTAAGTCCACCTACTGCATTGTCGATGGCCATATTGTTATCGTTTAGGATAACTAGCAGATTATTAGGGTTTACACAGGCATTGTTAAGACCTTCAAAAGCAAGTCCGCCGGTCATAGAACCGTCACCAATCACAGCTACAATTTTTCTTTTATTATCAAGTTTTTCACTACCAATAGCCATACCTAATGCAGCTGAAATAGAGTTTGAAGCATGACCTGCCACAAAAGCATCATACTCACTTTCTTTAGGTGAAGGGAAACCAGAAAGTCCCTTAAATTTTCTGTTTGTAGAGAATTTTTCGCGTCTGCCTGTAAGTATTTTGTGTCCGTATGCTTGGTGACCTACGTCCCAAACAATACGGTCTTCTGGAGTATCAAATACATAATGTAATGCCACAGTAAGTTCCACCACACCAAGGCTAGAAGCCAAGTGCCCAGGATTGTTTGCAAGTTGTTCAATAATGAATGTTCTTATTTCCTGACACAATGGCTTAAGAAGTTTTTTATCAAGCTTCCTTAGTTCTGATGGATAATTAATAGTGGATAATATAGGGTATTTATCTGCCATAAATTTACATTTGACTACAAAAATACACAATAAATTCTTAAATAACATAAATTAGTATATTATTAATTGATATTTTTAGAGCATTTTACTAATTTTGTAGGATGGAATAACCTAATTAGGAGTTAAAAAAAAATTAAATATCAATTCTATAAAATGAAAAAATTAATTTATTTATTCTGCGCAGGCATATTAGCCTCATCTTGTGTGACACAAGCAAAATATAATGAAGTATTAGAAAGCGAAGCTAATTTGTACGCTCAAGCGCAAGAGTGCGACAAAGAACTGAATAAGGCAAAAGCCAAAATACAAGATTTAGAAACAAAACTTTCTAAACTTATCAAAGAAAAAGAACAAATAGAAGAAGATACCACAAGACTTTCAAAAGAATTGCAACGTGTGGTAGAAGATTGCAACAATATGCATGAACAAAATCAAAATCTTCTAGAAAAATTGAAAAGTTCTAAGACAAAAGACGAAATTCAAAAAATGCTAGAAGAAATACAAGCACTTCAATCTGAATTAATCAATCGTGAAGACGCATTGTTTAAAGCAGAAAGAGCATTAAAAGAAAAACAACAAGAGCTAGAAGATAGAAATGCCAAAATAACAGAGCTAACCAAACTATTGGAAGAACGTGATACTCACCTTAACTCACTTAAAGACAAAGTAGTCAAAGCACTTGCTCCATTTGAGGCAGAAGGTTTGAAGGTAAGCTCAAAAGATGGTAAAGTTTATGTTTCTATGGACGAAAAACTACTTTTCCAATCTGGTCGTTGGGTGGTTGACACAAAAGGTGCAAAGGCTATTAGAGAACTTTCTAAAGTGCTTGCAACTACCAAAGACGTAGATATTGTAGTGGAAGGTCATACAGATAATGTTCCATTCGCGGGCAATGGCAACGTATTAGACAACTGGGACTTAAGTGTAAAACGTGCCACTTCTATTGTGAGAATATTGTTAGAAAACAAAGATATAGACCCTGCAAAAGTGAGTGCAAGCGGTAGAGGCGAATATTGTCCTATCGACACTGCAGACACAAAAGAAGCTCGCAAAGCAAATCGCCGTATCGAGATTATTTTAACTCCAAACCTAGACGAGCTTTTAAAAATATTTGATTAATGAACTTCAGAACAGAAATACAAATAAAAAAATCTCCACAGAAGATAAATCATAGCCAAAAGATTCTTCTGCTAGGTTCGTGCTTTGCCCTAAATATGCAAGTAAAATTTGCAGAAGGTGGTTTTGAAGCCATGCACCCTTTTGGAGCTATTTACAATCCGTATTCTGTGGCAAATTCATTTAAACTTATTACAGAAAAGCAAATTATAGAATCAGAAAGTCTGTTCTTCCAAAAAGACAAATGGAATAGTTATGCTTTTCATAGCAGTTATTCAAGTGCCGATAAAGATACTGCCCTAGAGCAAATGAATAAAACCATTGGCGTTGCCAATGAAATTCTAAATTCAAAAGACCCAATAATCATTGTCACTCTTGGCACTAGTTGGGTGTATCAGTTAAACAAAACTGGCGAAATAGTAGCAAATTGTCATCATAGTTTGGCTTCGGACTTCACTCGCAGAGCAATGGATATGGAGGAAATCATCGAGGTATTAAGACCTATTTGCCAAACTCCAACTCGAATTATTTTCACCGTGAGTCCTGTTCGTCATTTAAAGGACGGAGCACACGAAAACCAATTGAGCAAAAGCAGATTACTACTCGCTGTAGATAAACTTGTGGAAGAATTTGAGAACTGTGAATACTTCCCTTCGTACGAAATTGTACTTGATGAACTCAGAGATTACAGGTTTTTTGCAGAAGATATGGCTCACCCTACCTCACTTGCCGTTGATTATATTTGGGAAAGATTTTCTGACACATATTTTTCTGACAAAACCATAGACGGTATTAAGGAGTATGAAAAAATAGTAAGAACAGAAAAACATCGCCCTTCAAATCCAGAAAGTGGCGAATATCTGTCGCTTCTAGAAAAAATTAAGACAAATAAAGAAAATTGGACAAAGAAATATAAGGAATAAAAACGTGGAAAAGAAAAAAGAATCTCCTTTAGTAAGTTTGCTTGTAAGTATAGTAATACCAGCAATTATACTTTCAAAATTTAGTACAGAAGAATATCTAGGTGTGCTTCCTGGATTTTTAGTGGCTCTAGCCCTACCTATTGGCTATGCCATTTATAATTTGGTAGTAAGAAAAGAAACTGGTTTTATTGCCATATTGGGCTTTGTAAGTATATTTTTGACAGGTATAATTGGTGTATTTGAGTTCCCTACAGAATGGCTAGCCATAAAGGAAGCCGCAGTGCCACTACTTATTGGCATTGCCGTAATCGTCTCACTTAAAACACCTTATCCTCTAGTAAAGAAACTTATTTTTAACGAAGAATTACTTGATTTAAAACTAATAGATGAAAAACTAAAAGAAAATAACAATGTATTTGAAATAGAAAGAATATTGGTTAAATCTACATTTATGGTAGCAGCCTCTTTCCTACTTTCGGCTACATTAAATTTCTTTTTAACCAAATATATAGTAGTTAGTCCTGCTGGCACAGCTGCGTTCAACGAAGAATTGGGCACTCTTACTGCACTAAGTTACCCTGCTATTGCACTGCCTAGTACAGCAGTAATGTTTGTGGCTATTTATTATGTATTTAAGAAAATAACCAAACTTACAGGTTTGAAATTTGAGGAAATTCTTTCTGAAAAACTTAAAGAAAAAGCAAAATGAGATACTCTGTAAACGAGATAAAAAATATATTAGACTCTAATAATTTTCTTGTTAGCAAGTCTATTATAAACCTTCCTGAATGCAATATAGAACACTGTTTGACCGATAGCAGACAAGTTTCTTTTATTGACACTACCCTTTTTGTGGCTCTAGAAACCAATACTGGTAGCGGACATAAATATGTGGAAGATTTATACAAACAAGGAGTAAAAAATTTCCTTATTTCTATTTGGGACGAAAAATACAACGATTTTGAGGCCAATTTTTTCCTTGTTGATAATACATTAAAAGCCCTTCAAGCATTGGCTATGTATCATAGAGACAATTTTACTAGCCAAGCAGAACTTTTCCGTTTCCCTATTATTGGCGTGACAGGTAGCAACGGCAAAACCATTGTGAAAGAATGGCTTTACCAACTACTAAAAGACAAATTTAATTGTTGTCGTAGCCCAAAGAGTTACAACTCACAAATAGGTGTACCTCTTTCTGTGCTAAACCTAAATAAAGAACATAATTTAGGTATATTCGAGGCAGGTATTTCTCAAACTAACGAGATGGAACGCCTTGCTATGATAATTAAACCAAAAATTGGTATTATCACAAATATTGGCAATGCCCATAATGCTGGTTTTCACTCAATAGATGAAAAAATAGAAGAAAAAATCAAACTATTTTATACAGCCGACACTGTTATTTGCCCTAGTAAATATGGTATTGAAAAATACTTTGAGAAAAAACTTACACAACTGATTACATGGGGAATAAATGACAAAAAAGCAGTTATAAATGTAAGTAAAATCACCGAAGGTAACGATAGTATTGTCAAATTTGAATATAATAATAGAAGTTACGAATATAAAATTCCATTTACAGACGATGCTTCTGTTGAAAATGCTCTCAATGCTATTATTTGTTGTGTATTCTTGAGCATTAGCGACCTAAAAACAGAATCGCTGGAGCCTGTGGCAATGCGTTTGGAACTAAAACAAGGTATAAACAATTGTACACTTATTAACGACTCTTACAATTCAGATTTAGGTGGACTTTCTATTGCGATAGATTTCTTGAATTCACAAAGTAAAAACACAGGCCTTAGCAAAACACTTATTTTATCTGATATTGCCCAAACAGGCACAGACGACAAGAGTTTGTATTCTGCCGTGGCAGACCTAATCAAAGAAAAAGGTATAGACAGGTTTATTGGAGTCGGAGAAATAAGTAATTACAAAAATCTTTTCCCTTCTACTAGTACTTTTTATGAAAGAACTATAGACCTAATTAATGCTCAACCTACCTTTATTAATGAAATCATATTAATTAAAGGTGCTAGAAAATTTGAGTTTGAAAAGATTACAAATTACCTTTCTGCAAAGAGCCACGAAACCATAATGGAAGTAAATCTATCTGCTCTAGTGGATAATTTTAAACATTTACGTTCATTCCTTAAAAACGACACCAAGGCTGTGGCCATGATAAAAGCTGATGCATACGGATGTGGAGCATTGGCCGTGGGCCAAACACTTAGCCATTACAATTGTGATTATTTTGGTGTAGCAGTAGCAGACGAAGGTGTAGAACTTAGAAAAGCTGGTATCAAAACACCTATTATTATTATGAATCCAGAGTTAAATACTTTTGATTTAATGATAAAATATAGGTTGGAACCAGAAATTTATAGTTTCAAGCTCTTAAAGAGCTTTGCCAATTACACAGAGAATGAAGGCATTAACAACTTCCCTATCCACATAAAGATAGATACTGGAATGCACAGACTTGGTTTTGAAGAAAAAGAAATTGACTCACTTATAGATTTCTTGAAAAACAACAAAAGCCTAAAAGTAGAATCTGCATTTTCACATTTGGTAGCAGCGGAGGATAAAAATGAAGATGAATTTACTCTTAAACAAATAGAAACATTTAAGAGAATAACTGATAAATTACAAAACGAGTTGAATATCACATTCTTACGCCATATTTTGAATACATCTGGCATTCAACGTTTCTCAGAATATCAAATGGAGATGGTGAGAATGGGCATTGGACTTTATGGAATAGGAATTGACGAAAACTCTCCTATCCGCCCTGTAGCAACACTAAAAACTCGCATTCTTCAAATCAAAGAATTGGGAGCAGAAGAAACTGTTGGTTATAATAGAAAAGGAAAATTAAACAAAGCATCGCGCATTGCGGCTATTCCAATAGGCTATGCCGACGGACTAAGCCGAGCATTTGGTAATGGCAATGGTTATGTAATGATAAACAGCAAAAAAGCCCCATTTGTAGGAAATATTTGCATGGACGTGTGTATGATAGACATCACAGATATTGAAAATGTAAATGAGGGTGATATGGTAACAATTTTTGGTACAGAACCAAGTATCTCTGAGCTTGCCCAAAAGACCAATACCATTCCATACGAGATTTTAACAAGCATATCAAAACGTGTAAAACGAATATATTATCAAGAATGAGAAACATAATAATTTTATTAGCTCTTGCCCTATTTACATCGTGTATAAGCAATAGAGATTTTGAAATGGAAGAAGGTTTGGTATCTGAAGTTGAAAACCTAGGTGAGTTACAGATCTCTTACAGAATGCCTGTAGGATTTAAAGCAGTAAGTCAAAACTTTGTAGATTCTATTGCAAATATCAGTAAATTGGAAGCTCCATTTGAGAGAATATTGACCAAATTGTATGTAGATACAGTTCTGAGTAATGCAAATGTTTCTATCTATGATATGAGACACATTCCTGCAGAAAAAACAGAAAACGAACTAGATTTTTACAAACAAACCTATAACGCCCAAAATTATTGGGACAGTGTAGAGAAAAGAAGATATAAATCTAACGAATTTCCTCGTGTAGAAGAAATTACAATGTCAAACACCTATAAAACACTTATTCGTGTGATTTATTTCGATGACAAGAAGGCAAAATTCTGTGTAGATTATTACTTCCCTACAGATTTTTATGAAGACTTTTTACCATTTGTGTATTCTTCAATTGCCTCTACACAAAATAGTTATCAAATTATAATTTCACAAGAATGAAAATAGCTAAGTGGTATAATAATTACAAAATCTTGATAGAAGAAAGCAGAGAATTTCTTCCTCAAGAGAAAAAAGATAAGCTTATCAAGCTTTATCGTGAAGCTGAGTATAGTGAAGAATTGGCAGAAGATTTCAATTCTGCTTTGGCTATTGCATATATTGCCATAAAAGAATTGTCACTAAGCAAGGCGGCACTTTGTACTGTAGTTTTATTTCCACTTATAAAACATAATAGATATAATATAGATAATGTTAAGACAGATTTTTCTGAAGAAATTTCGGTAATGCTTAATGGACTTACTAGAGTAAAAAAACTTTATAGTAAGACTTCTACCATGGAAACCGAAAACTTTAGAAAACTGCTTTTAACTCTAGCAGAAGACGTGCGTGTTATCTTTATTATGCTGTCTGAAAGGTTGTACTTTATGAGAAATCTAAAGGATAAACCTGTAGAAGCACAACAAAATATCTCTAAAGAAACATCATATCTTTATGCTCCACTGGCTCACCGTATGGGTCTTTACAAAATCAAGACCGAAATGGAAGACCTATCCTTAAAATACACATTCCCTGATATTTATAAGGATATTGCCAGAAAACTGAGCGAAACCAAAAAGGATCGTGATTTGTACATTGAGCATTTCATTGCACCTTTAAAAGAAAAATTGGAATCACTTGGTCTGAAATTTACTATAAAAGGCAGAACTAAATCTATTTATAGTATTTGGAACAAGATGAAAAAGCAAAATACTGCCTTTGAGGGTATCTACGACCTTTTTGCTATTCGTGTGATTCTAGATAGCGAACTAGAAAAAGAGAAAGCAGAATGCTGGCAAGTTTATTCTGTAGTGGCAGATATGTACCAACCAAACCCTAAACGTCTGAGAGACTGGCTTTCTATTCCAAAAACCAATGGTTATGAGTCTCTTCACACCACAGTAATGGGACCAGAGGGCAAATGGGTAGAAGTACAAATTCGTACAGAAAGAATGGACGAAGTGGCAGAAAAAGGTATGGCCGCGCACTGGAAGTACAAAGGTATTCAGGGCGAAGCAAATATGGATACTTGGCTAAAGAATCTGCGTGATGTACTTGAAACACAAGATCTTAAAGCAGAGGAATACATGGATGAATTCAAACTTAATCTTTATGACGAAGAAGTGTTTGTGTTCACTCCAAACGGCGACTTGCACAAACTGCGCAAGGGTGCCACCCTACTAGACTTTGCTTTTTCTATCCACACCAAACTTGGATGCACATGTATAGGCGGCAAACTTGGCAACAAGAACGTAACCATTTCATACGTCCTTAAAAACGGCGACCAAATAGAAGTTTTGACTTCGTCTAACCAAAAACCTCGTGCCGACTGGTTGAAACTAGTCACCACAAGCAAGGCTAAACAAAAAATTCGTCAAGTTATAAAGGAAACTGAGACCAACGAGGCGAATATGGGTAGAGAGATTCTGCTTAGAAGATTTAAAAACTGGAAAATAGAATTTGACGAAGCAAGACTATCTCGTTTATCAAAAAAATTGGGTTATAAAACCATTTCTGAACTTTATATTGATATTAATAAAGAGGAAATGGACCTACTGGAATTTAAAGACAGTTACCTAAACTTTGATAAAAGAGAAGAACCTGCTCCAGAAAATATTAGTGCAGAGTCTTATAAAGGCAATGACAAACTGAGTAAAGAAGACGTTCTTATTATAAACAATGAGACCAAGGGTGTGCAATATAGCATGGCAAAATGTTGTAATCCTATCTATGGCGACGAAATTTTTGGCTTTGTCGGAGTGTCTGGGGGCATTAAGATCCACAGAAAAAATTGCCCTAATGCCCCACAAATGATGGCAAGATTTGGATATAGGATAGTAAACGCAGCATGGGAAGCGTCGTCTAACGAACAAAGTATTTGCACTCTATATGTGTCTGGTAGAGACGATTTAGGGGTTATAACAAATATTAGTTCTTTGATTTCTAAAGAAAATTCGGTAACTTTGCGTTCCATTTCCATTGATTCAGATGCTGGTAGTTTTGATGGAAAATTGGTGCTTACCGTGAAGGATTTAGAAAGCCTAGAACGCATCATACAAAAGATTAAAAACGTAAATGGCGTACACTCTGTAGTTAGGAGTTAGGAATTTTGCGAGTAAGCGAGAGCAATGATAAGCTTGCTTAAGCATTGCCGAGCGTGAGCAAAATCACGGACGTAGTCCGTAATTAGGAGTGAGGAGTTATAAACTTGTAAACAATCAACAATCAATAATATGTTTTCAGGAATTGTAGAAGAAACAGCAAAAGTGGTAAAAGTGGAGCATGAGTTAGACAACATGCACTTCACCCTATCATGTTCATTTGCAAATGAATTAAAAATAGATCAAAGTGTGGCACACAATGGTGTTTGCCTAACAGTGGTTAAACTAGAAGATAACACATACACAGTTACCGCAATGAAAGAGACCCTAAATCGTAGCAATTTAGGACTGCTTAAAGAAGGTGACTTAGTAAATATTGAGCGAAGCATGATAATGCAAGGACGCCTAGATGGTCATATTGTGCAAGGTCACGTGGATCAAACTGCGAAATGTACAGATGTGCAAGACGACAACGGAAGCTGGATATTTACATTTGAATATGAGTCTTCTCAAGAAATGATAGAAAGAGGTTATTTCACTGTAGACAAAGGTTCTGTTACTGTAAATGGTGTGAGTTTAACTGTTTGTAATCCAACAAAAAACACATTCCAAGTTTGCATTATCCCATACACATTTGAAAATACAAACTTTAAAAATATCAAAGAAGGTACCATAGTAAACCTAGAATTTGATATAATTGGAAAATATATCTGCAGAAAAAATTCATTATTAAATCAATTATGAAAAAAATATTATTAATATTTTCTTGCCTATTAGCATTATTTGTAGCTAATGCTAACACAAAGACTTACCCAAAAATAAGTGTAGATGGTAAAGAATATTATTTATATACAGTTCAAAAAAGTGAAGGCTATTATGCTATTAGCCAACGTTTTGGCGTGCCTCAAACCATGATAATTGAAGCCAATCCAAACACCGCAGGCGGGCTTCAATTGGGACAAATTATTAAAATTCCTATAATAGAAAACCCTACCATAGTTGAAGAAAAAGAAAATCCCAAACCAGATTTTCCTGTAAAAACTTATACAGTTCGTCCAAAAGATACGCTTTATAGTTTATCAAAAAAATATAAAGTAAGTGTTGATGATATTCTAAAAGTGAATCCTACTGCTACTACATTAAGCATTGGTGACAAACTTTATATTCCAGATAGTGTTGCTATTAAAAAAGAGCTTAAAAAAATTGAAGAACAAAAAATTAAAGAGCAAACAGAGAAATATAATGCTTTAGCAAAAGAAGCACTTGCTACTACTGTAGATACTATAAGCCAAATAACAGACACTCTAGACACTGTATTGGATTCTACATTGGATTCTACATTGGAATTTGATATAGACGATGTATTCACAAAAAACTATAATGGTGATTTTAAAGTAGCAATTTTGCTCCCATTTATGTTAGATGCTAGCAAAAGAGATGCGAGCATGGACCGCTTTGTAGATTTCTATAAAGGTTGTATTATAGCAGCAGACTCATTAGCTTCACTTGGATTTAATATTGATTTATATTCATTTGACATAGGTAAAACACATAGCCAAATCACTTCTGTGCTTAATAACCCTATGCTTAAACAAATGGATTTAATCATTGGTCCAGCATACCAAAGTCAAGTTGCTTATGTTTCTAAATTTGCTGCTGAGAATAAAATTAAAACTATAATTCCATTTTCATCTAATATCACTACTATAGATACAAATAAATATCTATACCAAGTGGTATCTCCACAAAAGGAACTTTATCCAGAATTAACAGACGATTTTTGTGAAATATTCAAAGATAAACTAGTAATTATCTCTCAAACAGAATCATTTACTACTTATAACAAGAGTGATTTTACCGACCTATTGTTGCCTAAATTAAAGAGAAATGAAATAGAATATACCTTTATAGACGACTTTAAAATAGCTGCAAAGGTGGATTCTATTGCTGCTCAATCAGAAAAAGAAGTAATCTTCCTAACACCAAGTAGCAATGAAGTTTTAATAAATAAACTAGGCGAACAGTTGGAATTAATTACTTCTAAAAATGTTTCTATTTTTGCTTTCCCAGAATGGAGTGGCTATCAAATAGATGAAATATATTCACTTCCTGTATATACTTTTACAAGTTATTATACAGATTATGATAGCAATAGATCAAAACGTTTCTTTAGTCTGTTTATAGACAAATTTGGTATTCCTGGTGTACAGCAAACTCCAAACTATGCACTATTTGGATTTGACATTTTCAATTTCTTTATCAATAATATGAATAGATATGGAAAAAGATTTGACAAACACCTTGAATATATAGAAGAAGAAGGTATTCAAATGAATTTCTCATTCAAAAAAATGGGAATGGGTGGATATAGTAACTTAGGTTTTATTCTACAAAAAATAGATTCAAACGGCTTAAATATCATAGAATAAGATGCGCAAAGTTGTCCTAAGTTTTATATTACTATTTACATTTACATGGGCTTTCAGCCAACAATACACACTTATTAAGCCAGAACTATATATTGGTACAAATCAAGGTGTTAACCTATGGCCACATGTATCATTTAATCCAAGTGTTACACAAAACTTTGATGTGAGGTATAAAGGCGGTTTCACCTTGAGATATGTAAATATGAAATATTTTGGCTTTCAAACAGAGCTTAATTATAGTCAACAAGGATGGTCTGAAACTAGTGTAGATGGACAAAGATATAGTCATAGATTTGATTATTTGGAGCACCCTATCCTAGCCCATATTTACTTTGGCAAAAAGAATACCAAATTCTTTGTCAACTTAGGGCCTGAAATTAGATATATGGTATCTGATGCTGCTACATCTCCATTTACTTCAAATGCAGGTGTACAACAAACAAAAGAAATAGAAAATAGGTTTGATTACGGCATAACTGGCGGTTTGGGTATTGAATTCAGGACTCAAAAGGCCGGGGCTTTCCAACTAGAAGCACGTTATCATTTTGGTTTAAATGACGTTTTTCATGCTAGTAAAAAGGATGAATTTTCAGCATCTAGCAATCAAGCCATTAGTGTATCAATAGTTTATTTATTTAATGTATTAAAATAATATGGAATCAATGTATAAATTACTGCAAGTACGCAGAAGTCACAGAAAATTTACAGAACAAGCTGTAGAACAAGAAAAAATAGATGCAATCCTAAGAAATGCTCTAATGTCACCTGCTGGCAAGAGTCTTAACCCATGGGAATTCATCGTAGTTACAGATAAAGAAATGCAAGAGAAAATGTCTAAATGCAAACCACTTGGCGGTGCATTTTTGGCAGAAGCTCCACTTTCTATTGTAATTATAGCTGATACAGAAAAAAGCGATGTTTGGGTAGAAGACTGCTCAGTAGCTGCATTCAATATTCAACTTACAGTAGAAGATCTAGGTCTTGGTAGTTGCTGGTGTCAAATAAGAAAACGCGCAGGCATAGAAGAAGGCACTATGGCAGAAGATACCATCAAAGAACTTCTAGGTATACCAGAAAAATATGCAGTGGAATGCATCATTGGTATTGGCTACAAAGGTATGGAACGTAAACCATTCAACGAAGATAAACTTCAATTTGAAAAAATTCATACAGGTAAATTCTAATGATTAAAAAGGTAGTCATAGTAGGTGCTGGAAATGTAGCTACACACTTGAGTAAAGCTATTAAAAATGCAGGATTCCAAATCTTGCAAATAGCAAGTAGAACAGAAAAATCTGCCAAAGAATTAGGCTCTCTACTAGACGTTCCTTTTACCTGTTCAAAAGAAGATTTCAATACCGATGCAGACCTTTATATCTATAGCGTAAAGGACGATGCTATAACAGAAGCTGTGAGGACATTTACTCCACCTAGCGATGCTCTTATAGTTCATACTGCAGGTAGCGTTTCTATGGAAATTTTAAAGGATTTCTCTTCTAATATTGGTATATTCTACCCTCTTCAAACATTCTCAAAAGCAAAAGAAGTTGACTTTAGTCAAATTCCACTATACATAGAAGCGAATAATAATATCAACGAAAATAAATTACTATTATTCGCAAATGCTTTTTCTACTCGTGCCAAACTAGTAAACTCAGAGAATAGAGCAAAGGTTCATTTGGCTGCAGTTTTTGCTTGTAACTTTACAAACAACCTATATAGCATAGCGAGTGAGATACTAGAAAAGGCAGGTTTGTCATTTGAAGATATGATTCCTCTTATTACAGAAACCACAGAGAAAATCAAATCTATTCCACCCCGAAAAGCACAAACTGGGCCTGCTATTAGACGAGATAGCAAGGTAATAGAAAAGCAACTAAACGCTCTAGAAGGAAGAGAAAAACAGATATATAAACTTATCACAGAAAGCATCCAAGATGAAAAACTTTAAGGAACTTTTAAAAGATATTAAAGTCTTTATTTTTGACGTAGACGGCGTGCTTAGTTCAAATGTTATGAACCTAAATTCAGACACTGGACTACCAGTGCGTACTGGCAATGTAAAAGACGGATATGCTCTACATTTAGCAAGTAAACTTGGTTACAAGATTGCTATTATCACAGGTGCCAACACCGAGTATTTGACAAGTAGATTTGCAGCACTTGGCATTCACGACGACATTTATTTGGGTTGTCACAACAAGATAGTAGAATTTAAAGCACTAATGGAAAAATACAATCTAAACCCAGAAAATGTGCTTTATATGGGCGACGATATTCCAGACCTTAAAGTAATGAAAATGGTGGGTGTGCCATGTTGCCCTGCCGATGCTGCTCCAGAAATAAAAGAAATATCAAAATATATTTCTCATTGCAAAGGTGGCGAAGGTTGCGCACGCGATGTAATAGAACAAGTATTAAAAGCTCAAGACAACTGGCTTCGTGATGATGAAGCTACAATTTGGTAAAATTATGCTACAATTAATTCGTTGGAAAAACTTATTATTCTTAGGTGTTTTACAAACACTAATGTTTTTTGGTGTACTTAAACCAATATTAGCAAAATATTCAATTGCCCTACCCTACGAATATCCAATCTTTGGACTACTTCTAGCGGCAACCATATTTATTGCTGCAGGTGGATACATTGTAAACGACTATTTCGACACAAAAATAGACCAAATCAATAAACCTACACAGGTAATCGTTGGCAACAAGATTTCACGCAATGCTGCAGGATGGGCATTTCAAACTTGTTTTGGCGTAGGCATTATCTGTGGCATTGTTTTAGCTATACTGCTGAGCAAACTAAACATTGCCATACTATTTGCAGTGATCTCTGGTATGCTTTGGTTCTATTCTTCTAGCTACAAGAGAATTTTCCTTCTTGGCAACCTAGTTATTTCACTATGTTCATTCCTTTCTGTATTTTCGGTTGGCTATTTAGCTGCCATCAGCCTAGAAAACAAATATGGAGCACTTATCTACAACACAAGCATACTAAGTGAAATTTACGGTTGGCTAGCAGCATTTGGACTATTTGCCTTCCTTTTCACTTTCATTAGAGAAGTGGTAAAAGATATAGAAGACATTGAAGGCGACAGAGAAATGGAATGCCATAGCCTACCTATAGTTTTGGGCGTAAATACCACCAAAATAGTACTAACTTTGGTAACACTAATAAGTACACTTGTTGTTGGTTATTTCTGTTTCTACCTTAACCCATTTGAGACAGACAATATCAGCATAAAATACTATATTTTCGGCATTCTTATCCCATGTATTATTTTGATTTTCTGGGTGGGTAAAGCAGAAAAACGCAGAGATTGGAGACAAATAAGCACTTTTGTTAAGTTTATTATGCTTATTGGTACTCTTTATGCTGGCATTGTTGGATATTTATTTATAGTTAATTTTCCATACATTCTAAATGCTTGATTTAAAAGGATATAAACTTACACTTGCATCTCAATCGCCTCGTCGCAGAGAATTGCTTAAAGGACTTGACGTGGAGTTTAGCACTTGCACTGTGGATGCCGACGAGAGTTTTCCTGCAGAACTTAAAGGTGCAGAGGCAGTACAATATATCTGCAAAGCAAAAGCAGATGCATACAAACCTCTTTTGGAGGATAAAACAATTGCCATAACAGCAGATACTGTTGTTATACTTGATGATAAAATCATTGGCAAACCAAAAACAGAAGAAGCATTTTGTATGATAAAATCACTATCTGGACGTGTTCACGAGGTGATTACAGCTGTTTGTATTTTCTCAAAAGAAAAGTCTGTAGAGTTCTACTCTAGCACAGAAGTGCACTTTAGCACTCTTACAGATGAAGAAATAAGATACTATATAAACAAGTACAAACCATTTGACAAGGCGGGTTCATACGGTGTGCAAGAATGGATTGGTTATATAGGAATAGAAAAGATTGTGGGTTCATATTTCAACGTAATGGGACTCCCTGTAAAACGCCTATACGACGAACTTAAAACATTTACAGAAACATTATGAAAAAGATAATATTTTCATTGGCAATTGCCTCTACACTACTTGCTTGTTGTACAAGTAAAGAAGTAGCAGAAAGCGTAGAACCTACTACAATAGACACTACTTCTAAAATTGCAGCCGACACACTTATAAATCGTCCTCTACTTGGTGGCGACCGCGACGAGCATGGTTGCATCCCTTCTGCGGGCTACATTTGGTGCGAAAAACTCCAAAAATGCATCCGCCCTTGGGAAGAAAAATGTGAGTAAAAAAAAGAGCTACTTGAGATTGAATCAAATAGCTCTAATTTTTTAGATTTTGTTATATTACCTCAAGAGGTTGATGTCGCCTTTTTTGAAGTACTTGATTTGTTTGCCGTCTTCGTCGTAATCGTTGCCTGTGGCTTCTATGATATAGAAATATGTGCCTTCTGCTGCAGGATTTCCGCCAATTGTACCATCCCACCCTTTGGCAGGGTCTGTCCACTCATGAAGTAATCTACCGTGAATGCTATACACTCGAGCACGGAAAGTAGTAAGAGATTGATATGCTACTTTAAACTCATCATTTATGCCATCACCATTTGGAGAGAACACGTTTGGAACATCAAGTTTTGAGTTAAGCACCTCTATAATAATGGTTTGTGTAGCCAAACAATTCACTAGTGAATCTTCTGACATTTGAGAATTGGTTACCTCAGACTTAATATAATATGTTCCTTGTTCTTCAAATGTATATCTAAAATCACTTGTAGAGGCACTAATATAGCAAGAGTTAAACTCTTTGTCTCTAGAAATACACCAATCGTAAAAGAACGCTGCTGGCGAAGCATGATTTATTAACTCTATATTTAAAGGTGCCGAACCACTAAGTTTTACCTCTGTAGAATTATCTTTATTATTCTCATTTGTAGCTTCTTCTCTCACTCTTACAGAGTTTTCCCCTTCTACTTGCACTGCATAAGCAGTAATAAGGTCTGTTTCTGAAACCAAAGGTTTATTCCACTCTAGTAAGAAATTATCCCCTATTAGTTTATAAGTTGTTGACGCTAAAGGAGATGGTACAGAATAATCTGACACTAATGGTATTGAATAAGCAATGCTATCTGTAGCCCAACTACCATCGGCATAATAAGTTGAGTCGTATGAAAGTGTAAATTCACGTTCCACTTCAAATGCTGCTCTATCGTGACCTAATGTGTCGTAAAGAAATTTATCTGCCTGAATATCAAAGGTTAATTGATAGAAATGACAACGGTCTTCTAGCTCTGTTGCCACTGTTATCTCCCCTATTTCTAAATTGTGTTTTGAGTGGTCAAACACCCATGCCCAACAATTGCTGCCGTCGTTAACAGTTACTGCATAGCCAATAGAAGGTTCATTTAAAGCCTCAAAAGTAGATTCTGTTACATTCTCCTCTGTTTTAACAAGCGAAAGTTTCTCTGCATCTTTGGTATATGTGTACCAATTAATAGTAGAAGGTTCTTCTACCTCATATTTTAGCAAAAGACCATCCACTTTTTCTGCCACCAAAACAGTATCGATATTGTCTTGCTCCACACCTATGATATTATCTACCCCAGAAAACGAAAACTGAGCCAGTGTTGAAATACATAGGAAAACAGACGCAAAAACTATTGAAATTATTCTTTTCATGCATTGTAAAATTAAGTATCGCAAAAGTAAGAAAAATTTTACTAATAATTATTTAATTTTTGTGTTATATTTTGTGTGTTTATACCTTATTATATAATAAAAAACATTAAATTTGCAGTCTATTTGTGTTTAAACTTTTTATAAACTATGTATAGAACTAATAACTGCGGAGAATTAAACTTATCTAATGTAGGTCAAGAAGTTACATTAGCTGGTTGGGTGCAAAAAGCTCGTAAAATGGGCGGTATGGTTTTTATCGACCTTAGAGACCGATTTGGCATCACTCAACTTGTATTCGAAGAAGATACCAATGCAGAACTTTGTGAAAAAGCATCTAAAGTGGGTCGTGAGTATGTTTTGCAAGTGAAAGGTATTGTAAACGAACGTACAAACAAAAATAAAAATATCCCTACTGGCGATATCGAAATTATAGTAAACGAACTTAATATTCTTAATGCGTCTGAAGTACCTCCATTCACTATCGAAGACGAAACTGATGGTGGCGACGACTTACGTATGAAATATAGATACCTAGATTTGCGTCGTGCTAAAGTACGTAAAAATCTAGAACTTCGTCATCAAATGGCATTTGAAACACGTCGTTACCTAAACGACAATGGTTTCCTTGAAATTGAAACTCCTGTTTTAATTGGTTCTACTCCAGAAGGTGCTCGCGACTTCGTGGTTCCTTCTCGTATGAATCCAGGTGAGTTCTATGCCCTACCTCAAAGTCCTCAAACATTTAAACAACTTCTTATGGTATCTGGCATGGACAGATATTTCCAAATTGTGAAATGTTTCCGCGACGAAGACCTTCGTGCCGACCGTCAACCAGAGTTTACTCAAATAGACTGCGAAATGTCTTTTGTAGAGCAAGAAGACGTTATCCAAATGTTTGAAGGCTTAAGCAAACACCTATTTAAAACTATTAAAGGTATCGACCTAGCAGATATGCCACGTATGACATGGCACGATGCTATGAAATATTATGGTAGCGACAAACCTGACACACGTTTTGAAATGCGTTTTGTAGAACTTATGGACGTGCTTAAAGGTTGTGGTTTCTCTGTATTTGATAGTGCAGAATATATAGGTGGTATTTGTGCAAAAGGTGCTGCAACATACACACGTAAACAAATTGATGCATTAACAGACTTTGTAAAACGTCCTCAAATTGGTGCAAAAGGTATGGTTTATGCTCGTGTTGAGGCAGACGGCAACGTAAAATCTAGCGTTGACAAGTTCTATACACAAGAAAAACTTCAAGAACTTAAAGCCGCAATGAACGCAGAGCCAGGAGACTTAATCCTTATTTTAAGTGGTGACAATGCAAACAAAACTCGTAAACAACTTTGCGAACTACGTCTTGAAGTGGCTCGCGGGCTTGGTTTAATGAAAACCAACGAATATAGCTGCTTATGGGTTGTGGATTTCCCACTTCTTGAATGGGATGAAGAAACTCAGCGTTTCTACGCAATGCACCACCCTTTCACAGCTCCAAAACCAGAAGACATTCAATATCTAGACACAGACCCAGGTCGCGTACGTGCTAATGCATACGATATGGTTATCAATGGTGTAGAAGTTGGTGGTGGTTCTATTCGTATTTTCGATAGCAAACTTCAACAAAAAATGTTTGAAATCTTAGGATTTACTCCTGAGAAAGCTAACGAACAATTCGGATTCTTAATGAATGCGTTTAAATATGGTGCTCCTCCTCACGGTGGTTTAGCATATGGTCTAGACCGTTACGTTTCATTATTTGCCGAACTAGACAGCATCCGAGACTGTATCGCATTCCCTAAAAACAATGCTGGTCGTGATGTAATGATGGGTTCTCCTTCTCGTCTGGACCAAGCGCAATTGGATGAATTACAAATTAAACTTGATTTAAAAGAATAAAGACCACGGGCGGTCACGCCTCAGAAATAAACTAACAATAAACAATCAACAAACGCACCGACAGTTCATTTAGACCATCCTGTCGTAAAACAAAACTAGGCTTAAGACTTAAAGTTCGTACTTTTTGGTATTTATGCCTATAGAGTACGAACTTTTTTTAATACAAAACAACATGTTTATAATTAAAAACGAAATTCAATTTGACATGGCACACTTCCTTACAGGATACGAAGGAAAATGTGCAAACATACATGGTCATAGATACAGACTAATTGTAAAATTCTATGCAGAAGACCTACACAAAGAAGGTCACAAACGTGGTATGGTGGAAGATTTCAGCATAATCAAACCTGTGCTTAGAGAAATTGAAACATATTTCGACCACAAACTAGTAATTGAAGACAACGAAAGAGGCAAAGAACTAGCAAAAACACTAGATTCTTTTGAAATTTTGTTTGTCCCATATAGACCAACAGTAGAAGAAATGTCTCGCCACATATATAATATGCTTAAAGAAAAAGGACTTCCTATTATGGAGGTGGAATTGTTTGAGACACCAACGAATAGCTGTATATATAAACAATGAAAATAGTAGAAAAATTTATATCAGTTGATGGCGAAGGACCAAGTGCAGGAGGGCTTTCGGTTTTCATTAGGCTTGCTGGATGCAATTTGAAATGCATTTGGTGCGACACTTGCTATGCTCAAGCCTACGATAGCCATACTGAAGAACTTTCTGTTGAGGAAATTGTGAATTACGTTCGCTCTACCGAAATAGAACACGTTACCCTTACTGGTGGCGAACCATTAATACATACCGATGTAAAAAATCTACTTACAGAACTTGCCAAAATAGTAGAAGTGCACGTAGAAACAAACGGAAGTGTGGATATAAGTGAGTATAGAGTTTCTGAAAAAGTACATTTCGTAGTTGACTATAAATTACCAGAAAGCGGAATGGAAAATACAATGTGTTTGAAAAATTTGGCAAATGTGAACAAAAACGATGCATACAAATTTGTAATTTCATCGGAGAGTGACGCATACAAAGCTTTACAAATAATAAAAGAAAGCAACCTAATAAACACCACACAGGTGTATTTGAGCTGTGTTTTTGAAAATTTCACTCCAGAAAACTTAGTTGAAATTATGAAAAAAGAAAAACTTAACGGAGCAAAACTTCAACTACAAATGCACAAATTTATTTGGGATAAAAATAAAAGAGGAGTATAATATGGACAGAGAAAAAATTGCATATCACATTCGTGAGATTTTAAAAGAAATTGGAGAAAATCCAGACCGCGAAGGTCTTGTAGAAACTCCTATTCGTGTAGCACGTATGTACGAAGAAATTTTTAGAGGTATTGGATACACCAATGCAGAAATTGCAGAAAAATATGCCAAAACCTTCAACGAAGAGGAAGATTTATTCGATTCTAACGGAAACTATGTGATAGTGAAAAATATTCCTATTTTTAGTTTTTGCGAACATCACATGGCACTTATGTACAATATGAAAGTTTCTGTTATTTATCGTCCTACCGATAAAATTATTGGACTAAGCAAAATTGCACGCATTGCCACTATGGTGGGTCAAAGACTTCAGCTTCAAGAACGCATTGGCACCGATATAGCAGAAATTATCCAACTTGCCACAGGTAGTGAGGACGTTGGCGTTGTTATCGACGCCGAACACAGCTGCATGACTGCACGTGGAGTGAAGAAACCAGGAGCAAAAACTCGCACCACATGTTTCAAAGGTAAATTCAACAACGACGTTAATGCTCGCCAAGAAGCATTGCTTTTATTAAGAAGATAATAATGAAAAAAAGTATTTTTTATATTGCTTTTGCATTGCTTACTTTGGCCTTGAGCACAAGTTGCTTGAAGCATACGCCCAAACCAAAAGGATATTTCAGAATAGATTTGAAGGAGAAGGAATATTCTAGAAGCGATTCTACCCTACCTTATAGCTTTGAATATCCAAAAAACTTGTCTATGATCATTCCAAGTAAGCAAGACAAAGAATGGTTTGATATTGTTTATCCTCGCTACAATGCTAGAATTTATTTTAGTTATAAGGCTGTAAATAAGAATTTTAGAGAAGTATCAGAAGATTCTCGCAACTTTGTTTACAAGCACGCTTTCAAAGCTGATGCCATAAGCGAGCAACTTTATGAGAATGCAGAAAACAAAACTTACGGCATTCTTTATGAGATAAAAGGCAATACAGCATCTTCTGTGCAATTTGTGCTTACCGATAGTGTAAACCACTTCCTACGCGGTGCACTTTACTTTAATAATAGACCAAACAAGGATTCAATTGCCCCTGTGGTGAATTATATTACAGAGGATATTGTAAAAATTATGGAAACTACTCGCTGGAATTAATGCTTGTATTTAGAGAATATATTGGAGCTTCTGAGTTGATTATTTGGCGAATGGACGAAACTCTAGAAGAAATGATGGACTTAACCGAGCACCATTACGACCACGAATTGGCAGAAATTTCCAACCCTACTCGCAAGAAAGAAAGAATTACGTCTAGATTTTTGCTCGAGACCCTTGTTGGGCGAAAAGTAGAGATAAAATATAAGGAATCTGGCAAGCCAATATGCAGCGGAATTAATTTTTCTATCTCTCATACCAAAAATTTTGTGGCAGTAATTGTGGGAAACGAGTCTGCCTGTGAAAATATAGAGCCAGTTGGGGTGGATATAGAGTATAAAAATGATAGAATTTTTAGGGTAACAGAAAAATTTATGCATCCAGAAGAGCTAAAAACTCTGCAAGAATGCACAGAAAAACAAAAATTCGCCCTACTTTGTTGGTGCGCGAAAGAAACTGTGTACAAAATTTTTGATACAGTTGGTGTAGATTTTGCAGAAATGAACTGTAAAATCAATTCTGAAAATATTTTTTTAAGTTACAAAAACGCCCATTTCACCCTAAAATTCCTAGATTTTCCCGAATTTTTCGTAGTTTTTAGTTAAAATGCATTTTTTTGCAAAAAAAGTTCTCAGAAAATTTGCAAGAACCAAAAAATCATCATATCTTTGCATCGCAATTAAGGGAAACACCTAATGCAAAACAAACTTGGTGCGGTAGTTCAGTTGGTTAGAATATCGGCCTGTCACGCCGGAGGTCGCGGGTTCGAGTCCCGTCCGCACCGCGAAAAGAGTTCCAAACGGAACTCTTTTTTGTTTTATATATCTAGGGACTTGAACCCGCGACAAAAAAATCAAACTATCTCGCGGATTAAGCTTGCGCGTGAGCGCGAGCTCGACTCCCGTCCGCACCGCAGAGAGAATCTCAGAAACGAGGTTCTCTTTTTTTTAATTTATATATTTTTTATTCTATGCTAACAGTAAACAAAAGTTCTGTATTTCCTGCCTCAAAACAAGAAATTTTTGAAAAACTACAAAAATTAAAAACATTACAACACATAGCCTACCCTTACGCTACGTTTACACCAACAGATGGAAGCACAGAGCTAATATGGAAAGAAAACACCGCTTCTAAATTTTATTTTAAACTATTCTCTTTTATTCCATTTGGAGTCCACACAATAAATGTAGTTAAATTTGACATAGAAGAAATCTACACCAAAGAAAGCAACACACACGTTCCTATCTGGAATCACAAGATTACATTAGAAGAAATAAACGAAAACAGCACAAAATATACTGATATTGTAGAAATTGAAGCGGGATGGAAAACTATATTCGTTTACCTATGGGCAAATTGTTTCTATACCCACAGACAACGCAAATGGAAGCAACTATTAAATTGCCACTGAAATATATTTTTCATACTATCGGCAAACTATATTACTTAATTCTCCTACCAAATATACAAAAACTTGCCGATAACGGCATTAATTACATCTGGAAGGACTTTTAACACAGACAAATGTATATGAATACTATCACTTTTTTTGATAGCAGTTGGACTTAGATATTTTCTTATTGCAGACTTGCTTATCTGATACTCAAATTCATCCTATAAAAAAAATGGAATTGCTCAATTGTGAACAATTCCATTTATGTTTTAAACAAGTGTTTTGCCGAAAGGCCACAGAGCCAAAGACATTAGTTTAAAGTGTTGTTTTCCAAAAGGAATACCTATAATAGTGATACACAACAGAACTCCAAAGAGCAAATGAGTAAAGGCTATCACTAATCCACCTGTAAACATCCATATTATATTAAATATGCTATAAATACAACCTGTTCCAGTAGGTTGTTCTACAGCATGCTGACCAAATGGGAATAACGACATTAGACCCAATTTAAACATTTGTATACCAAACGGAATACCTATAATGGTGCAACACAAGGAAATGCCTGCAGCAAAATATTCTAATGCAACCGCAAGACCTCCGAAAATAATCCAAAGTATATTGCCTAAAAAACTCATAATTATTTCTTGTTTTCTTTATCTTTCTCAGAACTTTCACCCAAGCTACAAGCCGCTAAACAAGTTACAGCCAAAGCCAACAAATAAACTGCCTCATTTACAGCTATTTTCTCCATACCAAGTAAAGTTAATGTACCTAAACCCAATCCTAAGGCCACACATCGAAACACTAATAAAGGTAATTTCTTATCAAATTTCATAGTTTCAAAAAGTTTAAAATTCGACTACAAAGATACGGATTTTTTTTATTATCTTTGTACCTTATTTAAAAGACACTAATGAAACATATAAGAAACTTTTGTATTATAGCCCATATTGACCATGGTAAGAGTACTCTGGCAGACCGCTTGCTTGAGGTGACACGCACAGTTGTGGGAAAGGATATGCAAGCTCAGGTGCTAGACAACATGGATTTGGAGCGTGAGAGAGGCATCACTATCAAGAGTCATGCCATTCAAATGGACTACACTTACAACAACGAAAAATACACCCTAAACCTTATTGACACCCCAGGACACGTGGACTTTGCATACGAAGTTTCACGTTCTATTGCAGCTTGCGAGGGTGCACTTCTTATTGTAGATGCCACTCAAGGTATTCAAGCACAAACCATTTCAAACCTTTATATGGCTATTGAGCATGACTTGGAAATTATTCCTATCATGAACAAAATGGATATGGACAATGCTATGCCAGAAGAGGTAGAAGACCAAATTGTAGAACTTCTTGGTTGCAAACCAGAGGAGATTATTCGTGCGAGTGGTAAAACTGGTATGGGTGTAATGGAAATCTTGGACGCTATTGTGGAACGCATCAAACCTCCAAAGGGCGACCCTGAAGCTCCACTTCAATGTCTAATTTTCGACTCTGTATTCAATCCATTCCGTGGCATTATCACTTATATGAAAATAGTGAACGGATGCATTAATACAGGCGACCTTGTAAAATTCGTTAATACAGGAAAACAATATAACGCAGATGAGATTGGTGTTCTTCGTTTGGATATGGAACCAAGAAAAGAACTTAAGTGCGGTGATGTGGGTTATATTATCTCTGGTATTAAGAATTCAAAAGAGGTGCGTGTGGGTGATACCATTACTCACGTAAACAACCCTTGCGAGAGTGCGATTGATGGATTTGAAGAGGTTAAACCTATGGTATTCGCAGGTATATATCCTATTGATACCGACGACTTTGAAGACTTGCGTGCATCTATAGAAAAACTGCAACTAAACGACGCTGCGCTTACCTTCCAAGCAGAATCTTCTATTGCTCTTGGCTTTGGTTTCCGTTGCGGATTCTTGGGTATGCTTCACATGGAAATTGTGCAAGAACGTCTGGACCGCGAATTTAATATGGACGTTATCACAACCGTGCCAAACGTACCTTATAAAATATACACTAAAAAAGGCGAAGTACTAGAAGTGCACAACCCATCTGGAATGCCAGACATTATGCTAATAGACCACGTGGAAGAACCATATATCCGTGCTTCTATTATCACAAAAACAGATTTCATTGGTCAAATTATGACACTTTGCCTTGGCAAACGTGGTGAACTTATCAAACAAGAATACATTTCATCAAACCGTATTGAGCTTATCTACGATATGCCAATGGGCGAAATTGTGTTCGACTTCTACGACAAATTGAAATCTATTTCAAAGGGTTATGCTTCTTTTGACTATCACATGAATGGCTTTAGAACATCTCGCCTTATCAAACTAGATATTCTGCTTAATGGTGAGCCAGTGGACGCGCTTTCTACCCTAACCCACTTCGACAACGCCGTGACAATTGGTCGTAGAATGTGTGAAAAACTGAAAGAACTTATCCCACGTCAACAGTTTGAAATTGCTATTCAAGCTGCTATTGGTTCAAAAATTATTGCTCGCGAAACCATTAAACCTGTGCGTAAAGACGTAACTGCTAAGTGTTATGGTGGTGACGTTTCTCGTAAACGTAAGCTTCTAGAAAAACAAAAGAAAGGTAAAAAAGGTATGAAGCAAATTGGTACTGTAGAAGTTCCACAAAAAGCGTTTATGGAAGTTTTGAAATTAGACTAAACAATTAACAATAAACTTTAAACATTAAACAAAAAATTATGGAAACTATTCCGTTGTGGGCGTTGATCCCGTTTGTGGTAATGTTACTTTGCATTGCCATTGGTCCACTAGTTGCAGAGCATTGGTGGGAAAACAATAAGAACAAACTTATTGTTTCGCTTATTTTGGGCATTCCAACCGCTATTTGGTTGTGCCTTAATGGTTTGTCAGACAAATTGATTCACCAAATGGTATTTGACTATGTACCATTTATCATTTTGCTTACCGCTTTGTTTACCGTAACCGGTGGTATTCGCATTAGTGGTAACTTGGCAGCTAAACCCATTGTAAACACTGCATTTTTAGGTATTGGTTATTTGTTGGCCTCTATCATGGGTACCACAGGTGCTGCTATGTTGCTTATCCGTCCACTGATTGAAACCAACCAAGAACGCAAACACAAAGTACACACCATTTTGTTCTTTATTGCTGCTGTAGCTAACTGCGGTGGTTTGCTTACTCCTCTTGGCGATCCTCCATTGTTCTTGCTTTACTTAAAAGGTGCTGAATTTACTTGGTTTATGGGCATGCTTCCCGAATGGGCGTTTGCAGGAGCCTTGTTGCTATTGGTATACTTTATAGTAGATACCATTATGTATAAAAAAGAAAATACTGCCGATATTGCTAGAGATAACAACGAAAAAACCAGCATTAAAATTACTGGCAACATCAATTTCTTGTATCTAATTGGTGTGGTTTGTGCTGTAGCCTTTATCAATCCTGGCACCATTCCTGCCATGGGCGACCACCACGCTCCTATTTATGTAAGATTGCTTCGCGAAATTGTGTTGATAATCCTTATTTTAGCTTCTTGGTTTACCACCAAACAACAAATTAGAAAAGAAAACAACTATTCTTGGGGCCCAATTATTGAAGTAGCCGTATTATTTGTGGGTATTTTTGCCACCATGACTCCAGCTTTGTTGTTCTTAGAAGCCAACGCAGACAGCCTTGGTATAACAGAAACTTGGCAATTTGTTTACGCTACAGGTGCTCTAAGTTCATTCCTAGACAATGCTCCTACTGCTCTTGCATTCCACAGTGTGGCATTAGGTCTTGATCCTGCTCTTACTGCTGGTTCTACTATGGTAGCTGGCATCCCAGAAATCTTACTAAAAGCTATTTCAATGGGTGCTGTATTCTTTGGAGCAATGACATACATTGGTAATGGTCCTAACTTTATGGTAAAAGCCATTGCAGAACAAAACAAGATTAAAATGCCTAGCTTCTTTGGCTACATGTTCAAATTCTCGTTGATTGTTTTGTTACCTATTTATGTAATTACGCAATTAATATTCTTATAATAACTTAGAGTTGGGAAAATGAGAAAGGTAATTATCCTTTCTCCTTTCTCAATTCTCCTTTTATAATTAATTATGGATTTATCTATTTTAACCGCTATTTCTCCAATTGACGGTCGCTACCGTAACAAAGTAGAGGCTCTAGCGCCTTATTACTCAGAGTTTGCACTTATTCAATATCGCGTACGTGTAGAGATAGAATATTTCATTGCACTTTGTGAACTTCCTGTGCCACAACTTGCTTCTGTAGACAAAAATCTATTTGAAAGCCTACGCGACATCTATAGAAACTTCTCTATAGCTGACGCTAACATTGTGAAAGACACAGAAAAAGTAACAAACCACGACGTGAAAGCTGTGGAATATTTCATCAAAGGTAAATTTGATGAAATGGGCTTAAGCGAATATAAAGAATTCATTCACTTTGGTTTAACATCACAAGACATCAACAACACTTCTGTGCCAATGATGGTAAAAGAAAGTCTTGACAACGTGTTTATTCCTGCTGTGGAAGAATTAATAGCTAAACTAAACGGCTTTGCAGAAGACTGGAAAGATGTGCCAATGCTAGCTAAAACTCACGGCCAACCAGCATCTCCTACTCGCCTAGGCAAAGAAATCAAAGTATTTGCTTACCGCTTAGAAGAAATGCTTGCTACTCTTAAAACTGTGAAATATACAGCTAAATTTGGTGGCGCAACAGGTAACTACAATGCTCACAACGTGGCATATCCTGCTATCGACTGGAAAGCATTTGGTAATAAATTCGTTAGTGAGTACCTTGGTCTTGAACGCGAGCAATGGACAACCCAAATTTCAAACTACGACCATTTAGCAGCTATTTTTGATGCTATTAAACGTATTAATACCATCATTATAGACCTAGACCGCGACTTCTGGACATATATTTCAATGGAATACTTTAAACAAACTATCAAAGCTGGCGAAGTTGGTTCTTCTGCTATGCCTCATAAAGTAAACCCTATCGACTTTGAAAACTCAGAAGGCAACTTAGGTATTTCTACTGCAATCCTTGAGCACCTTGCTCACAAATTGCCAGTTTCTCGTCTTCAACGCGACTTGACAGACTCTACCGTTATCCGTAACATCGGTGTACCACTAGCTCACTCTATTCTTGCTATTGCTAGCACAATGAAAGGTCTAGGCAAGCTATTGCTAAACGAAAGTGCTATTAAAGCAGACCTAGAAAACTGCTGGAACGTATGTGCAGAGGCTATTCAAACTATCCTAAGACGTGAAAACTATCCAAAACCATACGAAACTCTAAAAGAACTAACTCGCACAAACGACGTAGTGAATGCAGAGTCTATCAGTAAGTTTATTGAAGGATTGAACGTGTCAGAAGAAGTAAAAGCTGAATTACGTCAAATCACTCCTTATACATACACAGGTATTTAATTTATGTTCAAAACTCTCTTACAACGTTTTGTTCCACCTTATAAAAAATCAGTGGTTGGTGTGCTATTTTTTAGCATACTTTCCACTGTTTTAAGTTTATTCTCGTTTGCCCTAATAGTACCTATTTTGGAGATACTATTTGGTATATCAAACCCTGTGGAGCAAGCACCAGTATTTGAAGGATTTGGTGGTGCCTTCGATTATCTAAAAAATTATCTATACTACTACGTTACCACATTAATGCACGAATATGGTAAAATCCAAACCTTAGGTTTCCTTGCCGTAGGATTAATCGTGATGACATTCCTTAAGGTTATTACCTATTATTTAAGTTCTGTTTTCATGGCATATATGCAAACAGGCGTGGTTAAAGACCTAAGAAACAATTTATTAGACAAAATCCTTACCTTACCTATAGGTTTCTTCACAGAAGAGAAAAAAGGTGATATCATGTCTCGCGTAAGCGTAGATGTGCAAGATGTAGAAGCTTCTATTATGGGTTCTTTGGACATGCTTATCAAGAATCCTATTATCATACTCATTTACCTATTAGTACTAATAGGTGTTAGTTGGGAACTTACATTGTTCGTATTTATAATGCTTCCTGTAGCAGGTTTACTTATGGGCGTGGTAGGTAAAAACCTTAAAAAAGAATCTATGGAAGTGGGTCAAGAACAAGGAAGTCTTACCTCTCAACTAGAAGAAATGCTTGGTGGACTACGTATTATCAAAGCATTCAATGCAGAAGGCAAAATTTCTTCTCGCTTCCACAATCAAACCAAAAGAATTAGAGAAGCTATTCTTAAGGTGGTAAAAAGACAATACCTTGCCCACCCTATGAGCGAATTCCTTGGAACTATGATTATTTCTATTGTGGTGTGCTATGGTGGTTATCTGATTCTTTGCACCAATAGCGGACTTCAAGCATCTGTATTTATTTACTATATTCTTATTTTCTATAGCATTATCAACCCTATCAAGGAACTTTCTCGCGCATCATACAATGTGCGTAAAGGTATGGGTTCGCTAGAGCGTATAGATAAGATTATGACTGCAGAAAACACTATTACCTCTCCTGCAGATGCTACTTCATTAAAAAATTTCAAAGATAAAATAGAATACAAAAACGTCTATTTTAAATATAAAAATGATTGGGTACTACAAGATGTAAGTCTTACTATTAACCGTGGCAAGACTATCGCTTTAGTAGGTCAATCTGGTTCTGGAAAGTCTACTCTTGTAGATTTACTTCCACGTTTTTGGGATATAAACGATGGAGAAATTCTTATCGACGGAGTGAACATTAAAAATATGCCACTCATTTCTCTACGTTCTCTAATGGGCAATGTAAACCAAGAGGCTATTCTATTCAACGACACTTTCTATAACAACATTGCCTTTGGGGTGGGAAATGCCACAATGGAAGAAGTAGTTAAGGCTGCAAAAATTGCTAATGCTCACGACTTTATTTCTGCCACAGAAAATGGTTACCACAGCAATATTGGCGACCGTGGTTGCAAACTCTCTGGTGGTCAACGACAAAGAATAAGCATTGCGAGAGCTATTTTAAAAAATCCTCCTATCCTTATTTTAGACGAGGCTACTTCTGCCCTAGATACAGAATCTGAAAAACTTGTGCAAGAAGCATTGGAAAATCTAATGAAAAACCGCACAACCATAGTAATTGCTCACCGCCTGTCTACTGTGAGAAATGCTGATGAAATTTGTGTACTAGAAAAGGGTAAGATTATTGAAAGAGGCACACACGAAGAGTTAATGGGCCAAAATGGAGCTTACTTCAACCTACAACAAAGTCAAAGCCTGAAATAATTCGGTATAAAGTTCTGGTTTTTCTTCCAGAATATTTCCTACTACAACAACGTCTGCGCCAGAAGCGTAGGCGTTTTTTAATGCCTCTACAGAGCGTATACCACCACCTACTATAAGTGGAATAGAAATATTCTTTTTCACTGCACGTATCATTTCCCCTGGAACAGGACGGTCTGCCCCACTACCACCCTCTAGATAGATAGATTTCATACCAAGCAGTTCTCCAGCTACAGCTGTACACACTGCGATGTCGGCTTTGTTTGAAGGAATAGGTTTGGTATTGCTAATGTATTCAACGCTAGTCATTCTGCCACTTTCCACAAGCATATAACCCACTGGAATCACTTTTAAACCAGATCTCTTAATAGGAATAGAAGAAAGTACATGTTGACCTATAAGATAGTCTGGATTTCTACCAGAAATGAGTGAAAGATACATAAGAGCGTCAGCTTTTGGAGTAAATTGAGTGGCGCTTCCAGGAAAAAGAATAACTGGCACGCTCAAATACTGACGTATAAGTGCAATGGTTTCATCCATAGATGCAGAAGTAATACTACCTCCCACCAACACATAATGAGGTGGATTTTGCTGCATAAGTTGCAACAAAGTAACTAAACGATTGACCCCGTATTTACCGGGGTCAATCAATATAGCTAGTTGTTTTGTATTACTTGTGAACACTATTTTTTAGGTTTTCTACCTCTCTTTTTAGGAGTAGGTTTTTTACGTAAAACAAATGCTGAACGAGAAGGAATATATAGACTCAACCAACCTCTATCAGGATATTCTTCAGAAGGTCTTGTGAAGTGGTGAATTGTTTCGTCAGAAAGACCAAAACCACCAAATTCTTTAGAGTCTGTATTAAGTACCATTTCGTATTCGCCTGGCTGAACAAGCATTCCATAATCTGAGAATGATTTGTATGGGTGGAAGTTGAATACGAATAATAAATCTCCACGTCCGTATGCGATTACTTGGTCGCCAGAATTATCCCAGTATTTGTATAGGTTAACACCGATATAATCTTTTTCTGAGGTAATTAAGTTCACCATTGCTTGGTCAAACTTAGCAAGGTCTTGATATAGATAGTTTTCGTTATCTACAAGTTCCCATTGTCTGCGAGCATATTTGTGAGACCAACCATTTCCTTCGCGTGGGAAGTCGATCCATTCTGGGTGACCAAATTCGTTACCCATAAAGTTTAGATAACCACCGTTGATAGTAGAAGCAGTAATTAGACGAATCATTTTGTGAAGCGCAATACCTCTGTCTACCATATATGTGCTATCGCCTTTTTGCATGTGCCAGTACATATCAGCATCAATTAAGCGGAAGATAATAGTTTTATCGCCCACTAATGCTTGGTCGTGGCTTTCTGCGTATGAAATAGTTTTTTCGTCTGCACGACGGTTTGTTAATTCCCAGAACAAGTGACCTGGTTTCCAGTTTTCGTCTGTATATTCTTTAATGTATTTAATCCAAAGATCTGGAATACCCATTGCCATACGGTAATCGAATCCCATACCGCCATCTTCAAATTTACTAGCAAGACCTGGCATACCGCTCATTTCTTCTGCAATAGTGATAGCATTTGGATTTACTTGGTGAATAAGTTTATTTGCAAGAGTTAAGTAGCAAATAGCGTCACCATCTTGGTTGATATTATAATAATCTGCATAACCACTAAATGCTTCGCCAAGACCATGGCTTAAATATAACATTGAGGTAACACCGTCGAAACGGAAACCGTCAAATTTATATTCGTCTAACCAGAATTTGCAGTTTGATAATAAGAAGTGAAGCACTTCATTTTTACCATAGTTGAAGCATAAAGAATCCCATGCTGGGTGTTCTCTACGTCCACCATCGTGGAAATATTGATATGGTGTACCATCAAAACGACCTAAACCTTCCACTTCGTTTTTCACTGCATGTGAATGAACTATGTCCATAATCACGGCAATACCCATTCCGTGAGCGGTATCAATAAGTTCTTTTAATTCTTCTGGTGTACCAAAACGAGAAGATGCAGCAAAGAAACTTGACACGTGATAACCAAATGAACCATAATATGGGTGTTCTTGGATAGCCATAATTTGGATAGCATTGTATCCAGCTTTCTTAACACGTGGAAGAACATTTTTTGTGAATTCTGCATAAGTCCCTACCTTTTCTTCATTTGTACCCATACCTATGTGGCACTCATAAATCATTAAAGGATTTGTATTTGGAACAAATTTTGTGTTTTTGAATTTATATTGTTTTGCAGGATTCCAAACTTGTGCGCTGAAAATTTTGGTATTTTCATCTTGTACCACTCTTCTACACCAAGCTGGGATACGTTCTCCACAGCCACCAGGCCAACAAACTACTAATTTATAAAGTTGTCCGTGAGTTAAGGCTTTTTCTGGGAAGAATCCTTCAAAAACTCCATTACCAATTGGTTTAAGTTTGTATTGCTCTATGCGTTGCCATTGGTTGAAATCACCAACAACGAAGATATCTGTAGCATTTGGAGCCCATTCACGAATTACCCATCCTTCTGGTTGTTTGTGTAAACCAAAATATAGATAACCAGACGCAAAGTCTGACAAAGTGGTTACTCCATATTGAGTTAATTCTTTTTCTCTTTGCAGTGCATACGCATGTCGTCCTTCAATTGCAGAACGATATGGTTCTAACCAAGGGTCGTTTTGAATAATTTTTAGGTCCATAATATTAGGTATTTTGATGTTCGTAACGAAGTAAATCGTTTATTCTTTTTACTGGATTAAAATTCTTAATAGGTATTTCTACGAATACTGTATTCCAATCTGACATTCCACCATTCCAAAGCCCTGCTCTCTCCAATCTTATAGCATCAGGGCCATAAGATCTCTTTGGAAGCAACATATACTCCTCTGGATTTGAAAATTTATTTAAATCAAATTTCTTACCCTTATAATCTGTGATACAACATACCATATCCACAGGATTGAAGTGTGTAGATGAAATAAATAATCTTTCGTATTCTGCATTACCAGCTATTTGGTAATAATCTACAATTTGTAGTGATGTGGTTCCGTCTGCATTCTTAACCCAACATGGCACTCCACCCTTTTCTTCTTCGTTTTTGACCATGCCACACACCCTAAGCGGACGATTTAATTTATTTTTTAAATATACATATTGTTCATCACGTGGCATCAATAAGATTTTATCACGTTTCACGTTAAGAACATTTTCTACAAAATTAATAATTTCTATTAATTTATCATCAGGCACATCGCCTTTATCTAATAATTTAATGAATTTGCTAATGTATTTTTGACTCTTAAGTAACACTCCACCCATCATCTTTCTATATTCTACCACTTGTTTCTTAAGAGAATCTGGAGACTGATTGTCGATGTTTTTAATAAAAACTAAATCATTTTTCAATGAATTCATATTTTCTAACAACGCTCCATGTCCAGATTGTTTTAATACTAAATGACCATTTTCATTTCTGCAAGGAACACAATTAGACTTTGTCAACATAATAGAATCTGTAGCTGGATTTTGCACCTGAAGTACTACAGAAAAACTCACTCCCAATTTCTTTTCAATAGGAAGTTTAAAATCTGTGATATAATCTTGAATTAATTCTTTATGTTGCTCATCTACAGTAAAACAAACATTAACTTCTTTGTTTTTTCCTGATAGCATAGCACATTCTATCAATGTTTCTTGAATAGGTGTGCGTGTTTCCTCAAATGATGCGTAGTATTTTTGAATTTTCTTTGGAAGATATTTTTGAATAGAAACAAATCTTTTTGATTTGTCGGTATGGAATTTAAACATTGAAATAGGACAAGATAAATAATTAAGTCCTTTTTCAGTCAACATATATTCCACTATTCTTTTGTATTGTTTTTCTTCTAACAGTTCTTGCACATCTTTTTTGTCGAGCGCCATAAAGAATTTATTCAATTCGTTGTAGAAGGCAAAAGAAGGCAAGTGATTGAAGAAGTTCTTTTCAAAATTTGTAGTAGGCTCAGTTTTGTCAGATTTAAAGAACTCATTCAAATTTCTCAAAAATCTATTTGCTCTGCCAGATGCTGGAATAAAATGTACAACAGAAGGTTTTTTAGACAGATACGCATCCCAACTATTTACAAGAGTTTCTTTTTCCGCATCAGTAACAATCATAATTCCATCACCTATTGAAGCAGACCTTATAATATCAGGCATTTTTACCCCACTAGAAATTTTAGAAATTTGATCTGTAACATCCTCTACAGAAATCCCTTTCTTAGCCAAAAACTCTATATCTATCTCTGTTAAATTCATCTCTGTAATTTTACATATAACAAAGATAAGAATTATAACACTAAAAAGCAAATTTTAAAGTTTAAAATTACCTTAAATTTTACTCTAAATTTTCAACAATTTCCACTTCAGTGCTATCCACCACCTCTTCTACATCGGTTTTATTCCAATATAGATAAAGTCTATCATTTGATTTAGACTCCTCTTCTTTAATTACTAATAAAGGAATTTCTTTATTCCAATTATGATATTGAGCATTGCGAGTGGTATCTTCCACAAAAGATTTTACATTATACGCCCAATCCACCCATTGTGTATTTTCTGCACCACGCAAATCTCTATAACGACTATTTCTGCCCACATAATTGTTATGCAAATCCATCACCATATCACAAGGAGCATTGGATGCGGCATTTTCCCAATAAACATCCATTACAAGCCAAGCCATAATAGAACCTACATAATTTCTAAGCATTGTATTAACATATAAATGCTTATACGCATCGCCCTTCCTACCATCTTTTGTAAGTCCTGGATAGAAAAATTCGGCAACATATGTGGCACGAGCCTTGCTTTGCATAATTCTAAAGAACACATGTGAACCAAGCCCAGAAGTAAGCATTGAGATAAGTGCACTCTCTTTCATATAATAAGAAACACTATCCTCAGAAAGCTTTTTATCTATATTCCACAAACTATCTTTTACCTGAATTTCTGTAATTTCTTCTAATTCAACAAAACTAGAAGTATCTGCCAAAGCATTTAATCTTCTAAAAATATTTTGTTCCGAATAAGAAAGATAAAGATTTATTATTTCATTCTCATCAGAAAGTCTTTCTAAATTTACTTTTTCTGCAAATGACGGCATATAATATCCATCTTGACTTCTGAGAGATGGCGTTACTTTTGATACATTAGGAAGCATCTCTTTTGCCCTATTTTCTATTTTATCTAGCAAGCCAACATACGCTAAACTTGGGAACAAAGTAACAAGTCTCTGTTCCATATACTCCTTGATAGGAATATTATTTGCCCTTATATACTCTGCTTCTTCTGTGTTGTATTTTTCACGGGTACTATCCCACACACTTTCATATTCTCTAGTGAGAACATACAATACCTCAGAAGGGAAAGAAGGAATCAAAGTAGTATCCGCTTGTGGCAATACTTCTTCCACAGCAACAGGATTTTCTACCACCTTTTTTGTTTTGCACGAGTAAAAGCCAAACAACAAGGATACAAATAATATAATGTATATAGGTTTCATTAAAAAAATCACATTTAAACACAAAAATAGTAAATAATTCCTAAATAATTCCTCATTCCTAATTCCTAATTCCTAATTTAACATTATATTTGTAAAAAATATGCGCATAATCATGAAAAAAATCATACTATTTACTTGCCTTTTATTTTCTAGCATTAGCATTTTTGCAAACTCAAATGACAAATATTTTGAGTTATCAAAAAACCTAGAAATATTCAATTCTCTGTACAAGTCTCTAAATCTACACTATGTAGACACCATTCCTCTAAACAAAATGGTAAAAGCTGGTATTGATGGAATGCTTAGAAACATCGACCCATACACAGTGTATATTCCAGCAGAAAAAGAAGAAGATTTTGCCCTAATGACCACTGGCGAATATGCTGGTGTGGGCGCAATTATTACCCAAAGAGATAGTGCTATATACATTAATGAGGTATATGTAGATATGCCTGCATACAACACCGGACTTCGCGCTGCAGACAAAATTGTCTCTGTAGACAAAACAGAAATCACAAAAAAACACACAACCTCTCAAGTGAGCGAAATGCTCAGAGGTATCCCTGGAACAGAAGTAAAAGTAGGTATTCTTCATCCTGGAGAAACCAAAGTTAAATATTACAATATCACTCGCAAACAGATTTATATCAACCCTATTACATATTATAATGTAGTTGCAGACAGCATTGGTTATATAAACTTAAGTTCATTTACAGATGATTGTTCTTCAGAAGTTAAAAAAGCATATTTAGAACTTAAAGAAAAAGGCATAAAAGGACTTATAATCGACCTAAGAAACAACGGAGGTGGTCTACTTAGAGAAGCAATTAATATCTGCAACTTCTTCCTTCCTAAAGGCGAAGTTATTGTTTCTACAAAAGGTAGAATTGAATCTGACAATACTACTTACAAGGCACACAACAACCCTATCGATATAGATATACCATTGATAATAATGGTAAATGACGAGAGCGCATCTGCTTCTGAAATTGTGGCAGGAGCAATGCAAGATTTGGACCGTGCAGTTATTGTAGGCAATAGAACTTTTGGCAAAGGTTTGGTTCAAGGCACTTTCCCAGTGGCATACGATGGCAAACTTAAGGTTACTACAGCAAAATACTACACCCCTAGTGGCAGATGTATTCAAGCTATAAATTACACTCAAAAAGAAGGCGAAAAGTCTGATATTATTCCAGATAGTCTTACCACAGAATTCAAAACAAAAGGCGGTAGAATTGTGCGTGACGGTAGAGGAATTACCCCAGATGTAAAATACACCCACAAAAATGACGCAGATAGTATTTCTCGTGCATATTTATGCTATGAATTGATATTACAAAATGTATGTTTTGATTACGCAACAGATTTTAAACTAAAACATCCTAGCATTTCAAGTGTAAAAGATTTTTCTATCACAGATAGCATTTACGAAGATTTCAAAAAATTTGCAACAAGCAAAGATTTTAAATACGAAAACCTATCAGAAAAGAAATTAAAAGACCTGATAGAAATAATAAAAAAAGAAAACGCATACGAGGAAAACAAAGAACTTCTAGATAGTTTGGAAAGCAAACTTAAACACAATACAGAAGCGGAATTGGACAAATTCCGCGATGACGTGAGTGAAATACTTGCTGCAGAAATTGTGAAACGTTACTATTTTTCAAAAGGCGAAGCTGAACAATTTTTGAAAACAGACGAAACTCTAGACTTAAGTATTGAAATATTAAACGACCCCAAACGTTATAATGAAATCCTTAAAGGAAAATAATAGATTTTTACCAACCTCTGCCAAGGAAATGAAAGCCCTTGGTTGGGACTATGTAGATGTGGTTCTTTTTTCGGGCGACGCCTACATAGACCACCCTTCTTTTGGCACTGCCATAATAGCTAGAATGCTTGAAAAAGAAGGATTTAGAGTAGCAATTGTGCCACAACCAAACTGGAAAGACGACTTGCGCGACTTTAAGAAAATGGGCACTCCTCGCCTATTTTTTGCCGTTTCTTCTGGGGCAATGGACTCTATGGTAAATCATTATACCGCAGGCAAACGCCTACGCTCCAATGACGCCTATACACCAGAAGGCAAGGCAGGATTTCGCCCAGATTATGCCACCACGGTATATTCAAAAATCCTTAAAGAGCTTTACCCAAACACACCTGTTATTATAGGTGGCATAGAAGCATCACTTCGCAGATTTGGACATTACGACTATTGGGCAGACAAACTAAAAGAAAGCATTCTTGTAGAAAGCAAGGCAGATATTCTAGTGTATGGCATGGCAGAAAAAGCCATGGTAGAGCTAGCACATAAATTTGCAGAAAACAAACCACTAGAAGAAATACTTGCAACGCCACAAATAGCATATATTTCTGTGCCTAAAAAGGTAGATATAGAGTTAAGTGCATTTGAAGAATGCCTTAAAGACAAAAGAAAACAAGCCGTAAACTTCAAACTTGTAGAAGAAGAATCAAATAAATATCTTTCTACTCAAACCATTGGTCAAAAATTTGGCAAAGAAATGGTGATAATGAATCCACCCTATCCTCTGCTTACCACAGAAGAACTCGATGCCATTTACGATCTACCATACACTCGCAAAATCCACCCTAGATACAAGGGTAAAACCATACCTGCATACGACATGATAAAACACTCTGTTACTATGCACAGAGGATGTTTTGGTGGTTGCGCATTCTGCACTATTTCTGCTCACCAAGGCAAGTTTATAGTATCTCGATCTGCCGAGTCTATACTTAAAGAAATAGAAAAAATATCAGAAGAAGAAAGTTTCAAAGGCTACATTAGCGACCTTGGAGGTCCTTCGGCCAATATGTATCGCCTTGGCGGAAAAGATATTGAAATTTGCAAAAAATGCAAACGCCCAACTTGTTTGCATCCAAAAATTTGTCCAAATTTAAATACTGACCACTCAGAAGTTTTAAACCTTTACGCTGCAGTAAGAAAACTTCCATTCATTAAAAAAGCATTTATTGGAAGCGGCATTAGATACGACCTTGCCACAGACGCATACCTAAAAGAAGTGGTAAAAAACCACGTATCAGGCAGACTAAAAGTGGCTCCTGAGCACACTAGCGATGTGGTTCTTAACCTTATGAGAAAACCATCGTTTAGCCTGTTTAAAGAATTTGACAAGAAATTTAATAAGTTCAACGAAGAGTTTGGCCTTAAACAACAACTTATACCTTATTTTATTTCGTCACACCCTGGTTGCAAACCAGAACACATGGCAGAACTAGCCATTGAAACAAAAAAACTAAATTTCCGACTAGAGCAAGTGCAAGATTTCACACCTACACCATTTACCCTAGCCACAGAAATTTATTACACAGGTATTAATCCTTACACCATGGAGAAAGTCTATACAGCAAAAACTGCAGAGCAAAAAAACAGACAACGCAGTTTCTTCTTCTGGTACAAAGGAGAAGTTAAAGCAGAAATTAAACGTTTCCTTAAAGAAATAGGCAGAATAGACTTACTCAATGTCCTATTCAAATAAAATTATTTATGAGAAAGCTTTTAATAATTATATCTTTTTTTGTTGCATTAATAGCAAACGCGGGCACGCTACTCCCTTCGGTCGTCAATACGTCGACAGGCTCAGTGACCGTTAGCGATAAACTAAACTCATATTTCAACGAAATAGATTTATCAGAAAATGACAGCATCACCTACTCTATAAATGAAAAAATTAGACAAGAAGTATTGGAGTTTGCAGAAACTGATTCAAATTTTTATAAAATAACATTGGGCTGTGGCAGAATAGGAAGTGTAATTTCGCCAGATAGTAAACTAAAAATTATTTCTTGGAATTATAAATTACAAGACAATGCTTTTGGATATGAAACTATTATAATAAAAAATTCAAACAAGAAAAAACCAAAAGTAAAAGCATGGTCAGTTTCCTCAAAAGAAGCATTTAAACCTACTGAAAATAAGACATATAACTCAAAAAACTGGTATGGAGCTCTTTACTATAATATCATTCCGTGGAAAGGTGACTACCTACTTCTTGGATATTCCACATACAATAATATTTCAAAAGTAAAGGTAATAGAAGTGCTTAGTTTGGAAAAGAAACGCCCTACTTTTGGAGAAAAAGTTTTCAAAAAAGAAAATAAAACTCTTTCAAGAATGGTTTTTGAATATTCAAATATGGCAAATATGAGTTTGGTATTCAATTCAGAAAAAAATGAATTTGTATTCGACCACCTTTCGCCAGAAGAACCATCAATGAAAGGACTTTACCAGTATTATGGTCCAGATTTTAGTATAGACATACTGAAAGAGAATAGAAAATTTTGGGAATATAAATCTGACGTAGACGTTAGGAATAATTAAAACAACAATTAAAATTTGTATAATATGTTTGGGCTACCTTAAATTTGTTTAATGTAGCCCATTTTTGTTACATTTATATTTCATAGTTATAAATTTTTATAGTACATTTGCTCAGTATATTTAAACTACATAATAGAAACACTCACAAATAATTTCATTTTTATGAAAATTACATTTAAAATCAATTACCGCACAAGTTGGGGACAAAACTTGTTTGTGGTAGGCTCTGCTGAAGAGTTAGGCTCTAACGTAAACGCCAAAGCCTTAGCTATGAAGTATGAAGAAGATGGCAATTGGTCATTGGAAGTAGAAGTAAATTCTACAAAGAAATTCACTTACAATTATATTATCTTAAACGATAATAAAACATACACAAGTGAATACTTCACAGATAGAGCATTTTCTGCAGTGGCAGGTAAAAACAACTACATTTTACACGACACATGGAGAAGCAACGGAGAAGATAAAACATTCTACTCTTCTGCATTCACCGAAGGCCTAATCTTAAGAACTTCTAAAGGTAAAAAACAAGCAGCAGTAAAAGCAGACAAAGTTATTCAATTTAGCATTAGCGCTCCTCGTGTAGAAGACGGTTTAAGCATTGCCGTAGTTGGTAGCTGCGATTCTCTAGGCAACTGGGACACAACAAATGCATTGGTACTTTCTGACGCAGAATTTCCACTTTGGAAAGGTGCTTTAGCACTTAGAGGCAACGAAGGTGTAATAGAATATAAATACGTTCTATACAATGCAAAAACCAAAACAGCTGTTTCTTGGGAATATGGCGACAATAGAACATTAAATTTATTTGATGTTGAAGAAAATACTATTTACCAACGCAACGACGAAGTTTTCCGTTATAGCATTCCTGCATTTAAATGTGCTGGTGTTTCTATTCCAGTATTTTCATTACGTACACACAATAGCTTTGGTGTAGGTGAATTCTCAGACCTTAAACTTATGTCAGATTGGGCAAAACTTACTGGTCAAAGAGTAATTCAAACACTACCTATCACAGATACAACTCGTTTTAGAACAAATGCTGACTCATATCCATATAGTAGCATCACTGTGATGGCGCTACACCCTATTTATATCAATATCTTCGAACTTGGTCTTTTAAAAGATGAAGCTAAAATGCAAGAATTCTATGCTCTACAAAAAGAATTCAACGCTTCTCCAACAGTTAAATACCAAGAAGTAACAGCTGCAAAATGGGAATACTTCAACCTTATCTACAAACAAGAAGGTGCTAAAGTATTAGCTTCAGCTGGATACAAAAAATTCTTATCAGAAAATAAAGAATGGTTATATCCATACGCAGCATTCTGTTATTTAAGAGATAAATACAACAATTGCAATTTCCGCACATGGGACGACTTTAGCGTATACAACAAAACTAAAGTTGGCAAATTGTTTACCGATGCAAAAACAAAAGAAGATGTAAATCTTCACCTATACCTACAATACAATGCTCACCTACAACTTTTAGCAGCAACAGAATATGCTAAACAAAACAATGTTGTTGTAAAAGGCGATATTCCTATTGGTATTAGCCCAGAAAGTGTGGAAGCATGGATGGAACCAGAACTATTCAACCTTGATAGCCAAGCGGGTGCTCCACCAGATCCATTCTCAAAAACAGGTCAAAACTGGGGTTTCCCAACATACAACTGGGAAGAAATGGAACGCGATGGCTACCTATGGTGGAAAAAACGCTTCCAAAAAATGGCAACATACTTCCAAGTATATCGTATCGACCACGTACTTGGTTTCTTCAGAATTTGGCGTATGAATGGCGGCGATGTTCAAGGTCTTCTTGGCTACTTCGACCCTGCTCTTCCATTTACAGAAGACGAAATCAAAGGCTTTGGCACTTGGTTCGACTATCACCGTATGGTAAACCCATATATTCGTGAACACATGCTTTACGAAAAATTTGGCGACAGAGCTCCAGAAGTAATGAGCAGATACCTAGAACTAGTTACTGCAGGCACATATCGCTTCAAAGAAGAATTTAAAACACAACGCCAACTAGAAAGCTATGCTAGAAACAATTCTGAAATTCTAGAACTAAATAGCGCATTCTACAACGAGATTTTAAGCCTATATTGCGAAGTATTATTTATTGAAGACCAAAAACAAAAAGGTAAATTCCACCCACGTATTGCGTTCCAAGAAACATATTCATTCCGCGAACTAGATTGGGGTGCTAAAGACGCTCTAAATAGACTTTACAACCACTTCTTCTACGAACGTCACAACCAATTCTGGGCAGAACAAGCCATGAAGAAACTTCCTGCTCTAATCCGCGCCACAGACATGCTTGTTTGTGCAGAAGACCTAGGTATGATTCCTGCTTGTGTGCCAGACGTTATGAGAAATCTTTATATGCTGTCTCTAGAAATAGACCGTATGCCAAAAGATCCAACTCAAGAATTCGTTTATATGGACGGTGTTCCTTATCTATCTGTTTGTACCACATCTACTCACGATATGTCTCCTATCCGTGGATGGTGGAAAGAAGATATGGGCTTAACACAACGTTACTATAACCATATTTTAGGTGAATGGGGCGGCGCTCCAGAAGACTGCGAGCCATGGATTTGCGAAAAAATTCTTAACCGTCACTTATACTCTCCTGCTATGCTAGTAATCCTTCCATTCCAAGATTGGATTTCTATCGACGGCGAAAACAGAAGAGCAAACTGCGAAGAAGAACGTATCAACATTCCTGCAGACCCTCACCACTTCTGGTGCTACAGAATGCACAAAAACGTAGAAGAACTTCTTGGTCTAACAGAGCTAAACGAAAAAATGCTTCAAATGACCATCAACTCTGGCCGTTCTGTGAAAATGTAATTTTTAATACACTTCATAACAGAAAGAGTGATTCACTTGTGAGTCACTCTTTTTTTGTGTAAACAAAGTGCCTCTTATTACAAACCAGATAGAAGTGTCGCCATATTGTTTGGAACACATGGGAAATGGCAATTTGAGTTATCTGCTTGAATTTTGTAGTTCAGAAAACTTTATTTAAATTTGTGTTTATAAGATTTTTCAGTTATGGTCAGAAATCTTAAGCAATGACACAGATATAGAAGTGCTTGAGCCTCAGTCTCTTCGTGAAGAAGCTTCTGCTACTATAAGAAAAATGCTAGGAAAATACGACAATTAATTATTATTACCATGACAAAAGAAGTTAATCGCGAAAAAGAAATCTATAAAGTAACACTTTGGGGAAGTTTTGTAAATTTCTTGTTGCTTGTTTTTAAGTTTATAGCAGGATTTGTGGGCAATAGTGCCGCAATGATAGCAGACGCAGTGCATTCACTTTCAGACTTTATCACAGATATTGTTGTACTACTGTTTGTGAGAGTTTCTAGCAAACCAAAAGATGAAGACCACCACTACGGACACGGCAAATACGAAACACTTGCAACTACAGTTATAGGCTTTGTTTTGTTTGCCGTAGGTTTAAAAATACACTTAAGTTCACTTCACAGTGTGGCAGATTTCTATCACGGCAAAGAAATTTCCTCTCCAAGCATGATAGCGCTTATAGCAGCAGGAGTTTCTATTTTAATGAAAGAGGGTTTATACCATTACACCGTTTACAAAGGCAAAAATCTAAACTCAAACGCCGTGATGGCAAACGCTTGGCACCACAGAAGCGATGCACTTTCTTCTATTTGCACCTTGGTTGGTATTGCCGGAGCCATATTTTTGGGTGGTAAATGGAGAGTTTTAGACCCTATTGCAGCATTTGTGGTGAGTATATTTATTTTTAAAGTATCTATGCAACTTATAAAAGCGAGCCTTGAAGAACTTCTAGAAAAATCTTTGCCAAAGAAAACACAAGAGAAAATCTTAACTATCATAAATTCATTCTCAGAAGTAAAATCTCCTCACAACCTAAAAACCAGACACATCGGTAGCAACATTGCCATAGAATTTCACATTAGAATGGATGGCAATCTTTCGCTAAATGAGGCACATAAAATCACAAAGAAAATTGAACATGCCCTAAAAGCAGAGTTTGGCGAAAGCACCCATATTGGCATCCATATGGAACCAATAAACTACGAAAAAGAAATGCGTATGTAGATCTCTGAATTCCTAAGAAATTTGCTACTTGTTGCTGAGTAAAATTATTATACTCTCGTAGCAATTTTAATTACTATGAAATCTCAAAGTTTTTTTTAATTTTATCCACCAAGAACTAAATAAACATAATTTTTTACTAACTTAGTTGGATAAATTTATCAAAATATCTATCAACTCATGAAAAAGACATTTATTTACTTAAGTATTATGGCAATAATGGCAAGTTGTAGCATAGCAGAAACAGAAAAAGCACCTCAAACTCCTGTTGTGGCGGGTGAAACTATCCAACTGCAAACTCCTAGCAAACAAGGTGGTGCAAGCATCAATGAGGCGCTTTGGAATCGCAAATCTTCTCGCGACTATGCCAATGAGCCACTTACCCTTGAAGAACTTTCTGGCGTGCTTTGGGCAGCAGCTGGAATTAACCGCGCAGATGGTCACCTTACCGCTCCTTCTGCTCTTGCGCTATACCCTATTCAAACCTACGCATTCCTTGAAAGCGGTGTGTATCTTTACGATGCTAAAACCAACACCCTAATTCGCAAGGTTGAGGGCGATTATCGTCATTTGGCTACGCTTCAAGACTTTGCCAACACCGCTTCGCTAAACATTGCTTATATAGCAGACATGTTACCCTATGATAGCCAAAGCGAAATGCTCCTAGAAAGACAACGCATACTTTGGGGCATGGATGCGGCTGGATATGCAGAAAACGTAAACCTATATGCAGCCGGACATGGGCTAAAATCCATTACCCGTGGTGGTGCTAAAGCCGAGGAAATTTTAAAACTATTGCAATTAAACCCACTTAGATACGAATTTGTCTTAGCCCAAACCGTAGGAAAATGATAAAGATACTGTTTGTTTGCCATGAAAAACACATTTCTAACACTTGTTTCGCTTTTTCTTGTTGCCCTTGCAGGAAATGCTCAAGACAACTTCACTTGGGGTAATGCCACTGTTTACTTTGTTATCACAGATAGATTTGCCAATGGTGACTCTACTAACGATGTAAATTACGGTCGTAAAAACGACTATGGTAGTGAAAGACTCAATGCTGCAACCTTTCATGGAGGCGACTTCAAAGGTATGATAGATAAAGCAAAACAAGGTTATTTCACAGACCTTGGCATAGACGTGGTATGGATGACAGACGTGTACGAACAAATACACGGTTGGATGTCTGGTAGCGGGGAAATCAACGATTTCCCTCACTATGGTTACCATGGATATTACCCACTAGATTATACACAAATAGACAAAAACTACGGCACAGTAGCAGAGTTTCGTGAACTTGTAAATCTGCTTCACTCACAAGGTATTAGAGTGATGTTGGGTGCCAACATAAACGACCCTGGCTACCCTACACTACTCGATGCAGTGCAATATGGTTTCGCCCCAACAGGACTAACCGAACAAGAAGCAGCAGAGCATATAAAAACATGGAGTTACGACGATTTTTATGCCAACAGACTAAATTGGAAAGGCTGGTACGATAGAGAGTGGATACGTATGCCAGACGAAGGTTGGGACGAAAATCACCCACTTGAAGCAACACTTTTTGGTATGCCAGACTATAAAGACGAAAGCAACAATGCAGTAAAAATTCCTACATTCTTAAAAAACAAGTGGAAAAAAGAAGGCAAGAAAAACGACGCATGGACTAACCCTTCTGCTCTGCCACTACGTAAAGACCACAAATGGAGTCCAATGCAATACGTTACAGCATGGATTGCATCATGGGTAGAAGAATTTGGTATAGATGGCATGCGATGCGACATTGTAGAAAACACACGCACATATCGTTGGAAAGAATTTTCTGATGCTTGCAATGCAGCACTCAACAAATGGCGCGCAAATAACCCAGAAGACCCAGCATCTAAATGGACAGACAATTTCTACATGACTGGCGACTTCGACCGTGCAGGTATCGACTACAAAGAAGACTACGCCGAAGCAGGTTTTTCTTCAATGGTAAATTTCTATTTCCCAAAAACGGGCGATTTAGACGGCATTGTTTACACATGGCAAGCCTACTCAGATAGTATTCAAAAATATCAAAACTGGCACGCATTCAGTTACTTAAACAACTCATACAACAGAGATGCCGACATGGATAATATGATAAACTGCGCTACCACTTTCCTACTTACACCAGGTGTAGCACAAATTTTCTACGGCGACGAAACTCTTCGCCCTCTTAGCGATGCACAATACAATGTAGATGCAGCACAAGCATTTCGTTCGGATATGAATTGGGACTCTTTTGATGAAAAAGTATTTAATCACTACAAAAAACTTGGCAATATTCGTAAAGCAAACCCTGTAATAGGCACAGGCAAGCAACGCATTATAGACACTCACACCTGTGTGCGCTACAACGACAAAGACACATTAGTAATACGTCTTGCTGTAGATGCGGGCGAAAAAATCAACCTAGGTGGAGCATTTCCTAATGGCACCGTTGTAACAGAACTCTACACAGGCCAAACTGCCACTGTAGAAAATAGCACAGTCACCTTCCCTCGCATCGAAAACCGCCTTGCAGTGATGACACATTTTAAAAGGCATAAAAAAAACTCCCATTGGGAGTTTTTTTGTACCTATACCTTATATATTAGTATATAGACTTAGTTCCAGCTAATAAAGTATTCTTCATCAACGAACATATAGTCATTGGCCCTACTCCACCTGGAACTGGAGTGATGTAAGAGCATTTTGGAGCAACTTCATCAAATTTAACGTCACCAGTTAGTTTGAAACCAGATTTTGTGTTAGCGTTAGGCACGCGAGTGGTACCTACGTCGATAATTACTGCACCTTCTTTCACCATATCTGCTGTTACAAAGTTTGGAGAACCAAGAGCTGCAATGATGATGTCAGCTTTAAGGCATTGTTCTTTAAGGTCTTTGCTATAGCTGTGGCAAACTGTTACAGTAGCGTTGCCTGGATATGCTTTTTGCATAAGAAGTTGAGCCACTGGTTTACCTACGATATTACTTCTACCTAGAACAACAACGTGTTTACCAGCTGTTTCTATTTCGTAACGTTTTAGAAGTTCAAGGATACCTGCTGGTGTAGCAGATACGAATGCAGGAAGACCAATAGAAGTACGACCTACGTTGATTGGGTGGAAACCGTCCACGTCTTTTCTGTAGTCGATTGCTTCAATAATTTTTTGTTCAGAAATATGTTTTGGAAGAGGAAGTTGAACAATAAAGCCATCTACGTCTGCATCATTATTTAGTTCTTCGATGCGAGATAGAAGTTCTGCTTCTGTAACGTCATCTTCGTAACGAATAAGTGTAGATTTGAAACCACACATTTCACATGCTTTGCATTTTGCAGCCACGTAAGTTTCACTACCACCGTCGTGACCTACTAGAATAGCCACAAGGTGTGGTTGTTTTTTACCTTCTGCAATTAATTGTTTTACTTCTTCTGCAATCTCTAATTTAATATCGTCTGCAGTCTTTTTTCCGTCGATTAAAATCATCCTTTATTTGGTTATTATGGTTATTTGGAGAGTCGGTGGCTGAGCCTAAATAATAACTATCTTCTAAATTTAGGAAGTTTACCACCATTGTTTTGAACCATACGCATCATTTTGCGCATATCATCAAACTGCTTAATAAGTCTATTCACTTCTTGAATATTTCTACCACTACCATTTGCAATACGTTGTTTGCGTGAGGTATTTAAAATTTGTGGATTGGTACGTTCTTCAGGAGTCATAGACTGAATAATTGCCTCAATATGTTTGAAAGCATCATCCTTAATATCCACATCTTTAAGGGCTTTACCCACTCCTGGAATCATACCAAGAAGGTCTTTCATATTACCCATTTTCTTGATTTGTTGGATTTGATTAAGGAAGTCGTCGAAACCAAATTGGTTTTTAGCAATTTTCTTAGAAAGTTTACGAGCTTCTGCCTCGTCGTATTGTTCTTGTGCACGTTCCACGAAAGAAACAATGTCGCCCATGCCCAAGATACGGTCTGCCATACGTGCTGGGTGGAACGCGTCAATTGCTTCCATTTTTTCACCAATACCAACAAATTTGATTGGTTTATTTACCACAGAACGAATAGAAAGAGCCGCACCACCACGTGTATCACCATCAAGTTTGGTAAGGATAACACCTGTGAAGTCTAGTCTGTCGTTGAATTCTTTTGCAGTATTTACTGCGTCTTGACCTGTCATTGAGTCCACAACGAATAGGATTTCGTTTGGATTGATTGCTTCTTTAACAGCAGAAATCTCATTCATCATTTCTTCGTCCACAGCAAGACGACCAGCTGTATCGACGATAACCACGTCGTTGCCTTTTTTCTTAGCTTCTGCAATAGCATTTTTTGCAATGCTTACTACATCTTTGCTGTCGATTTCTGTGTAAACAGGCACATTAATTTGCTCGCCTAAAACGCGAAGTTGCTCAATAGCAGCTGGACGATACACGTCGCAAGCCACCATAAGAGGATTTTTACCTTTTTTAGACTTAAGCATATTGGCAAGTTTACCGGTAAATGTAGTTTTACCAGAACCTTGAAGACCTGCCATCAAGATTATGCTTGGTGAACCTTTAAGTTCTAGTTCGGTGTGAGTACCTCCCATAAGAGCAGCAAGCTCGTCGTGAACTATCTTAACCATTAACTCGCTTGGCTTAACAGCGGTTAATACGTTCATACCAAGCGCTTTAGCTTTTACATCATCTGTAAAAGTTTTAGCGGTTTTATAGTTTACGTCGGCTTCTAAAAGAGCTTTTCTCACGTCTTTTAGGGTTTCCGCCACGTTTATCTCGGTGATTTTACCTTCACCTTTTAGTATTTTAAATGAACGCTCCAGGCGCTCGCTTAGTGATTCGAACATAATTTATTTAATTAAAAATAGCTAGATCCGTCAAAACAGTGAGTACATATCTTCTCCTTAGGAAGTCCTATCGCTTTCACAAGTGCATCTACAGTGTTGTAGCGAAGAGAAGTAAGACCAAATCTTTTGCGGATAAGTTCTACTAGTTGTTTGTGTTTTTCAGATGTTGGATCTACGTATTCTTGTAGATTTTTGTCGTGAGCACCTTCAAGTTGCTCAATATAATAACGAGTGATTAACTCAAGGTCGTTTTGTGTTGATGAGAAATTTAGGTAACGACAAGAATAAATCATTGGAGGACAAGCAATACGCATGTGTATTTCTTTCGCACCGTAATCATACATCATATCTACATTACCTTTAAGTTGGGTACCACGCACGATAGAGTCGTCTAGGAACACAACTTTTTTATCGGTTAAAACTTCACGGTTTGGAAGTAGTTTCATTTTTGCCACTAGATTTCTCATAGATTGGTTTGAAGGAGTGAAACTACGTGGCCAAGTTGGAGTATATTTAAGGATAGCACGTTTGTATGGTACGCCTTTACCCATTGAATAACCTATTGCATGACCAATACCAGAATCTGGAATACCACAAACAAAGTCTGGTGTGATATCGTCTGTTTTGCCTAATGCTTCACCAAGTGAATTACGCACATTTTCCACGTTTATACCTTCGTAACAACTACATGGGAAACCGAAGTAAATCCAGAAAAATGAGCAAACTTGCATTTTGTCGTTTGGTTTACGAATTTGTGTCCAACCGTCTGCTGTAAGTTTTATGATTTCACCAGGTCCTACATAGTAGTCAATTGCATAATCAAGATTTGGGAATGCACTTGTTTCACTAGAAATAGCGTAGGCACCTTCTTTTTTACCAATAATAATAGGAGAACGACCAAGTTTGTCACGCACAGCGTAAACGCCATCTTCTCTTAAAATTAATAAAGAGCAAGAACCTTTGATATGGTTAAACATATTTTGGATACCTTCTTCAAGGGTTTTTCCTTCATTAATTAAGGTAGCAATAACCTCTGTTTGATTAGTTTTACCGGAACTTAATTCTGTAAAGTGATGACCTCTTTTAAGCAATTCTGCTTCTAGTTCCACTAGGTTATCTAAACGTGCCACAGTCACAATGGCCATTTTACCTAAGTGTGAGTGAATAATGATAGGTTGCGCATCTGTATCACTAATAACACCAATACCAGATGTTGCGCCATCAAATTTGTGAAGTCCATCTTCAAATTTAGATCTAAAATAAGATCCTTCAATGTTGTGAATGGAGCGAACCATTCCTTTTTCTTTAGAGTATGTTGCCATACCTGCTCTACGTGTACCTAAGTGTGAGTTGTAGTCTGTACCGTAGAACAAATCTGCTACACAATTACTCTTACTAATAGTTCCAAAAAAACCGCCCATATAATTAAAAATTATTTCTTTGCTTTAGAGGTACAAAATTAAGATTTTTTATCAAAAAAATATCATTTAATGAGTATTTTTTATTCACATAATGCAAAAAAAAGAGACTGACAAATATTTATCAGTCTCTTTAGGGTGAAAGACGGGGCTCGAACCCGCGACACTCGGAACCACAATCCGATGCTCTGCCAACTGAGCTACAATCACCATGTTTTTGAATTACGGTGCAAAGGTAATACTTTTTTTTGAATTTGCAAGGTTTTTTAAAAATATTTTTCAGATATATATAATAAGTGAGGAGTTATAAATTTTGAACGCCTCGTGATGAGCGGAAATAGATTTTAAGAAATTATTGGCGTTAAGCAAAAGCAATGTTTGAGTATAACGAGTTTTGCTTTTGTAGGCAATAATGAGTAAAATCCCGCGAAGAGCGCGAAGTGAAAAGATTATAACTCCGAAACTGATTTTAATAGTTCTTTCACATACTCATAATCAGGTTCCAATTCCAACGCCTCTTGGTAATATTGTTTAGTTGAAACAAAATCTTTTTTGTTTTTATAAATATCAGCAATTGTTAGTATCAAGTTCATATAAAGCCAATTATCTTTATAAAGAGTCTCTTCCCTACTCATTATATCTTTTGCTTTTTTATAATAAATTAGAGCTTTATCCTTTGAGCCACCAAAGGCCTCAGGCATATAATTCATAATATTCCCATACTGAATAAGGACAAAATAATTTGAAGAATCTTGCTCCACAGCCTTTTCTGCATATTTCATACATTTTAAGCCAATAAAAGGAGCTTTGATAGGATTCAGAGAAATTTCATAGGCCACAAAAGCTGCATTAAAAGCATTTGAAGTAGCACTTGCACCTTGTTTTTCTATTAGTTCATCTAGATTTTCTTCTGCCACATCCAAATATACCTCAGCTTTCCTTTTCATTGTCTTTTTTTCACTTACAGCCCATCCTAGATATCCATATTGATAATCAAGCAACATCCATGTCTCATCAACAGACAAAGCACCCAATTCCTTCTGTTTCTGAAGACTATCTATCACAGAGCGCCATGTAGACATATCTTTATCTACATAACATTTGTAAATCTTCTTGCCAACATTTTGAGCCAAAACAGAGGCAGAGATAAAAAGCAGAGAGAATACTATTAAAGCCTTTATTTTCATATATTAAATAGGGTCAACATCCACTATAGTGAAAATGCTAGAATATTGTTTTTTAAGATTTTCAATGGCAGCATTTATTCGCTTCTTAGATTCCACCATCGATTGCTCCACAGGCAATTTAAGCATAAGTTTCTGAATGTGAAGTTTTTGCACCTTTGATACAGGTGGTTTATCAGGACCCAAAAGTTGATCTCCAAAACTAACTGAAAGTTCCTTTGAAAGCGACATAACTGCCCTATAACAAGTATTGTAATCGTTGCATTTAACGTAAATATTTATTACCCTAACAAACGGCGGATAACTAAACATTTGGCGAAGCATCACCTGTTTATTATAAAATAATGCGTAATTATTTTGCATAATAGCAGGCATCACAGCATGCTCTGTTTGAGCGGTTTGGATTAAAACTATACCTCTTTTATTTCTACGTCCTGCCCTACCCGCAACTTGCACCAAAAGCTGGAATGCACGTTCGTCGGAGCGGAAATCGGGATAGTTCAAAAGATTGTCTGCATTTAGCACACCTACTAGGCCTACATTGTCAAAGTCGAGACCTTTTGCCACCATCTGAGTGCCAACAAGTATTTTGATTTCACCAGAAGAAAAGGCATTAAATATCTTATCGTAGGCATGTTTGGTTTGAGTTACATCTAAGTCCAAACGCCCAGCCTTATAGTCTGGGAACCTTACAGCAAGTTCTTCCATAACCTTTTCTGTACCAAAACCCTTATCTTTTAGTTCCTCGTTGCCACATTTTGGGCAAACATTAGGCACAGGAATTCTATAGCCACAATAATGACAAGAAAGATAATTTTGAGATTTGTGATAGGTCAAACTAACGTCGCAATGCGGACATTTTGGCACCCAAGCACATTGTTTACACTCCACAAAGGATGAAAATCCACGTCTATTTTGGAAGAGTATCACCTGCTCGCCTCGCTCAAGGCATTCATTCATTTTTTCTATCAGAAGCCACGAGAACATAGACTTCATACGTTTTTTTACAAACGCGTCTTGGCGGTCTAATACTATGATTTCTGGCAATTCCACATTGCCGTATCTTTCATTAAGTTCCACCAACTTGTATCTGCCCATTTGAGTGAGATGATACGACTCCACAGACGGAGTGGCAGAACCCATAAGTATGCCTATTTTTAGTTTGTGAGCAAGCATAAGTGCCACATTTTTGGCATTGTATCGTGGTGATGTATCTGTCTGCTTATAAGACGGTTCGTGCTCTTCGTCCACTATAATCAATTTGAGATTTGTAAAAGGAAGAAACACGGCAGAACGCACACCTAAAACCACCTTAAACCTACCTCCTATCTCATTATAGATTTCACCTCGTTCCGCATCAGATAGTTTTGAGTGATAACTAATAAGCTCATCGCCAAATACTTGAGACAAGCGGTCGGTAAGTTGAGTGGTTAGAGCAATTTCTGGCACTAAATATAGTACCTGACCACCCTGATTAATTACTTCTTGGATTAATTTTATATAGATTTCTGTTTTACCAGACGAAGTAACACCATGTAGAAGCACAGGTTTCCCTATAGAGAATCCTTCTTTTATTTCTTCAAACGCATGTTGTTGTGCTGTAGTTAAATCACTTAATGTTTTGGTAGATACCGTCTGTTTTATCCTACTTTTTGTTTTATAATCCAATTCAAATACACCGTGTTTAACTAACGTATTAAATGCACTAAGACTTTGATTTTCTAATAAAGAAGATTTTAAGACATCTCCCAATTGGAGCAATTCTTCATACCTTTCTAAAATAGAAACCACTTGAGCAGTTTTCCTTTTAAGTGGAATATCGTTTTTTAGAACATATGCATCTTTTAATTCTGTAAAAGTATTTTTAGAAAGTGCAGATGGCAATGCATTTTTCATTACATCAGACAAACTGCAGCAATAGTATTCTGCCACCCATTGCCAAAGTTCCAATTGATATTGCGAAACAATTGGTTCTGAATCTAAAACTTCTAAAATTTCTTTGTAATTTATACCTTCTGCGGCTACGTTTGTAAACGACAATATTATACCAATATATTTTCTATTTTTACCTAGCGGAACCAGCACACGCATTCCTACAGAGATTTCGCTCTGCATTTCAAATGGAACTTTATAGGTGTAAACTCCCACATGTATAGGTAATATAATATTAGCATAAGCTTTCATAGGCAAGACGCAAAATTAATAAAAAAATTCCCTACCTTTGCAGAAAATTTACACAAAACATGCTCAACTTTATAAAAAATTGGTCGTTACCCTTTACTATGTGCCTAGGTGTATTGGCATACATTGTGGCTCATGCACTACAACTGCCTATAGAGGTAAAGGAAGGTATCAATGACGGCATCAAAATAGCACAACCTGCACTGCTTTTTTGCATGTTATACATTTCTTTTTGCAAGATAGACTTCAAACAACTGCGTTTAAGACCTTGGCACGGATATTTACTATTGGTGCAAGTGGGCATGATGGGATTACTTTCTGCTGTGTTGCACTTTATGCCACATGGCAATTGGTTTATCATATTGGAATGTATGTTGGCATGCTTTATCTGCCCTACTGCTACTGCCTCTGTGGTAATTGTAGAAAAACTCAAAGGTAATCCTGCCACATTATTAATGTATAATATACTTATTAACATTTCTGTGGCATTAATTGTACCTGCATTTATTCCGCTTTTTGTTCAAAATGAGTTAGGTTTTACCGAAGCGTTCACTAGTATTATAAAACAAGTTTTCCCTGTGATTATGATTCCACTTATTTTGGCAAGACTAACCAACAGATTTTTGCCTAAATTGAGAGAGAAAATCATCAAAGTAAAGGATTTGGCTTTTTATTTGTGGATGGTGGCATTGGCTCTGGCTATGGCAACTGCTTCTCGTGCTTTTGCAAACACAGAGATAGATATCTACACATTGTTGGGAATAATAGTTATCACGGCGAGCACTTGCGTATTGCAGTTTGTGGTAGGACGCAAGATAGGCAGACCTTTTGGCGACCACATAAGCGCAGGTCAAGCCCTTGGACAGAAAAACACCGTCTTTGTTATTTGGCTTGCCTACACCTTTATGGATCCTATCTGTGCCGTTGCCGGTGGCTTCTACAGCATCTGGCACAACACAATTAATTCGATACAATTGTATAGGAATGGGAAGTAACTCACTCCTATTCAACTACTTTAGCATCTTCAAACATTTTTTTCATGGTTGGGTTGCCATGAGTAAGTTTTTTTATCGTCAACTCTTCTGCCCTTTCATTTGCTATACGCAGATTATTTTCTGAGCTAAGAAGTGCAGCCTTAATCTTATTTAGGTGATCTATAGATTTTTCTATCTCAGCTATAGCTGTTTGGAATTTTTCGCTAGCAAGGCGATAATTGCGACCAAATTTATCTTTGAAGTCGTTTATTTTATCTTCAAATTTGGTAATATCTAAATGTTGCTGACGAGCTAATGTTAGTTCTTTTTGGTAATCAATGCTCTTTTTTGCAGCTTGTGTAAGAAGCGAAATCATAGGCAAAAAGAACTGAGGACGCACCACAAACATCTTTGGATATTTATAAGAAACATCCACTATACCTTGATTATACAATTCACTCTCTGGTTCCAACAAGGTTACAAGCACAGCATATTCGCATTTTTTATCATTACGGTCTTTGTCTAGTTTTGCAAAGAAATCTTCGTTTTTCTTTTTTGTAGAAGTAGTGTCATTTTCGTTTTTCATCTCAAACATAATAGACACATATTCCATACCGTCATCATAATCTCTAAAAATAAAATCACCTTTTGTTCCTGTACTAATATCGTTATCCTTTTCAAAATATGCTTTAGGGAACATGCTCGTACGCATACGGTTAAACTCTATATGGCAATGTTCTTCTAGAGTTTCTCCTACCATTTTTGTAGAAAGTTTTGCTTTTAAATCTTTATAATAATCTACCTGCTCCTGCTTTTGTTTTAGTTGAAGCTCGTAATGTTCTCTAATACTTGACTCACGAATACTTACTTCTTTTTCATTTATTACTATTTGATTACGAAGCTGTTGTAATGAAGTCTCTTTCTTTTGAATTTCTTCTTTAGCCTTATTTTGTTCTTCTAAAATTGCTATACGCAGATTACTTTCATTCTGGTCTATAACTGCCTTTAATTTTGCTATTTCTTGTATATTTTTAGCACGTTCAGCCTCTATTTCTAATTGTTTTGTCTGATTAAAACTATTAAGTTGAGCCTTAAGTTGTTCTATTTCGCTTTCCTTTTTTGAAAGAGCCAACAGCTTTTCACTTAATTCTATTTGATGTTTTTGACTTTGTTTTAATTCATTTGCCTCTTGAGATAATTTATTCTGTGTTTCTATTTCTTTTAAACGTGCCTGTATCTCACTTTCAAACTCTTGATTTTTCACTTGACTCACAATAGAAGCATAATCTGCCTCATCAACTTGAAACACATTTCCACATTTAGGACATTTTAATTCTTTCATAACAGAGATTATTTAGATTCACGCAAAAATAGTTAATATAAACGGAAAAACACATACAGAACATAACTTTTTATTACTTTATTTTTCGTAAATTTGTATGCTATAAATTTTACACAATATGTTACTCACAGAGGACGGTTCTACAACACTATATAATGAAATAATTGGGGAGCATTATCATTCCACTCATGGGGCAATTCAAGAGAGCCAACACATTTTTATAAAAGATGGGCTAAATGAATGCAAAAAAGATGAGATTCATATACTCGAAATGGGGTTTGGAACGGGGCTAAATGCCTTTCTTACAATGCTTGAGGCCGAAAAAACAGGCAAGAAAATTCATTACTACACAGTAGAACTCTACCCTATCTCAGAAGAACAAGCAAAGACTCTAAATTTCGCCCAAATTTTGTCGCCAGAAAAAAATGAAGATTTTTTAAAACTTCATACCTCTAAATGGGGTGAAATCTCAAAAATTTCTACTAACTTTGAAATGCTAAAAATACAAGGTGATTTTAATTCATTAGAATTTAATGAATTGAAGTTTGATGTGGTGTATTATGACGCATTTTCACCAGAAAAGCAACCCGAACTTTGGTCGTTAGACCTTTTCAAAAAAATATACGATGCTTGCAATGCAAACGCCATCCTTACCACTTATTGTGCCAAAGGATATGTGCGCCGCAATCTGCAGGCCGCAGGATTTACAGTATATCGCCTACCCGGTCCTCCCGGCAAACGCGAAAAGCTGACCGCAGTTAGGAGTTAGGAGTTAGGAGTTAGGAGTTAGGAATTAATGTGCAAACGAGAGCAGAGTCAAACTTGTTTGAACTATGCCGAGTGCAGCCATTAATCGCCGTTAGGCAGTTAGGAGTTAAATGATAAATAATAAAAAAAGAATTCAAATAACTTAAATATAATATCATGATAGTAAAACCATTTAAGGGTATCCGCCCACCAAAAGCACTTGTAGAACAAGTAGCTTCTCGTCCATACGACGTATTAAACTCTGAAGAAGCACGCGCAGAAGCAGAAGGTAACGAAAAATCACTTTACCACATCATTAAGCCAGAAATTGACTTCCCTGTAGGTACAGATGAACACGACGAAAGAGTTTATGCTAAAGCTGCAGAAAACTTCCAAAAATTCCAAGACAATGGTTGGTTGGTACAAGACGCAGAAGACAAATACTACGTTTATGCACAAACCATGAATGGCAGAACCCAATATGGTCTAGTAGTTTGCGCAGCAGTAGAAGACTACATGACTGGCAAAATCAAAAAACACGAGCTTACACGTAGAGACAAAGAAGAAGACCGTATGAAACACGTTCGTGTAAACAACGCAAACATCGAACCAGTATTCTTTGCATTCCCTCACCAAGACGAACTAGATGCTATCGTATCTAAAGTTGTAGCTGGCGAAGCTGAATACGACTTCGTTGCTCCTGACGGTTTCGGTCACCACTTCTGGGTAATCGACGACGCTGCAACTATTGCTCGCATCACAGAAATTTTCGCTGAATTCCCAGCAATGTATATCGCAGACGGTCACCACCGTAGTGCAGCAGCTGCTCTTGTAGGCGACGAAAAACGCAAACAAAACCCAAATCACGTTGGCGACGAAGAATACAACTACTTCCTAGCAGTTTGTTTCCCAGACAACCAACTAAACATTATCGACTACAACCGCGTAGTGAAAGATTTGAATGGTCTTTCTGACGAAGAATTCCTAAAAGCACTAGAAGCAAACTTCGACGTAAAAGAAATGGGTGAAGAAATCTACAAACCAAACGCACTTCACAATTTCTCACTTTACCTAAGCGGTAAATGGTATTCTTTAACAGCAAAAGAAGGCACATACAACGACAACGACCCTATCGGCGTACTAGACGTAACTATTTCTTCAAACCTAATCCTTGACGAAATCCTAGGCATTAAAGACTTAAGAAGTGACAAACGTATCGACTTCGTTGGTGGTATCCGTGGTCTTGGCGAACTTAAAAAACGTGTAGACAGCGGCGAAATGAAAGTGGCTCTTGCTCTATATCCTGTTTCAATGAAACAACTTATCGACATTGCAGACACTGGCAACATTATGCCTCCAAAAACCACTTGGTTTGAACCAAAACTTCGCTCAGGTCTAGTAATCCACAAGTTAGTATAACAATTAGGAATTAGGACGTACTGATGAACGTCAGTGAATAATTAGGAATTAGGAATTATATTGAACTCCTAACTCCTAACTCCTAACTCCTAACTCCTAACTCCTAACTATTTTTAATTCCTATTAAAAATGAAAAGTCTAGTATCTATATCAGATTGCAGTAAAGAATACATTTTACGCATATTAGATTTAGCTGAAAAATTTGAGCAAAATCCTAATAACAAACTATTAGACGGCAAACTAGTAGCTACACTATTCTTTGAGCCATCTACACGCACACGTCTAAGCTTTGAAACAGCAGTAAACAGACTTGGCGGTAGAGTTATAGGTTTCTCAGATGCAGCCACATCAAGCTCGTCAAAAGGCGAAACCCTTAAAGATACCATTAAAATGGTGAGCAACTATGCCGACCTTATCATTATGCGTCACCCAGTAGAAGGTGCTGCCAGACTTGCCTCTGAAGTATCTTCTGTGCCAGTGATTAACGCAGGAGACGGTGCAAACCAACACCCTACTCAAACCATGCTAGACCTTTATTCTATCAAGAAAACACAAGGCACTCTAGAAGGCTTGAACCTTAGTATGGTGGGCGACCTTAAATATGGTCGTACAGTTCACTCACTGCTTATGGCAATGCGTTTCTTCAACCCAACATTCAACTTTGTTGCTCCAAAAGAACTTCGTATGCCAGAACAATATATAGACTATTGCAAAAAACATAATATCCCATTCAGAGAACTAGAAGACATGAATGAGATACTAAAAGAAACCGATATTCTATATATGACTCGCGTGCAACAAGAACGCTTCACCGACCTAGTGGAATACGAAAAGGTTAAAAATACCTATACCCTACACAACAGCATGCTCGACGGCAGCAAAGATAATCTTCGCATTCTTCATCCACTTCCACGTGTAAACGAGATTTCAGAAGATGTAGATGATAATCCAAAGGCATATTATTTTGAGCAAGCTCGCAATGGTGTATTTGCTCGTCAAGCTGTTATTTGCGATATTTTAGGACTTGTTTAAAAAACAAAGAACATGAAAAAAGAATTAGTAGTACGAGCACTAGAAAATGGCACTGTAATAGACCATATTCCAGCCGACAAGTTATTCCAAATAGTAAATATTCTTCATCTAGATACATTAACAGACCAAATTACCATTGGCAACAACCTAGATAGTAACAAACTTGGCAAAAAAGGCGTTATTAAGATTTCAGGTAAATACATTGACCCACAAGAACTTAATAAAATTGCCCTAATTGCACCAACAGTTCGCATCAACATTATCAAAGATTACCAAGTGGTAGAGAAAAACGAATGTGTTATGCCAGATGAAGTGTACGACGTACTTCAATGCGTAAACCCAATGTGTATTACAAACAAACAAAATGTAACAACACATTTCCACGTGGTAAACAAAGAAAATCGCACAGTGAAATGCCACTATTGCGAAAGATACATTAAAGCAGAAGACTTAATTTTAAAATAATGCAAGAAAAAAATATTAGCCCTTCTGGCAAACTTCAATGGAAACCAGGCACACTTATCTACCCTCTTCCAGCCCTAATGGTAAGTTGTGGTGAAAACGAAGCCGAATATAACATTCTTACTGTAAGTTGGACTGGCACTATTTGTTCCGACCCTGCTATGTGTTATATCTCGGTGAGAAAATCACGTCACTCATACGATATTATCAAACGTAGCGGTTGTTTTGTACTAAACCTTACTACAGAAGATATGGCATACGCCACAGACTGGTGCGGCGTGAGAAGTGGAAAAGACTACAACAAGTTTGCAGAAATGAAGCTTACCGCCGAAAAGGCACAAATGGTAAATGCTCCTATCATCAAAGAATCTCCACTTAATATAGAATGTGAAGTGGTAGAAGTAAAAGAGTTGGGAACACACGATATGTTTATTGCCAAAGTGGTAAACGTGCAAGCCGATGCTAAATACATCAACCCAGAAACAGACGCATTCGACCTAGAAGCCGCTAAACTTTTAGCATACAGCCATGGTCAATATTATGGCTTAGGCCACAAAATAGGAAAATTTGGTTGGTCTGTTCAAAAAAAGAAATAATATGAAAAAATTATTTAGTTTACTTATTTGTTTATCGTTTATTGCATCTGCATTTGCACAATTAGATCCAAAATCTGTAGAACTACTAGACAAAATGTCTGATACCTACAAAAACTCTACTGGTACAGAATTACAACTAAAAATAGAGTTGGAAGACCCACAGAGTGGCACTACCAATAGTATTAAAGGTACACTTAAAACACAAGGCAAGAGATTTATCCTTGACACTGCACTTGCCAATATGACTTTCAATGGCAAATATCTGTACATGTACAACAAACAAGCCAATGAAATTACTGTTTCTGAGCCTATTACAGAGGAATTGGAAGGAATAGATCCAACTGCTATTATGGGAAGTTACAAAAAGGGTTACACCATTACTGCACCAGAAATCATTACTGAAAATGGCAGAGAAATTGCTGTAATTAGTCTTTATCCAGAAGATAAAGAAGACCCTTTCTTTAAATCTACCATTTCTGTAGATACCAAAACATTTGAACCTGTTGGCGTAAGCACACACAACAAAAATGGTATGGTAAGTACCATCAAGATAACAAAACTAAAAACTAACCTAAATTATAAGCCAGAGGATTTGGATTTTGACACAACAAAATATCCAAAAGCCATGCTTATAGACCTTAGATAAAATAATATGAGTGTAATAAAATGTCTTATTTTAGGCACAGGTCCTGCAGGGCTTACTGCCGCTATTTATGCCTCTAGAGCAGGTTTAAACCCTGTGGTTTATGAAGGTATTCAACCTGGAGGTCAATTAACCACTACCACAGATATTGAAAACTTCCCTGGCTATCCAGAAGGCACTTCTGGTGTAGAAATGATGGAAGACATCAGAAAACAAGCACTACGTTTCGGCACAGAAATCCGCACAGGTATTGCCACAGAAGTAGATTTCTCTTGTTCTCCAAAAAAAGTAGTTATCGACGGAGAACAAACTATTGAAGCACACACAGTAATTATTGCCACAGGTGCCTCTGCCAAATACCTAGGTCTTCCAGACGAAGCAAGACTTCGCGGTGCAGGTGTTTCTGCTTGTGCCACATGTGACGGTTTCTTCTACAGAAAGAAAACTGTAGCCGTTGTGGGCGGTGGCGATACAGCTTGTGAAGAAGCTCTTTACCTTTCTACCCTATGCAAACAAGTGTATTTAATTGTACGCAGAGATGTGCTTCGTGCCTCTCAAGTAATGCAAGAAAGAGTTCTAAACAAAGAAAATATTACAGTTCTGTTCAAACACCAAACCCTTGGTTTAACAGGTAAATTTGACCTAGATGGCGCAGACCTAGTGAAAAACAAAGGCGAAGAAACAGAAGAAAACGTACACATCGACATAGATGGTTTCTTCCTAGCTATTGGCCATCAGCCAAACTCAAAAGTGTTTGCAGACTTTATCGACACCGACGAACAAGGCTATATCGTAACTAAAAATAATTCTGCTCAAACTAGCGTAGAAGGAGTTTACGCAGCTGGCGACGTAGCCGACCCTATCTACCGTCAAGCAATCACCTCAGCAGGTAGTGGTTGCAAGGCTGCAATTGAGGCGGAAAGATATTTGCTACATAACAATCTTAAGTAAATAAACAATTATTAAAACCAAAAGAGAAATCTTAACCCCTTAATAAGATTTCTCTTTTTAAATGTAAGAACTATGATAAATACTGAATTCTCAAAAATCAAAGAAATTCACTCCCTACAACAGCAATTCTTTGCTACCCGTGCTACTTACGACATTAAATTTCGTAAAGCGATGCTGAAAAAGCTTTACTCAGCACTTCTTAAATGGGAAAAACCACTAAGCGAAGCACTTTACAAAGACCTTCATAAATCTTATGAAGAAGCTTATCTTACAGAAATAAGCATTGTGCTAGGTGAAATCAAAAATCACCTACATCACGTAAAATCTTGGAGCAAGAAAAGATATGTGAAAACCCCACTTAAACTTTTCCCTTCGAGCACATATCAAGTACAAGAGCCACTTGGCAATAGTTTGATTATTGCTCCTTGGAACTACCCTGTTCAACTTCTACTTAACCCATTAGTAGGTGCTATTTCATCTGGTTGTACAGCAATACTAAAACCATCACCATACGTAGAAACAGTTTCTACTGTGATGGAGCAAATGATTAAAGAAACCTTCGACGAAAATTATATCGCAATAGTACAAGGCAACAGAGAAGTAAACGGTCAACTACTAGATTTAAAGTTTGACACCATCTTCTTTACAGGTAGCCCTTCACTTGGCAAAACTGTTATGACAGCAGCTGCAAAACACCTTACTCCTGTAATTCTTGAGCTTGGCGGAAAGAGCCCTTGCATAATAGACGACACAGCAAATATAGAAATGGCAGCACGTCGTATCTCATGGGGAAAGACATTAAATTCTGGTCAAACTTGCATTGCTCCAGACTATGTTTTAATACATAAAAGTAAAACAGAGGAGTTTGTAAAACGCTTTGAAGCAAACATAAAGAAGATGCACGGCGAAAACGTGAAATCAAGCGCCCACTTTGTGCGAATGGTAAACCCTAAAGAATTTAACCGAGTGTCTTCGTATTTAAAAGATGGCGAAATTTTACTTGGTGGAAGCACCGATGAAAAAGAACGTTACATAGAGCCTACTCTACTTAAAGTTACAGACCTAGACTCTCCTGTAATGAGCAATGAAATCTTTGGTCCTATCCTTCCTGTTATAGAATTTGAAGATTATAATGAGGCTCTTGCTCTTGTAAACTCTCGCCCAAAACCACTTGCGTTTTACTACTTCGGAAACAACAAGAGAGCATGGAACGCAATTAAAATGTGCAGCTCTGGTGGAGCATGCCTTAACGATACCATTATGCACATTGCCAACGAGAACTCACCTTTTGGTGGCGTAGGAAATTCTGGTCTTGGTTGCTACCACGGCAAAGACAGCTTCGCAGCGTTCTCTCACAAACGCACCGTAGTCTACACCCCAACATGGCTCGACGTCCCATTCCGCTACATGCCATACTCGTTATTCAAATACATTAAATGGTTATTATAAAAGAGTAACTCAAAAAAATAAGCTTCATCAATTGATGAAGCTTTATTTTTTTATCTATTGTCTACTTTTTCAAGAACCATATCATGATTTTGCAGGCGATACCACGCTAATTCTTCATACTTGGTGCCTGGGCGACCATAGTTTGCGTATGGGTCTATGCTTATGCCACCGCGTGGAAGGAATTTACCTGTTACCTCTATGTATTTAGGATCCATTAGTTTGATAAGGTCTTTCATAATGATGTTTACACAATCTTCGTGAAAATCTCCCCTATTGCGGAAACTAAATAGATAAAGCTTAAGTGATTTGCTTTCCACCATTTTTTCATCTGGAATATAACTAATATAAATGGTAGCAAAGTCTGGTTGAGATGTAATTGGGCAAAGGCTTGTAAACTCAGGGCAATTGAATTTTACAAAATAATCGTTGCCTTTGTGTTTATTCTCAAAATATTCTAGCACCTCTGGTGCATAGTCTGTTGGGTATTTTGTATTTGCACTTCCTAATAACATATTCCTAATTCCTAATTTTTAAATATTCGTTCAAACCTCTACGGCGTAGCGTACACGCTGGACAATGGCCGCAACCATCACCTTGAACGCCGTTGTAACAAGTAAGAGTCTTTTCTCTTATATAATCTAGTTTACCCAATTTATCCGCAAGTTCCCATGTTTGAGCCTTGGTAAGCCACATAAGTGGAGTATGAATTACACATGAGTAATCCATAGATAAATTTAAGGTAACATTAAGCGATTTTATAAAGACATCACGACAATCTGGATAGCCACTAAAGTCTGTTTCGCACACACCTGTTACAATATGGCGAATGTCTTTCCCTTTGGCAAGCACAGCAGCAAAAGTAAGGAAAAGCATATTTCTGCCCTCTACAAGGCTATTTGGTGCAGTTTTTCCGTCAGGAATTTCTTCATCTACCTCTATATCAGTGCGAGTAAGCGAATTTGGAGCTAGTTGATTGAGCAGAGCCATATCAAGTATGTGATGCTCTAGCCCAAGTTCACGAGCTATAGACTTAGCACATTCTATCTCTTTTATATGACGTTGACCATAGTCGAAGGTAACCAAAACTACCTCTTTAAATTGCTCCAACGCCCAAAAAAGACAAGTGGTAGAGTCTTGTCCACCACTAAATACCACTATTGCCTTTTCTTCTTTTAAAATCTTAGACATAATGAATTAATTATTCAAAAGCTCCCATTTTAAGAGCATTAACTTCTTGTTCTGTTAAATGACGCCAACGGCCACGAGGCAAATTGTATTTGGTCAGTCCTGCAAAATAAACTCTATCTAGTTTTTCTACTTTGTAACCAAGGTGTTCAAAAATTCTACGCACAATACGGTTGCGTCCAGAGTGAATTTCAATACCAATTTCTTTGCGTTTGCCGTCTTTGACATATTCAAGTTCGTCTGCTTGAATAAAACCATCTTCAAGTTGAAAACCTTTCAAGATTTTGTCATAATCTTCTTTTTCAAGAGGTTTATCAATGCTCACTTGATAAATTTTCTTTTTCTCAAAACGTGGGTGTGTAAGTTTGTCGGCAAGTTGACCGTCGTTTGTAAGTAGCAATACACCAGTAGTATTACGGTCTAGACGACCAACTGGATAAATCCTTTCTGAGCATGCTCCACGCACAATGTCAAGCACTGTGATACGACCACGAGGGTCTGTTACTGTAGTTACACAGTTTTTTGGTTTGTTTAAAAGCACATAAACCTTCTTTTCAGACTGTACCATTTGGTCGTGGAACATAACCTTATCTGTAGGTTTCACTTTTGTTCCAAGTTCGGTTACCACTTTACCATTTACAGTAACCACACCAGCCTTAATATACACATCCGCATCCCTGCGCGAACATACACCTGCATTAGACAACACTCTGTTTAGGCGTATTGTTCCATCATTACTAATTTTCTTCTGCATTTTTTATTTTCTCTTCTAAAGCTTTTATTTTCTTTACTAATTCTACTTGATCTGCTTTAAGCTTTTCTATATTCTTAAGCATTTCTGCTACAAGTGGATTTTCTTCTTTTGATTTACCTGTACTCAAGAAACCAATATTATTTTCACGAGTAGCAATTGTGGCACGATTTGCTTCGTATTGACGAATAAGTTTATCTCTTTCTTTTCTGATAACATTGATAGATTTTTCACCCTCTTGTGCTTTAGCCTTTGCAGCAAAGAAAGCATCGCAAGCGGTAACAAATCTCTTCCAAAGTTGGTCAGATATCTTATTTGGCACAGCACCTATCTTCTTCCATTGTTTTTGAAGATTGATAAGTTTTTCTGTGGTTTCTTTCCATTTTGTGCTGTCTTTTAGGGCTTCTGCCTTTTCTATAAGCTCTTTTTTAGCCTTAACATTTGCAGACAATTTGTCTTTGGCAGATTTATAATACTCACTTTTTGCCTCAAAAAGTGCATCGCAAGCAGCTCTGAAACGTTCGTATATTTTAGTATTATTTTTCTTTGGAGCAAAACCTATTTTTTTCCACTCTGCTTGTATTTCAAAAACTTTTTCTGTTACCTTATCCCATTCTTTATAAGAAGAAATCTTTGTTAAATCAATAGCCTCTATTAATTCGCAAAGAGCAGTTTTTTTCTTAAGATTTTCTACTTCTTCTTCTTTTTTTGACTGATAATAAGCAGCGTGTTTTTTATTGATTACATCAGAAGCATTTTTGAATCTATTCCAAATTTCTTCACGCATTTCGCGAGGAACTGGGCCCAACTCACGCCATTCAGAATGTAATGTTTGAAGTTTTTGGAATGCAACATTTAATTGTTTTTCTTCTGCCAATTTTTCTGCAGCTTCACAAAGAGCCACTTTTGCCTCAATATTCTTTTTGAAATCATAATCTCTAAGTTCATTGCTTATTTTTACATAATCATAGAACTTTTCCATTAAGATTTGATATTTCTTTACTAGTTCGTTATACTTATTTTTTGAAACCTCACCAGCCTCTTTCCAAGATTGTTGAAGCTCACGCACTTGTGGAAATATTTTATCCACATCCTCTGGGTTTTCCACTAACTGAGAAAGTTTTTCAAGGATAGATTTCTTTTTCTCAAATGCTTTTTCCTCCGCTTCAGCTTCCGCTTTAAGTTGCATTGCACGAGTTTGTTTATAATCGTCTAGCAATTCTTTAAAACGCGCTTCTTCTGGGCAGTCAAAAGTCCATGATTCTTCATCATTTCCTGCTTCTATCCATTGTTTTTTACTTTCGGTCATCAAGCCCTCTTTTGTTTTATAAAAAAGGCTTTTTAAACGAGTGATTTCTGCACGAGGATCTTCCTCTTTAAGAGAGTTTTCAGTTTGAAGAATTATTTCTTCCAAACTAACGATTTTTTCTTGAGCTTCTTCCATAAGGCTAACAAATACTAAACACAATATGCAAATATAATATTTTTATTGGAGAAATACTATTTTTAATAAGATTTTTATCATTTTTAGCACCGCATATTTCTATATTCGGCAAAAAAATCGTAATATTGCATAATTTTTACAAAACATATTTTAATTTAATTTTTTTGAACATGAAAGTATTAAAATTCGGCGGAACATCCGTAGGTTCCGTAGAAAGCATTCAGAGAGTAAAGAAAATAGTTGATGCAATGGCGGAGCCAGCCATTGTGGTAGTATCAGCAGTGGGCGGAATCACAGATAAACTTATCGCCACCACCACGAAAGCAGTAACATCAGACACTACATACACCACAGATTTTGAAAATATCTGTAACATTCACAACACTATCATCGACGGAGTTGTACCTGCCGATAAACTTACCTCTGTTAAAGAACAAGTAAACGTTCTTTTAGAAGAAGTAGGCACTATATTAAAAGGTGTAGAAGGTATTGAAAAAATATCTTCAAAAGATATGGACCTTGTGGTTAGTTATGGTGAAAGAATTTCTTCTATCATAGTGGCATCTGTGCTAAATGCAAAACATTGGAACTCATTAGAATTAATTAAAACTAATAAAGGTCTTAGAAAAAACATCCTTAACTCTGCCCTAACATATTCAAATCTAGAAAATGCTTATAACGGCGAAGAAAGAATTGTGATGGGTGGTTTCATCTCTTCAGATGTTGAAACTGGCGAAATTACAAACCTAGGACGCGGTGGCTCTGATTACACAGCTGCAATTGTGGCTAGTGCACTTAATGCAGACGCATTGGAAATTTGGACAGACGTGGATGGTTTCTTAACAGCAGACCCTCGTTTGGTTCGCAATGCTTATACTATAGAAGAACTTTCTTATATCGAAGCTGTAGAACTTTCAAACTTTGGTGCAAAAGTTATTTACCCACCTACAATTTATCCAGTTTACGAAAAGAATATTCCTTTATATATCAGAAACTCATACAATCCAGAATTTAAAGGAACAAAAATTTCTGGTCAAAAATCTGCAGAAGGTAAAACTATTAAAGGTATCTCTTCTATCAACGATACTTGCCTTATCACACTTCAAGGCATGGGTATGGTTGGAGTATCTGGCATTAGCTCACGCACATTCCAAGCATTGGCAAACCAAGGTATTAGTGTTTTCTTGATTTCTCAAGCATCTTCAGAAAACTCTACCACATTTGCTATTAGAAACGAAGAAGCAGAAATCGCAGTTCAAGCTCTTAAAGAAGAATTCAAAACAGAACTTGAAAACGGTGAAATTGGTTCTATTGAACCAAAATGTGATTTGGCTACAGTGGCTATCGTGGGCGACAATATGCGTCACAACATGGGTCTTGCAGGCAAATTATTCGACACCCTAGGCAGAAGCGGCATCAACATTATCGCTTGCGCTCAAGGTGCTTCAGAAACAAACATTTCATTTGTAATTAAACGTAAATATCTAACCAAAGCTCTTAACGTGTTACACGATGCATTCTTTTTAGCAGATTACCAAGTACTAAATATTTTCTTAGTAGGAACTGGTACTGTTGGCGGTAGTCTATTGGAACAAATAGAACACCAACAAGAAAAAATCCTTAAACAAAACAGTGTTAAACTTAATGTTGTAGGTATTACAGATATTAATGGTTCTGTATTTGATGAACATGGTATTGACCTTAAAAACTATCAAACAATATTAAAAGAAAAAGGTACTCCTACCAAACCAGAAGATATCAAAAACAAGATTATTGAAATGAACTTGTTCAACTCTGTGTTTGTGGATTGTACTGCTAGTGCTGCTATCTCTAGCCTATACCTAGACCTTCTTAAACATAACATTTCTGTAGTTGCAGCAAACAAAACAGCAACTTCTGGTCCATACGACCTATATGAAGAGCTTAAAAACACTGCTCGCAGAAAAGGTATCAAATATCTATTTGAAACCAACGTAGGTGCTGGTCTTCCTATTATCAACACTATGAATAGCTTAATCAATAGTGGTGACCGCATTTTGAAAATTGAAGCTGTGCTTTCTGGTACTCTTAACTATATCTTCAACACCATTAGCGAAACTATTCCATTCTCAAAAACAATAGAAATGGCAAAAGAAGCTCGTTTTGCAGAACCAGACCCACGTATCGACCTAAGCGGTACAGACGTTATTCGTAAAATTGTGATTCTAGCTCGCGAATCTGGTTACAAAGTAGAACAAGCAGACGTTAAGAAAAACTTATTCGTTCCAGACAAATACTTCGAAGGTACACTAGAAGATTTCTGGGCAAGCATTTCTGAACTTGACGCTGAATTTGAAGAAAAACGCAAACAACTTGCTGCAGAAAATAAGAAATATCGTTTCGTAGCAACTATGAAAGAAGGTGTTTGTGAAGTAGGTCTTCAAGCAGTGAGTCCTTCTCACCCATTCTACGACCTAGAAGGAAGTAACAATATTGTTACCATTCAAACAGAACGTTACTTTAATGACCCAATGATTATTAAAGGTTACGGTGCTGGTGCGAGCGTAACAGCTGCAGGTGTGTTTGGTGACATTATGAGCATTGCAAATATCAGATAATGATGCGATTTTCTGTTATAGCTTCTATTATCATATTAATGTGTTGTTGCACTCGTCAGGGTGCACAACTTCCATCAAATAAACCAACTGTTGATTCAGAAAAGATGGATATGATGACATATAATAAACTATGTATGGAAGCCGAGATGGCAGAAATTCAAGCTTATCTAGATAGTTCTAATATAGAATTTAAGAAATCAGACGCTGGATATTGGTACAGAGAAATTTGTACCAAAAATGGTGATAAAATCACAAGCTCTAATATTGTTTCCATATCTGCAAGCGTGGAAGTATTGGGCTCAGAGCCTTGTTTAAACTGGACAGAAGACCAATCTCTCACTTTAAGAGTAGGAAAACGCGACCATACCAAAGTACTAGATTTAGCATTAGAAGGCAAATCTGTGGGAGATGAATTTTGGATCCTTTCACCATCCCAATTGGCTTATGGACTAAAAGGAGTGAGTGGTTGTATCACTTCCAGAACGCCTGTTCTTTACAAAATAAAAATATTAAAGATAAATGAATAAACTAACAATCATAGGATTACTAGTTCTAACACTTCTTTTTGGAGCATGTAAAACAGAAAACTACGCAAAAAAAAGAAAGAATGAACAAAAGAAGTTTAATGAGTACACAAAAGCTCGTAATCTAGAGTTTTCTACAGACTCTGCTTACTGTTTTTCACTCCCTACTCCTTGGCCAGAAAATCTGTATTTTGAAACCCACAGAGGCGTCTATATTAGATTAATCTCTAGAGAAGGAGAAAAAAGAACTGTAGAAAATGGTAATACTATAATTTTAAGATACAGAGCATATGACCTAGACGGAGGAGAATATGGCAATAATATTCACAGTCGCGAAGGCTTTGTGTATGTTTATTCACCAAATGGTTATACTCCAAGTATAGCATTTATAGATGCAGCGTCTTGTATTAGACACGAAGACAAATTTGAAATGTTAGTTGATTCTAAAGTAGGAACACAAGAACAAACAGAAGATGTGCTTACCACTAGGATCTTTATTGATGACACTACTATAACTAATTAATTATGACTTTAATCAAATCTATTTCTGGGATCAGAGGAACAATCGGTGGTCCTGTAGGTGATGGACTTAGTCCTGTAGATGTAGTAAAATTCACTTCTGCATACGCAAAAATCATTCGTAAAAGTTCACAAGTTAAAACCAATAAAATAGTGGTTGGTAGAGACGCACGTCTTTCTGGCCAAATGGTAGAAAAACTTGTAGTTGGTACTCTTATGGGCATGGGATTTGACGTTGTCAATATTGGCCTTGCCTCTACCCCAACCACAGAACTTGCTGTAACAATGGAAGGTGCTTGTGGTGGTATTATTTTGACTGCAAGTCATAATCCAAAACAATGGAATGCCCTTAAACTTCTAAACGAAAAAGGTGAATTCCTAAATAAAGAAGAAGGTGAAGAAGTGCTTGCTCTAGCAGAAAACGACGACTACGAATATGTAGAAGTTACAGAGCTTGGCAAAGAAATCAAAAAAGATTATACAGACAAACATATTGAGGCTGTTCTTGGTCTTAAACTTGTGGATGTAGAAACTATCAAAAATGCGAACTTCAAAGTTGCACTAGATTGTGTAAACTCTGTGGGTGGTGTTATCCTACCAAAATTGCTTAATGCGCTTGGTGTAAACACTGTTACAAGCCTATATGGAGAACCTACTGGCGACTTCCAACACAATCCAGAACCACTAGAAAAGAACCTTCAAGACATTATGAACTTAATGGCAAAAGGTGAAAACGACGTGGCATTTGTGGTGGACCCAGACGTAGACCGCCTTGCTATCATCTCAGAAAACGGTGAAATGTTTGGCGAAGAATACACACTAGTGAGTGTAGCAGACTATGTACTTTCTCACACCCCAGGCAATACTGTTTCAAACTTAAGTTCTACTCGTGCACTTAGCGATGTGACACGCGCTCACGGAGGAAGTTACGAAGCTGCAGCTGTAGGTGAAGTAAACGTTGTGACCAAAATGAAAGCTACCAACGCTATCATTGGTGGTGAAGGTAACGGTGGAGTTATTTATCCAGAAAGTCACTATGGTAGAGATGCTCTTGTAGGTATTGCTTTATTCTTAAGTCACCTTGCTCACAAAAATATGAAGGTGTCTGAACTTAGAAAAACCTACCCAGCTTACTATATTTCTAAACAAAAAATAGAACTTAGCCCTGCTATCGACGTAGATGCTATTCTAAAACAAGTGGAAGAAAAGTTTGCATCAGAAAAAGTTAATACTATCGATGGTGTTAAAATCGACTTCCCAGAAAAATGGGTACACCTAAGAAAATCTAATACAGAACCTATTATTCGTATCTACTCAGAAGCAAAAACAATGCAAGAAGCAGACGAACTAGGTCAAGAAATTATAAACATTATTGAAAAATTAGGATGAAACTAATCACTCCAAAAGGTTACAAAAGCTCTCTGGATACATGGCAAACAGAAAGAGCTATAAAATATTTTAAAGACTTTTTCCAAAGCAACTTGTCTGCGGAACTACGCCTAAGAAGAGTTACTGCTCCCCTATTTGTGCTAACAGGTATGGGTATCAACGACGACTTAAATGGTGTGGAAAGACCAGTAAGTTTCCCTATCAAGGATATGAACGGAGCACAAGCAGAAGTGGTTCATTCACTTGCAAAATGGAAACGCATCACCCTAGCCGACTACAACACAGAAGCTGGATTTGGTCTTTATACAGACATGAATGCCATTCGTGCCGACGAAGAACTAGACAACACCCACTCACTTTATGTAGACCAATGGGATTGGGAACTTGTTATTGATGAAAAAGACCGCAATATAGAATATCTAAAAGAGGTGGTAAGAAGAATCTATGCTGTAATGGTTCGCTCAGAATATGCAGTATATGAAATGTTCCCAGAAATCAAACCACAACTACCAAAAGATATTTTCATGATACATTCAGAAGAACTACTTCAAATGTATCCAGATAAAACAGCCAAAGAAAGAGAAAACCTTATCACTAAAAAATACGGTGCTGTATTAATTATGGGTATTGGTTGCAAACTTTCAAACGGCGAAAAACACGACGGCAGAGCTCCTGACTACGACGATTGGAGCACTCCAAATAGCGATGGTTTCTATGGTCTGAATGGTGACATTTTGGTTTGGGATAATATCCTAGACCAAGCATTGGAACTTTCTTCTATGGGTATTAGAGTAAACAAAGAATCTCTTGAAAACCAACTTGCACTTACTGATCAAGAAGAACGCAAGAAATTCTTCTACCACAAACGCCTACTAGAAGGCACACTACCTCTTACCATGGGTGGTGGCATTGGTCAATCTCGCTTGTGCATGTTTATGCTTAGAAAAGCCCACGTTGGCGAAATCCAAGCATCAATTTGGCCAGAAGAAATGCGAAAATTATGTAAAGAAAATGGTATAAACCTATTATAAATTTAAAGGCTGACAAAAGTCAGCCTTTAAATTTATTCGTTTGACGAGAAAAGCACCTTATAAAATAAATCGAAACGGTCCCATAGTTTAATGGATAAAATTAAAGATTCCGGTTCTTTCGATGCGAGTTCGATTCTCGCTGGGACTACAAAAATCAAAAAAAGAGTTTGACTAAAAGCCAAGCTCTTTTTTTATGCAAAAATGTAAAATTTATCTTATTTTTTTGTATCCTGTATCGTTTTTTGATACAGGTTTGCTTTATTTTTGCCGAAAAGTTGTAACTTTGAGTTATAACAAAAAAAGTAAATACTATGGCAAACAAATTATCAAATTACATTTGGCTGTTCGACACCATTTTAAATAATAAACGTATCTCACTTAAAGAAATTGGTAAAAAATGGGAACAATCTGAATATTACGACGGTAAAAAATTATCTAGAAGCACATTTAATAGATGGAAAGAAAATGCAGAAGAGATTTTTGATATCAATATAGAGTGCGAAGAAAAAGGACAATATTGTTACTACATAGAAGACAACGAAAAAATAAACAAAGCAAACGACGTGAGGGTTTGGTTATTGGACCATTATCACATTAGTAGTATTCTAAACAGCAGTATGGAAATTAGGGACAAGATTATCACAGAAAATATTCCATCTGCCAGAAACTTCCTACAAGAAATAACAGATGCCATAAAGAAGGACTCTGCAGTAGAATTTATTTACAAAAAATTTGGAGCAGAAGACTCTCAAGAAGAAAAAATATGTGGCATTCCGCTTTGCTTAAAACAGTATAAACAACGCTGGTATGTGTTGCTTCAAAAAGACACTAACGAACTTAGAATTTATGGTTTAGACAGAATCAGCAAGTTGGAACTAACCAAATTGGAAACTCCAATAAAAAAACGCAAAATTAATACCAATTCATATTGGGACAATTACTATGGCATATTCACCAGTCAAGACAACAAACCAATAGATGTAAAACTAAAAGTGAGCTCAAGATACACAAAATTTCTGCGCTCTCTCCCACTTCACCATAGTCAAAAAGAGGTAGAAACCTGCGCCGACTACTCTATCTTCACATATTTCATAAGTGTAGAACGCGACTTCATCTCCGAAATCCTGAGCAACGGCACCGACATCGAAGTCCTAGAGCCACAGTCGTTAAGAGAAGACATCACCAAAACAATCAGAGAGATGTTGGGCAAGTATGAGGGGTGAAAAAGAAAATCCCCCGTTAAAGGACGAGGGAGCAACCTAATGTTTTCACAACGGAATAATCCTTATTGTGAATTGCTTCAATTATTATCTTTGTGATACAAATATAGAGATTAATTCTATAAATACAAATTATTCTAGAAAGATTTTTTATAAATCTTCAAAATTTAAAATTTAGAAAACTTTTACTTGTTTAGGAATTATATATTCAATAAATTTGTATAAAACGAAAATAAAATCAAATACATATGAAAAGAATTTTAGGGCTAGACTTAGGTACCAACAGTATTGGTTGGGCCTTAATTAATGCAGAATTAAAAGATAACGAAAAATACGAATTAACTAAAATTGAAGCAGCAGGCAGTCGTATTATTCCAATGGACGCTGCAATTTTAGGAGAATTTGATAGAGGCAACTCTATATCTCAAACTGCAGAAAGAACAAAATTTAGAGGTGTAAGACACTTAAGAGAAAGAAACCTTTTGCGTCGTGAACGCCTACATAGAGTTTTAAATATTCTTGGATTCTTACCACCACATTATTCATGCAAGCTAAATCGTTATGGACAAATTAATGAGAACGAAGAGCCTAAATTAGCATGGAAGAAAAATGAAGATGATACATACGAATTTCTTTTTATTGACTCATTCAATGAAATGTTACAGGATTTTCAAACTATACATCCTGAACTCATAGGAAAGAAAATACCATTAGATTGGACTATTTACTATTTACGTAAGAAAGCACTATCTCAAAAAATCACAAAAGAGGAATTAGCGTGGGTATTACTACATTTTAACCAAAAACGTGGGTATTATCAGTTAAGAGGTGAAGAGGAAGAAAATACTGATAATAAAAAAGTTGAATACCATGTTCTAAAAGTAATTAATGTAGAAGATTCTGGAGATAAGAAAGGTAAAGAAACATGGTATAATGTTCATTTAGAAAATGGTTGGATATACAGAAGAACAAGTAGCACACCACTTGATTGGGTTGGGAAATCAAAAGAATTCATTATCACAACTGACCTAAATGAAGATGGCACACCAAAGATTGATAAAGAAGGAAATATTAAGCGTTCATTTCGCGCTCCAAAAGAAGATGATTGGACACTAATAAAAGAAAGAACTCAAGCAGAAATAGAATTATCTGGCAAAACAGTTGGAACATTTATCTATGACTCTATTCTAAATAATCCTGACCAAAAAGTACTTGGTAAATTGGTACGTACTATAGAAAGAAAATTCTATAAAGAAGAGTTAACTCAAATTCTAAAAAAACAAATTGAATTCCATCCAGAACTTCAAAATGAATCTTTGTACAAAGAATGTTTAGAAGCATTATATCAAAGCAATGATGCGTACAGAAATAGTATATCTAATAGAGATTTCTTATACTTATTTATTGAAGACATATTATTTTATCAACGTCCTTTAAAAACAAAGAAACATTTAATTTCCAATTGCCCATACGAAACTCATATAGGTCTTAATAAAGATAAAAGCGACTCACTATCATATGGTGTAAAATGCATCGCAAAATCTCATCCCCTATACCAAGAATTTAGACTATGGCAGTTTATTGGAAATCTACGAATCTATAAAAAGGGTTTATCAAACGACGTTAACGTTACATCAGAATTTATTAAATCAGATGACGACATTGTTTCTCTATATAGTTGGCTTAATGATAAAAAGAGTATAAAACAAAATGCCTTATTAAAAAAGATAGGTATAAAAAAAGATATAGATAATTACAGATGGAATTATGTAGAGGATAAAGAATACCCATGTAACGAAACTCGTTCAACTCTTTTATCATACCTTCTAAAAGCAGGTATTGATGAAGCATTTCTTACCTCTGAAAGAGAAGGAAATTTATACCAACTTCTATACTCAATTGATGATAAACTAGAACTATCAAAAGCACTTAAAAAATTTGCAGTTAAAGAAAATCTTAATGAATCATTCGTTGATTCTTTTATAAAAATACCACCTTTCAAAAAAGAATATGGAGCATATTCTGCCAAAGCCATAAAAAAACTATTACCATTAATGAGGTGCGGTGAATATTGGTCTGAGGAAAATATTGATAAAAACACTCGTGAACGAATAGACAAGGTTCTTTCTGGAGAATTTGACGAAAACATAAAAAATAGAGTACGAGAAAATTCAATGAAATTCTCTGACATTTCAGATTTTAAAGGTCTTCCTCTTTGGTTAGCATGTTATATTGTATATAATCGTCACTCAGAAGCAAAGGAAATTACAAAATGGAATACTCCTGAAGATTTAAATGAATATCTACGTTCATTTAAACAACACTCACTACGCAATCCTATTGTTGAACAAGTGATTACAGAAACTCTGAGAACTGTAAGAGACATTTGGTCTAAATATGGACAAATAGATGAGATACACGTTGAACTTGGCCGTGAAATGAAAAACCCAGCGGACAAAAGACGTGCCATCACTCAAATGGTAAGTGAAAATGAAAATACAAACCTTCGTATAAAGGCTCTTTTAATGGAATTTAAAGATCCTGAATTTGAAATAGAAGGCGTTCGTCCGTATTCTCCTAGTCAACAAGAAATTTTACGAATCTATGAAGATGGTGTTTTAAATAGTGAAAATAAATTTAAAGATGAAAATGAAAAAACTGAAATAGAAAATATACTTAAGAAATTCAAAGAAAGTGATAACACAAAACGACCTACTAAAAATGATGTCTTAAGATATAAACTTTGGTTAGAGCAGAAATATCATTCTCCCTATACAGGAGAACCTATCTCTTTATCAAAATTATTTACAGAAGCATATCAAATAGAACACGTCATTCCACAATCTCGTTATTTTGATGATTCATTTTCTAATAAAGTCATCTGCGAATCTGAGATTAATAAATTAAAAGACAATCTACTAGGTTATGAATTCATCAAAAAACATAGTGGAGAAAAAGTAGAATTAGCATTTGGTAAAACTGTTACTATTTTTACAGAACAGCAATATGAAGAATTTGTAAAAAGATACTACAACCAAAATCGTACAAAAATGCGTAAACTTATGATGGAAGAAATTCCAGACGAGTTTATTGCAAGACAATTAAACGATAGTAGATATATCAGTAAACTTGTAAAAGGTTTATTATCTAATATTGTGCGCGAAGACGGAGATGAAGAAGCTATCTCTAAAAATATAATAGTCTGTACAGGCGGTATCACAGATAGATTGAAAAAAGACTGGGGAATAAATGACGTATGGAATAAGATTATTCTCCCTCGCTTTACTCGTTTAAATGAACTTACTGACACCAATCAATTTGTTGAGAAAAACAAAAGCGGACATGAAATCCCTTCTATGCCTCTAGAACTTCAGAAAGGATTTAATAGAAAACGTATAGACCATAGACACCATGCGATGGATGCAATTATTATTGCATGTGCAAATAGAAATATGGTAAACTATTTAAATAATGAATCTGCGAATAGTAAGGCAACTTTCTCACGTTACGACTTACAAAGAAGTTTGTGTAGTAAAGTTAAAAACGACGAAAATGGCAATTACCAATGGATTATCAATAAACCATGGGATTCCTTCACTCAAGATACATATGAAGCATTAAAAAATATCATTACTAGTTTCAAACAAAACTTACGTATTATTAATAAAGCAACAAACAAATACACTAAGTTTGAGGACGGCAAGCAAATAATAACAGACCAAAAAGGAAACAAATCTAAAGATTTAGATTCAAAAAACCTAGCGATTCGTAAACCATTGCATAAAGACACTGTATTTGGTGAAGTAAATTTACGTAGAATCAAAGAAATAAAATTAAAAGAAGCACTTAAGAACCCTTCTAGAATAGTAAAAAAAGATTTAAAACTAGAGATTAAATCACTTATAGCACAAGGTCTTGATGAAAAACAAATAGCTAAACATTTCGATAAAGAAAAAGACATTTGGCAAGATATTGATTTTTCTAAGATTAAAGTATATTACTTTACAAAAGAAACTAACGATAGATTTTTTGCTACAAGGAAACAACTAGATACTAGTTTTGATAAGAATAAAATTGAGACAAGTATAACAGATACAGGTATTAAAAAGATATTACTACGACACTTAAAAAATAAGAAAAATGAACATAAAATAGCATTTTCTCCTGACGGGATAGATGAAATGAATAAAAATCTCATTGAGTTAAATAATGGTAAGTCCCATAAACCAATTTATAAAGTACGTGTTTATGAAAAAGCAGAAAAATTTGCTATTGGTCAAAAAGGTAATAAATCAACTAAATTCGTAGAAGCAGCTAAAGGTACTAATCTATATTTTGCCGTCTACGAAAATGAAATTATTGATAAAAAAACTGGAGAAATTTCAACTAAAAGAACATTTGCTACAATACCTTTAAATGTTGTTATAGAAAGGTTAAAACAAGGATTATCACCTGCACCAGCAGACGACAATGGTAATGAACCTAAATTTGTATTATCTCCTAATGATTTAGTTTACGTTCCTACAGAAGAAGAAATAAAAAATAAAAGAGACATTTCTATTAACATTGATAGGATATATAAATTTGTAAGTTGCACAGGAAATGAAGGACACTTTATTCCTGCATTTATAGCATCACCTATACTAGAGACAAAAGAACTAGGAAGCAACAACAAAGCTCAAAGAGCTTGGACAAATGAAATGATAAAAGAAATATGTATCCCTATAAAAGTAGATAGATTAGGAAATATCACAAAACTAGGATATTAACCTTTTAAATTCAACGCATATGATAAAGAAAACATTAAACTTTAGTAATCCTGCTTATTTATCATTGCGCAATGCACAGTTGATAATCAAATTACCTGCTGTGGAAAAAAATGATAACTTACCAGAACATTTCAAAAAAGGATGTGAAGTTACCAAGCCTATAGAAGATATAGGTTTGGTAATTTTAGACAACAAACAAATCACTATCACATCTGGTTTGATAGAAGCACTACTTGAAAACAATTGTGCTCTGATAACATGCGATAGTTCTAGTATGCCAACCGGTCTTCTACTGCCACTTTCTGGAAACACCACACAGAACGAACGCTTCCGCGACCAATTAAATGCCTCTCTCCCACTCCAAAAACAACTTTGGCAACAAACCATACAAGCAAAAATTGAAAACCAAGCTGTTTGTCTTGAAAGAAACTCTGATGCAGAATCAAAATGTATGCATATATGGTCTACCAAAGTAAAAAGTGGTGACGTTGACAATATGGAAGCACGAGCGGCAGCCTATTATTGGAAAAGACTATACCCTATTGAAGATTTTGTAAGACATCGTGAAGGTCTTCCACCAAACAATCTTTTAAATTATGGTTATGCCATTCTCAGGGCTGTTGTTGCAAGGGCATTAGTTGCAAGTGGACTTTTACCAACCCTTGGCATACATCACCATAACAGATACAACGCATATTGTTTGGCTGATGATATAATGGAACCTTATCGTCCTTTTGTAGATGAGTTGGTTTATAGAATTATTACTAGCGGTTGCGATTATACAGAACTAACCACTGCAGTAAAAAGTCAGTTACTAACAATCCCTACTCTAGACGTATGTATAAATGGGAAAAGGAGTCCTTTAATGATAGCTGTTGGTCAAACCACTGCTTCACTCTATAAATGTTTTAGTGGAGAAGTTAGAAAAATAGTTTATCCTGAATTTGTAAATGGAACGCTTTAGCGAATATCGTATTATGTGGATTCTAGTCTTTTTTGATTTGCCTACTGAAACTAAAAAAGACAGAAAGGCATACGCCAATTTTAGAAAGAAACTACAATTGGACGGTTTCACTATGTTTCAATTTTCCATCTACGTACGCCACTGTGCCAGCATGGAAAATGCACAAGTTCATATAAAAAGAGTAAAATCTATTCTTCCAGAATTTGGGCAAGTAGGAATTATGTGTATCACGGATAAACAATTTGGTAATATAGAAATATTTTATGGCAAGAAACCTATCCCACCTAATGCTCCTGGACAACAATTAGAGTTATTTTAGCATTGATATAGAAATAGAAAATCCCGCCAATGAGCGGGATTTCTTATTCAAAAACAGCTTATTTTTTTATTTCTAAAAAGTTGTGTAAATAATTAAATATCAGAATTTTATACAGATTGTACTGTTTCTGATTTGTCAAAGATAATGTTTTGAAAGCAATTCACAACGGAAATGATGTTATCTTAATTGTATCAGAAACTGTTTCTGATTTGTCAAAGATAATGTTTTGAAAGCAATTCACAACATTCCTCGTTAAAAGGAAGAAAATTTTTAACTGTTTCTGATTTGTCAAAGATAATGTTTTGAAAGCAATTCACAACTGTGAACATTGAATATCACAGCATGTGAAACTGTTTCTGATTTGTCAAAGATAATGTTTTGAAAGCAATTCACAACGCATTTGTGCCTCTTGCATTTTATCAAGCAACTGTTTCTGATTTGTCAAAGATAATGTTTTGAAAGCAATTCACAACTTAGATGGCAACATTTAGGGTTGGTTGTGCACTGTTTCTGATTTGTCAAAGATAATGTTTTGAAAGCAATTCACAACTTAATTTCATACATGTTAAAATTATAGGTACTGTTTCTGATTTGTCAAAGATAATGTTTTGAAAGCAATTCACAACTATGCGTGTTATTGCCTCCTGCTCAAATTCACTGTTTCTGATTTGTCAAAGATAATGTTTTGAAAGCAATTCACAACCATATTAGGCATAATGTGATAAAATACTGACTGTTTCTGATTTGTCAAAGATAATGTTTTGAAAGCAATTCACAACAGTATTTAAATATTTGTTTATTATTTATAACTGTTTCTGATTTGTCAAAGATAATGTTTTGAAAGCAATTCACAACTGTATGTAAGATATTAAGCAGAATTTACCACTGTTTCTGATTTGTCAAAGATAATGTTTTGAAAGCATTTCACAACTTAGGTTCTAATATTGATATAATAATTCTAACT
>JAZOMZ010000008.1:0-25168 GCA_045654205.1 Candidatus Enterocola sp. | reverse complement strand
CCGCAACTCCTAACTATTTCGGGCACTTTTTCCCTATCGGTCAACAACACGTCGACAAGCTCAGTGACCGAAATACGGGAATAACTCCGCTGTTTCAATAAACGACCGTTAAATTTGAACAGTTTTTTGGGGTGAAAAGAGGGGGTAAAAAAGGGGGAAATGTTAAAATTTAAAGAAGTCAAAAATAGTGTTTCGTGTTAAAATATTTAACAATTGAAAGCGGTGAAGTAATTATTTTAATTTTAAGATATTTGTAATTACCTAAAATAATCTATATCTTTGCAGAACTAATTTTCTCCAAACAACAATAAGAATCCAACTTAATTTAAAAAGAGTTTTAAACTAGATTTTTAAACCCATTAAAATTTCAAATGATGAAAACAGAAAAAAACAAAGTAAACAGAGATGAAATGTCTCTAGAGGAATTTGTCAAAATGGTAAACAATAGAAAGCACAGTAAAACATGGGATGCTATGATGAGAAATCAAGGAGCCATAATATGTACTGATCCAAATCTATTGTAACTATGAGATATTTAATTGGTCTGGATTTAATCTACAACGCTAGATAGATTACCCACACACAAAAATCCCTTGCAGAGGTTAAACCTGCAAGGGATTTTTCATTAATTTACCTATGTAGGGACATAGCGTGCTATGTCAGTTATTCTTTAATAAACTTAAATGCTCTTTCGTATGTTTGGAAGCGAACTACTAGAAGATACATGCCTTCTTCCAAGAAGTTTACATCTACAACACCTTCTTCTGTGTATTTTGGAGAATACATTGCACCAGAAAGCGCTACTACTTGCACGTCAGAGATTGCTTCTTCTGAGTCGATTTTTACAAAGTCTGATGTGATAGAAGGATAGATAGAAGATTTTGCAAGTTCTTCTGCTTCTACATCTTCGATACCAACGAATGCGTATGCATTTGGCACGTCTGGTAGAGCATATTTAGTAGCGGTGTATGCTTTAATATCGCCAGCTGCAAGGCTCACAGAAGTACCAGCGGCCATTTGAGATTTGCTACCTGCTAGATAGTCATACCAGCTGTTGCCAGTAGGTAGAGTAAGAGTTTGAGCGGTAGTACCAAGGTTTGCAACCACAAAGATACGAGAATTGCCACTTCCATAAATTACACTACGAAGAGCTTTACCAGAACCAAGGTCGCTACTTGTTGGGTTGCCCGCAAATACAGAAGGAGCAAGTTTGGTACGTAGTTGTAGAAGTTGACCAAGCTTTTTATATTGGTTCATACGGTTTGCATTTGTATACCAACCTTTAGTTTCAGGAATAGGTTTAGCGTCGGTATCGTGGCAAGGTTGAGCTTGTGTAGAACCATAAGGAGCTTTGTCGTTTTGGTCACCAGCACCAGAAGCATTAGAACAGAATGAGTAGTCGTAGCCAAGTTCGTCAAACATATAGAACATTTGAGGACCATTTAGCATAGCACACATGCCCACTGTGGCAGGAACACGGTTCAAACGAGTAGCTTCGTTTGTAGCGATAGCACCATTACCATATTTTTTAGCTTTCCAGAAAGGACGTTGTTCGTCGTGAGAAGAGGTGTAGCTCACATAACCATCTCTATTTGCATTAGACAGATCATCACCATCCTTAAGCCAACCCATAGCAATTTGCATATAAGCGTTGTTGGTATTTTCCCAGCACATCATACCATTGGATACATACCCGCCACGTTCTTCCATTCCTTCCCAGTGTTCTAGGATGAAGTATGCGTCGCTAGCAACCGCTTTCACACCGTTGTTATAGTAGTAGTTGATATTTGACACACGGTCGTTGCAGTTTGTGCCGCAGAAACCGTGAGAAAGGTCCATACGGAAACCGTCCACTTTATATTCTTGAAGCCAGAATTTAAGAGCACGAGTTAAATAGTTTTTAGTTTCAGCATATGAGTGGTTCCAGTCTTCAAACACGCTAGCACCGTGAGGAGCAGAAACGTTGAAGTATGGGTTGTCTTTTAAGTTGTTGTAACCACCATAAAGTTTTTCGTGAGAACAGTTGCCTGTAGCGTGGTTGAATACCATATCCACGATAACAGCAATTCCACGTTTGTGACATTCGTCTACAAGGGTTTTGAAATCGTTTTCTGAGCCGTATGTTTTGTCAAGCGCGAAATAGTGGTTTGGAGAATAACCCCAGCTTAAGTTGCCGTCAAACTCGCAAAGTGGCATAAACTCGATAGCATTGATGCCTAAGTTTTCAAAGTAGTCAAGACGTTTTGTGATAGCTTTGAAACTGCGGTCTGCAGAGAAAATATAAGGCCAAAGCTCGTAGATAACAAGGTTGTTTTTGTTTGGACGTTTGAAGTTTAGTGTAGCACTGCTCCAGTTGAAAGCCTTTTTACCAGGTTGAATTACAGTAACATAACCGCTACCACCGTTAGGATAGTCCATAAGAGTTGGGTCTACTTTTTTAGGCTCCCATTGGTCGTCGCCATGAAGCACTTTTGTAGAATATGGGTCAGACATTTGCACGAAAGAACCATTGCTCATTTTCACGCCATATTGGAACGCATATTCTTTGCCAGCGGTAAGGCCAGTGAAGGTGTACCAGAAGTAATTGCCATCTTTGTAGCATTGATAGTCATTGCTGAAAGACCAGTTGTTTGCGTCGCAAAGAATGTATACATTGCTTGCTGTTACGTTAGACTTACTTGGTTTTACAAGAAGTGAAACAGTTACTTTAGTTGGGTCGGCAGCATCATAGAAAATACCATCGGTAACGCCAGAAGGACGTGCTTTTGTGGTAGGAACTTTGTCTTCGAAACCAAAAGGATAAAGAATATCACCTGTTTGAGCGGTAGCGTTTTGATCGCGGAACACAAAGTTTAGACCAGTAATTTCCATATTAGCTGCACAGTCGTAATATGAATAAAGGTCGTCGATGGTAAGTACCCATTTAGTACCAGATTTGGTTAATTGGTACTTAGCAGTGTTTGTTTTCCATGCTGGAGCACAAGTCCAGTTACCTTTTTCTTTAGTTGTAGCACCTGTGTGTGCATAACATGTGGTTTTACCTGCCATTGGAGTGCCAGTAGGGTCGAAGGTAACCACAATTTTACCTTTGTAACCTAGTGGAATCACAGCAGGATCTGTTGTAATCTGTGCCATAGCACTCATAGTGGCTACTAAGGCAGCTGTAAGAAGTAATAATTTTTTCATAATATATATTTATTTGATTTTGGTTTTTTTGAGTAAACTCAACATTTTGTAAAATTAAAAATAAATTTCTCAAATACAAAGAAAATAACAAAAAAAGCAGACTTTTCAGTCTGCTTTTGAATATCTCACTTATATCACCTCAATTCCTTGTTCGGCGCAAAGTTGTAAACTTAGTTCTTTTAGTTTGTATTTTTGGATCTTACCACTACCAGTAAGAGGGAAACTATCCACAAAGAATACATATTTAGGGATTTTGTAGCGAGCAATCTTGCCTTTGCAGAAGTCGCGCACGTCTTCTGGTTCAAGTTTTGCACCTTCTTTAAGGATAATGAACGCGCCTACTTCCTCACCATATTTTTTGGAAGGCACAGCAGCCACTTGCACGTCGCTCACACCGTCTAGGTGGTAAAGGAATTCCTCTATTTCGCGAGGGTAAATATTCTCACCACCACGAATAATCATATCTTTGATACGACCGGTGATGCGGTAATATCCATCTTCGTCTTTCACACCAAGGTCGCCAGAGTGAAGGTATCCATTGGCATCGATAATTTCCGCAGTAGCTTTTTCGTTTTTGTAATAACCCTTCATCACATTGAAGCCACGGCAACACATTTCGCCTTGCACTCCAGGAGGGCAAATTTCACCAGTTTCTGGGTCGATTACTTGTACTTCCACAAATGGATAGTCGCGACCAACAGTTGTACAACGTTTTTCAAAACTATCTTCCACGGTAGTTTGAGTCATACCAGGAGAAGTTTCTGTTAAGCCATATACAGAAGTAATAGTCATATGCATTTTGTCGCTCACCTGACGCATAAGCTCAATAGGGCAAAGCGCACCTGCCATAATACCAGTACGCAGACATGTTAAGTCAAACATATCAAACATTGGGTGGTTTAGCTCCGCTATAAACATTGTAGGCACACCATAAAGCGCGGTACAACGTTCTTGGTGAACAGAAGCAAGCACCACAAGTGGGTCAAATTTTTCTACCATTACTTGGGTACAACCGTGTGTCAAACAGTTCATAGTAGCAAGCACCACACCAAAGCAGTGGAAAAGAGGCACACACACACAAAGTTTGTCATCAGAAGTAAACTTCATGTGTTCGCCAGTGAAGAAACCATCGTTTGAAATATTATAGTGAGTAAGCATCACACCTTTTGGGAAACCAGTTGTTCCAGAAGTGTATTGCATATTTACCACGTCATGACAGTTTACGTTAGCTTTAGCTTCGTTTAGTTTATCATCAGAAATAGAGCTACCAAGAAGAAGTATCTCAGCAGTATTGTACATACCACGGTGTTTTTCTTGACCAATGTAGATCACGTTTTTCATCTTAGGGAAACGCTCGCTGTTTAGCTTACCACGTTGGCAAGTTTTAAGTTCAGGAAGCATTTTGTATGTCATATCCACGTAGTCGCAATCCCAAGTGCCATCAATGATACAAAGAGTATGCATATCTGAGTGTTCACAAAGATACTCAAGCTCGTTTTGCTTATAATTGGTATTTACAGTCACACAAACAGCACCAATACGCGCACAAGCATAAAGGAAAGTCAACCAGTCTGGCACGTTAGTAGCCCAAAGACCCACATGAGTACCCTTTTCTATACCAATAGCAAGCATACCTTTGGCAAGGTGGTTTACACGTTCGTTAAATTCCTTCCATGTAAAACGAAGACCACGGTCTGCGTAAACTATATAATCTTTATCAGGAGTCTGTTCTGCCCAATATTCTACCCATTCACCAAGGGTTCTAGTAGAAAGTTCGTAATTTTTCATATCAAAACATTAGAATGGAGCATAAACAACTGCCAAAATCTTTGAAGATTCTGTAGCATAAACCAAGTGTTCCACGATAGAATCGTAATAAATGCTATCGCCAGCCTCTAATACATATTCATTAATGCCATATTTAATATTTACCTTACCCTCTAGCACATAGATAAACTCTTCGCCCTCGTGAGAAGAAAGAAGTAGATTTTCTGTATCGGCAGGCTCAATATTGATAATAAAAGGCTCCATATTGCGTCCAGCCTTACGTTTGGCAAGTGACATAAAGTTTAGGTGAGAATTTGAGCGACTCTTGGTGTTTGAAGTACTAAGAGTTTTTTCGCTCTCGCCACCACGGCAAATTTCAGGTCCAAGGTGATTGTTGTCATCAAGAAAAGTGCCAAGGCGAACACCCAATGCACGAGCTATCTTGATAAGTGGAGAAAGAGAAGGGATATTTGTGTTTTCCTCAATTTCTGTAACCAAAGAAAGCTCCAAACCACTATTTTCTGCAAGTTGTTCACGGGTAAGTTTGCGAGTCTCTCTAAATGCTTTAATTTTATCGCCAATTAAAATTTCGTTAGACATAGTATATATATTGTTTTATTGTTTATTTCAATTTCGGACCGCAAAGATAATAAATTTTCTATTAACTCCTACAAAAAGTCACAAATTAATAGGAATTAATAGAAATAAATTACTATTTATAATAAAATCTATAAAATAAATTTCAAAATGAATAAAATAGTAAGAATATAAGTAGGTATTGAAACTTTTTTAGCCTTCCCGCTTAACACTTTTATAGCCACGTATGAAATAAGTCCCACGGCAATGCCACTACTAATGCAGCACGCAAACGCCATAGTAGTAATACAAAGCACAGACGGGATACTTTCAGAATAATCAGAAAAATCTATCTTACTCATACCAGACAGCATAAGGAACCCAACAAGGATAAGAATAGGTCCAGTAGCAGCGCCAGGCATAGAAATGAAAAGAGGAGAAAGGAAAAGCGACAGCACAAAACAGCATGCCACCACAAAAGAAGTAAGCCCCGTGCGGCCACCCACAGCAATACCTGCAGTGCTTTCTATAAAGGTAGTCACTGTGCTACTACCCATCATAGCACCAGCAGTGGTTCCCACAGCATCCACCAAAAATGCCTTCTTCATCCAAGGCATTTTACCAGTCTTTTTATCGCGCATATCGGTATGTTCACCCACACCCACCAGAGTGCCAATAGTGTCAAACATATCCACGAAAAGCAAAGTAAAGCAAACCACCCAAAAATCTATGGTTTTAACAAAAGAAATGTCAAATTTAAACATTATAGATTCTGGATTAGGTGGCAAAGAAAAAATACCATTATACTTAGTCACACCCATAGGGATGCCAATAAGAGTGGTAAGCACAATACCATAAAGCATAGCTCCAGGCACCTTTTTATACATGAGAGTAGCAGTAATAAGCAGACCAATACAGCAAAGTAGCCCAGGACCAGAAGTAATATCACCCAGCGCCACCATTGTAGCCTCGTTGCGTACCACTAAATTGCCATTTTGCATACCAAGAAACAAGATGAAGAGTCCAATACCAGCCCCAATTGCCACGTGAAGGCTACGCGGAATGCTATATACAATTTTTTCACGAAGGTTTGTTAGAGTAAGCAAAATAAAAATAATACCCTCCAAGAGTACCGCTGTGAGTGCCATTTGCCACGAATAACCCATCGACACACAAATAGTATAGGCAAAAAAGGCATTAAGCCCCATGCCCGGCGCAAGCGCAAAAGGTAGTTTTGCATACACAGCCATAAGCAGAGTAGCAAGCGCAGAAATAATCACCGTTACCGTAAAAACTGCACCTGTATCCATACCCGCAGCTGCCAAAATAGACGGATTCACCGCCAAAATGTACGCCATAGTGAAGAACGTGGTTATACCTGCCATCACCTCTGTTTTTACCTTGTGTTCTTTTGGATTGAACCCAAAAAGTTTCTCAAGAATAGATTTTTTCATATGATATTCATTTTCAGGGCGTAAAGATAATAAAAATCCTAAAGAATGTAAATTTCCAACCCCTTATTATATTCAAACCAGTAATCTTGCAATTGCGGAAAATATTATATATCTTTGCAGATACATTACACCTACAAATAATTATAATCTAACTAATTACGAGATTTAAACTAATTCATTCACCCGTCAAAAACTTAACTATTATGACCTAAGAAAGAAAACTTTAAACTCGTCAAAAATTAATCGACTTATGAGAAACAAAACTAGAGAAATGATTCTGGTAGAATCAGGAAGGTACATGCTAGACATGTCTAAATTGATATTTGGAGGCTTAGTCCTAGTAGTAATTATGCAGATAGAAAGTATGAGTAATATAATGCTCTTAATTATAGGATGCATTACAGTTTTATTATCTGCTCTAATTGGAATATATCTTACATGGAGATCACAAACTAACAAACAGAAAGGGAAACAATAATATGGCATTCATTTATCTTTGTATAGGAGTTTGTATTTTTTGCGTACTAACTGTTATTGTAGTAGAAGTAACAGAACGAATAGTTAACAAAAAGAAAGAAAAATAGTTAATGGCATTCATTGCCACCCTCCCAAAGCCACTCATCCCAAAGCAGTGGCTTTTTTATGCACTAGAATTAAGAACTAAAGTTTATAAAACAAAACGACCCGCACATTTGAGCATTGTTAAGAGGCTTGGCGGGTACTGGTGATGCAAAAATACGTTATAATTTTGAATCTACAAAACAAATTTGAAAATATTATCCCTTCCAAAGTTCTTCTTTAAGCCAATCAGTTGGGAAACCCATCGCAGAAATATCTATACAAGGATATTCTGTAAGAAGTTTACAGATTTTATTCTTTAAAGTGTTGTTAGGAGATATACAATCAAGAAACCATTTAATAATACAAATATCAAAATAAATACGAAGTTTATCTGTTGGTAACTTTATCCAAGGTCTTGTAATATGCTTAGGTTCCGTTGCGAGCATAGTATTCTGTTTGTTCCAGATACGCGAATGATGACAGCAAGCATTACGAGTAAGTGTCACAATAGACATCCAGGATTCAAATGGTTTTACTTGCAAACCAAACTCATTTGCTATCTTCTTTTTAATACTGATTTCCTTAATATTATAATAAATACTTGTTAATACTCCTAATGGCAGAATTTCTGCCAATATCCAAGCAGGAGGGTATTGATTAGAATATTTAGTCTTAAAATGTATGATAAAATCTTCTTTAGAATGCTCAAGTTCTTTTTCAATTAATGAAATTGTCTTTGCAAATTTATCAGGATATATAAAATAATTACTATTTGTAATCCAATATGGATCATTGAAATACTCACAAGCATTGTTTACAATAGAACTTCTTACTGCAATTTCTATCTTTTCTATCTCATTAAAAATAAGTAGACGCAGTTTCTTGTCAAACTTGTATAAATCTAAAATATTCTGAAATGTCTTGTTCTTTTTATATATGTGTTTCTCCTTAGGATATGCTAAATGAGGCCACATATAAGCAGATAGTCTGTAATAACCTATATGACGAATATAATTCTCAGCTCTACTAAAATCATTAATGATTAAGCCTCGTGTCTGAAGTAGTTTTACAAGGTCTTTGGCTAATTTGTAAGGTTTGTTGTAAGATATTCTATTTGGCATAGTCTTTTGAAATAAGACGGGTTAATAAAACAAAACGACCCGCGCATTTGGGCATTGTTAAGAGGCCTGGCGGGTTCTGGCATTGCAAAGATACAACAAGTTTTTGGATTACCAAAGAAAATGAAAAAATATTTTTAAAATTGAGTGGAGAAACACTTTTACACATTATTATATATAGCACAAATATTTTTGGCGAAATACTGCACGCACAATCGGATTTGAAATTCTATAAAAAATCTTAAATAATCTTATAACGGACTGGCGAAAGAGCCAGAGCAGAGGACTATTGCTGAGCAAAATAAGCAGATTATCAAAGTGTTGCAATTTTTAGGATTTTTTTATATATTAGCATTCTGAAAAGTCCCCTAAAGTGAGGGATACGCCCAATCGTTTGTGTATCAAATAGTTGTGCGTTATTTTGATGTATTTTTATGGATGGGAAGATTGTGTATTTTTCCATTATTTGCTGTCGTTTACATAGACAAAAGTAGTGATTATAGATTATTTAACATTATTTAACTATATTAATACTATGCCCTGTAATCACCTAAAAACTGTTCAAATTTAACGGTCGATTGATTGAAGCTTTGTAAATAAAAAACTATGGAAGCAAAAAGAACATATATGCCGCAGTTTATGCGAGATGATTCAGACAAAGATGGCAAGGCGGAAATAGTTATGGACTATGTGCTGTCGTGGTGCTTTCGTAGGGCAGATGCAATTTGCAAAGAAGAGAAACCAATACTATACAGCCATTGTCGCTATATGTTGGCGAAGTTGTTGGGTATCACTCTTAGTAGCGATGTAGAGTTTCGTAATGTAAAGGTCTGGAAGGAAAATCAAAATATTGACCTCTGGGTGGAGTTGGAATTGAAGCAAGAAGATTCAGTAACTAAACACGCTATACTAATAGAAAACAAGTATTACTCAAAATTGCACGATAAAAAAGACGAAGATGGGGGTCAGAAAAATCAACTCTATTTTTATAAAAGGGATTTTGATGCTCACTATAGCAAGGACGAAAACTCAAAATGGCAAAAACATTATGCACTTATAACCTGTATAGAGCGAACAGATAAAAAGTTTGACCAATATAAAATAGCAGATGAGTTTGATTTCAATATATTTTCATTTTATGATCTTGTAGAAGACGACAGACAAACCGAAAGCGACCTGTTCAACGAATTCTGGTACCGTTGGGGTGATGCAAGATTCTAAACAGCAAATATAAAAACCTAAAAATCAAATAACAACCTTTAAAATTTAGTATTATGAAACAGTATGATGTAAACAAAGACGGAAGAGTAGACCAAAAGGATGCTACTAGAGTTCAAAAGTACATTGCTAGACTAATTTTACAATTTGATGAATGCGATGTAAACGGTGATGGAGAAGTTAATATTGAAGACTATAAAGTCTGGAGGGCTCAATTTGATTTTGCTGATATTGACAGAAATGGGAAACTTGATGATGCAGATGTAACTAGAATTCAAGAAGCTATAGCTGGTCTGGAAACTAAAGAAAATCACATGGATGTAAACCAAGATGGCAGCATTGGCATGTTAGATGTTTGTAAACTGCAACAATTATTAAACTCCGCATCTGATTTTAGTAAGAAATTAGACATCATTAATGATGATATTATTACTGAGTCAGATGGTATAATTCTAAAATGTATTATCAATACTTTGAGAAGAGAAATAGATAATATGGACGTAAATAATGATGGAAGAGTTAATATGCGTGACGTTGTAGATATTCAACAAAATTTTGATTAATGCATCAAGAGAATAATCAATCTCTCTTACGTGTTAGAAATGCTACTAACACGTAGGAGATTGGTTAACTTTTTCGCTTACAGGAATATTTCATAAATACAAATTTTAAGGAACGCTAGCAAAGAAAATAACTAAAACAAAATATTATGATTAAAACATTTACAAAACAAAACATTAAAACTTGTCCACTTTGGATTAAGTTGTTAATTATGTCCTTTATGCTACTGATAGGTACAGGAGGTGCAATGGCTGCTAATACTGTAAAATCAGACGGGAGCTATAGATTATACTTCAAATTCAGCGGTGGTTCTACTTGGTGGAATGGTTCTGGATGTTATCACTATGCATGGGTATGGGCTAATGGCGGTAATGGTCAGGTTCAAAGAATTTATAAAGTTGGGACAACAAACAATGCATCAACTGGCAATACAACAGATGTATTCTATATGAACATTCCTAAGGACATGACTTTGTATGGGATGATTTTATTTAGAGGTAAAGATGCAGGTCCTTCCAACGGAAGTACTACATTCCCTAATAACTATCATAATAAAACGAATGACATCGTATTACCTAACAATATATCAACATACAACTTAGTTACTGCAGTAACAGAAAATCCTACATCTGTAACCCAAACAAGTAGATATACTTCTGTATCTGTTGCATCAACAACTCTTACCTCAAGTAACGCAAAAAGTGGTTCTGGTACTCAAGCAGATCCTTATGTGTTCGATGAGAATACAACGATGAAATTATCTGCTTCTGCAACTATTGATGACCATAACTTTCAAATACAACTAGCATATGGTTCTTCTACTTCAATGAAAACGTCTGGCTCAAGCCAATCTATAGATGTAGCTCTTACAACTGCTGCTACAGCCACAGCATACACTGTTACATATACACCTTGTTTAGGTGGAAGTACAAGTTACAAAGGAACTGCATCTACTAAAACTATATACTACAAAACAGAAAAATCTTGCACCCTTCCTACCTCTGTTTCTATCACAGGTGCAACTACTCCTTGTGCTAGTAAAACCGCAGTGTATGATGCAACAGTAACAGATGGTAGTGATTACGAACTAGTATGGAGTGTTACTGGTACCGGCTATAGCGTTAAAAGTGGCCAAGGTACAACATCAGCAACAATTAATATTGGTACAGGGACTGGTACTGTTAAATGTACGGCAAAATGTAGCGATTCTTCTACAAAAGCATCTGATCCTATTAATATAGCACCTTATAGTGCAAAACAACCAGAGTTATCTGTATATCCTACTACAGGATATATTTGTGAAGGAGAAAAAGCAACTATTAGTATAGCTGACCCTGAGTTAAATGTACAAACATTAACCTATCAGTTGTACAATGAAACTACAAGTGCAAATGTTGGAAACGCAATTTCACCTACATCAAAACCAATAGAATTCCCTGTGCAAGAAGCTGGTACTTATCGTGTAAATGTGTCTCACACTTGTGGGGGAACACAATCTTCTAATAAGATTACAATAAACTACTATGCAAGTCCAGAAATACCTAAGTTGATTCTAACTAAACCTACTGAATGTAATGGAACAGCCAATGCAAATGGTATTATTGCTATGGGTAATAGTTTGCCAGGTATTACCTATACACTAAAAAAAGGTAACACTACTTATAATTTAGATCAAGACGGAACTAAATGGAGTGGTTTAGCCGCAGGTACTTATACATTAACTGCAAGCCAAACAAATTGTACTACACCACAAACCGTAAGTGAGTCTGTTGTACTTGAGGTAGAAGAAATTAGTCCTGTAGCCACCGTCTCTATCACTTCGGCTAGCTACGATATGAATGCTGGAACATTCACAGTAAGTGGTAGTCTAGACCACGCAGGATGCAGTAATGACATATACGTAGGTTACAGATATAAATTATCTAACGATGATACTTGGAGTGATTTGATTAACACTCACCGTTTAACAGAAGCTGGAATATTTACCAAAGAAGGCATTACCATTGCTGGTGCTACAGCAGGTCAAAAATACATTTTCCAAACCTATGCTATAAACGGATATCCTAATTACCAAGAAAGTAGTGCAGAGCTATCTTCTTCTACCATAGAAGTAGAAGTACAAGATGGTTATACCGTTTACGTTCGTCGTCCAAAATCTGGTGACAATACTAACGTCTATACCAACTGGTACGAACTATCTTCTGTAAAAGGTGGTGCGCCTTACGTAAAAAGTGGAGCTATACAAGGATCTTCAGCAAATGGTCAAAATAAAGCTACAACCAACAACACTGGTGGAACAGAAATGACCTACGCATTTACCGACTGCGACGGCTACATTTGGGACAAATTTAAACCAGCCAAAGGTCAAACAAAATTCCACGTACGCGCGCTAAACGACGACGCACAAAATGGTTGGGGCACATTCTCTCAAACAGCTACCATTGTTGATGGCAAAGACAACTATTTCTATCTTAAAAGTTGGGCTGATGGTCAATACGGTGTAACCATAGCTGTCGCAGACCAGCCAACCCGTGGCGTAAGAATTAAAGCCTTAGGTAGCACAGAGGTAATTAGCACCAATATGGCTTCGTTCGCCGCTATTTCTTTCAATGGTAACTGTACCGGTAAAGAATTGCTAAAAGATGCCGAAGGTGATCCTACTGGCTTCCAATGGAAATATTCTGCTCCTGAAACATCATCATGGTCAGACTACGATGGCGAAGGCGCTACATGGAACAACATTCGTCCTACCAAAGCTGGTAAATACAAATTGGTATGTACCATGGAAGATATGAACACAGTAGAGTCTAACGAAGTTACCATAACTACAACATCAAAAAATTATAACGCAACCGATTTGATCAACATTGAATCAAATCTTCCTATTATCATGGTAAATACTGGTGATAATAATGGATTCCCAGCATGCAGTGTGGCAGGTGACGATTATCCAAGCAAACATGCTGATAAATTCAAGGAAAAATTATCGGTCGATGTTAAAATTAAAGTAGGCGACAACATTGTGTACGACAAAAAAGCTCGCATGGCTTATCGTGGATCTTCTTCGCTAAACTTCCAAAAGAAATCTTACGCATTCTGCCCTGGTGCAGATATGTGTGGTCTAGACGAAGATAAATCGCCAGACTATGTGGATACCAAGGAAATAGACATGTTGAGTCTTATTACAGGAGGAACTAAGAAATCAGCAAAAGACAAAGATTGGGTACTTTACGCAGCTACTCCAGACCCATCTATGATGCGTAACATTTTAGCTATGGAAACATTCTCTGCTATGACAGGCAAATGGGGTGTAAAAAATCAATACGTAGAACTTTATGTAGATGGTGTTTACCAAGGTGTTTACGTCTTTATGGATAAAATTACCCAAAATGAAAAACGTGTTAATGTAAGTTGGAATGTGGATGGTTCATCTAAAGGATTCATTGTTAAGTTTGACAAAACCGACTTGGCAGACCGCTACGAAATTCCTAATGGCGACCAAAAAACATTTGAATCTGCCATGAAAACAGGTAACACTGGCGTGATTTCTTACTACACTGAAATTGACCAACGTTTTGAAATTGAATACCCAGAAAAAGATAAAGTAATCAAAGCAGGTGGTAGTTGGGCTGATGTCTACACATTTGTTAAAGGTAAAATTGATGCCTTTGAAAGTGCACTAAAAGATGGCGATTTTAACACCGTTCGTACAATTATCGACTACGAATCTTGGGCAGACTTCTTTATCCTTACCGAGTTTGCTAAAAATGGTGATGGTTTCCGTGCATCTTGCGTATTTGTTTACGAAGGTGGCTTGCTTAAAGCATACCCACTTTGGGACTACGAGTTAAGTTTCGACAACGAAACTCGCCAAGAACATGGCATTCAAAATACCACAGGTTTGTTAGTAGAAGAAACAACATATAGCAAAGTAAGTGGTGAGAATGGTACATTCCCTGCTCCATTCTGGTGGACAGGTAACTATTACAACCAAAAAACATACAAAGGTTTGTTGGATGACCCTTGCTTTGTTGCCATGGTAAAAGCAAGATGGACTAAACATACTACTGGTGAAGGTGCTTTGACCAAAGCAAAAATGCAAGCATTAGTTAGTGCATACAATACAGCACTAACCACCACAGATGCTACTACAAATAAAGTTGGAGAAGTAACCTTAAATACTCCACAAAAACGTGAGGCTCAAAAATGGCCTTATAATGGTGATACCAGAGGCTTAACCTGTAACGACAAAGGAATTGGTTATTATGGCAAAGGAGCTGGTAGCGCTAGTTCTGAAGAAGAGGATTATGGAGATTTAACCAATGAAACTGGTTCAGTAGGTACATTAAAAGCATGGATTGGTGATAACGGTCGTCGTGTTGGATTGGATACAGAAATTGAAAACCTAGCAAATGATATAGAATTTGCCATTACCGTGGTAGCCGACAAAACAACTACTACACCATGGCGTCCTGTAACCATTACAGTAAACTCAAACTCTGGTTACGAATACAGCATTACACCAGAGCCTGCTAAGTTGGAAGAAAATGGTCATATGTACACCCTTTACTTTGCGCGTCCAGAGCGTACAGAGGGAACCAACTTTGATACTAAAAACGATGCTTACACCTTTACTGCAACAACAGGACAAGCAGACCAATGTGGAACCACACAAGGCTCAACTACATCGGCAGAGGTTAAGATTAACTTGGCAGACGTAGAAGAAAATTGCGATTAATAAATAGAACCTTAGTAAGAAAATAAAAAATACACAATATGAAAAGATTTTATAACAATACAATTATGAGTGGGGCTTTCAGCAAAACCCTACGAGTGCTTGCCTTACTTTGCGTTCTATTAGGCGTTAGCAGTAGTGCGTGGGGTGAAACGAGATTCTTTGATGGCTTAAAATTAGGATATTGGCCAAGGAGTGGAAATGACGTGTGGACAGGATATAATACTGGTGATTTAGGTGAACTTTCAGGAACTCCTTATCTTAAAGGGATAAATGTTAAAACATATGGTAGTTCTGTGTCAAAAGTTAGTATTACAGTTAAAGAGGGCAATACAACTATTTGTAGTGGAACAGATGATAATCCTGAAAGTACTTGGGATAATAATTGGAATAAAGAATGGTTTGTAGGATTTGACAATGCTTTACCAAATACCGCTGGAAAACATACAATAACTGTTACGGCAACTGCTACAGGAGATCCAAATACTACTGTAAATATGACATTTACCTACACCATCGCTGGCGGTGGCGGTGGTGGTGACACCCCTAGTGGTTCGGATTGTAACAAACCTGGTAATTTCTACATTACTGGTGCTATTACTGGTGGTTGGGGAGGTTCTTATTGGAATCAAATGCAACTAACAGAAGATGGTAAAGGACACTATTACTTCTGGGCACAAGAAAAAGGAGACTTTAAAATGAACATAACCGCCAATTGGGATAGTAATAATGATTGGTGGAAAGGTGTTAAAGTTTCATCTGAATGTTCTGATATAACCTATAGCAATGATGGAGCAAATGCTACATTAAAAACAGCCAACGTCTATATCAAATACAACCCATGTACTGGCTATATCTGGACAGAACCTGTACAATGCTCAGAGGCTCCTGTATATACTGTACCAGAGGTAGTAACCATTGGATTTGGCGAAAGCATTGATTTGGACAAAATTTGTTCTTCTACATCTGATGCTGATATTACCTATTCGCTATTATCAGGAACTACCTATGCTACATTAAGCGGTAGCACCTTAACTACTAAACAAACAGCAGGCGATGTAAAAATAAAAGCTTCTCAAGCTTTAAAATCGCCTTATTGTAGTGGTTCTGTAGAATTTACTGTTAAGATAGTAGAAAAAAGCATCATCCTACTAGCCGAAGATGCAGTTAAAGATAACAAAAACAACTGGACACTTAGTGCATATCTAGAAGCAACTAACTGTGAAGAGACTGATGAAACTATCACAGAATATGGTTTCTTCCTTTGTGGAACAGAAACAAATGGTGGTTGCGTACCAACCTCTTCTAGTCACAACATTGTAGTTAAAAAAGGTACCCTACTAAAAGGTGCTCACTTTACAGGTGTAGTGGATGCTAGCGATGTAGTTAGCGATTGGTATGGTTATCGTTCTTACGTAAAATTCTCTGACGATAGCTACCAACTATCTAGCGAAACCCGCTACTTTACAGACTGTAACACGGTGTTTGGCGATACCATTTACGTAACTATCGACAATACATTAACAGCAAATAGCAAGTGCGACTTCCGCTTCAAAAGCTTCGACGACGCTTGGGCTACTTTAAAAACCCACAAGACCATTTGTACCGTAGAAAATGTAACCATTGGTACTCAAACCCAAGAAAAAATCACCTTGGTTAAACCTGTGGTAATGCAAGTGGTACCAAACTTACAAGAACCATACAAAGGAACAGAAGCAGTTGGTTTAAGTGGTGGTGATACGAATAATGCAAAGGCTATCTTCTTCCGCAATATTAATATGAATGGCGGTAAAGAATTGGTAGTACGCTCTATTAACAAAACAGGTACACGTGCTACTCTAGAGCACATTGCTATTCGTCGTTCTAAAAACATTACATTAGACTATATCAACATTACAGGTACATCAAAAGAAGTGGCTACTGCCGATAATGCAATAGACATTGACAATGGTCAAGGTCTTTACAATACTGAAGGATTGGATACACACTGGAACTGTGCTACTCAAGGTGGTATTAGTGATGCTAACATTACCATTAAAAACTGTTTTATCCAATCATACGGTTTTACTTGCGTTCACGTTTCTGCTTATGATGGCGTTACCTTTATAAATAACGAAATTAAAGCGTTGTATGATTTCGTCGCTGCTGATAAGATTAGTTACAGTAAAGGAACATTGGCAAATAATACTGCTTTATGGGGTGCTTCTGCAAAATTCCTGAATTCACAAAATATTACATTCGTTCGTAATAACTTTACAGGTCAACACGCTACTTCAATTCTTTTACAAGGTACACAAAAAGTGTTGATTTACAACAATGTATTCTGGCACGAAAATGCTGTAAAATCTAAATCTAATACAGTTGCAATTATTCGTTTAATGTCATTTGATGGTGATGACGAAGATTGTGCTTCTGAACACCCTGTACAATATATTGGTATCTATTACAATACCATGTTCTTAAAGAACAATGATGTAGGTGCTGCTTATTATAACTATTTTGACTTCTTCCGTATTGGTGGAAATGAACAAACTGGATTTACTGGAAACTACTATCCAGGTACTATAGAGTTTGACTATAACAACTGTTATTCTTACGACTACGACGTATATGGTAAGAATAAAAGTAATAATACCACAACAAACTACTTACAATCTATGTCTGAAAGCACATGGTGTGGTTCATTTAAGTACAATAACTTCTGGAGTGCATACGAAGAAGAAAAAGTTACTCCAACACCTACACAATCTGCCTTTACTCTAGGTTCTGGTTGTAATACAAACTCAGGTAAAAACACATTTACCAATGTGGCTAACCTAGTATGTAAAACAGCTGCAGAAGAACCAGGTTCATTGGTAATTAAAGGTGTTGGATTGAACATTGGTGCATATATTCAAACAGACGAATCTGGACTATTAACCTCTGATATGCAAATGATAGACCGTTTGGGTAATGCTCGTCCATACGACCAAAGCCACACAGAAGGTGCTGGTAAATACACCGTTGGTGCTTATCAACAATCATTAGGAAATAAACTTTCTAAAATTATTTGGAATGGTAATGTTTCTACAGATTGGGACAACCGTAACAACTGGTACAAACCAAATGGTCAATTGGTAACTTGCGTGGATATTCTAACCGAAGATTTAGAGGTAGTTATCCCTGCTCCAAATACTACCAAATACCCTGTACCAGAAGGTGGTGTGCTTCAATATCCTAAGTTGCCAAACATTGTAGATGATGCTGATTTCTCTACAACACGTGCAACAACATGGTTTGGCGAAGAGGTAACCGCAGGTAAAGGCCAAATTAGTAAACCTACTCAAATAGCAAATAGTATTACCATGGAATATGGTGCTGCACTTATTGGTGTTGAACAATTAGCTCAAGAAGGTAAAACTGAACGTTATAGCCAAGCTTCAACTGAATTGATTGTTCCACGTAGTAAATGGATTTTGGTTGGTCCTGTCATTAGACCATTCGACTCAAAAGGCCAAGCACGTGATATGGTTTCTGGTGATTATTTCATCGAAAAACAAGAACCACACGTTTGGATGCACGAGGCTACTATGAATAGTACAAGCGTAGCTTGGAAGAATCCATTCCCAGATTTGAATGTAACTGTTCCTGCAAACAAAGTATTTGCTATTCAAATACCAGATATGTATGGTACAGGATTTATGCTTCCAGCTGAAATATACAATGAAATAGCAGGTACATCATACGATGGTACAAAATCTATTGCTTACACCTTTACTGGTCGCTTTACCAACGAAGGAGCATTGCCTACTTATAAAGGTTTACAATCAGGTGTTCCTGCGTTATTAAACAATAGTTATCCTGCTAACATTAATGTAGCAACCTTAATATCTAAAAAAGGTGGTACTGTACAAACTTATAATTACACTGAGAAGTCATTTAAGCAAGTAACTTCTGGATTAATTATTGCTCAACATGGTTTTGTTTACACAAGTAATGCTAATTCACTAGAAATTCCTCTAGAAGCATTCGAAACAAGTAATACAGAACATCGTAGTGGTTTAGAAATTTTGGCTAAGGCTAGTGTTAAAGTAAGCAATGAAAAGGCTCAAGCAAGTAGTACTGTAAACGTAACTGTTGACTGGTTGAAAGAAGATGTTATCAACTACGATACAGATGCTCCAAAAGTATTTAACGCACAAGAAACTAAGTTGCCAGACTTATACATAATGCGTTACAACGAAAAATGGGCAGGTGTAAGAGTTCCATCTTACGATGAAGCAATTCCATTGGGTATTAGAGTTTCTAGCGCAGACCAAGTATTCACAATCAGCCTAGATGATGCAAAAGATTTAGGTTCTGTAATTCTTGAAGACCGCTATGAAGGTAAAAATTATAACCTATTAGCTGGTGAAACTTGTACAGTAGACAACCTAGAAGTTGGTGATTGTGAAGGTCGTTTCTTCCTAAATCTTGGAGAAGCACAAGAAGAACTTCCAGATGACACCCCTACTGATGTAGAAGAACTTCCTTCTGATAGTGGAATTTCTATTATTGGTAAGAAAGATGGTGTTGTAATTAGCTGTTCTTCTGACATTGAACTTCAAACAATCATTATAAATGATATGAGCGGTAAATCTGCTGCATTCCAAGTTTCTGGACAATATACAGAGATTAACTTGCCAGTGGCACAAGGTGTTTACACTGTTAAAGTAATTGGTGATACAGCAAGTAAAACAGGAAAGGTGATACTAAAATAATAATTAGGAATTAGGAGTTAGGAATGAGGAATTTTGCGAGTAAGCGAGGACAGTGATAAGCTTGGTCCCTGAGCCTGTCGAAGGGTGCTTAAGCACTGCCGAGCGAAAGCAAAATCACGAGCGCAGCTCGTAATTTCTATCCTAAGAAATAGAAAATTATAGATTATGAAAAATAGATATTTTATTTTAAGTGTATTGTTTTGGGCGATAACCTCAGTTTTATTTGCAGTAACATTGCCTAGTTCTTCATATACAGGAGACTTTATGTTGGGCGGAGATACTTACGAAACCAAATTAGGTACAGGTTCTAGTATGATGGGAACACCTCTATTAGCAGCATCTGGTGTAACTGTAGATCCAAGTGTCTGTACAGAAGATGGAGTTCAAGGAGATCCTGCTCAATGCGGTTTGTGTTGTTATAATAACTTCTATAAAGAATGTATTGCACAAGGTGGTACAACCACAGAATGTGGTGCGCAAAATGAAGCTTGCGTAAAATCATGTACCAGCGGTAGTTCCCTTCCTCTAGGCTCTCCACTACTACTTCTTCCTTTCATTGCCATTTACGCTGTGATAAGGAAAAATAGCAAAGATAAAGAATAAAGTTTATAAACCCTATTGGTGCATGCCAGTAGGGTTTCATGTTTAACCTTAAAATACAATTGTTATGAAACACGAAATCAAAAATTTATCACCAGAGGTACCAATGGGTGGAGAAGGTTCATTTGTAATTGATGGTATTCATTATTCTATTTACCGAGAACCTACAGATATAAAAGCAGGTTCTGTTCTAGTGTCTATGGTAACATCGGAGGCTATAAAACGTGAAAATAATGGGAATGTTCTTCGTATACCTGAAACTGTAAAAAATGATAAAAATATTTATATTGTTGTAGGTATTTGTGAATCTGCAATAACTGTAGATGTAAACAAATTGATTCTTCCTCCTACATTAGAGATATTTAGTGGGGCTTCGTTTAGTAAGTGTAGTATTGGGTGTATAGAGATTACAACTCCAGAGACTGATATTCCACCAATGATTAGTGTAGAGAATAGTTCCCTAATTTTTGATAAAAGCGGAGAAAGATTAATTTATGCTTCAAATAAGATTCCTATTAGCGTAGCAGAATGGCGCGGCACAAAAATTATAGGGGAGTATGCATTTAGAGACTATAAGGGTGAGGAAATAACTATTCCACATAGCGTTGAATACGTTGAACGCTTAGCCTTTGCAAAGGCTGATAATCTTAAAACTGTTTATTTTGAAGAACACATCCCATGTGGAGTAAATATTTCAACATTTAATCTTGTTTATGAAAATATCTGTATTAAATTGATTCGTAAACCTTAGTAATGTAATATTATGAAATGCCCAAAACATTTAAAACATAGACCCATTATTGTTGTTGATGACTATGAGAAGATAGATGCTTGTGGAAGTAATGATGCTAAAGCATTATCAATAGGGAAAGCACAATGGGATAATACTAGTGATGATGTCTCTGTAAAGATATTTAGAAAATCAGGGGGTAAATGGTCACGTCAAAGTGAAGAATTACCTTTCCCTAGAGTTTTGGATCTAGCAGAGTTTATTATTGGAACTATCTTAGGAAAGGAAACAACATTAGGTGAGAATGTTATAGATGCACATTCTAAACATTTAGTTGATGATTACATTAATGCTAATAAGTCTATGTTGTTAGATAAAATTGATAACATAAGAAGATTATTATAATCATTTTATCTGATTCCATTATAAAAGTTTAACATAAGTACAATTAATTATTCTGAACCTCCCACTGCCCTGCCGGAAATGATTATCCGTCGGGGCAGTGGTTTGTTTATAGGCGGACATAGTACGCTATGTGCAGTGTTTTTTTTTGGAGTGAGTGTCTGCGTTTCTCGTTAGGGCGGAAAATTTCTTATTTATTTTTTTGTATTTTACATTTTGTTCATTATATTTGCATTGTTCAATTTTATTGAACACGACAAAATATTGAACACAATGACATTGAAAGAACGTGAAATATTGGGATATGCACTAGAAGTTTTGAAGAAAAATCTTCTAATGCCTGATGATATTATTTTTAATGAGAAAGTAAATAAGGATGGATTTGATGCTGTCATTCAGATTATGAATATTGACTTTCTATGTATATTCAAAGAGAATATTACGTCAGCCAATTTCAATACAACATTGAAATTGCTACAGGAAAAATCAAGTATAGATAAGAATCCTATTATACTAATTACGAAGTACATTAGTTTGCCTTTATTGGAGAAGTTTGTGGCTAATGGGGTAAATGTTGTGGATTGTGCAGGGAATATTAATATACGATATATGAAGGCAGGTAGGCTAGTTTTCTCTGTTACTAATAAAGGGGAAAAGAATATCTTCGCTAAGGATAAGGTTTATCCTATATTTCAAGAAGCTAGTCTGAAGGTGATTTTTTATCTTTTGCAAGATAAGAAAAACGTAAATAAAGCATATCGAGAAATTCAGGAAAAAACTGGAGTAGCTCTTGGAACTGTAAAGAATGTTATTGATGAATTGATTTCTAGGAAATTTATAATTGTTTCAGAAAATAGTCGTCGCTTAATAAATCATAAGTCTTTGTTAGACCTTTGGGTGGAGAATTTTAATTTGGTGTTAAAACCCAAATTACTATTATCTAAGATGTCGTTTCGCTCTGCTGAACAAGCATTGAACTGGAAAGAAATGCTGTTGCCAGAAGGTATGTACTGGAGCGGAGAAGGTGCTGCTCAACTCATTGATAATTATTTGCAGGCTGAAGAATTTGATATTTATACAGAAGTGCCAGCTGCTTATCTTATGAAGACTGGATATGTGAAATCTGATATGAATGGAGAAATAAAGATATATCAGAAGTTTTGGAAATGGGATACTGAAAATAATTTGGCTCCTTTAATTCTTATTTATGCAGATCTAATGGGAAGCGGAAATAGTCGTTGCCTAGAAGCTGCAAATAGATTGTTACAATATGGATTTAACGATTTCTAGTAAAAAGATAGGGAATCCGCTATTAGTGGAACTATTGCGAAAACTTACTGTTAGTTTTAATCGCATGCATAGGGAATTCTATGTGATAGGTGCAACTGCTAGAGATATTATCTTAAAACAAGTAGTTGGTAGTGAATCTAAACGTAGAACCATGGACCTTGATATTGCCATAGCTATACCAAATTGGGAAACATTTGCAGAAGTACAAGATGTGCTTGTTGCTGATGGTTTTGAAAAATCAAGAGATTTTAAACAAAGATTTTATTATCGAGAATATGAGTTGGATATTGTTCCCTATGGGAATGTAGCCAAGGATAATGATATTATTTATTGGCCACCTGAAGAAGATATTGCAATGTCTGTTAAGGGGTTTGATGAGGTCCTTTCAAACTCTATTACTGTGAGCATTGACAATGAGTTTAGTATAAAAATTGCTTCACTACATGGCCTTTTTGTGTTAAAATTAGATGCGTGGGTAGATAGAAATCTAGTAACTAGTAAAGATGCCGAGGATATGTCGTTTATTTTGCAAAATTACTTTATTGCTAATATGGATAGAGGTATACATAGTGAGGTTTATGATTGGGAGGATTTTCACGAATATGTTGCTGGTGCATACTGGATTGCTTTTGATATTGCAAATTTGCTAAAGAAAGAACATCTTACATATTACATTGATACAATAAAAGATGAATTGAAAAAGGAGGAAGAAAGCCGTTTAATAAATCAAATTGTAGAAAATACACGTAGTTTAAACTATGATACCATAAGAAAAGCATGGCAAATGATTGTTGATGTTTTACAAGATGCAGTAAAGAATTATGAGATTTAATACATTTAGCTTGCCTTGTAGTGGCAAAATATGTGAGGATTATGTTTTGTATAGGGAGTTACCTAACGGATATTATCTAGCAATATTGGCAGATGGAATGGGTGGACTTTCATTTGGTAGTGAAGCTTCAAAGATAGTATCTAATGTAATTTATGACTTTGTTTCCACGAACTTTTCTATATATGAACCAAATGAACTTATAAGGAAGGCATTTGACATAGCGAACGAACGTATTCTTCAAAGAAATTATGAGTTAAAGTGCAAGATGGGGGCAGCTATATGTGTAGTCTTGGTGAGTCAAGAATTGCTCTATTATGCCTGGCAAGGAAATGTAAGATTATACAAAGAAGAAAATAAGAACTTAACTCTTCTCACAGTTGACCACGTAATAGAATTTGAAAAGACATCTCTGCTGACAAGTTGTATTAATGGGAAAGGCTATAGAGAACCTATTCCTATAAAAATAGAGTCGCTTAAAAAAGGAGATACAATATACTTATGTTCCGACGGATATTATAAAAATGCAGAGACAATTGGAACACATATTCTTAAAGACATTGATGATGATGCTTCTGTGCTAGAAATAAAAATTATTGACTAACCTCTTTTTATTTCTTAAAAAAGTGCACATATATAATTCCAAAGATAGACGGTTTATAGGAATGCCGCATGATATACGATGGAATGGTACAATTATTGCACTTAGAATTCCGTATGTAAATAAAGAATTTCAATATATTAACTACATCGAATAAATTTATTATATTTGCCTTATGAAAAATATTATAGACATAACCAATTTATTAAGTGCGGATCTAAAGTCTAGATATGCAGTTAATGATTTACTTCTGTTTATAAACAATACAGAGGGGGATGATATTGTAATAGATTTTGCCAATGTTAAGTTTGCAACTAGAAGTTTTATTGATGAATATTATAATGTAATAATGAAGAATACATCAATTAATAAGAGGATAACTACAATTAACATACCAGAAGATATTCAATTTATATTCAATACAGTACAGAAAACTCAAAATAAAGAGAAGAATATTAAGCTAGATGCAAAAGTAATAAAATGCGAAACTTTTAGTGAACTTCAGCGAGTATTTAGCACATTGCTACTATAAATATCAGGGACCTTTAGTACGAACTATAGGTCCTATTTTTTTATTTAGTATTATGAACTAATCATTCCCGTCTAATAATTTGGAGAAAAAACGACCTAAGTTCGGGTGAAAACGACCTATTCCCTCTTTAGCGTTAAGTGTTAAATATATTAACATTTAACGCTATTTTTTTGTGCCTACTTGTTTTAACAATCCCCCTTTTTTACTCCCTCAATTTTACCCCAAAAACCTGTTCCATTTTAACGGTCGATTGATTGAAGCTTTGTAAA
>JAZOMZ010000007.1:0-61001 GCA_045654205.1 Candidatus Enterocola sp. | reverse complement strand
ACAAAGACCAAGGTGGTGCAAATTTCTCTGGTACTCATGCAAACGGTTATCCAACAACGCATACTTATGGAACAGCAACAGAATTAAAAACAGCAACTAAAGCAGGTTATACATTTGGAGGTTGGTTTACAACTTCTGCTTGTACAGGAAGCGCTGTAACATCGCTAGGAGCAACTGCATACTCTGCAAATATTACCCTTTATGCTAAATGGACAGCTAATCAATACACAATTACATATGATGCAAATGGTGGTGTTAACCCTCCTGCTGCACAAACAAAAATTTATAATGTAGCTTTAACTCTTACTACAAGTAAACCTACTCTCGATGGTTACAACTTTACTGGTTGGAATACAGCTCCTGTGGCTCCAGAGATTTCTTTAAATCCTCTAACTGTAGGACAAGATAAACCTTCTGTGCTTTCTATTTCTGATGCCACATACAACCCTTCTAACACAAAATATGAACTTTATAAGGGTAATGCAAAAGTAGAGGATATGGCTTCTCAAACTACCAATGTTAGTTCTTCAAATGTAGGTGATGTAATTTACTCAGTAAAAGCTACACACAAAGAATGTGCTGATCTAACTTCTACTTCAAACACTGTAACTCTTACAGTACAAGAAGCAGGTGCTACAATTGCAGCGCTAGGCGACTTAAAAGTAGATCCTAACGACCCAGTAGATTTTGTGGCAATGTACGTGAAAAATGATGGTTTAGCAGACTATACAGATCAAGGTGCTACAAAAGTAAAAGGTTATACTTGGCAATTTAATGACGGTACAGGGTGGAAAGACTGTGCTAGCACAAACACCGCAGCTGGTGTAGATTACGATGTTTTAGGTATGGAAAATGGTTCTTCAAAATGTAACAACTTCCGTCCTAACGTAAGCGGACAATATCGCTGTAAAGTAACATACGATGTTGGCGAACAATTCTCAAACATTTTAACTGTAACAGCAAATGCTACCACAGAACAAACATTTAAAGGTGTTAGTATGACATTACCTGTTATTTCTGTTAATACAGGTGGTGGCGACTTTCCTGTAAATGACTTCGGAGGCACTCCTTCTAAAAATGCTAGTTCAGACAAGATGAAGGCTAAAATCTCTGTTGACGTAAAAATATTTGATAAAGGAGCTGTAGTTTACGACCGCAAAGCACGTATGAACTATCGTGGTTCTTCTTCTATGAACTTCCTTAAGAAATCTTACGCTTTTGTAACTGGTAAAGAAAAAACAAAAAACGACAAAGGTGATGTAGATACAGGTAAAGCTAACCTATTAGGTGTAGGCAATGCAGAAGATAAAGACTGGGTTCTTTATGCTGCGGCAGCAGACCCTTCTCTAATGCGTAACCGCCTTATGTTTGACACATATAAAGAAATGACAGGTGGTTGGGGCGTAAGCAGCCGTTATGTAGAGCTAGTTGTAAATGGCAAATACAAGGGTGTTTACGTGCTTATGGACAAAATTACTGCCAATGAAAAACGTGTAAACGTAGCATGGAAACAAGATATCAATGGTAATACCACTCAAGAAGGTTTCATTGTGAAGTTCGACAAAACTGATATAGTAGACCGCTACGAAAATACTTCTGGCGACCAAAAAACATTCAAATCTACATATTCTGGTCACGATGGTTTAGACACATACGATACACAAATAGACCAACGCTTCGAGATTGAATATCCTGAAAAAGGAGATATTGAAGAAGAAGACCTTGACAATAATAAAGGTGCTGGCGATTGGTCAGTTGTATTTAACTCAATAAAAGATAAGTTCAACAAATTTGAAAAAGAACTTAAAGCAGGCAACTTCACTGAAGTTCAAAAACTTATCGACTATGAATCATGGGCAGATTGGTTTATTATAACAGAATTTGCGAAAAATATCGATGGTTATCGTGCAAGTAACTTCTTTGTTTACGACGGAAGCAAAGCTAACGCTAAGATAGAAGCACGTCCACTTTGGGACCAAGAGTTAAGTTTCGATAACCAATGTCCTAGTTATTTTGGAGATTATAATGCAAATAGTTCAGAAGGACTATTAATTAAAAATGTAGATAAAGTATATACAGACGGTTGCTCTGCACCATTCTGGTTTACTGGTAGATATACTGGAGGCAGAGGAACATACAACGGCTCTAATCAAACATTTAAAGGTTTGTTGGAAGACCCTTGTTTCGTGGCTGTAGTAAAAGCGCGCTGGGCAAAACACAGTGCAGCAGCTCTTTCAGAAGCTACATTAACAACTAAAATAAACGGATACAAAGGAGACCTTGGTGCTATAGGCACAAGTGGCACTCCAATGAATCGTGAACTTAAATTCTGGCAAAACAATAAAGGTCGTCACTACATAGATTGTGGTACTGGTGCAGAAAAGAGTTGTTATAATGGAGAAACTGGTTATAATTCATATAACACATCTGCAAGCATAACACAATCTGCAACTGACTTAACAAACTGGATTAAAGGTTCTCGTAGAACAAATCTAGGTAATATCATAGAAGATATGGAAGGAACAGACCTAAGTATATCTCTTACATTGACACCAGCAAATGGTGAAACCACTCCATGGGAGGCTGTTATGGTTCAAGTAAACAACCCTTCTGGTTATGAATATGAGCTAGAATATACCACAGGAGAACTAAATAAAGTAGATGGTGTTATCATCCAAGAAAACAACGATAAATACACATATCGTATCCCTCGTCCTGCAGACTGGGGCTATGGTAATGGTGAACGTGATGATGAAGAATATGTCATTAAAGCTACCCTAAAAGTAGCTGAGGGAGAAGCTCAATGTGGTAACTCTACAGAAGTTCCTACTGCTACAGCAACCATCAAGCTTACAGACGAAGAAGATGATGCAAACTGCGAAATTAAATAAGAACCTTAGTAAGAATAAAATAAAAAATACAATATATGAAAAGATTTTTTGAAAATACATTAATAAGTAGGGCGTTCAGTAATGCCCTACGAGTTGTAGCCTTACTTTGCGTTCTTTTGGGCGTAAGCACAAGTGCAATGGCGGCTGAGGCTGGAATGTGGGGTGATAACGTTATTGGAATTACCATTAACGGAAACACTATCTATATGGGTAACAACTATAAATCGCATGATTTAGGTACAGTTACTTCAGCTCCATCAATCACTGGTGGTGAAGTAAGACTATGGAAAAATGGTAATGGTAACTTATGTTATGATGACGTTAAATTAAACATAGGTGGTACTGATTATTCAAGAAATGGCAACCCAAGAGTAGATGGTAATAATTATTATTTCACCATAACTGTAAATAAAACACTACCAGCTCAAACAAGTACAATTAATATTTATGCCAAAGCAAAAGGTAATGAGAATGGTACTAGTGGTTGTAACAATTCATGGCAAACTTCTACCTTTACTATAAAATATACTATTGCAGAACCAAAATACTCTCTTGGTGGTTATGTCAATAAAGCAGACGTAGGTGCTTATGATGCTACTTACAATTTAGCAAAACAAAATGATGGCACATATAAAGGTACATTTAGTTTTACACAAAATCATGAAGGTGCTCAATGGCTTTGGGTTATAGACAATACAGGAGCAAAATGGGGTGTAAGTTCAGATACTGAGTTAAGATCTGGAAATAGTATCACCTTAACAAAAAATACTTCTGGTGGTAAGGTAAAAGCTATTTTAAACACTAATACTAATGCTACATTTATATTCAATCCTTCAAATGGTAATTTCACATTTACCGCAGATGGTGGCAGTACACCTGATATCGACCCAGAAGGTTGTACAACTGTATATTTGAATGATGCAGGTCCATATTGGAATGTTGATGGTGCAGAACTTTATGTATACTATTTCAACAATACTAAGAATACTAATGCATGGAAAAAGCTAACAGCAGCTTCTTCATGCGATATGATATTCTATACTTCTATTCCAAACGATGTAGAAGGTTACATCTTTGTACGTTTAAACAACGTGGTAGGAACTCCAACTTGGGACAGGACATGGAATCAAACTGGAGACTTAACCTTAAACGCTTCAAAAACTGAATTCAAATTATCACATGCAAATGGTAGTGGTGCGTTACAAGCAAAAACTTGTAATGAAGAAGCTGAAGACTGCGGTGGAAGCAGTGATGTAGTAACATCTGAATGTGACTTTATAGAGGTATGGTGTAAGGGTTCAAAAAGTTATGTAACTATGAACTGCTATGCTTGGTATTCAAGTAACACAGAACTTCTAGGAGGATGGCCAGGAAAACAAACAGGTGTAACAGGAACATATAATAGCGCAGAATATGCAGTCTGGAAATTTGAGAACGTAGATAATATGAGTGTTATCTTTAACAATGGAAGTGATAAACAAACAGGTGATATCACTGGCCTTCGTAAAGGTTATAGATATATCTACACTTTAAACGATGACTGGACTGTTAATCCTACTGTAGAAAAAATAGATTGTTCACTTCCTGCTACAAATGTTTTACTTTCTCGTGAAGCTAAAGTGGATGTGGCGCAAAAAACAGGTGTTGTTTTTGGTTACTTAAAAAACAATCCTAATTGTGACGAAATTACTGATTATGGTTTCTACTTCTGTACTACTGCCGATGGTGCTGCAGCATGTTCACCAGTTGAAAATGAAAATTTAAAATGGCCTGCTTCGAGCACAGAAATTCTTCCTCGTGGTAAAGAGTTTAGCGCAAACACAGGAGAACTATTCGATGGTACTACATACTACTATCGTGCATACGCAGTAATTGGTGAAGAAACAGTTCTTTCTCAAGAAGTGCGCAGTATTACTACTGAACCATGTAAGGCTCAAACAGCTTGGGGCGATCCTGTTATTTACACAGTGGATGCTACATTTGCTAGCGACAACGTATGTAAACTGTACTTCCGTGATGTTCAAAAAGCTATTGACCACTTAAAAGGTTCATACGTAAATGATGAAGAATATCAATACGTAACAAACGACAATGGTAGCTACAACTTAAATCAACCAGTAGTTATCAATGTTCGTTACTATGACGATACTCCAAACGACCCTGAAAAAGCATACACATACAGAGGTACCACCAACGTTGGTTGTTATTCTGGTGATGTAAAACCAACAAATTCAAACTTAATACAAGACTTTAATAAAACAGCTACAAATAGAGCAAATACATTAACTATTAAAGCTGGTAATAAAGTTGCTAAGCCTTGGGTACACCATATTGTGATTCGTAATAGTAAAAATATCACTCTAGATTCACTATGTATTTATTCAGACCCAACAGGTTTAAAAGACAACGCTCTAGAAATAGACGTTAACTCTACAGACTGGCCACGTATTAGTCCAAACTTTACAGATGCTAATATTACAATACAAAACTGTATGATTGGTTCTGCTGGTTTCGTAGGATTCCAAGTGTCTGGTTATGACGGTATTACATTTAAAGGTAATGATATTGAAGCAAGTTTTGCGGATAACTCAAATAGACTGAATATTCTTAACTGGGGTGCATCTGGTAAATTCCTTGCTTGTAAAAATATTAAGTTTATCCAAAATAACTTCCGTGGCTCACAACCAACACTACTTTGGATACAAGACTCAGAAAATGCATTGTTTATGAACAATGTATTCTGGAATACAAATACGTTCCTAAAACAAAATGCTAATGAAGTAACTCCATGTGCTATTAAGTTAGTATCTCAATATGCAGTAAATCTAACAGATAATGTTAATATAGATAATATTGGATTCTTCTATAATACATTCTATTTTGCAGATAATGGTACTACAGGTATTTCGTCGCCTTATAACTTCTTTACAGAATATCTAGCCGCTGCAAATGAATCTAATCCAGATGTTGCTCGTTTTGGATCTAATATCTACTTCCAATACAATAACTGTTATAGCTATGACACAGACTGTATAGGTAAAGATGCATTCTTAGGTAAAGGTTCGGGTGACGGAACAGGTGTTACATATTCTATTCAAAGTACATCAACAAATAGCGCAAACTTCTGTCCAAACAACTTCTGGAGTGTTAAGGATGCAGCTAATGCGACTAAATCTATATTTGACTTTACTACTTGTAATGGCTCTCAAATTATCAATGTTCAAAAGCAAGTTTGTGAAACCACAGCTTCTGGTCCTGCTTCATTAATAGTTAGAGGTTCTGATATGAACTTGGGTAGTGCTCCTGATGTTTCATTTACTGGTATTAAACTTGAGGCAGATGAAGTACTTGCAGATAGATACTTAGTAGGTGTACGTCCAAATGGTGAAGGTTGGACATATGGTGCATACCAAACTCGTGAGGCTAAAGACGTTAAAACTATCTACTGGGTAGGGGTAACAGACAGCTGGGATGACCGTAACAACTGGGAATTTGAGGTTAAAAACAATGATAAGATTGTACGTCAACGTGTGTCTTGCGTAGAAAACTTGTCTGTAGACCTACATGTAGTAATTGAAGAAATTGGTACAGTGGAAGTAGTAGGTGGTCGTAAATGGCCTAGACTTCCAGAATCATTCGATCAAGAAGCTCGTTTCCAAGAATCTGGTATCCCAGTAGCAGAACAAGTAAATGCTGCTAATACCAATAAATTTGCTGACCATATCGAATTAGAATATGGTGCTGGTATTATTGGTGTAGAAAGTCTTAAAAATGGTGAACTTCACTATACTAAAGCTTCTAATAAGTTTGTATCTCCACGTAGTGAATGGATTTTAGTTGGTCCAACTATTAAACCATTTGATGAAAAAACTCCTTCTACAGACGATGTACGTGAAGTAGTATCTGGTGATTATTTCATTAAAAATCATGAGCCACACGTGTATATGCATAAAGCTAAGTTCTTAGATGATGGTATATCTGTTGGTTGGGATGCAACATTTGCCGATTTGAATACACCACTTACCGCTAACACTGTGTATGCAATGCAAATACCAGACCAATATGGTGATTTCAAATTACCTGCAGAATTGTATTATACTTATGTAGTACCAAATGCAGAGAAACAAAAAGATGCTAAAGAAAGTAAGGAATTCGCATTTGAAGGTAGATTCTACAATGAAGATGCACTTCCTACTTACACAGGTCTAACATCTGGTCAACCTGTTTTAATTAGCAATACATATCCTGCTAATATAGATGCTAATATGTTAAATACCTCAGGTTTGGGTACAGTACAAATCTATGATTATGAAGCTAAATCTTTCGCTCCTTTATTGGTAAAAGCATCAACTCCAATTCTTTCACAACATGGATTTGTATTTACTCCAGCTAAAAGTGGCGATTTAAAAATTACAAGTGAATATTTCTTACATACTCTTACTAAACGTGATGCAGAGGTCGCTGCGCCATACTGCCGTATTAATGTTAAGAATATGAAGTCTAATGCTTCTAGTGATATTGAAGTAGAGTTCGACGATCTTAAAGAAGATGTAGCAAATTATGCTACAGATGCTCCTAAGGCATTTAACTCTATGGAAAAATCATTACCTGATATGTATGTAATGCGTTATGATAAGAAGTGGGCTGGCGTAACAGTACCTTCTATGACAGAATCAATTCCATTAGGCATACGTATTAGCGAAGCTGGTACTACCATAAGATTCTCTTATGTAGATAGCGAAGGTCTTGGTGATGTAATCTTAGAAGACCGTTTAGAAGGTAAAACTTACAACTTAACTATCGGACAACTTTGTGAATTCTCAGATCTACCTGTGGGTGATTGTGAAGGTCGCTTCTTCTTAAATCTATCTGAAGAAATAGAAGATGAAGAAGACAACACTGAAGAGGGAGGCGATGTTTCTACCGAAGTGGAAGAAGAGTTTGCAAATAGTGGTATATCTATTATTGGAAATTCAAATGGTGTAGTAGTAAGTTGCTCTACTGATATGGAACTTCAATACATCTACATCAACGATATGAGTGGTAAAACCGCAATGTATAAAGTTTCTGGAAACTATGTAGAAATTAGTCTTCCTGTGGCACAAGGAGTTTATACTGTGAATGTAGTAGCTGATAAAGCAAATAAAACAGGAAAGGTGATACTTAAATAATAATTAGGAATTTTGCGAGTAAGCGAGGGCAGTGATAAGCTTGGTCCCTGAGCCTGTCGAAGGGTGCTTAAGCACTGCCGAGCCAAAGCAAAATCACGAGCGAAGCTCGTAGTTTCTAATAAGAACAAAAATTTAAAAAATATGAAAAATAGATATTTTATTTTAAGTGTATTGTTTTGGGCGGTAGCCTCTGTTAGTATGGCTATTACATTACCATCATCTTCATATTCAGGTTTTAATGTAGATTATGACGATAGTTTTAATACTACTTTTACAGTGCAATCTCGTAGCATTACTGGTAGTTATCTTTCTGCTGCAGCTTATGGTGGTGAGTGTGCTTCTGCCACAGTGGATAATATGGCACAATGCTGTTCAGAATTACTTTCTAGTACCTATGGTATATCTTTGAGTGATGCTACTCAACAATATTATACTGGCGGGGATAAAGAGCCTCTAGAATATTATAACAATTGTATGAAGGGACATACCTCTCTTCCTCTTGGCACTCCGCTACTATTGTTGCCTTTCATTGCCATTTACGCAGTAGTGAGAAAACGCAAAGAAGAGACTCTTTAAACTATTGAAACCATAATAGAGCAAGCAAAGGAACTTCAATTTACATTGGGGTTCCTTTGTTTGTTCTATATGTTTATAGTCGTACATAGCACGCTATGAATGTACAGTTTTCTGTTTAAAAATGCTCCAAAACTGTGAAATGCTCGGCAAAAATAGGGGGCATTTCACAGTTTTTCGTTCAAAATCGCTCCAAAAGTGTGAAATGCTACCAAAAAATGGGTAGCATTTCACACTTTTGCGTAATTAATATGATTAAAACTAAAAAATCTGTGCATATAATCATGGTAACTTCTTTTGGTGTGAAGCACAATGCATATTGGAATACAATCCAGTCGGAAGTAAAACTTGATGATTTGTTTAAATAAACACAAAAGACTGATAATCGCAAGATTATCAGTCTTTTTGGTACCCCTAGACGTTCTATTTTCGAACGAATTCCTTCGTGATTTGTCCCGACTTTGGGAATTAAGAACCTTAGTCCCTGACCCTTCTAACTTATCAGCAAATAAATAATACCTTTCATTGCTTTTTATAATTTTCATGCACAATGTTTGACTATTTTTTGTGCATGTTTATATTGTCGTGCACAAAAAAGTGGCATTTCTTGTGCATATTATCTTTGTCGTGCACAAATTTTCGTCATTTCTTGTGCATATTATATTTCTAATACGGATTCGATAGATTCAACATTTGCTTTTTCTGTTGCATTATGATTTAGGAATAAATCTATCAGTTTAGTGTTAAAATAGTAATTTGTTTTCCCTACTTTCACCTTTTCTACAAGTCCTGTATTTACTATCATATTAAGATATTTTGAAGCAGTATTTCGAGTTACTTGCATATCTCTTTCTATGAACTCAATCTTGGTATATGGATGAAAGAAAAGATTGTTTAGTAATTCGTGTTTGTATAATTTTCCAAATAAAGGTCTAAGAACATTTTTATACTCACGCATAAGAATGTCAATCTCTTTAATCATACGAATTGTATTCAATGCCGTTTCTTCAATACCCTTTAGTATAAACATAATCCAATTACGCCAATTCTCAGAGTTGTCTCCTTTTTTGTCTCTGATAGCTTGTAACAAACTGTAATACTCACCTTTGTTGTGGGTTATATATCGACTTAAGTACAATATAGGTAGGTCTAGCAATTTATTTGCAACCAGATAAAGTATGATTATAATACGACCAGTACGCCCGTTTCCATCGTAAAAAGGGTGTATGCTCTCAAATTGATGGTGTATTATGGCTGTTTTAATAAGAGGGTCTAAATCTGAAATTGTATCGTCGTTGATAAATAACTCTAAATTAGACATTAGGTCTTTTATTATGGTCGCATCTTGTGGTGGTACGTAAATTATGTTTTTGTTTACATCTTTAAGAGAGGTGCCTGGATTTACACGGAATCCAGCTTTATTCCCTTCAAGTTGTTCTTGTATTTGCTTAATAATTCCATTTGTTAATATACCTTTGTCACGAACTAAATGAAAACCTTTTTGAATTGCTTCACGATAATTCAAGACTTCTTTTGTAGATGCAGAAACGATATAGTCTTTTACATTCAAATCTGCTTTGTATAACTCATCGTGTGTAGTTACAATATTTTCAACGGCAGAACTATCTTTTGCTTCTTGTAATGTAAGTGTGCTTATCAATATTTCTTCGTTAGGGATAATTCTTGCAAATCCTTTTAGTTCTGCAAGTGCACCTCTTGATTTACTAAGTTGCTTTAAGATGTCTTTTGTTTCAACATCAAATTTGAATGGTAATGTTGGTATCTTGTATGTGCATTCTAAACTCATATCTTCTTGACTTTAAATTTTAGAGTCACAAGTGGGTGTAATCATTATATCACGTATTTTGTACTTGTAATTGCAAATATATTATTTAAAATTTAATTATATGCCAAAAGTAATAAAAATATAAGAAGGTAGTATTGCTATTAAAAATTTTCGAACTGATAGTTTGAATAGTGTATTGAGACTTATCTATCAGCAAACCAATGAGTTACGAGGGGATAAAAAAGAAATTGGAGAAGGTTTTTCAACCTTCCCCAACTCTGTACCCAGACCCGGGATCGAACCGGGATGGAAGTGAATCCACTGGTGTTTGAGACCAGCGCGTCTACCGATTCCGCCATCTGGGCAGTTGGCCTGCTTCGTTTTCAAAAGCACGGCAAAGGTAATTATTCTTTTTTAGATATGAAAATTTTTTTGCATAAATTCTTTTTGTTACCTTTGCCAAAATAAAACTTAAATCAAATACAAATATGGATTACAATAATTTTTGTGTGATAATGGCAGGTGGCGTAGGGAGCCGTTTTTGGCCATTTTCACGAAACAATAAACCAAAACAATTTCTAGATTTCTTTGGCACTGGTCGTTCGCTTCTGCAAATGACATTTGACCGTTTTGCCAAAGTTATTCCAGCTTCTAATATTATCATAGTAAGTAATGCGGCTTATAAGGATTTGATTATGGAGCAACTTCCTATCATTAAGCCAAATCAAATTCTTCTTGAACCTTGCCGTAGAAATACTGCTCCTTGTATTGCGTATGCAATGAGCCATATCAAGGCTATAAATCCTAATGCTAATATGGTAGTGGCTCCTTCTGATCACCTTATAACAAAGGAAATTGAGTTTCTTAATGCTGTGGAACGTGGCCTTAACTTTGTAGGAAACAACAATAGTTTATTAACTCTTGGTATTAAACCAAATCGTCCAGAAACTGGATATGGCTATATTCAAGCTCATGTGGATGCAGAGGGCGACTTTAAACCAGTTAAAACTTTCACAGAAAAACCAAACCTTGAGCTTGCTAAGGTGTTTGTAAACTCTGGTGAATTCTTCTGGAATTCTGGGGTGTTTATGTGGAGTGTTAAAACTATTGACGCTGCATTCAAAGAATTCCTTCCAGAAATTTCTCAAAAATTTGAGTCTGGAATGGACAAAATGAACACAGAAAATGAACAATCTTTCATAGATGAGATATTCCCAACATGCCAAAATATTTCTATCGACTATGGTATAATGGAGCACGCTCGTGAGGTGTATATGCTTTCTGGAGACTATGGTTGGTCTGATATGGGTACTTGGGGTGCTCTTAAAGACATTGCCGAAGGCGACGAAAACGGTAATGTTGTATTAAAATGCAAAAGCTTAACATACGACAGCAATGACAATATTGTGGTGCTTCCAGAAGGTAAACTTGCTGTTATTCAAGGACTAGAAGGATATATTGTGGTGGAATCTGACAATGCTTTATTAATTTGTAAGGCTTCTGATGAGCAACGTATCCGTCAGTTTGTGAACGATGTGAGCATGCTAGAAGACAACGAAAACTTTATTTAATGCATATGAGTGAAGAAAAGATGATTCTCCGCACAGAGCATTTGGTGAAACGTTATGGCAAACGTACTGTTGTAAATGACGTCTCTATAAATGTGACTCAGGGTGAAATTGTGGGTTTGCTTGGACCTAATGGTGCTGGCAAAACTACAACTTTCTATATGACCACTGGTTTGGTTAAGCCTAATGCGGGGAAAATCTTTCTGAACGATTTGGATATTTCTAAATATCCTGTTTATCGCAGAGCTCAAATAGGTATTGGTTATTTGGCACAAGAGGCTTCTGTTTTTCGTGATATGTCTGTGGAAAACAATATTAAGGCTGTGCTTGAAATGACAAACTTTTCAAAGGAGTATCAAAAAGAAAAACTTGAATCTCTAATAGAGGAATTTCACCTTTCGCATGTGCGTAAAAGTTATGGTTCTCAGCTTTCTGGTGGCGAACGTCGCCGTTGTGAGATAGCACGTTGTATGGCAATAGAACCAAAATTTATTATGCTCGATGAGCCTTTTGCGGGTGTAGACCCTATTGCTGTGCAAGATATTCAACAAATTGTCTCTAAACTTAAAGAAAAAAATATAGGTATCCTTATTACCGACCACAATGTGCACGAAACACTCTGCATCACCGATAGAGCTTATATGCTTTTTGAGGGTAAAGTGATGTTCCAAGGCACTGCTGAGGTGCTAGCAGAAAATCCTGTTGTGCGTGAAAAATATTTGGGTGTGAATTTTGAATTAAGAAAAGTAAATGGCTGAGATACAAGAATTTGTACAAAACATATTATCAGAATTTAGTTCGTTTTTATGGGGAGTTCCAATGATAGTTTTACTAGTTGGGACCCATTTGTTTTTAACAATTAGGACTGGTGGTGTTCAACGTCACATAGGTAAGGCTATAAAAATGACTCTAAGCAGAACTTCTGCTGGTGGCGATATTAGCAACTTTAGTGCCCTTATGGTGGCGATGGCTGCTACAGTAGGTACTGGTAATATTATTGGTGTAGGTACAGCTATTGCTCTTGGTGGTCCTGGTGCTGTGTTTTGGTGCTGGCTGACAGGTGTGTTTGGTATTGCAACCAAATATGCAGAAGCATTGCTTTCTGTAAAATATAGATACAAAACTTCTGATGGCACTATGATAGGTGGTCCTATGGTGGTGTTGGAAAGGGCACTTAAAAAGAAATGGTTGGCAATATTCTTCTGTATTGCTACAATTTGTGCAGCATTTGGTATTGGTAATATGACTCAGGCCAACTCTGTTTCTACTCTAATGTATGAAAACTTTCATGTTCCTACCTATGTTACTGGTGTAGTGATGGCTCTTTTAATAGGCCTTATTACAATGGGTGGCATTAAATGGCTGTCTCGCGTTTGCGAAATTTTTGTACCTATCATGGCGGCAATTTATATTATAGGTTGTTTGGCTATTCTTTTCCTTAATATTACTTGGGTAGACGATGCGCTACTTATTATTATAAAATCTGCGTTTTCTGCAGAGGCTGTGGGTGGTGGTTTTGCAGGTGGTGGCATTATGCTGGCTATGCGTTATGGTATCTCTCGTGGTCTGTTCTCTAACGAGTCTGGTCTTGGTTCTGCTCCTATTGTTTCGGCTGCAGCCAAAACAGACAATGCTGTGAAACAAGCACTTATAGCTTCTTCTGCTACATTCTGGGATACTGTTATTATTTGTGCTCTTACAGGAATAGTACTTGTATCTAGTGTGTTAGCGTATCCAGATATCAACTTCTCAGATGGTGCGGTGCTTACCAATATGGCTTTTGGAAAGCTTCACGTATGGGGTAGTGGACTTCTTACTATAGCTTTGCTTTCTTTTGTGTTTTCTACCATTCTTGGTTGGTCTTATTATGCCGAACGTTGTGTAGAATATATAGGAGGCAAGCGTGTATTAATTCTTTTCAGAATCATTTGGTCTATTGCTGTGTTCATTGGTTGCGTGGCAAAACTAGACCTTGTTTGGGTATTTGCCGACTGTGCCAACGCCCTTATGGCAATTCCAAATATTGTGATGCTTCTTATGCTAAGTGGTGTGGTGGCTGCTGAGACTAAAAAGTATCTAAACAATGATAGGATAAATGAATACGATCCAACAATAGAACATTAATATGAAAAAACTTATTGCTTTTGTATCGCTAGCTATCTTAATGGTAGCTTGTACTCTTCCTTATTATGAGGAAATTGCAGATTTTTCTGATGTAACATTGCCAAAATCTGGCTATTTGGATGCAGAACTAGTTGGTGCATTTAGATCAAAAGATGTGATTTTTACATCTAACTGGAATTCTGAATATAATTATTCAGATGGTGGTATTTATCCTTCAAACTTAAATGATTCTATTACCACAGGTATTATGAATCAATATAGTGCATATCCAAAGGCTGATGGCAATTTTGCTGTGGTACATTATTCAGAATATTCTGCTCAGTGGTATGGAAATATGGCTTCATTTGTTCTCCCTGAGGCTACTATGATAGAGAGTGTGAAGGTGGCAAATACTACATATACCTATTGGGCTATTAAAAATGGCGACGATGGTTTTGGTGCATGTAGAGCATTTCAAGATGGAGACTGGTTTAAGGTGACATTTACAGGATATAATATGTGTGGTGAAAATTTAGGTTCTGTAGATTATTATTTAGCAGACTTCCGTGATGGAAAACAGTTTATCGAAGAATCTTGGGCTACAGTGGATCTAACATCGTTTGGTCGATATGCTTATAGGGTAGAAATATCTTTTAGTGGTACAGATATTGGCGAATATGGGCTTAATACTCCAACATATTGTGCGATAGACGACATTTGGTATCGAATATATGATTAAAATTGTGGCGAAAGTCACAATTTTTTTTGTATTTCTACGTTATATTTCTATAAATATCAGCAATTTTATTAACTTTGTCGGTTATTTTTAAGGAACAAAATTTATGCTAGAATATATCAACGGGGAAATCTCCTCATTAACACCTACTTATGCAGTTCTTGATGTGCATGGGGTGGGGTTTGGAGTGAATATTTCTCTTTCCACATACACTGCTATTCAGGACAAAAAAGATGCAAAACTTTATCTTTATGAAGTGATTCGTGAAGATTCTTTTACTCTGTATGGTTTTGCTACATCTGCAGAAAGAAGTATGTTTCTTCTACTACTATCTGTGCAGGGTGTGGGTGCAGCTACTGCTCGTATGATTCTTTCTTCACTTTCAGTTTATGAAATATGTGATGCTGTGCAAACAGGCAATGCTGTTCTTATAAAGGCTGTGAAGGGGATTGGTGCAAAAACCGCACAACGTATTATTTTAGACCTTAAGGATAAAGTTCTTGAGATTTCTGCATCTGAGGGTGCTCCTGCAGTGGCTCCAAAAGCAGCTCCTGTGTCTTCAGAAATTCAGAACGAGGCTGTATCTGCTCTAGTTATGTTGGGCTTCGCAACCTCTGCCACTCAAAAAGTGGTATCGGCTATCCTAGCAGAGGAACCAGAGCTAAAAGTGGAGCAAGTGATTAAAAAAGCATTAAAAATGTTGTAACTCCTAACTCCTAACTTGAAGAAGTTTTTCTACATATTAGCACTATTTTCTATTTCGCTTGCGGTTTTCGCTCAGGCGACGGGGGATAGTATTGCCAATAATGAAGATTCAGAGCTTCGTTTCCCGATTTCTAAAAACTACGTTGAAACTCATGACGATTTGAGTAGTTCTACTCCAGCATCGCTACCTATCCCAGACAATGTGGTAACAGAAGTTACCTATGACCCTGATACTGACAGATATTATTTCCAATCTAAGGTAGGCGAGGAGGAATTGGGTACTCCATTTTACCTTACAAGTGAGGAATTTGCAGATTATCAGGCACAAAGGTCTCAACAAGAATACTACAAGGCAAGAGTGCAAGAGGAAAAGGGTAAAAAGCACGAAATTTCGTTTACCGATATGAAGTTTGATATTGGTCCTGCCGACAAGGTGTTTGGTCCTGGTGGTGTGCAACTTAAACTTCAAGGTTCTGCGGAGTTAATCTTTGCTCTTCAATTCAAAAAGCTAAAAGACCCATCTCTAAGTGAACGTTCTCAAAATCCTGCTCCAACATTCGACTTTGATGAGAAAATTCAGCTTAATGTGAGTGGTTCTGTGGGTGATAAACTTAATTTTGGTCTTAATTATAACACCGAAGCCACTTTCGACTTCGACCAATCTATGCTTAAACTTCAATACGAAGGCAAAGAAGATGATATAATTAAGAAACTAGAAGCTGGTAATGTGAGTATGCCTCTTACCGGTTCTCTTATTACTGGTAATACTTCACTTTTTGGTTTCAAAACAGACCTTCAGTTTGGTAAACTCAATGTTAGTGCTGTGATTTCTCAACAAGAGTCTGAATCACAAACCATTAATACCACTGGTGCTCAAACTACAGATTTTGAGATTCATATAGATCAATACGACGAGAATCGTCACTATTTCCTTTCTCATTTCTTCCGTGAACACTACGATGAGTGGATGAAGGATGTGCCAAATATCTCATCTGGTATATCTGTGACCAATATTGAGGTGTGGGTAACAAACAAAAACTCTATAAACTACCAAAATACCACAAATGTGGTGGGTTTTGCCGATTTGGGTGAACCAGAACGCATTTATAATTCTGCATTTGCTTCTGTTGGAAGTGTTCCTTCTAACGGTGCCAATACATTGTTCTCACAAGTGGTGCAGTCTGCTGGTGGCTTGCCAGATATCTACGAGGTAGATTCTTATTTGAGAAATTGGAATATGGAGTCTGGAACAGACTTTGCAAAACTAGAGGGGGCTAGAAAACTAGAATCTACAGACTATGTACTCAACAAGGAGTTGGGTTATATTTCATTAAAGTCTGCTCTTAACAATGACGAAATATTGGCCGTGGCCTACCAATATACCTACAAAGGTAAGGTATATACTGTGGGTGAGCTTAGCACCGCTTCTACTGAAACAACAAAACCACTTGCTCTAAAACTTTTGAAATCTACAGACAAATCCCCACTTCTTCCTACTTGGGATTTGATGATGAAAAATATCTATTCTCTTGGAGCATATCAAGTTCAGAGCAACAAGTTTACTCTGAATATTATGTACAAAAATGACTCTACAGGTATAGATTTGCGTTATATTACCGAGGGTCCTATTGCCAAAAAACCTCTTCTATGGGTAATGAACCTAGACCATCTAGATTCTCAACATAAGGAGAAACCAAATGGCGATGGTATGTTTGACTTTGTAGAAGGTTATACCATTATTTCTCAAAATGGTAAGATTATATTCCCAGTTGTTGAACCTTTTGGTTCGCATTTGGCAAAAATGTTGAACAATGATCCTATTCTTGTAAAAAAATATGTTTATCAAGAACTTTATGACTCTACATTAACTACTGCACAAGAATTTGCCGAAAAGAATAAATTCTATCTTCAAGGGGAGTATCGTGCTTCTTCTGGTAGCGAGATAAGGCTTAACGCAATGAATGTGCCAAAAGGTTCTGTAAAAGTTACCGCTGGTGGTGTGCAACTTACAGAGAATGTGGATTATACAGTGGACTACATGATGGGTGTGGTTACCATTATGAACCAAGATTTGATAGATTTGGGTACTCCTATTAGTGTAACTATGGAGAGTCAATCTATGTTTAATATGAAACGTAAGTCTCTTATTGGCACACACTTAGACTATGCATTTACAGACAATTTCAATGTAGGTGGTACTGTAATGTATCTGTCTGAAAAACCTCTTACAGAAAAGGTAAGTTATGGTGATGACCCTGTGGCTAATACTGTTTGGGGCTTGAATATGTCGTATAGAGACCAATTCCAATCTGTAACCGATTGGATGAATAAACTTCCTATTCTCAACCTTAAACAGGCATCTACTATTGCATTTGATGCAGAGTTTGCTCACATGATACCAGGCACAGCCAAAGGTGCTCAAGGCAAGGTTTATATGGACGACTTTGAGTCTACTACTATTGGCTACGATGTGAGATATGCTAGCAACTGGCGTTTGGCAAGTACACCTTCTCGTTTTGCAGAGGCTGGTTTGTCAAACAATATTGAATATGGCAAAAACCGTGCGTTGCTTTCTTGGTATTACATAGATAATATGTTTAACCAATCTACTTCAAACACACCTAGCCATATTAGAAAAGATAAACAACAACTTTCAAATCACTTTGTTCGTCAGGTTTCAGAAAACGAAATCTTCCCAAACAGAGAGTTAGTTTATGGTCAGTCTTCATATATTCAAACCCTAGACTTAGCATATCACCCAACAGAACGTGGTCCTTACAATATTTATGCAGAAAACTTCGACTCAGAAGGTAAACTTACAAATCCTGCTACCAAATGGGGTGGTGTGATGCGCAAACTAGAAACCACAGACTTTGAAACCAACAATATTGAGTACCTAGAATTCTGGGTAATGGACCCATTTGTATACAACGACGGTACAATGACTGGTGGTGATCTATATTTCAACTTTGGGGATATTTCTGAAGATATTTTGAAAGATGGTCGTAAGTTCTACGAAAATGGTTTGCCTGTAGATTTGGACGAAAGTGCAGTGGTTACTACTGCTTGGGGAAAAGTGCCTACGAAACAATCTGTTGTTTATGCTTTTGATGCTACAGATGAGGCAAGAAAAGTGCAAGATACTGGTCTGAATGGTCTTACTACGGAACAAGAGTATAATCACGATTCATATAAAGCATTCGTAGAAAAACTTTCTGCAAAATTATCTCCTGATGCACGTGAGAGAATGCTTCAAGATAAATTCTCTCCACTAAACGACCCTGCGGGTGACAATTTCCACCATTATCGTGGCACAGACTACGACAATGCAGAGGTGGGAGTATTGGAACGTTATCGTTATTATAATGGTACAGAAGGCAACTCACAAACCACTTCTGAGAATGAGGCATATACCACAGCATCTTCAAACAAACCAGATTACGAGGATATAAATGTAGACAACACTTTGAGCGATAGTGAAAAATACTTTGAATATAAGGTATCACTTCGTCCAGAGGATATGTATGTGGGTAAAAACTATATCACAGATATGGTGACCTCTTCTGTTACCCTTAAAAACGGCGAAACAGGAACAGTACGTTGGTATCAGTTCAAAATTCCACTACGTGATGCAGATAATTATACTGCGTACGGTAGTATTCGTAGCTTCAAGTCTATTCGCTTTATGCGTATGTACCTAACAGGTTTCTCTCATGATGTAAACTTGCGTTTTGCTAGCATGGAACTTGTAAAAGGCGAGTGGAGAACCTACCAAAAAGAACTTGACAAGGCAAATCACAACGAAGCCACAATTATAGAAACTTCTTCTGTAAACATAGAGGAAAATGCTGATAAACAACCAGTAAACTATGTATTGCCTCCTGGTGTTTCTCGTGAGATAGACCCTTCTCAACAACAAGTTCGCCAAGAAAACGAACAATCTATGGTGCTTCGTGTTCACAACTTGTATCCAAAAGATGCTCGTGCTGTATATAAAAAATTTGGCGGTTACGATATGCGTCAATATGGTAAACTAGAAATGTTTGTCCATGCAGAGGCTCTACCAGAGGATGATACAAACCTTGGTGATAGAGATTTGAAACTATTCATAAGAATGGGTTCAGACTACCAAAACAACTATTATGAATATGAGGTGCCACTTACTCTTACCCCTGCTGGTATTTATTCAAATAATACTACTGCAGATCGTAGAGCAGTTTGGCCAGATGAAAATAAGATAGAATTGCCATTAGAGCTTCTTACAAATCTTAAAAAGGCGCGTAACGAAGAAAAGAATCGCAACCATTCTTCTGTAACCAACCTTACCGAATATTCTACACTAGACCCATCAAATCCTAATAATCGAATTACTATTATGGGTAACCCAAGTTTGGGAGAGGTGGAAGTGTTTATGATAGGTATTAGAAATGGTTCAAAAGCAGTGAAGAGTGCAGAAGTATGGGTAAATGAACTTCTGCTTACAGATTTTGATGAACAAGGTGGTGTGGCTGCTCGTGCTAGCTTGGATATTGCTCTTTCAGATTTCATTACACTTAATGCTGCAGGACGCATAGAAACTATTGGTTATGGTGGCATTGAACAAAAAGTTCAAGAACGTCGCCAAGACGATTATTATCAATACAATGTTAATGCTGGTATCGATTTAGGAAAATTATTGCCAGAAAAGGCTAATACTGTAATTCCTATACGTTATTCGCTTTCTCATGAAATTATCAACCCAAAATATAATCCACTAGACAAGGATATTCTTCTTAAAGATGCTCTAGAAGCAACTGCAACAAAAGAGCAACGCGATTCTATCCTAGAAGTGGCACAGGATATGACTATGACACAGAGTCTTTCTGTGCCTGGCATACGTGTGGGTATTACTAGCAAAGATGGTCCGCGTCCTTGGGACCCTGCAAACTTCACGGTGGGTGGTTCTTATTCTCAAACAGAATCTCGCGACCCAAATACCACTCGTGAGGTGGAACAATATAGCAATGCCTACGGTCAATATGAGTTCTCATGGAGTCCAAAACCTGTTGAACCATTTGCCAAGATTAAGTCTATTCAAAACAATAAGCACATGAAGTGGCTTACAGACTTTGGTTTCTATTATGCTCCAAAATTGTTCTCTTTCAAAACAAATTTTGTTAGAAACTACTATGAGCAACAAGTGAGAGACTTTGAAAATCCAGACCAAAAAATGGACCCAACATTTGCCAAAGACTTTATGTGGAGCAACGAGTTTGACCTTGCTTGGGACATTACCAAAAATATAAAACTTACTTTCACATCAAGTAACAATTCTCTTATTACCGAAAATGATGGAGGTGTAAATAGTAAATTGTATCCAGATGAGTATGAAATGTGGAAAGACTCTGTTTGGAGTAGTCTTTCTCATTTGGGTTCTCCACAAGATTATAACCAACGTGTTACTGCATCATGGAATGTGCCATTCAACAAAATGCCAGCTTTAAACTGGATTCAAGGTAATATTAAATATGATGGTACTTACCAATGGCTTTCTGGAACAGATATTATTGCCAATACAGCAATAAGCAAAGGTACTCTGCAAGCAGATGGTAAATTCAATTTTGAATCTCTTTACAATAAGTCTGATTATTTAAAAGAGGTGAACAGAAAGTATGGTTCTACCAATGCTCCAAAACAAAAGAAACAAAAAGAATACACACAAAAACTTAAGCTTCAAGCAGGTGACACTGTGGTGGTACGTCACCGTTTGAACGACAAAAAAGTGAGAATAAAAGCTACTGCAGATGGTAAGGCATTTTCAGTAAAACACAAAGTGGTGGATGCAAATAGCATTAAGGTGATTGCCACCAAAGGAGCTGAGGTGGATCTTACTGTTATATCTGGTGGACCTCAACCAGCCGATGTGGTATTTACAGAAGTTTTGGCTCGTGTTGCTATGCTTGTTAGAAATGTGTCATTCAATTATTCTCAAACAGATGGAACCACACTTCCTGGTTATCTTCCTTCTGTGCAAGGTTTGGGTATGAGTTCTTTCAATGACAAAACTGCTCCTACATTTGCCTTTGTAATGGGTATCCAAGAAGATGACATTCTAGATAAAGCACTTTCTAGTGGTTGGCTACTAACTACTGATGCTGTATACAATCCTGCTCAGTTTGTGCATACAGAAACATTCAAGGCAAATGCACTTATAGAACCATTCCCTGGTATTAAGATTAATGTTCAGGCAGACCGCCAATATGTAAACAATCGTAGTGTACAATTCTCTGGTGGTAGCAACCTAACCAACCTAGACGGTAGTCTTTCTATGAGTTATGTTGCCATTGGTACAGCGTTTACTAGTGTGCGTGGTGGAGTGTTTACCGACGAACTATTCAACAACTTCCTTTCATACAGAAATGTTATTAAACAAAGGTTAGAAAGCAAGCATAATCCTACAACTGGCTATGCTCTTAACTCAGACGACGTGCTTGTGCCTGCATTCCTTGCAGCATACGCTGGTAGAGATGTAAACAAGGTGGATACCAAATCTGTGCCTAAGTTCTGGTCTTTCCTTCCAAACTGGCAAGTGACCATTACTGCCCTAAATAGAATTCCTTGGGTAAAAGAACACTTCAGAAGTGTAAACATTACTCATGGTTATACCTGTAAATATCAAATTGGTTCATTCTCTTCAGACCAAACATTTACTTCTATAAATGGCGACGACTTTGGTTATGTAGAAGATGTGCTTTCTGGTGGAGTGCTACCTTCTAGCCGTTATTCTCTAGGAGCAGTTACTATCAACGAACAATTTAGTCCACTTATTGGTCTAGATATGAACTTAAAAAATAGTCTTACCTTCAAGGCAGAATGGCGTCGTGGTAGAAATATGGGTCTAAACCTAGCAAGTAACCAAATTGTAGAATCTTCAAACAATGAATATGTGGTTGGCATAGGTTATAAGTTTAGTGACCTTAAATTCAATCTTAAGACTGCGAAGTCTTCTAAGCAAGTGAAAAACGACCTTACTCTTCGTGCCGATTTCTCGCTTAAGGATGCCAAAACCCTTGTTCGTAAGATAGAACTTAACGAATCTCAAGCCACCGCAGGTGACCTTGTTACCACCTTTAAATTTGCCGCAAACTACGTATTCAGCGAGCGTTTAAACTTCAGCCTATTCTACGACCTTCAAATGCGTACTCCTGTAGTTTCTACTTCATATCCTACGCTTAACTCTGAAGTGGGTGTTAGTGCAAAAATCCTTCTTACTCGATAATATTGATTTTATTTTTTAACGAAAAAATTGCATTTTTTTCGTTAAAAATTACTATCTTTGCCTCAAATTTGCATTTTTATACAAGATTTCTGCATATTTATGCATTTTTAATGAATATAAACTACAATATCGGTCACTGAGCCTGTCGAAGTGCCCGATATGTCTCCAAGATATAAAACAACTAAACATTAAATATATGAATATCTTATTACAAGTAGTATCAGAATCATCAAGCTGGTTTAGCTTTTTAAGCTGGGATAAGTTTGTAGATGCATCTACTCTAATGCTTATCGGTATGGTTACTGTGTTTGCAGCGTTGCTTATTGTAATCTTCCTTGGTGGATTATTAATAAAAGTGGTTAACCGTTTCTTCCCAGAAGAAGCAAAACCAGTGGCTCAAAAAGTACAAGCTATCGACGCTAACGTACAAGAAGCTATCAACAAAGCTATCATGGCTATAAGTGGAGGCAAAAAACAAGCGCAAAAAATAGAAAAATTATAAAAACTTTATACTATGGCAAAGAAAAGACAAGTTAAGTTTTCTCTACTATTTAGAGATATGTGGCAATCCGCTGGTAAATATGTACCACGTGTTGACCAATTGGTTAAAGTAGCTCCTGCTATTGTAAAAATGGGTTGCTTTGCTCGTGTAGAAACCAACGGTGGTGGTTTCGAACAAGTAAACTTACTATACGGTGAAAATCCAAATAAAGCTGTTCGTGAGTGGACAAAACCTTTCCACGAAGCTGGTATTCAAACTCACATGTTAGACCGTGCTCTTAACGGTTTACGTATGAACCCTGTTCCAGCAGATGTTCGTCAACTTTTCTATAAAGTTAAGAAAAAACAAGGTACCGACATTGCTCGTACTTTCTGTGGTCTTAACGATACACGCAATATCATCCCTTCTATCAAATATGCTCACGATGGGGGTATGATTTCTCAATGCTGTCTTTGTATTACTTTCTCTCCACTTCACACTGTAGAGTACTATACAAAAATGGCGTTTGAACTTATCGAAGCTGGTGCAGATGAAATCTGCTTAAAAGATATGGCTGGTATCGGTCGTCCTGCTTCTCTAGGTGAAATCGTTAAAAACATCAAAGCTAAATATCCAGAACTTCCTATCCAATATCACTCTCACGCTGGTCCTGGTTTCAGCATGGCTTCTATCCTAGAAGTTTGTAAAGCAGGTTGCGACTATGTAGACGTAGGTATGGAACCACTTTCTTGGGGTACAGGTCACGCAGACGTGCTAGCTGTTCAAGCTATGCTTAAAGATGCTGGTTTCGACGTACCAGAAATCAATATGGAAGCTTACATGGAAGTACGTTCTCAAGTACAAGCTATGATGGACGACTTCTTAGGATACTATATCCCAGCTCGTAACCGTCAAATGAACTCTCTTCTTATCGGTCCTGGTCTTCCTGGCGGTATGATGGGTAGCTTAATGAACGACCTAAACGACGCTCTTGATAGCTTAAATAAATATTTCGCTAAAAACGGTAAACCTGAAGTGACCCAAGACCAAATGCTTATCAAGTTATTCAACGAGGTAGCATACGTATGGCCTAAGATGGGTTATCCACCACTTGTAACTCCATTTAGCCAATATGTGAAAAACATGGCTCAAATGAACGTTATCCAAATGGAAAAAGGTCGTGAACGTTGGAGCATGATTGCAGACGATATTTGGGATATGCTACTTGGTAAATCTGGTCGTCTTCCTGGACCTATCGCTCCAGAACTTATCGAAAAAGCTAAACAACAAGGTCGTGAATTCTTCACTGGCAACCCACAAGACTCTTATCCAGATGCTCTAGAAGGTTTCCGTAAAGAAATGGCAGAAAACGGTTGGGAACTTGGCGAAGACGAAGAAGAACTATTCGAACTTGCGATGCACCCACAACAATATCGTCTATATAAATCTGGCCAAGCTAAAGCAGACTTCGAAGCAGATCTAGCTAAGAAGAAAGAAGCTAAAGCTGCTGCTGGTGGCGCTGCTCTTCCTCAAACTGTAGAAGTACAAGTAAACGGTGTTTCTTACAAAGTAACCGTTGGTGAAGCTGGTGCAATGCCTGCTGCTTCTGCTGCTCCTGCTGCCGCTGCTGCTGGTACTGGCGAAGGTAAAGAACTTGCTGCTCCACTAGAAGGTAAATTCTACCTAGTAAAAGCGCAAGGCGAACCTGCAGTGAAAGTAGGCGACGTGGTTAAAGCTGGCCAAACAGTGTGCTACATCGAGGCTATGAAAACCTTCAACGCTATTGCTGCTGAATGTGATGGTGTTATTACAGAAATCTGCTTCAACGCAGGTGCTGCTGTATCTGAAGATGATGTATTGATGAAAATCAAAGGATAATTATGCAAGAAATTTTAGATAAAATATACAAGATGACAGCGATAAATGAACTTATCGCTGATCCTTATTTCCTAATAATGTATGCGCTTGCTTTCGTATTACTTTATTTAGGTATTAAGAAAGAATTCGAACCACTTCTTCTAGTTCCTATCGCTTTCGGTGTGCTTATTGCAAACTTCCCTGGTGGCGGTATGGGTGTGATAGGTGCAAACGAATTTGGCTATGTTACATATATGAAAGATGGTATTGAGGTTTCTAAAAACGTGTATGAAATGTCTCTTCCAGAGATTGCGCACGATATGGGTATTATGAACCTTATATACTATGCATTAATCAAATCTGGCCTTCTTCCTCCTATTATCTTTATGGGTGTAGGTGCGCTTACCGACTTTGGTCCAATGTTACGCAACCTTAAACTTGCTATCTTCGGTGCAGGTGCTCAATTTGGTATTTTTGCGGTGCTTTTAGTAGCTTCTCAATTCTTCACCATGCCAGAAGCAGCTTCGCTAGCTATTATTGGTGGTGCCGATGGCCCAACTGCTATTTTTACCACTCTTAAACTAGCTCCACAGTTGTTAGCTCCTATTGCTATTGCGGCTTATTCTTATATGGCATTAGTTCCAATTATCGTTCCACTTGTAGTGAAGCTAACTTGCTCTAAGAAAGAACTTATGATTAATATGAAGGAACAAGATAAACTTTATCCTTCTAAAACAGAGTTCAAAAACATGCGTACCCTTAAGATTATCTTCCCTATCGCAGTAACAACTATCGTCGCTATCCTAGTACCAGATGCTGTTTCTCTAGTAGGTATGCTTATGTTTGGTAACTTAATCAAAGAAATTGGTGCAAACACTTCTCGCTTGTTTGAAACAGCTTCAAATGGCATCATGAATGCAGCTACCATTTTCCTAGGTCTTTCTGTAGGTGCAACTATGACAGTAGATGCATTCCTAAACTGGCAAACCCTAGGTATTGTTGCAGGTGGTTTCCTTGCATTCGGTTTCTCTATCTTTGGTGGTATAATGCTAGTGAAATTATACAACCTATTTAGCAAAAAGAAAATCAATCCACTTATCGGTGCTACCGGTTTAAGTGCTGTGCCTATGGCTTCTCGTGTAGCTAATGACATCGCTCTTAAATACGACCCTAAAAACCACGTATTAAATTACTGTATGTCGTCTAACGTGGCTGGGGTTATTGGTTCAGCCGTAGCTGCTGGGGTATTGATTTCATTCTTGGGATAGTTTCGAGCACTTTTAAAGGCAAATTTCTGCGTTATGCTCGCCTTCGAAATCCTCGAGTACGTCAAGTACACTCCGGTTTCTCAGGCTTCACAACCTTGAACTTTACTCTTTAAAAGCACTCTCATAACATAGTGCAATTTTAAAGCGGTTGAGGAAATTCTCCTCAATCGCTTTTATTTTTTATATTATTTTATTACATTTGTGTAATGCAAATTAAAAACAAATATATTACCCGAATTCTTCAATCTCGTATTGTGAGGAATACCAGTGTGCTACTGAGCGGCAACATACTCGCTCAGATTATCACCTTGGCTGCATACCCAATAATCTCTCGTATATACACCCCAGACGAAATGGGTACGCTCAATCTATTTGTTTCTATATTTGCAATACTTGTTCTTCTTGCCAATGCCGAATACCAAAATGTACTCGTCTTTCACAAAGAAGAAAAAGACCTTTCATCTGTATTAGCACTCTGCCTTTCAACCGTGGTATTGGTATCTACCTTGGTGCTCCTAACTGTGCCTTTTTCTTCGGAGATAGCCTCGCTATTTGGATCAACAGACCTTGCCCATTGGTATTATCTTATGCCTATCTATGTGGCAGCCACTGCCCTTTGGAATATCTGCGACAGCCTTGCTATAAGAAAGAAACTCTTTAAATATATTTCTATTTACTTAATACTTCTTGCCCTTTACAGTGTAGGATTGAAAATATTCCTTGGTTATCTAGGGTGGGGCACAGCAGGTCTTATAGTGTCTGCGGTGTCTGGTGCTGTATTGATACTGCTTGCTGTTTGCCTATATGCACAAAGTAAAGACAAACTTTTCTCTTTTCTTGGAGCGCGCCCTACTTTGGGTTCAATTCTTGCCATGGCAAAAGAGTATATCAAGTTTCCAAAATTTTCTCTTAGCAGAAAAACCATTAATCTGTTATCTAAATCGCTTCCTATATTCCTGCTTTCTGCCCACTTTGGCATGACAGAAATTGGTCTTTATTCCATGGGCCTATTGCTTGCCCATACTCCAATTAATGTGGCTTGCAGTTCGCTTTATAAAATCATGTTCCGCTTCGTGTCAGAAAAGGTTTGGAATGGCGACAAGATACTTCCTGTAATAAAGAAATACATTGCATCAGTACTCATGGTAGGCATCCCTTCATTTGCATTGTTATTTTTTATACTTCCAGATTTAACAGCCATTATATTGGGTGATGAGTGGAGAATTTCTGGCGAATACATACGCCTAATGCTTCCATGGTTACTAGCATTCGCCGTGTTTAATGTGCTAGATTTCCTACCAGAACTATTCAAAAAGCAAGAAGGTCTATTTTACTTTGAGATAATAACATTAATTCTTAGAACATCTGCTTTGATAGTGGGTATTTACCTAAGCGATATCTACTTAGCTATAGCCTTATACTTCTTGGTTTGCTTTATAATGCAGGCTTCTGGTAGTATATGGTTGGTGTTTATGGCAAAATCCTATGATAAAGGCAAACTAAAACCCTAAAGATTATGAATATCCCCATTCTTAATTCGCTACTAGATTTAATCTATCCAAAACTTTGTGTTTGTTGTGGTAGTGTGCTTATGGAGTCAGAAAGGAATATCTGCCTAACATGTCTTTACACGCTTCCTCGCTCCATAGACAAGGACTATACCGATAATAAGGTGATGGACTTGTTTCTTGGTCGTGTGAAGCTAGAAAAAGCTGCATCGTGGTGTCATTTTCAAAAGGAAACCAAAGTGCAAAATATTCTACATCATATTAAGTATAAAGGGAAATCTAAATTTGCGCAGCAGATAGGGCAGATTATGGCCAGCGAAATGCCAGAATTCTTCAAAGGGATAGATGCTATTGTGCCTGTGCCACTGCACAAAAAGAAACAGAGGATAAGGGGGTACAATCAGTCTGAGCAACTTGCTTTGGGTATTCAGAAGGTAACGGGTTTGCCTATATATCCGGAACTATTATTTAGAACACGTTTCAACGAAACGCAAACTCACAAAGATAAACAGGGTAGGTGGAAAAATTCTTTAAATCTATTTGGGCTCTCGCCCAACGAAGGTTTTGAAGGGAAACACCTTCTCTTGCTAGACGATGTACTTACAACAGGCTCAACAGCCATTGCCTGCCTAAAATGCCTAGAGCAAATCCCAAATGTAAGATTGAGTTTTCTTTCTTTAGCGTTTGGAGGGTAGTAATAATTAGGAATTAGGAATTAAAAATGTCACCTCTTTAAACGCATACCTTCTTCTTTCACCCTCTATGTCTTCAATTATCAGGTGTCCATCATTTTCTACATCTACAATCTTGCCAGTGAACTCTCCACTTGCATCTGAGTACTTACGCATCTGGCCGTTCCATAGTAGATTGTTGAAGTAGTTTTCACGCAGTAAATCTACATTGGTATAGACTAGGTCGTATACCTTATTAAAGTTTTCAAGTATGCTCTCTAGTAGTGTCTTTACAGAAGTGTCTCTACCTATAATATTATGTAGTGAAATAGGGTTTGGAGCATTAGATGTAAAGGTTTGTTGGTTTACGTTAAGCCCAAGTCCAATGATGCATGAGTCAATGCCCTTAGATGATAGTGTATTTTCAATAAGAATACCTGCAATCTTATCCTCTTTGTAGTAAATATCGTTTGGCCACTTTATGCTAAACCCTTCTACATAGGTGTTAAGCACATCGACTATTGCCACAGATATTGCCTGAGAAATAAGAAATTGGCTTTTGATTGGTAGGTTTGTAGGACGAAGCAGTATACTGCAAAGAATATTCTTTCCTTCTTCTGATTCCCATACGTTTGTCAGTTGCCCACGACCTTTGCTCTGAAACGAAGTAGAAATAACAAGTCCCTCCGATGCATTGCCGTCATTTATCATCCTTTGCAAGTAAGCATTGGTAGAGTCGCACTGGTTAATATGTAGTATGTAGAAGGTCATAATTATTCGCTTCGCTCATGATTTTGCTCACGCTCGGCATAACAAATAAATTTGTTATGCTCTCGCTTAATCGCAAAATTCCTCACTCCTCATGCCTACAAACATCAGAGGTTTCACTCTCGTTTTGCATGCGGTTTACTGCTGTTACCACGTATTTGAAGTGAAGAGGATTCATATCTTCTGGTATGGTAAACTCATTTTCAGTTCCCACGTAAATAATCTTACTAGGGTCATATTGGTCTATCACGCTAGCCCTATAGTCTGTAGCATAAACTATATAATACCAAGCCTTGTCTGCCTTTTTAGGGGTTTTGTCTTCATCCCAACATAGTTTTGGCTCAGCACCCATCATTTCTAGTCGCACGTTCTCTGGTTTCATAGGAGCTGTATGACTTAGGTTTGGATAATTTGGTGCTATAGCATGGTGTTTGAAGTATGCTGTTTGCAAACTATCTTTGTATTCGTTCTTGTTTTCAAGTAGCATATCGCCGCTCCAAAAACAGTTGCCCCCTATGGTTCTCTCTTCTCTAGTTGGGTTTAATTTCTTAGCTATTTGGTTTAGGCTTCGCCCAACATCTTGACCTATAAACATCTGTGTTTGTTCAGGCTTTGCTTCTTTCCACCAATAGAAAAGCTTGGTGTAGTCGGCTGCAGCATGTCCCAATTCCCAATAAAGTTGAGGTATTACGTAATCCAGCCAACCATTGTTTGCCCAAAGCAAAATATCTGCATAAAGGTTGTCATAACAGCTCAATCCTTTGGTTTCACTTCCTATTTCGCTTTGTGCTTTGTTTCTATAAATACCAAATGGGCTTACTCCAAACTTTACATGTGGTTTAATAGACTTAATAGTGTCAGACAATGTTTTTACCAATGTATTTACATTGTCCCTACGCCAACGGTCTATTTCTCCTAGTTCATACCCCTTATACAATCCATATTTTTTGAATGTTTCAAGGTCTGGAATTTTCAAACCTTGGATAGGGTAAGGATAGAAGTAATCATCCATATGTATGCCGTCTATATCATATCTACTCACTATGTCTGATATCACCTTAACAATATGTTCTCTACAGTCTGGCACTCCAGGGTTAAACATTAGTTGTTTGCCGTAAGAGAAGAACATATAACGTTTTTCGTAGTAGATATGGTGCCAAACTAGTCTGTTATTAGTCTTGTTGGCATTTGCTCTATATGGATTTACCCACGCATGAAGTTCCATACAGCGTTTATGACATTCTTCTGTCATAAAATGCAGAGGATCAAAGAAAGGTTCTGGACGTTTACCTTGCTCGCCAGTTAGGAATCTACTCCATGGCTCGTATTCAGATTCGTAGAAGGCATCTGCCTCTGGTCTCACCTGAAAGATAATTACGTTTATACCCAGTTTCTGATATTCGTCCAACTGTTTTTTTATATATTCTTTCCACTCGTCAGAGGTAAGGGTAGGATAGACACTATTATAAATGGTATGCATCCACACACCTCTAAATTCTCTTTTTGGTGCATTATATGCAGTTGTCACCTCCTGAATTTCCACTTGTGGAAGTTCATCTATAAGGCTTGCCTTTTTCTTTGGCTTTGCTAATGCATTAATGCATATTAACAAGGAAAATAATATAAAAAACAGTCTTTTCATTCAAATTAACTTAGCGCTTCAATAGCAACATTTAAACGTCTTAAGGTTTCTTCTTTCCCAATAAACTCTGTAATGTCAAACATGTGTGGTCCTTTGCCTTCTCCTACGATGCAAAGACGGAATGCATTCATCACTTGACCTGTGTGTTTGCCATTTTCTGCAATCCATGCCATTACTGCTTGCTCAGCATTGTGTGCAGAGAAGTCTTCTAATGTAGCAAGGAACTCGCCAAGTGCGCGCATATCTTCTGGTGAGTTTTCTTTCCAACGTTTTGCACGTGTCTTCTCATCGTAGCTAGTTGGTGCTACAAAGAAGTAGTCGCAGTTTGCCCAAAGGTCTTTGATAAAGTTGCAACGTGCTTTTGTAAGTGCTACCACTTTTTCTACTTTCTCAGCATCTGCCTCAATGCCTTTTTCTTCTAGTATTGGCATAAATGCAGCTGCAATTTCGCTATCAGATTTTTGTTGTAGGTATTCGTGGTTGAACCATTTACCTTTTTCGTAATCAAATTTAGCACCGCTTTTGCTCACGCGTTTAAGCGAGAACTCACTGATAAGTTCTTCCATTGTGAAGAATTCTTTATCTGTTTCGCCGTGCCAGCCTAGTAGGGCAAGGAAGTTCACTACTGCTTCTGGGAAGTAACCTGCTTCTCTATAGCCAGAAGATTTGTCTCCAGTTTTTGGGTCTACCCAGTCTAGTGGGAACACAGGGAAACCAAGTCTGTCACCGTCGCGTTTGCTTAGTTTTCCATTACCGTCAGGTTTAAGTAGTAGTGGAAGGTGAGCAAATTCTGGTCTTTCCCAACCAAAGTATTTATAAAGAAGCACATGAAGTGGAGCAGATGGCAACCATTCTTCACCACGTATCACATGTGAGATTTCCATTAAGTGGTCGTCCACAATATTTGCAAGGTGATATGTTGGAAGGTCGTCTGCCGATTTGTAAAGCACTTTATCATCTAGGATAGAAGAATTAATTTTCACTTCGCCACGAATAAGGTCGTTTACAATAATGTCTTCACCAGGTTCAATTTTGATTCTCACTACATAGTCTTCGCCAGCAGCAATCTTAGCTTCTGTTGCTTCTTTGCCTAGTGTAAGTGAGTTGTTCATCATCATACGAGTTTTGGCATCGTATTGGAAGTTTGCTATTTCTGCACGTTTAGCTTCTAGTTCTGCTGGGGTATCAAATGCAATATAAGCAAGGTCTTTGTCTAGAAGTTCTTTTACATAACCTCTATAAATATCTCTTCTTTCACTTTGTCTACAAGTTGCCACACCGTTTTCAATGCCTTCGTCAAAACGAATGCCTAGCCATTCAAGTGATTCTATAATATATTTCTCTGCTCCTGGAACAAAACGTGTAGAGTCGGTATCTTCTATACGAAGAATCATTTTACCGCCGTTTTGTTTAGCAAACAGATAATTGTATAATGCTGTACGTACGCCACCTATGTGTAGAGCACCTGTTGGACTTGGAGCAAATCGCACTCTTACTTCTTTCATCATAAAAATTTATTTTCTATTTCGTTATTATTTATTATCACTGATATTTTTTTGCCTTGAGTGGTATAGATTTGGCTTTCGCATTTAGAAAGTTTTTCTACCAATCCCCTCATTTGAGTTTCGCTAAGTAGTGTTCCACCTTTAATAGCTTTTCTTTCTGCTATCTTCAAAGCCAAATTCTTTTTAATCTCTGCCTTCACATCCTTTTCGTCCAAACACATTGTTATGAACTCCTCAAGCAGTGCTTCTGCACTAATATTGTTCATGCTACTTGGCACAGCTGTTATTTGGTAAGAATGCTTGCCGAAACTCTCAAATGTGAATCCCACTTCTTCAAGTTCTTCTTTAATCTCATTGAAGATGAGGTCTTCTTTTGTATCTAGTTCCACGGCCTCTGGGAACAATAATGGTTGGCTATGCACCTCAAGTAGTTCTAGTTCTTTTAGAGTGTCCTCAAAGTTTATTTGTAAACTAGCTCTATATTGATCTACCACCTTTATTCCTTGATTGGCCGGCAAAATTATAAATTTATTTTCAAATTGCATTACATGAAGACTGCTAAAGTCTTCTACTATATCCAATTTCGCCCATGAGTCTTCCACTTTACTTTCCTTCACCTCTCTTGCTGCACTATATAGGTTCTCCCAGTTTTGAGTAGGTCTACTTGAACTAAAGGTCTTTTCAGAATGTGTATGGAAAGGATTATAGTTTGGATTATAACTCACCTTTGGTGGAGCAACATATTCCATTGGTTTCCCTGTAAATGCAGGAATGTCTGGTGCGTCTTCTTGGTCAAAGTCTATGCTTGGCACAGAATTGGATTTTCCCAATACCTCTTTCACCGCAGCAGATAGGATAGGGAATAGTGCTTTCTCATCCTCAAACTTCACTTCTGTTTTTGTAGGGTGAATGTTCACATCTATTTTATCTGCATCTACCTCAAAGAATATAAAGTAAGCAGGTTTAACATCTGGCATAAGCAATTTGTCGTATGACATACTTATGGCCTTATAAAAATAAGGATGTTGGATATACCTATTATTAGCAAAAAAGAATTGTGGGCAACCACGTTTAAGTGCCGCATCAGGTGTGCTCACATATCCCGATATCTTACCCAATGTTGTTTCTATAGAAATAGGTAGTAGCTTTTGGTTCCACTTATTGCCAAATAGCGAACAAATACGTTGCAGTCTGTTCTCTTTTGGTAGGGTGAAAATAGTCTTATCGTTGTGAACTAATGTAAAACTTATTTGTGGGTGAGCCAATGTCACCTGTTCAAACACAGAAACAATATGTTTAAACTCTGTATCGTTTGGTTTAAGGAACTTTCTGCGAGCAGGTACATTATAGAATATATCCCTCACGGTAATGTCAGTCCCCTTTGGGCAACTAACACATTCTTGGCATACCAAATCAGACGCTGTGTATTCCACCCTTGTGCCAAGTGTGTCTTCTTCTCTTCTGCTTCTCACCTCTACAAACGCAATGGCAGAGATAGAAGCCAATGCCTCCCCTCTAAATCCCATAGTAGAAAGTGAAAACAAATCATTTACATCGGCAATCTTTGATGTGGCATGTGGCTGAAATGCCATCACAGCATCGTCGGCAGACATGCCCTTGCCATTATCTATTATTCTAATAGATGTTCTGCCTGCATCTTTAATGTAAATATCTATTTTGGTAGCACCTGCGTCTATAGAATTTTCCACAAGTTCCTTCACCACAGAAGATGGGCGTTGTACCACCTCTCCTGCAGCAATCTGGTTTGCCACCGTTTCAGGTAATATGTGTATTATATTTTCAGACATAGTTTAAAAATAGGTAAATGCCTACCAAGATTACACCTATTATAATACCCATTCTCATTTTTGAGTTTTTGTCGGCTCTGGTATCTTCTAGACTTTCTCTAAATTTACCACGAATAGAATCTTCAAAAGAATGTTTCTTTTGATTATCAACTTCCATGTTTAGTTGTTTACGCACTCTCTCTTCAGACTGTTGAAGTCTTTCTTTATGTTCGTCGTAATATCTTGGTTTAAGATTAAACTGACGTGGTTTTCTTAATTTAAAAAATCCCATAAATTTTAATTTATTTGAATATTACGTAATGCTTTCGTATTACGTGATTACAGGCGTCGCTCGGCAATGCTTAAGCAAGCTTATCATTGATCTCACTAGCACTGTAATTGCACAAATATCGGGCAGTGGTCTGAATGCACCACGTGTTGCCAGATTTCTGCTTTCACTAGTTTGTCTCTTAGTGGCTCAGATGCCATGTGGTAGTCTATTCTCCAACCAGCATTTCTACTTCTAGAGTTGAATCTGTAGCTCCACCAACTATATTGCTCGGCGCGGTCATCAAACACCCTAAAGGTGTCAATCATTCCACTTTCAAGAAACTCAGTTACCCAGTCGCGTTCCTCTGGCAAGAAACCAGACACCCCCTTTTGTCTTTCAGGGTGATTAATATCTATAGGTGTGTGTGCAATATTATAGTCTCCACACACTAGTATGTTTGGTCTTTCCTTTCTTAGTTCGTCTATAAATACTTTGAAGTCTGCCAAGAACTCCATTTTGAATGCTTGACGTTCTTCGCCAGATGTGCCAGAAGGAATATAAACGCAAATGAGAGTAAAGTCACCATAGTCGGCTCTTATCACTCTACCTTCTGAGTCGTACTTAGCATTTCCCATGCCATAAACTACATTGTCAGGTTTCACCTTAGTAAATATAGCCACTCCACTATAACCCTTTTTCTCTGCACAAGTATAATAGCAGTTAAACCCAAGTTCTTCAAAAGCTTTTGTGTCTATTTGGTCGGCTTGCGCTTTAGTCTCTTGTAGGCAAAGCACATCAATATCAGTTTCACCCAACCAAGAAATAAGGCCTTTGCCAATAGCTGCTCTAATACCGTTTACGTTGTAAGAAACTATTTTCATTTTTTAATTTGGTTTTCTTTTACCTTTTTAAATAACTCAGAAGCAAACACCAAATCATCTAGGTTTTGGTTGTTTGAAGTAAAGATAGTATCCTTACTTCCTACCCAACCTTTTTCACCTTTATGTATAAATAGGATGTTATCTCCAATCTCCATCACAGAGTTCATATCGTGGGTGTTAACAATAGTAGTAATATTGTTCTCACGAGTAATCTCTTGAATAAGTTGGTCAATAGTAAGTGATGTTTTTGGGTCTAGTCCAGAGTTTGGCTCGTCGCAGAATAGGTATGTGGGTTCAAGAACAATAGCACGAGCAATAGCCGCACGTTTTTGCATACCACCGCTTATCTCAGAAGGGAATAGCTTAGCTGCATGAGAAAGACCCACACGGTCCAAACAAAATGCCACACGTTTTTCCCATTCTTTTCTAGTTTTGTCAGAGAACATCTCTAGTGGGAAACGCACATTTTCTTCCACGGTCATAGAGTCAAATAGGGCAGAACCTTGGAATAGCATACCAATTTCTTGTCTTAGTAGAGCCACTTCTTTGTTGCTCATCTTGGTAAAGTCTCTGCCATTATAAAGAATCTGACCTTTATCCACTTGGTGGATACCAATCACACTCTTCATAAGCACTGTTTTACCAGAACCACTTTGACCAATAATAAGGTTGGTCTTACCTGCCTCAAAGGTGAAAGAAATGTCTTTAAGCACTTCTTTACCATTAAATGATTTATATACGTTGCGAACTTCTATCATACCAATAAAATATCAGTTAATAATACATTAAGTAGTAGAATAATAATACTACTATTTACCACAGCATTTGTACTTGCTTTACCCACGTCCAATGCTCCACCATATGCATAGTATCCATAATAAGAAGATACAGATGAAATAATAAATGCAAAGAAAAGTGACTTAATAATAGAGTATGTCACATAGAAAGGTTCAAATGCATATTGAATACCTATTACATATTTAGATGGTGAAATAATGCCAGAGAATGAAATTAAGTAACCACCCAGAATACCCACAAACATACTGAATACAACCAGCACAGGCATAATAGTTACAAACCCCAATATTTTAGGGAGTATTAAATAGTTAGGAGCATTCACACCCATTATCTTCAAGGCATCTATCTGCTCAGTGATACGCATAGTACCTATTTCAGAAGCAATGTTTGAACCTACCTTACCAGCCAAAATCAAACAAAGAATAGTAGAAGAGAACTCTAATAGCAGTGTATCACGGGTGGTAAGACCAGTTACATAATCTGGTAGCAAAGGGTTCTCTGTGTTAAGCACCATTTGCATTGTGATAACGGCTCCAATAAAGAATGAAATAATGATAATGATTCCCAGAGAATCAATACCTAATTTTTCCACTTCCTTAATGTATTGTTTACCAAGTAAACGCCATCTTTGTGGACGTTTGAATACTCTTTGCATAAGCAGTGAGTATCTTCCTACATGTTCTATTATATTCATAATTTAAGTGTTATATTTTATTTAATTAAAACTTGTTGAATCTTTCTGTAGTGAAACTTCCGTCTTTGTGGTCAACAACCAATATATAATAACCATTGCTCAAGTTTGGCAATTCTTCATTTGGTTTAAGTGAACCAAAATTTCTACCGCTAACATCAAAAATATTAATTCTTATAGCAGTTTCCCAGATTTCTGGATTAATTTGACCTGAGGTTAATATAGAAACCTTATTCTCAGTTTCATTTTCTTCAATATCTGTGCTTACCTCTTTTTTGGTATAAACATAAGCTACTATATTACATTTTAATTCCTGCATAATGGCATCTTTTCCTACAGGAGTCCATTCTCCTTGATAGAAAAGCCATTGATTATCCTGTAAAACGATGCTTGGATTATATTTTTCACTTATAAATTCTCCAGGTGCAGATAATGAATCATTTGATATGAATACCATTTCTATAAAAAATGGGTCTCCTTTTGAAACCACAGGTGTGGTTAATTTATGTAGGTGCATACCTGGATATTTAATAGTTTCTTCTTCGCCTATATAGAAAGGTTCAGGTTCTCCATTGGTTCCTCTCACTAATACTGTTAATCTGGTGTTAGGATTGGAAATATGAGTTCCTATATATTCAATGCTTTCGCCTTCTTCTATTTCATAAGCTATTAAAACACTAGTTGGGACATTTGGATTAAATCCAAAACTACCAGTAGCATTAGATTTAGAATATGTGTAAACATTGTCTATTTTATCAGTAGAGACAAAATTATTATATGAAACACATCTTTTGTCTATTTCTGTGTCTTTATAACTCACCCAGAAGTAACCATTATCACCCCAACTTGATCCCCATGTATTTCTCACTAGCCATGCACCTTTGTTATCATCCCATCCTATTATACTAACAGCGTGGTCGGCAACATCCTCATCTTCATCTCCAATAAACTCATAAAAGTTTGTGCGTGCATTGTAGTTGGCCGGAATATAACGCATAGAAGCATATACAGAACCATATGCTATAACAGCTTCTTTGATGGCAACGTCATCATCTTTAGGTAAGTTGCTGGTTTCTAAAATATATGCATGAATATCTTTTATAGAATAATCAGGACAGGCGTTTTCTCCTTTCACTATTTCCCCTGTAGTATCTAAATATACTGGAGCTTTCAGCATACAATGCATTGCAGTAGCAATACCTTCGTTACCTCCAGAGCTTATGCATATATCCCTAAAACCAAGATATTTGGCACAATTTGTATATGTAACAGCAGAAAGATATCCACTTTCTGTCCCGTTCTTATGGAACAAAGTTTGAGCCACATCACAAGCAGTATATGCCCAACATGTTTCTGTATCACCTTGGTCTCTAGCTGCCAAGGTGATATTCAACTCTCTAGAGTCGTATTTAATAGGTAATGTAGATCTTTTGTGTGTTACTTTATAGTCATGAAAATTATATGGGGTAGGAGTGTATGAGAAGGCTCCTACAGCATAAACCAATCCAACTACAAGTAGTAAAGTCTTTTTCATAGTTATTTTTTTATTTCAGGATAAGCAATTCTTGTGTGATAAATATTTTTAAGTTTCTCTTTAAGTATTTCTTTGGCTTCGCCAATTTCTTTCAAGGTAATAGGCGCTCTGTCCAAATAATGTTCCATAATCTGACCATCAATAATCTTATCAACCAAATTATTTATACTTTCATCATTGTATTCTGGTAAGCTTCTAGAAGCAGCCTCTACAGTGTCGCAAATCATCACAATGGCTTGCTCCTTGGTATAAGGATTTGGGCCCATGTAACTAAATTTATTCGCATCAACTTTTTCGTCTGGATGCTCATTTACATACTTGTTATAGAAATATCTAGTAATGCTCTTGCCATGATGCGTTTCTATAAACTCAATAATACTTCTAGGAAGTCCATATTCTTTAGCAATCTTCACTCCATCTTTTACGTGGTTGGTAATAATGATAGAACTTTCTTCAGAATCTAGTTTGTCATGAGGATTATTACCTTTTGCTTGATTTTCTACAAAGAAAGGAGGATTGCTAATTTTGCCCACGTCGTGATATAATGCACCTGCTCTAGCAAGAAGAGGATTAGCCCCAATCTTATTCGCAATCTCTACCGCAAGATTAGATACCTGAGTACAATGTTGGAAAGTTCCAGGTGCAGTCTCAGACAATTTTCTCATTAGCGGAGTATTGATATCACTAAGTTCAATAAGTCTAACATTAGAAATAAATCCAAAAATTAGTTCTATGATATAAATGAAAGGATATGCAAAAAGCAATAATAAGCCATTTATAACAAAGAATACAAAAGTAATCCAATTTACCTCAAAAATACTAGAGTCAGATGTCAATCCATAACCAAGGAAGAACAAGCAATATGTGCAAATAATGAAAATAGCAGTTCTCACAAGTTGTGAACGTTGAGACAAATCTCTTAGTGTACTAATAGTAACCATACCTGCAGTAGCTTGCAATAAAACAAACTCAAAAGGTGATGGCACCACAATAGAAGAAATGAATATTGTGATATAATTAGCATAAAGGGCAGTTCTAGTATCAAAGAATGTACTTACAATAATAGGCAACATCGCAAACGGAATAATGTATATAAGCGATGGTGAAGCATATGTAATAATTAGAGAGGTTCCACTGCAGAATACCATAATCATAAGCAGTAGCAGTGTAATTACCCTTTTGCTATTATAAAGTTGTTTTCTAAACAATCTTAGATAAGCATAAAAAAGAGCCATCAAACATACAATAAGTAGCGAGCGACCTATCAATAATTTTGAACGTTCGTTAAATGTTTGTCCCTGTTTATTGTCTTTTTCTTTGCTAAGAGAATTAAGAATTTTTGCTTTTTCTTCTGTAACAATATCCCCGCGGTCAATAATTCTTTCACCAGCCTGAACCATGCCCTCAGAGATAGAAATATTGTTTATGCGCTCAGTTTTTATTAGATTGGTAGTATTCGCATCGTAAAATACATTGTGAGTAATATATGATTCTATTTTCCACAAAGACAACCAATTTGGATTATAATAACTAGGAAAATCCTTTTTTATTTCTGCCATTGCTGAGGTAGGAGTGTAAAGTCTGCCAGCAGAAACTGCAGATGTAATTTTATCCTTCTTAAGCATAATGGTGCTATCTTGATGCATTGTAGCAACCTTCAAATCATTTACAGATATTATGCCCTCGTTATAAATTTCTTTAAGTTTTGTCTTAACATAACTCAATGCAATAGAATCTTCTACTTTTAGAGTATATTCACTTGTAAGTTTGTTTTCAAGTTTAGTTAAATTCTCTATCTCTGTTTGGTAAACAGTAGAATCATACTCAAAATATGAAGGCGATGTTTCTATGTTTTTTCTCTCAATAGCTAAATCATTAGAAGTCTTGTATATAGGGAAATCGTATGGTGCAGTTAATAAATCATTCTGCCAAGGTTTGCCTATTTCAAACTGGAAAGGGTCCAATGAAGTGCTAGGGAGCAAAAGAATAATTACCACTATAGAGATGATAAATAACCCATTCTTATATATTTCGCCCCATATTTTAGAAGATTTGTTACTCATATTTACTTTTTAAAGATATTTATTCAACCTACAAAGATACGAAAATATTAAGATATTTCTGTTATTTTTGCTAAATTTGCACATTATTTAATAATAGAGAGTAATTTTTTAATAAAAATAAATGATATGAAAGACGAAAAAACAACAACTCAATTGAATATTGAGATACCAGCAGATTTAGAAGAAGTGTATTCAAATTTGGCAGTTATAGCACACTCTTCAAGCGAATTTGTAATAGATTTTATTAGGGTTATGCCAAATATGCCAAAATCTAAAGTAAAATCTAGAGTAATAATGAATGCGGAGCATGCAAAACGTCTGCTTACTGCATTAAGTCAAAATATTGAAAAATACGAACAACAATTTGGCGAAATAGTTCTTCCTGAACAAAAACGTACCATGTCAATTCCAAATTGGGGGTTTAAGGGTGAAGCGTAAGTTGAAAGGAGAAATAAATCACAAATAGACGAATTATCAGAACTTTAAGAAAATATTTTATCAAAAAGTTTTGCAGATTAAAATAAAATCCGTACCTTTGCAACCCAAAAGTGTAAAAGAAGCAAAATAACATAAATAATTTTAAACTAAACTTTTAAACAATGCCTACTATTCAACAATTAGTAAGAAAAGGAAGAACAGCCTTGACAGAAAAGAGTACTGCTCCTGCATTGGATGCATGTCCTCAACGTCGTGGTGTTTGTGTAAGGGTTTACACAACAACTCCTAAAAAACCAAATTCGGCATTACGTAAAGTGGCACGTGTTCGTTTAACCAACCAAAAAGAGGTTAACTCTTACATTCCAGGAGAAGGACACAACCTACAAGAACACTCTATCGTAATGATTCGTGGTGGTCGTGTTAAAGACCTTCCAGGTGTACGTTATCACATCGTTCGTGGTACTTTAGATACTGCAGGTGTAGCAAGTCGTACCCAACGTCGTTCTAAATATGGTGCTAAACGTCCTAAACCAGGTCAAGCTCCAGCAGCCGCAAAAGGCAAAAAGAAATAATTAAAAAATAACAGTTATTAATACTGTTTTGGTTTGAGTCCTTCGGGACTAGGTTGAGTAAATTAGTTCAGCGGAACTTTTTGAAGACGAAAGGCAACCCAAAACGGAAAAATTTAAAAACAATGAGAAAAGCTAAACCAAAGAAAAGGGTCGTATTACCAGATCCAATTTTCGGCGATGTTATGGTTAGTAAATTTGTTAACCACCTAATGTACGATGGTAAAAAAACTATCGCCTATACTATTTTCTACTCTGCCTTAGAAGTCGTTAAAGGCAAAATGGCTAATGAAGACAAGCCAGCTCTTGAAATTTGGAAAAAAGCTCTAGAAAACATCACTCCACAAGTTGAGGTTAAATCTCGTCGTATCGGTGGTGCTACTTTCCAAGTTCCTACAGAAATACGTCCAGAACGTAAAGAATCAATTTCAATGAAAAACTTAATCCAGTACTCTCGTAAAAGAGGCGGTAAAACTATGGCTGATAAACTAGCAGCTGAAATCGTTGACGCTTATAATATGCAAGGTGCTGCTTACAAACGTAAAGAAGATATGCACAAAATGGCAGAAGCTAACCGTGCATTCGCTCACTTCCGTTTCTAATTTTTAAAGACAGAGAAAAATGGCAAAAGCAGATTTAAAATACACCAGAAACATTGGTATTATGGCTCACATCGATGCTGGTAAAACTACCACATCAGAACGTATCCTATTCTATACCGGTTTAACACACAAAATCGGTGAGGTACACGACGGTGCTGCTACAATGGACTGGATGGAACAAGAACAAGAACGTGGTATCACTATTACATCAGCTGCTACTACCACATTCTGGAACTATAAAAACGACAAATACAAAATCAACTTGATTGACACCCCAGGGCACGTTGACTTTACAGTGGAAGTAGAACGTTCACTTCGTATTCTTGACGGTGCTGTGGCTGCATTCTGTGCTGTAGGTGGTGTAGAACCTCAATCAGAAACAGTATGGCGTCAAGCTGACAAATATAGCGTACCACGTATTGGTTACGTTAACAAAATGGACCGTCCAGGTGCAGACTTCTTCGACGTAGTTCGTCAAGTAAAAGAAGTTCTTGGTGCTAACCCAGTAGCTATCCAAATTCCTATCGGTGCAGAAGAAACTTTCAAAGGTGTAGTTGACCTAGTTAAAATGAAAGCTATCGTTTGGAATAACGAAACTATGGGTGCTGACTATTCAGTTGAAGATATTCCAGCAGACTTAGTTGCAGAAGCAGAAGAATGGCGTGCTAAAATGTTAGACGCTGTAGCTGAATTCGACGACGAGTTAATGGAAAAATATTTCGAAGATCCAGAAACAATCACAGAAGACGAAATCAAACGTGCTATCCGTAAAGGTACTCTAAGCATGTCAATGACTCCAATGATTTGTGGTTCTTCATTCAAAAACAAAGGTGTACAAACTATGCTAGACTCAGTTTGTGCTTACCTTCCATCACCAATGGATACAGAAGAAATCATCGGTCACGCTGCTGATGACGAAAATGTACAAATCGTACGTCATCCAAACGAAGATGAACCACTTTGTGCATTAGCGTTCAAAATCGCTACTGACCCATATGTAGGTCGTCTATGCTTCTTCCGTGTATATTCAGGTAAAATTGACGCAGGTTCTTACATCTGGAATGCACGTTCAGGCAAAAAAGAACGTATCTCTCGTATCTTCCAAATGCACTCAAACAAACAAAACCCAGTTGAAACAATTGGTGCAGGTGATATAGGTGCAGGAGTAGGTTTCAAAGATATCCGTACAGGTGACACACTATGTAGCGAAGATATGCCAATGACTCTTGAGTCAATTGACTTCCCAGATCCAGTTATCGGTATCGCTATCGAACCAAAAACTCAAAAAGACTTAGACAAACTAGGTAATGGTCTATCAAAACTTGCTGAAGAAGACCCAACATTCACAGTTAGAACTGACGAACAATCTGGTCAAACTATCATCAGCGGTATGGGTGAGCTTCACCTTGAAATCATTATCGACCGTCTAAAACGTGAGTTCAAAGTTGAATGTAACCAAGGTCGTCCACAAGTATCTTACAAAGAAGCTATCACCAACACAGTTGACATCCGTGAAGTTTACAAAAAACAATCAGGTGGTCGTGGTAAATTCGCTGATATGGTACTTAAAGTTGGTCCAGCTGACGAAGACTTCCAAGGCGATCTTCAATTCATCGACGAAGTAAAAGGTGGTAACATTCCAAAAGAATTTATCCCTTCTATCCAAAAAGGTTTCACTGCAGCTATGCGTAACGGTGTTCTTGCTGGTTATCCAGTTGACCGCTTAAAAGTAGTAGTAGTTGACGGTTCTTACCACCCAGTGGACTCTGACCAATTATCATACGAAATTTGTGCACAAATAGCATTTAAAAACGCTTGCGCTAAAGCTAAACCAGTTCTTCTAGAACCTATCATGAAAGTGGAAGTTGTTACTCCAGAAGAAAATATGGGTGATGTTATCGGTGACTTAAACAAACGTCGTGGTCAAGTAGAAGGTATGGAAACTAGCCGTTCTGGTGCGCGTGTAGTAAAAGCTAAAGTACCTCTAGCAGAAATGTTCGGTTACGTAACAGCTTTACGTACTATCACATCAGGTCGTGCAACCTCTTCTATGGAGTTCTCTCACTACGCTGAAGTTTCTACAGCAATCGCTAAAGCAGTATTAACAGAAGCTAAAGGTAGAGTAGATTTACTATAATAAATTAACCGAGTAGAGGGTTAGTAAATGATTCTTAACCCTCTCTCTTAAATAAATAATAAAAATGACACCAAAAATCAGAATCAAACTTAGATCTTACGATTTCAATTTAGTTGACAAATCAGCTGAAAAAATCGTTAAAACAGTAAAAGCAACAGGTGCAGTAGTAAGCGGTCCAATTCCATTACCAACTCACAAACGTTATTTCACTGTAAACCGTTCAACTTTCGTTAATAAGAAATCTCGTGAACAATTCCAATTGTTCTCTTACAAACGTCTTATTGACATTCACAACTCAACTTCTAAAACCATTGACGCTCTAATGAAATTAGAATTACCAAGTGGTGTACAAGTTGAAATCAAAGCGTAATAAATTTATTTTACAAATCATTTAATAATACATTGAAATGCCAGGATTAATAGGAAAAAAAATCGGAATGACATCCGTTTTCAGTGCTGATGGTAAAAATGTACCATGCACTGTTATCGAAGCTGGTCCTTGTGTTGTTACCCAAATCAAAACCCTTGAAAAAGACGGTTATGAAGCTATCCAATTAGGTTTCTCTGAAAAATCAGAAAAACACACAAACAAAGCTGAAGCAGGTCTTTTCAAGAAAGTAGGTGTAGCTCCACAACGCCACTTGGTTGAGTTCAAAGGATTTGAAGGCGATATCAAAGTAGGTGATGTAATCACAGTTGATATGTTCGCTAATGACTCTTGGGTAGACGTAATCGGTACCTCTAAAGGTAAAGGTTTCCAAGGTGTTGTTAAACGTCATGGTTTCGGTGGTGTAGGTCAAACTACTCACGGTCAACATAACCGTTTAAGAGCTCCAGGTTCTATCGGTGCTTGTTCTTACCCAGCAAAAGTGTTTAAAGGAATGCGTATGGCAGGCCAAACAGGCAATGCACGCGTTACCGTTGAAAACCTTGAGATTTTAAAAGTGATTCCTGAAAATAACCTTATCTTAATCAAAGGTTCTGTTCCAGGAGCAAAAGGTTCAATCGTAATAGTAAATAAATAATGGAACTAAGTATATATAACATCGAAGGAAAAGACACCGGCAAGAAGATCTCATTAGATGAATCTATCTTCGGAATTGAGCCTAACGATCACGCTATTTACTTAGATGTGAAACAATACATGGCTAACAATCGCCAAGGTACTCACAAATCTAAACAAAGAAGCGAAGTAGCTGGTAGTACACGTAAGTTAGGTCGTCAAAAAGGTGGTGGCGGTGCTCGCCCTGGTGATATCAAATCACCTGTTCGTGTAGGTGGTGGTCGCATATTTGGTCCAGTGCCACGTGATTACAACTTTAAACTAAACAAAAAAGTTAAACAACTAGCACGTAAATCTGCACTTTCTTATAAAGTTCAAGAAAACGCTTTAATCGTTGTTGAAGACTTCAATTTAGAAGCTCCAAAAACAAAAAATTACGTTGCAATGCTTAAAAACTTAAAATGTGATGATAAAAAATCGCTTTTAGTTTTACCAGAAGCAAATAAAAACGTATATTTGTCAGCTCGTAACTTAGCAAAAGCTAACGTTATGGTTTTAGCAGACGTTAATACCTACAGCATCCTTGATGCAAAATACATGGTGTTAACCGAAAAAGCAGTAGCAGATTTAACAGCATCATTTAACGCTTAAGGAGGAAATAAGTAATGAGTATCATAATTAAACCTATCGTTACAGAAAAGGCAACCTTACTTACAGAAAAACTTAATCGTTATTCTTTCAAAGTTAATAAGGATGCTAACAAAATACAGATCAAAAAAGCTGTAGAAGCTGCTTATAACGTGACTGTAGTTGATGTCAATACTTCAATTGTACGTGGTAAAAACAAAACACGCTACACAAAAGCTGGCATCATTAAAGGTGCAACTTCTGATTACAAAAAAGCAGTAGTTACACTTAAAGAAGGAGATTTAATCGATTTTTATAGCAACATTTAATAAAAGAAAATGGCTGTACGTAAATTCAACCCGACAACACCGGGTCAGAGACACAAGATTATTGGAACATTTGACACAATTACTGCAAGTGCTCCAGAAAAATCTCTTGTAGTTGGTAAAAGATCAACAGGTGGTCGTAACAACGCAGGTAAAATGACCATGCGCTATTTAGGTGGCGGACACAAGAGAAAATTCAGAGTAATTGATTTCAAGCGAGAAAAAGACGGTATCCCTGCAACTGTTAAAACAATCGAGTACGATCCAAACCGTTCTGCTCGTATCGCATTATTATTCTATGCTGATGGCGAAAAACGCTACATTCTCGCTCCTAATGGTCTAGAAGTAGGTCAAGTACTTCTTTCTGGTGCAGAAGCTGCTCCAGAAGTAGGTAACTCACTACCTCTACAAAACATTCCATTAGGTACTGTTATCCACAACATTGAGTTAAGACCTGGCCAAGGAGCTGCTTTAGTTCGCTCTGCAGGTACATTCGCTCAGTTAACCTCTCGCGAAGGCAAATATGCTATTATCAAATTACCTTCAGGTGAAACACGTATGATTCTTTGCACTTGCAAAGCTACCATCGGTGCCGTAGGTAATTCAGATCACGCTCTTGAACAATCTGGTAAAGCTGGTCGTTCTCGCTGGTTCGGACGTCGTCCACACAACCGTGGTGTAGTTATGAACCCAGTGGATCACCCAATGGGTGGTGGTGAAGGCCGTCAATCAGGTGGTCACCCAAGATCACGTAAAGGCTTACTAGCTAAAGGCTATAAGACACGTGCTCCTAAGAAAGCTTCAAGCAGATACATTATCGAGAGAAAGAAAAAGTAATTTGATAATTTAAGAGAAGTAACATGAGTCGTTCATTAAAAAAAGGACCTTTCATCTGCGTAAAACTTGAAAAGAAAGTTATCGCAATGAATGAGGCAAATAAAAAATCAGTAGTCAAAACTTGGTCAAGAGCTTCTATGATTTCTCCAGACTTCGTTGGTCACACTATTGCTGTACACAATGGAAACAAATTTATTCCAGTTTACGTTACAGAAAACATGGTAGGCCACAAACTTGGTGAATTCGCTCCAACTAGAACTTTCAAAGGCCACAGTGGTAACAGAAAATAAAATAATTAGATATGGGTGTTAGAAAAAGACAATCATCAGACAATCGTAAAGAGGCTAGAAAGTCTGTTTACTTTGCCAAGTTAAATGATGTGCCTACATCACCTCGTAAAATGCGCTTAGTCGCTGACATGATTAGAGGTGTAGAAGTACACAAAGCGCTTGGTATGCTGAAATTTTCTACTAAGGAAGCAGCTGGCCGTTTAGAAAAACTTCTTCGTTCAGCAATTGCTAACTGGGAACAAAAAACTCAGCAAAAAGCAGAAGACGGTAACTTATTCGTAAGTGCTGTATTCGTTGACGCAGGTAGAACTTTAAAACGCTTACGTCCAGCTCCACAAGGTCGTGGCTATCGTATCCGTAAACGTTCAAACCACGTTACAATTTGTGTTGATAGTATGAACAATAACGATGCTAAATAATAGATAGTATGGGACAAAAAGTAAATCCAATTGCAAACCGTTTAGGAATCATTAAAGGTTGGGATTCAAACTGGATCAGCCGTAACAACTATGGTGATACTATCTTAGAGGATTCAAAAATCAGAAAATATTTGAATGCTCGTTTAGCAAAAGCTAACGTATCTCGTATTATCATAGAACGTACACTTAAGTTAACAACTATCACCGTTTGCACCTCTCGTCCAGGTATGATCATTGGTAAAGGCGGTCAAGAAGTTGACAAACTTAAAGAAGAGTTAAAGAAAATCACCGATAAAGACGTACAAATTAATATCTTTGAAATTAAGAAACCAGAATTAGACGCTGAAATCGTTGGTAACCAAATCGCTCGTCAAATCGAAGGTAAATTCGCTTACCGTCGTGCTGTTAAAAACGCTATTTCTTCAACAATGCGTGCTGGAGCAGAAGGTATCAAAGTTCAAGTATCTGGTCGTTTAAATGGTGCTGAAATGGCTCGTTCAGAAATGTATAAAGAAGGAAGAACTCCTCTTCACACATTCCGCGCAGACATCGACTATGCACAATGCGAAGCTCTTACAAAAGTAGGTCTTATTGGTATTAAGGTTTGGATCTGCCGTGGCGAAGTTTACGGTAAAAAAGACCTTACTCCACAATTCACTGCAGCTAAGGAAAACCACGGTGCTGGTTTCAACCAAGGCAAGGGCTTTAAAAAGAGAAAAAAATAAACTGTTAATTCAAAGAAATTATGTTACAACCAAAGAAGACTAAGTTCAGAAGACCTCAGAAAGGTACTATGAAAGGCAATGCCGGTCGTGGTAACCAATTGGCCTTTGGATCTTTCGGGATTAAAGCTTTACAATCTAAATGGATAACCGGCCGTCAAATCGAGGCTGCTCGTATTGCGGTTACCAGATATATGCAACGTCAAGGTCAAGTATGGGTACGTATCTTCCCAGATAAACCTATCACTAAAAAACCAGCTGACGTACGTATGGGTAAAGGTAAAGGTAACCCAGAAGGCTACGTAGCTCCTGTAACTCCAGGACGTATGTTATTTGAAGTAGAAGGCGTTCCATTTGCTATCGCAAAAGAAGCATTACGTCTAGCTGCTCAAAAACTTCCAATCACAACAAAATTTGTTGTAAGAAGAGATTACGATTTTGAATCTGAAAACGCGTAAATAGTATGAAAACAGCAGAAATTAAAAATTTAACAGACAAAGAGCTTATTGAAAGACTTGAAACAGAAAAGGCTTCTTTATCAAAAATGAAGTTGAGCCATGCTATTTCTCCGCTAGAAAATCCTGGCAAAATTCGTGAGTCACGTAAAACTATCGCTCGCATAGAAACCGAGCTACGTCAAAGAGAAATAAACAAATAATAAATGCAGTCTGATATGAGAAATCTAAGAAAAGAAAGACAAGGCATCGTATCAAGCAATAAGATGGATAAAACCATCACTGTTGCTGTCAAATGGAAAGAAAAACATCCAATTTACGGTAAATTCGTAAATAAGACAAAAAAATACCACGCTCATGACGAAAACAATGAATGCGGTATTGGCGATACGGTAAGAATAATGGAAACTCGTCCTTTAAGCAAACTTAAAAGATGGAGATTAGTAGAAATAATTGAAAAAGCTAAATAAGTATGATACAACAAGAATCAAGACTTACCGTAGCTGACAACAGTGGCGCAAAAGAAGTGCTTTGCATCCGTGTACTAGGTGGTACCGGCAAGCGCTATGCCACAGTAGGGGACATAATTGTTGTAGCAGTTAAATCGGTAATCCCTTCAAGTGATACAAAAAAAGGTGCTGTTTCAAAAGCAGTAGTAGTACGTACCAAAAAGGAAATTAGACGTGCTGACGGTTCATACATTCGCTTCGATGACAATGCATGCGTATTGTTAAACGGTGCAGGCGAAATGAGAGGTAGCCGTATCTTCGGTCCAGTTGCCAGAGAATTACGTGCAACTAACATGAAGATTGTTTCATTAGCACCAGAAGTTCTTTAATTAAGTAAATTTGATAGAGAATGGCTAAATTACACATTAAAAAAGGTGACACCGTATACGTAAACGCTGGTAAAGACAAAGGTACTGTAGCTCGCGTTTTAGAAGTACAAGTTGAAAAACAACGTGCTATCGTAGAAGGTGTTAATATGGTGGCTAAACACACCAAACCTAATGCAAAAAGTCCACAAGGTGGCATCGTTAAGAAAGAAGCATCTATTCATATTTCAAACCTAAACCCAGTAGACAAAAACAACAAACCTACTCGTGTTGGTCGTAAATTAGTAGATGGTAAATTAGTACGTTACGCTAAAACTACAGGGGAGGAAATTAAATAATGAATACCGCTAGTTTAAAGAAAGAATATGCAGAGCGTATAGCTCCAGCTTTAATGAAGGAATTTGGTTACAAATCAACCATGCAAATTCCTGTGTTAGAAAAAATCGTTCTAAACCAAGGTTTAGGTCAAGCTGTTGCTGATAAAAAAATTATCGAAATCGCTATCAATGAAATGACAGCTATTTCTGGTCAAAAAGCAGTTGCTACATATTCTAAAAAGGATATTTCTAACTTCAAATTGCGTAAAAAAATGCCTATCGGCGTTTCTGTAACTTTACGTCGTAACCAAATGTACGAATTCCTAGAAAAATTAGTACGCGTGGCTCTACCTCGTATTCGTGACTTCAAAGGAATTAATAGCAAAATGGACGGTCGTGGTAACTATACCTTCGGTATCCAAGAGCAAATTATTTTCCCAGAAATCAACATTGATGCAGTTTCTAAAATCATGGGTATGAACATTACATTCGTAACTTCTGCTAAAACTGATGAAGAAGCATTTGCATTATTGAAAGCATTTGGTTTACCATTTAAAAAATAATACGGAATATGGCAAAAGAATCAATGAAAGCCCGTGAGGTGAAAAGAGCAAAATTAGTTGCCAAATATGCTGCTAAACGTGAACAATACAAAGCAGAAGGTAATTATGAAGCTTTACAAAGCATTCCAAAAAATGCATCTCCGGTAAGATTACACAACCGTTGCAAATTAACTGGCCGTCCAAAAGGATATATTCGTTTATTCGGTATTTCACGTATTCAATTCCGTGAAATGGCTTCTAAAGGTTTAATCCCAGGCGTTAAAAAAGCAAGCTGGTAATATTAATTAAAAGATTTTATTAACTAAATATTGTCAGGGTAGTCCTGATTAATTTAATTTATAATTTTATGACAGATCCAATCGCAGATTATTTGACGCGTTTACGTAACGCAATTCAGGCTGGTCACAAAGTGGTTGAAGTGCCTGCGTCAAATTTGAAGAAAGAACTTACCAAGATCTTGTTTGAACAAGGTTATATCTTGAATTATAAGTTCGAAGAAGATGGTCCTCAAGGAACTATCAAAATAGCTTTAAAATATGACAAAGCTAACAAAGTTAACGCTATCAAGAAATTGGTACGTGTTTCTACTCCAGGTTTGCGTAAATATGCAAGCCATAAAGATCTCCCACGTGTATTAAACGGTTTGGGTATTGCAATCATTTCTACCTCTAAAGGTGTGATGACAGATAAAGAAGCTCGCGAACTTAATGTTGGCGGTGAAGTATTATGTTACGTTTATTAATAGGAGGATAAAGAAATGTCAAGAATTGGAAAATTACCTATCAATATACCAGCAGGTGTTACAGTTACTGTAGGTGCTGGAAACGAAGTAGTCGTAAAAGGTCCAAAGGGAGAACTAAAACAAGTAGTTAATCCTATCATCAACGTAGAAGTTAATGGTAACGAAGTAGTTCTAACTCGTCCTAACGACGAAAAACAATCTAAAGCTATGCACGGCCTATACCGCGTGTTAGTAAACAACATGGTAGTAGGTGTGTCTCAAGGATACCAAAAAACTTTAGAACTTGTAGGTGTTGGTTACCGTGTTTCTAACCAAGGTCAAGTAATTGAATTCTCTTTAGGTTATACTCACGCTATCTACCTAAGACTTCCTGCAGAAGTTAAAGTTGAAACTAAGAGTGAAAGAAACCAAAACCCACTTGTTATCCTATCAAGCTGTGACAAACAACTTTTAGGTCAAGTATGTGCTAAGATTCGTTCATTCCGTAAACCAGAACCTTACAAAGGTAAAGGTATTAAGTTCGTTGGTGAATATATTCGTAGAAAAGCTGGCAAGTCTGCTGGTGCTAAATAATTAAAAACGTAGAATCATGATTGATAAAATAGCAAGAAGATTGAAAATTAAGGCTGGTGTTCGCGGAAAAATTTCTGGAACAGCCCAAAAGCCACGTATGTCAGTGTTCAAAAGCAACAGCCAGATCTACGTGCAAATTATTGACGATACCGCAGCAAACGGTGGTAAAACTTTAGTTGCTGAATCATCTTTAGCAATCAAAGAAAAAATGACCAAAACCGAAAAATCTGCAAAAGTTGGTGAATTAATCGCTAAGAAAGCTCTTGCAGCTGGTATCGAAACTGTGGTATTTGACCGTAACGGTTTCCTATATCATGGTAGAGTTAAACAATTGGCAGAAGCCGCTCGTAACGCAGGACTTAAATTCTAAGTATTATGGCAGGAAAAAACAATACAGTTAGATTAACAAACGAAAGTGAGTTAAAAGATAGATTAGTAGCAATTAACCGTGTTACTAAGGTTACAAAAGGTGGTCGTACCTTTACCTTTGCAGCTATCGTTGTTGTAGGTAACGAAGATGGCTTAGTAGGTTGGGGCTTAGGCAAAGCTGGTGAAGTAACCGCTGCCATTGCTAAAGGCGTAGAAATGGCTAAAAAGAACCTAATCAAAGTTCCAGTATTAAAAGGAACTATCCCTCACGAACAATCTGCTCGTTTCAGTGGTTCAGAAGTTTTCATTAAACCTGCAACAACTGGTACCGGTGTTAAAGCTGGTGGTGCGATGCGTGCTGTTCTTGAAAGCGTTGGTATTACCGACGTGTTAGCTAAGTCTAAAGGTTCTTCTAACCCTCATAACTTAGTTAAAGCTACTATCAAAGCTTTATCTGAATTAAGAGATGCTTACACTGTGGCTCAAAATCGTGGTGTTTCATTAGAAAAAGTATTCACAGGTAAATAAATACGACTATGGCAACAATAAAAATTAAACAAGTTAAAAGCCGTATTTCAGCTCCTAAAGATCAAAAATTGACTTTAGATGCACTTGGCTTAACAAAATTGAATGCAGTGGTAGAAAAAGAAGCAACTCCTCAAATTTTGGGTATGGTGCGTAAAGTTAAACACCTAGTTCAAGTGGTAGAATAATTCTTTTTATTAACGCTTTAAATAAAAGAAAAAATGAATTTAAGTAATTTGAAACCTGCAGAAGGTTCTGTAAAAACTCGTAAGAGAATAGGTCGTGGTCCAGGCTCTGGCTTAGGTGGTACTTCTACCCGTGGTCACAAAGGTGCTAAATCACGTTCTGGTTACTCAAGAAAGATTGGTTTTGAAGGTGGTCAAATGCCTATGCAACGTCGTTTGCCTAAATTTGGCTTCAAAAATATTAATCGCGTAGAGTACAAAGCAATCGGTTTATCTACTTTACAAGAATTAGCTGACGCTAAACAATTAACAAAAATCTCTGTTGCTGATCTAGTAGAAGCAGGATTCGTTTCTTCTAAACGTCTAGTTAAAATTCTTGCAAAAGGCGAATTAACTGCTAAATTAGAAGTATCTGCTCACGCTTTCTCTAAAGCTGCTATCGAAGCTATTGAAAAAGCAGGTGGTTCTGCAGTAACATTATAATCTAAAATTTTTGTATGAAAAAATTCATTCAAACCATACAAAACATTTTCAAAATAGAGGAGTTACGCTCTCGTCTTACTATCACATTCCTTTTGGTTGTGATATATAGATTTGGGTCATTTGTGGCACTTCCTGGCATTGACACAACTCAACTAGCAAACCTTTCTCAACAAACAGAAGGTGGTCTAATGATGTTGTTAGATATGTTCTCTGGGGGTGCATTCTCAAATGCCTCTATTTTTGCACTTGGTATTATGCCTTATATTACAGCGTCTATCGTAGTGCAATTGTTGGGTATGGCGATTCCTTATTTTAGAAAATTACAACAAGACGGTGAAAGTGGTCGTAATAAACTAAACCAAATCACACGTTATTTAACAGTTGTAGTTTTAATTGTACAAGGTGCAGCATATTTAGCTAACTTACGTATGCAACTTGGTTCAGTTGTTCCAGAAGGAGCGTTCTTTATGTTCTCTTCTATAGTAATCTTAGCTGCTGGTAGTATGTTCGTACTATGGTTAGGCGAAAGAATCACAGATAGAGGTATCGGTAATGGTGTATCATTCATCATTTTAGTTGGTATTATCGCTCGTCTTCCTCAAGCATTAATTGGTGAATTCGCTTCACGTGTATCAGATGCTCAAGGTGGTCTTGTGATGTTCTTAGCTGAACTTGTATTACTATTGTTAGTTATATGTGGATCTATCCTTCTAGTTCAAGGTACACGTAGAATCCCAGTGCAATATGCAAAACAAGTAATAGGTAATAGACAATATGGTGGTGTTTACCAATTCATTCCATTAAAAGTGAATGCAGCTGGTGTAATGCCTATCATCTTTGCTCAAGCTATTATGTTTATTCCAGCTTCTGTTGCAGGATTATTTACAGAAGATGGTGAAGTGAGCAACTTTGCACTTGCTATGATGGATGTAAATGGTTTCTGGTATAACTTAGTGTTCTTCTTGTTAATCATTGCATTTACATATTTCTATACAGCGGTAACAATCAACCCAACTCAAATGGCTGAACATTTGAAATTAAATAATGGTTTCATCCCAGGTGTAAAACCAGGTAAAAAGACTGCAGAGTATCTAGATTCTGTAATGTCTCGTATTACTCTACCAGGTTCTATCTTCCTTGGTGTTGTAGCTATTATGCCTGCATTTGCAGGATTGCTAGGTATTAGTCAAGCATTCGCACAATTCTTTGGTGGTACATCACTATTAATTATGGTGGGTGTTGTTCTAGATACACTACAACAAATAGAGAGTCATTTGTTGATGCGTCACTATGACGGCTTAATGGAAAGCGGTAAAATTAAAGGAAGACACGGCTCTTTAGCTGCATATTAATAGGATATGATTTATCTTAAGACGCCAGAAGAAATAGCTCTACTTAGAGCAAGCAATCAGTTAGTGGGTAAAACTTTAGCTGAAGTGGCTAAGCATATCAGAGTGGGAGTAACCACTCTGGAGCTTGACAAAATAGCTGAAGATTTTATCCGTTCTAACGGTGCTGTTCCTGGTTTCTTAGGTTACGGCGGATTCCCTAATACTTTATGTATTTCAGTAAATGACCAAGTGGTACATGGCATACCTTCAAACTACGCTCTTAAAGAGGGTGATATAGTTTCAGTTGATTGCGGTGTGTTACAAAATGGTTACTACGGAGACTCGGCTTACACCTTTTGTGTAGGAAAAGTTGACGAAAAAGTTAAAAAATTGCTGAAAATTACAAAAGAATCACTATCTTTGGGGATTGATTCGGCGCAACACGGAAATCGCATAGGCGATATCGGGTATGCTATACAAAAACACTGCCAAGCAGCAGGGTTTTCTGTTGTACGTAAACTTGTGGGTCATGGTGTGGGAAGAAACCTACATGAGGATCCAGAAGTGCCTAATTTTGGTAAAAAAGGAGCAGGCGTACTACTTAAAGAAGGTATGGTTATTGCGATAGAACCTATGATTAATATGGGAAATAGAGATGTGGTTCAAGAGAAAGATGGTTGGACTATTCGTACAATTGATGGAAAACCTTCTGCTCACTTTGAACACACTATTGCTATTCGTAAAGGCAAGGCTGAGATATTATCAACATTCGATTATATAGAAGAAGTTTTAAACAGTAAATAAATGGCAAAACAAGCAGCTATTGAACAAGACGGAACTATCGTTGAAGCTCTTTCTAATGCAATGTTCCGTGTAGAGTTAGAGAACGGTCATGAAATTACCGCACATATCTCTGGCAAAATGCGTATGCACTATATTCGTATTTTACCTGGAGATAAAGTGAAAGTGGAAATGTCTCCATATGATTTAACAAAGGGACGTATTTCATTCAGATACAAATAATTAAAATATATATAGCATGAAAGTCAAAGCATCAATCAAAAAACGTTCTGACGAATGTCAAATCGTTAGAAGAAAAGGACGTCTTTACGTAATTAATAAAAAGAATCCTAAAGAAAAACAACGTCAAGGTTAATTTTTTAAATATTTATAAATAGTTTATGGCTATAAGAATTGCAGGAGTAGATTTACCTCAAAATAAAAGAGGTGAAATAGGTTTAACCTATATCTACGGAATAGGAAGAAGCAGTGCTAATAGAATATTAGCTGAAGCTGGAATTGACAAAGACATCAAGGTAAAAGACTGGACAGATGATCAAGCATCTAAAATCCGTGATATCATTGGTGCAGAGTTCAAAGTAGAGGGCGATTTACGCTCTGAAGTACAACTTAACATCAAACGCTTGATGGATATAGGTTGCTATCGTGGTATTCGTCACCGTATTGGTTTACCATTACGTGGTCAAAGTACTAAAAACAACGCTCGTACTCGCAAGGGTAAAAAGAAAACTGTTGCTAACAAGAAAAAAGCAACTAAATAATTAATTTGTCAAATCCGTTAAAAAGTAAGAAAACATGGCAAAGAAAACTGCTGCTACCAAAAAAAGAGTAGTGAAAATAGACGGAACAGGTCAAGCACACGTTTATTCGTCTTTCAATAATATTATTGTAACTATTACCAATGCAGAAGGTCAAGTAATTTCTTGGTCATCAGCTGGTAAAATGGGCTTCCGTGGTTCTAAAAAGAACACCCCTTACGCAGCTCAAATGGCTGCACAAGATTGTGCTAAAGTAGCTTACGATCTTGGTTTACGCAAAGTTAAAGCTTATGTAAAAGGTCCAGGTAACGGACGTGAATCTGCTATCAGAACTATCCACGGTGCTGGTATCGAAGTAACAGAAATCGTAGACGTTACTCCACTACCACACAATGGTTGTCGTCCTCCAAAAAGAAGAAGAGTATAATATTAATTTACAACATTAAATTTAAAGAAAATGGCAAGATATATTGGACCTAAATCAAGAATAGCTCGTAAATTTGGTGAACCTATTTTCGGAGCTGATAAAGTGTTGTCTAAGAAAAATTATGCTCCAGGCCAACACGGTAACTCTCGTAAGAGAAAAACTTCTGAATACGGTATTCAGTTAAAAGAAAAACAAAAAGCTAAATATACCTACGGTGTTTTAGAAAGACAATTCTCAAACTTGTTTGATAAAGCTACTCGTACCAAAGGTATTACAGGTGAAGTGCTTTTACAACTTCTAGAATCTCGTTTAGATAACGTAGTATTCCGTTTAGGCTTTGCTCGCACTCGTGCTGCAGCTCGCCAACTTGTAAGTCACAAACACATTGTAGTAAACGGTCAAGTGGTTAATATTCCTTCATACCAAGTAAAAGCTGGTGACGTAGTAGGTGTTCGCGAAAAATCTAAATCTCTAGAAGTTATCGCAGATTCACTTAGCGGTTTCAACCACAGTAAATATGCTTGGATAGAATTCGATTCAGCATCTATGGCTGGTAAATTCTTACACATGCCAGAAAGAGCTGACATTCCTGAAAACATTAAGGAACAATTAATCGTCGAACTTTACTCTAAAAATTAATTTTGAATTATGCCTTTATTACCATTTCAAAAACCAGAGCAAGTCATCATGCTTGAAGCAAATGCGTTCCACGGAAAATTTGAATTCCGTCCATTGGAACCAGGCTTTGGTGTTACTATCGGTAATGCTCTTCGCCGCATTTTGCTTTCATCATTAGAAGGCTTTGCTATCACCTCTATTAAAATAGATGGTGTAGAACATGAGTTTGCAACTATCCCAGGTGTAACAGAAGATGTAACAAACATTATCTTAGCACTTAAACAAGTTCGTTTCAAACAAGTTATTGATGGTGCAGACACAGAAACTGTAGTTATTGACATAACAGATACAACCACATTTAAAGCTGGTAATATAGGAAAGCAGTTGAAGAATTTTGAAGTTTTAAATCCAGATTTATTAATCTGTACTTTAGAGCCTACAACTCGCGTTCGTATGGAATTAACTATAAATAAAGGACGTGGTTATGTTCCTGCAGAAGAAAATAGACTTCCAAATCAAGCTGTGAACGTAATTCCAATCGATTCAATCTATACACCAATAGTAAACGTGAAGTATGCTTCTGAGAACTTCCGTGTGGAACAAAAAACTGACTATGAAAAGTTAACTATCGAAATTGATACCGATGGTTCTATTCATCCAAAAGATGCTTTAAAAGAAGCAGCTAAGATTTTAATCCACCACTTTATGTTGTTCTCTGACGAAAAAATTACTATTGATTTAGATAATTTAGATGGAGAAGAAGACTTCGATGAAGATGCACTTCATATGCGTCAGTTATTGAAAACTAAATTAACAGATTTAGATCTTTCTGTACGTGCATTGAACTGCTTGAAATCTGCAGAAGTAGAAACTCTAGCTGAACTTGTTTCATTCAATCGTAATGATTTGTTGAAGTTCCGTAACTTTGGTAAAAAATCTTTAGTCGAATTAGATGAAAAACTAGAAAGCTTAAATCTATCATTCGGCATGGATATTTCAAAATATAAATTAGATAAAGAGTAATAACGATGAGACACAATAAAAAATTCAATCACTTAGGTAGAAAAACTGCTCACAGAGACGCAATGTTATCTAATATGGCAGTATCTCTTATTCAACATAAGAAAATCACTACCACTTTAGCAAAAGCTAAAGAATTACGTAAATTCATAGAACCACTTATCACTAAAGCTAAAGACGATACCACAAACTCACGTCGTATGGTATTCTCTCAACTTCAAAACAAAGAAGCAGTTAGCTTATTATTCGGTGAAATCGCTCAACGCATTGGTGACCGTCCAGGTGGTTATACACGTATCCTTAAAACTGGTTTCCGTTTAGGTGACGCTGCTCAAATGTGCTTTATTGAGCTAGTTGACTACAATGAAAACTTACTTAAAGATGCTGCTCCTAAGAAAAAATCAAGAACACGTCGTTCTTCAAAAAAAGCAGCTGAAGTTGTTGAAGCTGCTCCAGTGGCAGAAGCAGCAGAATCTGCAGAATAATTTTATTCTACATAATGAAAAAATGGACGGGAGTTTCTCGTCCATTTTTTTGTATTTATTAATATTGTTTTTTTATGAGATTTGTATTTTTCTTTTTATTCTTCTTTTTGCTCTCTTTTGGGCCAGTGCTACTTTATTCTTTTGGATTTAAATGTAGAAAAGAATCTACATTGATTTCAAAATTAGTTAAGGTGGCTTTGAGTGTAATTCCATTAGCATTTATATCATATTACCTATGCTCTATTACTGGCTGGGTAAGATTGGATTTTAAGGTAGTATGCCTCTTGAATATAGGTATGATTTTATTCTTCTTACCTCTAAATATCTACTTGCTTGGTAGGGTTATTTACGTGTATTTTAGAGATAAAAAAGGTAAAATAATTAGATGGATACCTACTACAGGAGCTTTCTTATCTGCTTTGCTTTTTGTATTATTGGTGAGGGGCGTCGCAGAAAGAAAGAATGTACAGACAAGGGAAGTGGAAGTTTCTATTAAGAGTTTGCCTGAGACTTTTGATGGACTTACGATAGTGCAATTTACCGATGTGCATGTTGGGTGTTTGGATGGAGCAAGGGAGTATTTGAGTAGAATAGTAGAAATTTCAAATTCTTATAATCCTGATATAGTAATGCTTACAGGCGATTTGATTAATGTGGCGGCGTGGGAAGCAGAGGGTACAGAGGAAACTTTGAATGGGCTAACTGCAAGAGTTGGTAAATATGCGGTGCTTGGCAATCATGATTACGGTAAATATTATAAATGGAAATGTAGTGAGGATAGCGTAGAGAATCTAGATGCAGTTAAAGATATCTATAGAAACTTTGATTTTGATTTACTTTTAAATGAAAATAGGGTGTTAGTTTCTGGTGGTGATACTTTGGTAGTTGCTGGAATAGAAAACTGTGGCGAAGAGCCATTCCCGTGTTATGGAGATATTGATGCGTCGCTATTTGGTGTAGAAGAGAAACCAGTACTACTTCTTTCTCACGATCCTAGTACATGGAAAACCAAAGTTCTGGAGTATGATAATATTTTAATGACGTTTTCTGGTCATACTCATGCCGCTCAAATGGGTATTGAGGTAGGCGATTTTAAGTTTTCTCCTGCACAGTATTTGTATGATGAATGGGATGGACTTTATGAGCAGGATGGAAAATATCTATTTGTATCTCGTGGGGTGGGTTATGTTGGACTAGCATTCCGTTTGGGTATGAGACCAGAAATAACTGTGCTGAAATTAGTGAAAGAGTAAAGATATTTTGCTTTATAAAACAATTTTAACTGAAATTGTTTTATATTTGTGGAGGTGACAAATGGGTTTATAGTACAGTAATTATACATTTAATATATAATATGAAAAAGATTTTAATATTATTAGTCGGAATTTTATCCTTAGCTTCTTGTGATCCTGCAGAACAAGCTTTTAAGGATTTTGAAAAATTCATAGAAAACTTAGAGCAAAATGCTGCTACATTTACAAAAGAAGACTGGGATAAAGCATCATTGGAATATGAGACGATTGAGAAAAATATTTCTATGCATAAATATACAGACGAGCAACTTCGTGAAATAGGAAGACTAAAAGGTAGGTATACAGTTCAACGTACAAAGTATTCTATCCAAAAATCTAAACAAAATGTAAATGATTTCTTTATGGAAGCGGGGGGATTTATGCAGTCAATAAAAGAAGGATTGGAAGATGTAGGTTCTGAATTAAATAATTAATTAAATAAGGTGATTCTCCCCAAATCGATAAGGTCGGTTTGGGGATTTTTTTTGAACTCTTACTCCTGAAAATAAGCTGATTAGTTCTTTTGATTGAAATTTTCTTAAAAAATATTGGAGAAATATTTGGATTGTATTGGTAAAAGCTATACCTTTGCACCCGCTTTTCGACCAAGAGTGGTCAGCACAACAAAAGCTTTGGTAGTTTGCATGAGATGAGGTTTAATGCTTCTAAAAAATATTTTGAAAAATTTTCTCGAAATATTTGGTAGATTGAAAAACTTGACATATCTTTGCAATCC
>JAZOMZ010000006.1:0-5368 GCA_045654205.1 Candidatus Enterocola sp. | reverse complement strand
AATTAAGTTTGCTCCTAGTGCCGCTGGTACATTCAATGGTGCTCTAACAATCACCGCTGATGGTGTAGTAACAGAAACAATTAACTTCTCTGCTTCAGCTATCTTGAAACCAGTAATTTCTAACCTAGTAGCACCTGAGTTTACACAAATCTACGTAGGAGAAACTGTTAATGGCACTGCAACATTCTCAGTAGCTAATGCTTCTGATGTTGAGGTTGTGTTGAGTAGTGACGATGTATTTAGTGTTGTTAGCGAAGCTAATGGTGCGGTTGAAATTAAGTTTGCTCCTAGTGCCGCTGGTACATTCAATGGTATACTTACAATCACTGCTGATGGTGTAGTAACAGAAACAATAAACTTCTCTGCAACAGCAATCCTAAAACCTGTGATTTCAAATCTTGTAGCTCCTGAGTTTACACAAATCTATGTAGGAGAGACTGCAACTGGAACTGCAACATTCTCTGTTGCAAATGCTAACAACGTAGAAGTAGAATTATCTGGTGATGCAGCATTTAGCATCTTAAGTGAATCTAACGGAGTAGTAGAAATTACATTTGCTCCTACCGATGCTGATACATTCAATGGTGCACTAACAATCACCGCTGATGGCGTAGTTACAGAAACAATAAACTTCTCTGCAACAGCAATCCTAAAACCTGTGATTTCAAATCTTGTAGCTCCTGAGTTTACACAAATCTATGTAGGAGAGACTGCAACTGGAACTGCAACATTCTCTGTTGCAAATGCTTCAAATGTAGAAGTAGTATTGAGCGGTGATGATGCATTTAGCGTTGTTTCTGAATCTGATGGTATGGTTGAGGTTAAGTTTGCTTCTAGTGCCGCAGGTACATTCAATGGTACATTAACAATCACTGCAGACGGCGTAGTAACAGAAAGCATCAACTTCACTGCAAGTGCAATACTTAAACCAGTTATTTCTAACCTTGTAGCTCCTGCATTTGAAGACATCTACGTTGGTGAAACAACAACTGCTACTGCAACATTCTCTGTTGCAAATGCTAACAACGTAGAAGTAGAATTATCTGGTGATGCAGCATTTAGCATCTTAAGTGAATCAGATGGTTCAGTTGACATCGTATTTATACCAACAACAGAAGGTACATTCAATGGATCTCTAACAATCACCGCAGACGGTGTAGTAACAGAAAGCATCAACTTCACTGCAAGTGCAATACTTAAACCAGTAATTTCTAACCTTGTAGCTCCTATATTTGGAGAACTTAAAGTAGGTGGATTTGCAGAAGCAACTGCAACATATACAATTGAAAATGCAACAGAAGCAATTGTTGAATTAATAGGTGATGAATCATTCTATATTAAGGAACAATCATTAGGAGAGGTTGTAATAGTATTTGCTCCTGAAACAGTGGGAGAATATAGCGCAACATTAACAATAAAAGTAGGTGAAATCTCAGAAAGTGTTGAATTTACTGCAGTTGCGATAGAAGATATCACAACATCAGTAGAAGAAAATGTAGCACTTAACATCTATGCTAAAGATGGTACAATTTATTGTGACGAAGAATTTACAATTTACAATTTAGCAGGTGTAGATGTAACAAACTTAAATGGTAGCCTACAAGGTGTATATGTAGTTGCAACTACCAATGGTAACAAACAAGTGAGTGTGTGGTAATAATCACATACCCACATAAAATAAAAAAGTCTCAACATTAAGTTGAGACTTTTTTATTTATCTTGGAAAGAATTAGATAAGGTTGATGAATAATTCTTTTCCTTCTTCTACTACGTTGATTTTACCTTCACGCAATAACCAACCAAGAGCTGCATACATATCTTTTTCAGTTAGTTTGGTAGCTTTTTTAAGATCTTTACCGTTAACTGCTTCAGTTGCAGCGTTTAACACTTGCCATACAGCACCAGCGTTGTTTCCTACTTTTTCAAACATAATTTTTTCTAGTTTAGGGTAATAATTTTGTGCAAAGTTAATATTTTGTTATTATTTATATGTTTTACAGCATATTTAATTATAAAAAGTTAACAATAATTAACATATGCTATTTTTATAAATTAGGATTTTCACAGCTTAAAAGAGAAAAATAGAGTATCTTTGCAACACAAAAAAACGTTGCCTTCTTAGCTCAGTTGGTAGAGCAACTCATTCGTAATGAGTAGGTCGAGGGTTCGAGTCCCTTAGAAGGCTCAAAATATGAGGTTATTAGCTATTGGCTGATAGCCTTTTTCTATTATTACAAAAATATTTCAATTTAACATATTTTAAGAATGGTGTCGGTTATAGATTTTACATTTTAGAGGAAATTTCTTCTCAGACACCGTATTTTTTGCACGATTTTTGAAGTATAATTTTAAAATAATTTTACATCATTTTTACAATACTTTAGATGTAAATTAAGTATATTTGCAAGTCTAACAAAATAAGTATTTTTAATTTAAAATTTATATAAATGGAAAAAGTAAGTTATGCATTAGGTTTAAGCATTGGCAATAACCTATTAGGTAGTGGAATTAAAGATTTAAACACAGATGAGTTTGTAAAAGCTATTAAAGCTGTTATGACAGGTGAAAAACCAGAAATGTCATACGAAGAAGCTAAACAAGTGTTAGATACTTTCTTCCACGATTTAGCAAACAAAATCAACGAAAAAAACATCCAAGCTGGTAAAGATTTTTTAGCTAAAAATAAAGAACAAGAAGGTGTTGTAGAATTAGCAAGTGGTCTTCAATATCAAATCCTTACTTCTGGTGCAGGTAAAAGTCCTTCTATCACAAACCGCGTGAAATGTCACTACACAGGTATGTTACTAGACGGAACTGTATTCGATAGCTCAGTACAACGTGGTGAACCAGCAGAATTTGGTGTAAATCAAGTAATTGCAGGTTGGACAGAAGCTCTTCAACTTATGAAAGAAGGTGATAAATGGCGTCTATTTATCCCATCAGATATGGCATACGGTGCTCGTGGTGCAGGTAACTCAATTCCTCCTCACGCAACTCTTATTTTCGACGTAGAACTTATTGAGGTAAAATAAGATGAAAAAACTTAGTATAGTTTTATTAAGCATTTTTGTTTCTGCATTAGCAGTGCAGGCAAAGCCTAAAAAAGCAAAAGAAGAGGCTGTTGTGGCTCCAAAGGTAGAACTAACCTCTGAAACAGATTCAGCTAGCTACGCAATGGGTGTGTATATGGGTACACAATGTGCTACAATGCTTTCTGCACAAAATTATAATGTGGACTTGTTTTTGAAAGCTTTTGAGGCTGCCATTGCAGAAGCCCCTCTTTTAATGACACCAGATGAAACTGTGGCATTCCTTAATGCATACGAAAAAAAGGTTAAAGAAAGAGAAAATGCAGATAGAATAAAACTAGGTGAAACATTTTTAGCAGAAAACGCTAAACGCGAAGGTGTACATACAACTGCTTCTGGTCTTCAGTATCAAGTAGTGAAAATGGGAGAAGGTCCTAAACCAGTTGCTACTGATGTAGTGAAGGTACACTATGAAGGCACACTTCTTGATGGAACTAAGTTTGATAGTTCTATCGATAGAGGAAAACCAACCGAATTCCCTCTTAATAGAGTAATTAAAGGTTGGACCGAAGGTCTTCAATATATGCCAGTAGGTTCTAAATTTACATTCTATATCCCTTATCAATTAGCATACGGGGCACAGGGTGCTGGTAACATAATTAAACCATACTCAACCCTTGTTTTCGAAGTTGAATTATTAGAAATTATTAAATAAAAATAATATGAAAAAAATTATTTCTTCTTTAGCAGTTCTTTCTGCTATATTATTAGCTACCTCTTGTACTAATAATGCAAATGTTAAAGTAGTTACTTCTGCAGACTCATTAGCTTATGCTGCAGGTGTAATCAATACTGAAGGTCTAATAGATCACGTTACAAATCGTTTAAATATCGATTCTGCTTATATTCCAGAATTATTGGACGGTATTAAAGAAGCTTTTGCATCAGACTCTCCAGCGGAAGAAGCTAAAAGTTTAGGTCGTCAACTTGGTTCTCAAATCAAGAATCAAATTCTTCCTTATATGAATGAAACTATCTATCCTGGTGGTGGTGATTCATTAAATACTGACATTTTCCTTAATGCGTTTATTTCTACACTAGAAGAAAAAGAAACATTAATGGATGTACCTACAGCTGGAGCTTACTTTCAAGCAGAATCTGAAAAAGTAAGAAATGCAAATATGGCTGCAAAATATTCAGATAATAAAGAAGCAGGTATTGCATTCCTAGAAGCAAACAAAGCTGTTGCAGGTGTTCAAGTAACAGAGTCTGGTCTTCAATATAAAGTAGAAAAAATGGGCAAAGGTAAAAAACCAGCTGCTACAGACAGAGTGAAAGTTCACTATCACGGTACTTTAATTGATGGCACAGTATTTGATAGTTCAGTAGATCGTGGCGAACCTATCGTATTTGGTCTAAACCAAGTTATCCCAGGTTGGACAGAAGGTGTACAACTTATGCCTGTAGGTTCTAAATTTACATTCTACATCCCTTACGAACTAGCTTACGGCGACCGCGAAACAGGTGTTATCAAACCTTATTCTGCGTTAGTATTTGAAGTTGAGTTATTAGGAATCGAATAATAATTAGAATCGAGTGATTTCCCCTCTCTAAAATACACTCTCTGTGCGGAGAAATAAAATTGTGAAAAACTCAATATTAGGACTGACTAAATTTTAGTCAGTCCTATTTTTTTGAGATATTTTTTGTAATTTTGCGGTATGATTTTACAAGAAAAAGATACTATTTGTGCGGTTTCTACACCTGCGGGAGTGGGTGGAGTTGCTATTGTTCGTGTTTCTGGTCCAGATGCTATTAGCATTGCGGATAGTGTGCTTTCTATGTCTAAGCCTTTGGCTGAGAAAAAAGCGAATACTGTTTCGTTTGGCAGGTTGGTGAAAAGAGAGTTAGGAGTTAATGAAGAGGTTTTAGATGAAGTATTAGTGAGTATTTTCCGTGCACCGCATTCGTTTACTGGTGAAGACGTGGTGGAGATAGCAGTGCATGGTTCTGTATATATTCAACGAGAGGCTATTAAGTTGCTTTTTGCGGCTGGTTGCCGCATGGCAGACCATGGTGAGTTTACCAAACGTGCCTTTATGAATGGTAAAATGGACCTTTCACAAGCAGAGGCGGTGGCAGATGTTATTGCATCGCGCAGTGCGGCAGCTCACAAGGTAGCTGTGAGCCAGATGCGTGGTGGTTTTTCTCGTAAACTACAAATTTTGCGTGCTCAGCTTCTACAGTTTACCTCGCTTATAGAACTTGAATTAGACTTTAGTGAAGAAGATGTAGAGTTTGCCGACAGAAGCCAACTTAAAGCGCTAGCAGCAGAAATT
>JAZOMZ010000005.1:0-2058 GCA_045654205.1 Candidatus Enterocola sp. | reverse complement strand
TTCTAGACTGCATGATATTTCTGCTGGACTGATTCCCAATTCGTTTGCTAATTGGTTATTCATCCATTCTTTATTCCCTAAAGCGACAATCTTTAGCAGAATAACTACATCTTGAGGTTTAAGAGCTATAAGTCCCATAGTCAATTATTCGATTTGCGAATTGCAAATTTATATCATATTATTTGAAATATCAATAAGATACGATAAATTAATTTGCTTGATAATTTGTTGAATTCGCGATTTGCAAATCGCAAATTCTCATAATTTAATAGGCGCTTTTCACATAATCCGTGCTATTTTGAGGGGTGATTTTCACATAATCCGGCCAATTTTTAGCCGAATTTTCACATTTTCCGGATTTTGGGCCGGTGATATGCATGAGAAAAAGCCCGCAGCGGAATGAACCGTTGCGGGCCTTGTCAATAAGATTCGGCGGTCAGAACGCCTGCGGGATTACCCCCAGCTTCACAGTAGCGAGCATCTCGCCTGACTTCTCTCCGGTCTTGGTGTTTACGTAGAAATACTTCAAGAAGACCTTAGGTTACTGCTCCACGAATGGTCTGTTCTTTGGGGTAGTATTAACTGTCAATTATTTTCCGATGCAGAGTTTTTTTTAACGCCCATTTATAACTTTGTAAGCACTTGATATATAGCATATTGCAAGATTTCACCGAAGGACGAAAGTTCGTTCGGGGGGACAAACAGAGGACGGTATTTTTGAAAAGAAACCCATAAAATCTGCAAAAACGAACTTTTTTTAGAATTTTTAGCATATTTGCATTTCGTTGCATGGTAAAATTGCCTTTAATTGAAGCTGAAATTGTACCTGTGAAATTTATTAAATTTAGTGGTTTAGTTTAGTCCAGTGTATATATAGAATAGAAGTAAACTAAACTGCTTTTGTCGCCAATTCTATGAGGCTTGTTACAGCAGTGTTTTTACATTCCTTTCAAATGGGCTTTGTTACTCTCATTTGCAGATGTTATGAGTTTCTTTATATCCGTCTACCTTTTAATAGGAGTTTTTGAGAAGTGCCAAAACATTCTCTTTTTGCTTCTCAAAAGAAGAGAGATATAGGACTTTTTTTTGTTCAGCAAGGATTGTTATTGGGGTAAAATGTGATTTTTATAGCCTAGAATGAAGGGATAATGTGAAAAAGAAGCTTTATTTCGTCGGGCAAATACAAAAATAGATAATATTTGAATAGAAAAGGAAGAAATACTTCTTTTATTGTTCAAAATATTACTATATTTGCGACATGAATAAACAATTAAAGGAAATAGGAGCTGTCCCAGTAACGACTTCTGTCATTGAATCGTTATATCCGCAACTCAAGTCATCAGAGAAGAAGGTTGTTTGGCTTGAAAAGAATGGATATATTATAAGATTGAAGCGAGGACTCTATGTCGTCAATCCCGAACATTCGGGAAAGATGCTTTCAAGTGAACTGATTGCCAATCATCTCTATGCGCCTTCATATATCTCTATGTCAACAGCATTAAGATATTATGGATTAATTCCAGAGGCTGTGTATACACATCAATCGATGACGGTAAAGCATTCTCGAAGTTTTCAGACTCCTATTGGTAATTACGATTACAAGTTTATTTCCCGAGCTGCTTTCTCTGTTGGAGTAAGAAGTATTCATAAGGGCGAATATGCTTTCTTGATAGCATCGCCCGAAAAGGCTTTGTGCGACCTGATAGCAAATTCATCCAAGGTAAATCTGCGTTTCCTGAAGGATGTTGAAAACTATCTTGAGCATGATATTCGAATGGATATGGATGAGTTCTATAAGTTTGATGCAACTATTTTTGAAGAGTATATAAAGGTAGGCAAGAAGGCCGACTCTATAGCAACCGTATTAAAGTTTCTGAGACGATGAAGAATGAAATTTACGATAGCATGTTGTCACGCTACGATCTGACGACAGAGCAGAATAAGCGAAACGCTATTTTTGAAGTAAACCAACAGGTGATTCTTGCAGGTTTGTATAGTGGTGGATTCTTTGAATCTGCAGCATTCTATGGCGGTACATGTCTAAGAATCTTTCATGGG
>JAZOMZ010000004.1:0-43796 GCA_045654205.1 Candidatus Enterocola sp. | reverse complement strand
TAGGTTACCTGTTTCTAGTTCTCTAATAAAGAAAACTGACGGTTGCTTGTTTTTTCCTTAACCTTGTTTTGGTTGTATATTGTTCAATCTTTCAAAGAACTCATGCATTTCATTTTTAAAACTGCTCAACGCTTTAGCAGTAGTGCTTTCGGTTTCAAAAGCGGATGCAAAGGTAGAAACTTTTCTAATACGCTCCAAATATTTTGAGAACTTTTTTCAAGAAAAATTAAAGATTTTTTATAACTAACTGAAAATCAAGATAGATGATTTATTAAAAATTTCGAGCAAAATTGGACTCAGAAGACGCTATCATCAACTTTTTCATAATATCAACTTAAATTATACCAGTAAGCATTGCTACATTTTTTCTTTTTATCGTGAGTTTTTACTAAATTTGCATCATAAAACAAGACACTATTATATATAAAACATATGGAAAACAAATATTACACTATTATAAATACTGCAGTAGAGAAGCTAAATTTCCAAGAATTTGACGGAAAATTGACTCATCAAGGTAGAGATGGAGAACCTTATCCTTCGATTAATGCTCTTTATGATTTTATAAATTTATGTAGAAGTGTAATTTTTCCTGGGTTTTATGGTAGTTCTATAGTAAATAATCAGACTTTTAATTATCATATAGGTGTAAGAGTAGAGAAATTATTCAATATTCTTACCGAACAATTGTATGCTGGACTTTGCTTCGAATGTAACGAAGAAGACAGAAGATTAGAACTAAAAAGACAAATATCTCTTGAAATCGCATCTAAGTTTGTAGAAAAATTACCAGAAATAAAAACTATTCTGCGTACAGACGTGGAAGCTATATACAATGGTGACCCTGCAGCTAAAAATTTTGGGGAAATTATTTTGGCATATCCTGGGTTAAAGGCGATAGTAAATTATAGAATTGCTCACACATTATTAAAACTTGGTGCTTCTGATATTATTCCTAGAATGATTACTGAGATGGCTCATTCTGAAACTGGCATCGATATTCACCCAGGAGCAACTATTGGTTCATACTTTGCAATTGACCACGGCACTGGTATTGTTATTGGCGAAACTTGTATTATAGGTAACCATGTAAAACTTTATCAAGGTGTAACACTGGGTGCTAAAAGTTTCCCTACAGATGAGAACAACAATCCTATTAAAGGTATTGCACGTCACCCAATATTGGAAGATAATGTAATTGTTTATGCTGGCGCAACAATTTTAGGTCGCATTACTATTGGCGAAGGCGTGGTAATTGGCGGTAATGAGTGGGTTACGGTTGGAAGAGTGAGGAGTTAGGAGTGAGGAGTTAGGAGTGAGGAGTTAACCTAGCAGAGAGATAATATAATTAAGAAATCTTGCGAGTAGCAATGTAAGAGGCTAAGAAGCCCATTGAGATAACTGTTAGAAAAATAACAATTACGTCTGAGAATACTAAGTTTACTGGATAAGCATCTACCAGGTATGTGCCTGCTGTAGATGCTAATTTTATTAGTCCAAATTCCATTTGGATATAACAAAGCACTACACCTATTATAATACCTATAAATGCACCGATAACTGAAATAAGCCAACCCTCGAATAAGAAAATATTTTTTATTAATGATTCTTCTGCTCCAAGACCGCTCAATATCTTAACATCTTCTTTCTTTTCAATAATAAGCATAGATAGAGAACCTACAATATTAAAAATGGCGATAAGCAGAATAAATGATAGTATTAAATATGTCACCCATTTTTCTATTTGGAGCATGCTAAAGAACTCTTCTTGTTGTTCATAACGGTCTAAAACTTTATAATCTGAACCTATAAGTTCAGAAATTTCTGATTTTACTGCACTTTCATCTGCATTCTCTTTAAGTTTCAACTCGATAGCAGTTACTTCAGTGGTATAATCATAAAGTTTACGGGTAAGCTCTAACGGAACAATAAGAAAATTATTGTCATATTTTTCTTGCTGAACCATATAAACACCTGTAAGGAAGGCGTGTTCACGGTTAAATGCTTTATCCACCATCATTGGATTGAAATTACCAACCCTCTTTGGCGCATATAGCCACATAGGGTGAACATATCTAAGTCCACTTCCTAATGTATTTGCTAAAACCACCCCACCTACAGCCATATTAAATGAGCCTTGTTTGGTAGAAAATTCGCCGTCGATAAGGATACTATCAATCCCACTTACCTTGGTATAGTCTTCTGGCACACCTTTTATGGTAACTGGGAGTTGTTTTTCGCTAAATTTAAGAAGAGCATTATCTTCTATTACATAACAACTATGCGCAATATCTTTATGATTTAATGCAGACGCAATAGAATCTGGCTCAAAAACCTTACCTGTGGTGGCAACAATTTTAATTTGAGGGTCGAAATTGCTAAAAAGGTCTTCTATTACAGATTGAAATCCATTGAAAACAGAAAGTACACAAACTAGAGCAATAGAACCAACCACCACTCCACACATAGAAATAAGCGACACTATGTTTATGGCATTGTGTCGTTTTTTAGAAAAGAGATACCTTTTTGCTATGTATAGAGCAAGGTTCAAAGTGGATTATTTTAGAAGATTGTCTATATTTTCTATATAATCTAGAGAATCATCTAGGAAGAATGTAAGCGTAGGCACAGTTCTTAGTTGGTGACGTGTACGTTGCGCTAGTTCGTGACGAATAGCTACAGAACGCTCGTTTACAAGGTCTAGATATTCTTTTTCTTTATCAGATGGGAATACGCTGATATAAACACGTGCTACACTAAGGTCTGGACTTATTCTCACAATAGTTGGAGAAATGAGTATGCCTTTTTGCATATTTTGTGTAAAACTGCGGAAGATATCACTAATTTCTTTTTGTAATAGTCTAGCTATCTTATTTTGTCTTGTAGTTTCCATTATACATTTCTTATTTTTTGCAAAAATAAGAAATAATTAGGAATTAGGAATTAGGAATTAGGAATTTTTGTGCGAACCGAGTGCAAATAAGAAAAAATAGAGACGCCAAGTAATTGACGTCTCTATAATTATTTAGGTTTTGAGAATATTATTCTGCGTAACCATCATTTTGTTTGTTACCATTTTCTACATAGAAGTCTGGTAGAGGGAATAACTTCATATAATCTGGAGTTACAAATGGAACTTGAGAAGCTGGGTCGATATCATAACCTGTACCACCTGCAGCATATTTTAAGATCCAAAGGTTTGCTGGGTCAGCATCGTTTTGAACAGAGTTTGGACCTGTGAAACGGCCAAAACGGATCAAGTCTTGACGACGGTGACCTTCCCACATAAGCTCACGGCAACGTTCGTTACATAATTCGTCTAATGTTAGAGTAGCAATAGAATAAGGTTCTGCACCTGCACGAGAACGAACTTGGTTTGCTGCATCAACAGCATCTTGAGTAGCAGCATCACCATTAGCACGCATTAAAGCTTCTGCTTTCATTAGGTATGCATCTGCAAGTCGGAAGATAGGGAAGTCGTTTGACATGTGGTCGCCTACACCTTCTTGAATTTGGAATTTAACGAAACGAGCACCTTCGAAGATATTGTAAACTTTAAACTTAGCATTGTTTGTTAAAGTTGTAACAGTATCAGTAAAGTAAGCTGGGAATGTAAATTTAATTGTTTGGTTTGCTTTACCATTTTCGTCACGGAATGCATCTAGACTTTCTGGCCAGTTGGCAGGTTTTCTTACATATGGAGGCATTAACACATATGTAGCAGAGTCAACAGATACTTCCACTTCGATTTTAGCACCAGATTTGTCATATTGTTGGCCACGTTCCCAAGAATCGATACGGGTATCATTTTCTCCATATAGACCAATTACTTTGTGAGTTGTACAGTAACCGTTCCATGGTTGATTTTTAAGACCGTATGAGTTTTGAGAAGCATAGTGTAATGACATCATGTGGAATTGCATACCTTTAGAGAATGATGCGTCATAGAATACACACCAGATATTTTCTCTAGAACCTTGGTTGTCAACTTTGAAGTTGTCAAAGTAGTTAGGTTCTAGTATATATCCACCTTTTGAAATTATAGAGTCTGCATAAGCTGCTGCTTTTTCATAACATTCTTGAGCAGAAGGAGCAAATTTAGCTACACCAGCAACACCCCATGCTTCTGCATTTAAGTACATTTTTGAAAGTACCATCCAACCTACAAATTTGTTTACACGAGAATAAACTTTTTGTTCAGATGCTTGTGGTACATACTGAGTAAGGTCTGTCATGATAGAGTCAAACACTTCTGCACGTGTGTTTTGAACTGCTTCATATCCATCTTCAGCAAGTTTTGATGTGAATGGGATATTACCGAAGTTATCCATTAACAAATAGTGATACCATGCACGAAGGATATAAAGTTCTGCCATATCAGCTGGACGTTTTTTATCTAAGTCGATAGAACGCATCCATTTCATCATAGAGTTACATTGTGAAATACCACGATAGCAGAATCCCCATGCGTTAGCACCAGATTGACCATTTGCAGAAATTTCACGCACTTTAGAAGTGAAACGGTGGTTGTGAAGGATCCAGAATGCATTACCGTCTAACCAGTCACCTAAGTAACGAGTTGGAACGATACATTCGTCTGTTGTATTTTCTTGAAGTGACCAGAAACCTTCACGGTATGCATAACCGTATTCACGTTGTAAGTTCACATATACGTCACCTAATTTTGGGTCGAATGCAGCTTCAGATGATTCGAACTCAGCACGGTCGTATTCGCTATATATTTCAGGTTCAAGGAAGTTATCGCAAGACTGAAGAGAGAACATCAATCCTACACCTAACAATAAACCTAGTTTTTTTAGACTAATTTTCATATTCTATATTATTTATATATTAGTTATTAGAAAGCTAAATTTACACCTAATAAGAAGGTACGAGTAGTAGGATAATATGTTACACCTTCGATACCTGGTTCAAGGCCTGTCATATTAACTGCTTCTGGGTCAACACCTGAGTATTTAGAGATAGTAGCAATATTTTGACCAGTTACATAAATACGAGCTTTGCTTAAGTATTTAGCAACGTTTTCTTTGATATCAAATGTATAACCGATGGTAATATCACCAAGTTTCATGAATGTACCACTTTCTAGATAGTAGTCTGTCATAACTTTTGGAGGAGTTAGACCATTGTCTGGACTCTTGATCATGTTACCTGAACCTAGAGATGTATCGTTACCATAAGCTAGACGTTTTTGGTTTAATAAGTTACCTCCGAATGCACCACGTAAGTTGAATGAGAAGTCAACACCGTAGAATGCCATAGAAGAACTAATACCCCAGTTAAGAACTGGAAGAGCGTTACCTAAGATAACTTTATCTTTAGCTTTTAATTGAGTGAATTTCTTTTCGTCACCATTGCTGTCATATCCGTAGAATGTACCATCTTCGTCAATGTAAGCAAATTTGTAACCATAGAAGTTACCTACTGGTTGACCAACTTCTAATAATTGGAATTTTTGAGAAGTCCATCCTGCAGAACCTTCACCTAAACCACCACGTTGTTTATCAGCTTCTGGGAAGATGAATTCGTCATTACCAAGAGATAATACTTTATTAGAGTTGTGTGCTAATGTTAAACCTAAGTTCCAAACGAAATCTTTAGTTTTAACAGGAACACCATTGATTGCTAATTCAACACCTTGGTTTTGAAGAGAACCTAAGTTAAGTAGCATGCTACCAGCTTCATATTTAGAAGCGTCAACTGCATACCAGTAAAGTAGGTCATTTGTTGTACGGTTGTAGTAGTCGATAGCACCGCTTAAACGACCATTTAAGAAGCTAAAGTCGATACCAACGTTAATCTCAGTTTTGGTTTCCCATTTTAGGTTTTCGTTTGGTACTGTTTGAAGTGACCATGTAGCAACTTTTTGGTCTCCGAAGTAAGCGTAGTCTTCGTTTTGACCCATACGACCAATCCATGGATAGCAGTCACCAGGCATGTTACCTGTTACACCATAACCAGCACGAAGTTTTAATTCGTCAACAACTGTTTGTGAACGCATGAAGCTTTCATTAGAAATCAACCAGCTCGCAGACACAGCAGGGAACCAACCCCAACGGTTGTTAGCACCGAATTTTGAAGAACCTTCTGCACGGATAGATGCATTTAAGAAGTAACGTTGGTCATAGTTGTAAATGAAACGACCGAACGCAGAAGCAAGTTTCCAGCCTTGTTTCCAAGAACCTACACCTACACCATTGTTAACACCTGTTTCTTGAAGAATTGTTAAACCTTGACCTACTCCTAAGTTATTGTATAGGAAGTCGTCTGTAGGGAAGTTACAGTTAGAAGCATTGAAGCTTTCTTCTAGATAATCTTGGTAAGCATAACCTGCTAAGATTGTGAATGAGTTTTTCTTGATTTCGTTACCATATTGGATGGTAGCTTCCACCATACGAGTAGTATTAGTGTTGTTTGATTTTTTACCTAAACCACCTGCACCATTACCTGCTACAGAAGTAGCTGGATAGTAGTCACCAGTAACTTGGTTGTAGATTTGATAAGAACCGAAACCAGAGATTTTTAAACCTTTAATTGGGGTTAAGGTCATACGTAAGCTTCCTAAGAAGGTTTGGTCTTGACCATCACGAGTTTCTTGTGCTGCGATACCAACAGGGTTTGAGAAACCTGTTTTATCGAAGTTTTGATAATAACCACCATATTTAACAAAGTTAGGATCTGAAGGATCTGCATAGATAGGCATGGTTGGGTTATATTTCATTGATTGTTGGAATGCACTGTGATCTACCCAACGAGATTTTGTGTTAGAGTAAGATAGGTCATAGTTGAATTCTAACATATTGTTAAGAGCTTTTTGGTTAACGTTAGCACGAGCCATAATTTCTTGGAAAGAAGAATTGATAGCTAAACCTTGATTGCTCTTATAGTTAACAGATGCACGGTAGTTAACTTTTTCCATACCACCAGAAAGTGATAAGTTGTGTTCTGTAGAAACTGGAACACGAGTGATAGCTTCGAACCAGTCTGTGCTATGACCTTTGTCAACACCACCAGCAGCAACGTATTCTTCTGCAGAAAGAACGTCCATTTTGCTAGCAACAGTTGCAACAGAAACAGAACCGTTATATTCTACAGTTGTTTTACCTTCTTTACCTTTTTTAGTGGTAATGATAATCACACCTGCATTAGCACGTGTACCATAGATAGCAGCAGCAGAACCGTCTTTTAATACGTCCATTGATTCAATGTCGTTAGGGTTAACGTTGTTCATACTAGCACCTGGCACACCGTCAATGATGTAAAGAGGAGTAGTTGTACCTGTTAAAGAACCTGTACCACGAATTTGAACGTTGTAGTTACGGTTGGTAGGGTCACCACCAGCATCTTTAGACATGGTCAAACCAGCAACTTTACCTTGAAGAAGACCTTCTGAAGAGTTGAATGAACCTTTGTTGAAGTCATCAGCTTTCACTGAAGATACAGAACCGGTTAATTCTTTTTTGGTTTGAGAACCGTAACCAACGGCTACAACCTCGTCTAATTTTGTAGTTTCCTCTGCTAAAGTTACATCTAGAGTAGATTTACCAGCCACAGAAAGTGTTTGGCTTTCGTAACCCATGAATGAGAAAACTAGATTTGCATTTGATGGCACTGAAATTTCATAATAACCATCAAAGTCGGTAATGGTACCTACAGAGTTGTCACTTTCTAAAGTAACATAAGCGCCAATTACAGGCTCACCTGTTTGGTCAACAACTGTACCTGAAATTTGTGTTTGAGCGATAGCTCCTACACAAAACAGCAAAGACATAACAGCTGTAAGAAACCATTTACGCGAATTTTTCACATTGTTGATACTCATGTAAATAATTTTTTAAGGTTAATAAATAGGATTAATTTTATTTTAATATATTGTATCTCAATTTGTTAAGGTTTTTAGAAGGTTTTCTCAAATTGTTAAAATGTTAGTTTTATGATTAATAATTTTAACAAAAACCCACAAAAACCTCGTTAATCAACTACAAACGTACTTTTTTTTTTAGTATTACACAAAAAATCCATTAAAATAATTAACTTTTTAGGTCATTTTTTTGTCAAATGTTAAATTCACGGAACTATTGCCACAGGCATTTTCTCCATTCTATACTCCCCTTCACTACTATAAAATTCTGCTACTATCACATAAAATCCCACTGGTAACACTCCTGAATCATCTCTTCTGCCATCCCAATAAAGTTTTCCCTCTCCTGAAATAAGTTCACTTTCTAATATAGTATAAACAGGATAGCCTGCGAGAGTATAAACCTTAACAGAAAGCCTATAGTCATTATACAAACGATAGAGTAATTCTACTTTTTCGGGCATTTCAAGGTCATAAATATGTACTGTAGAAGACTGTAATTTTATGAAATTAGAATCAGTTTCTTGAGTATTATTATCTGATGTAGATTCATTATTTTCATCGTCAATAAACCTCGAATTTTTATAACCAGGAGTAGCTCTCACAATAGTAGAAGCAGAATGCCAAGTTCCATCATTTGAACGTTCTAAAGAGATTCCTTCCACATTATCTAACATAGCATGATGCATATTTACATGATAGGGCAAGGAATCTATCAGCATCGTATCCACCATAAGACGAACATAGCCACTATCATTTGGCAGAGGGAGCATTTTGTCTACCTGAAGAATATTAATTGGAGAAACACATTCAAATTGACCACAAAGAACGAGTGAATCTCTTGTTATTGCCACACATGAATCTGGGTGTAATATAAAATAAGGTATAGAATAAGTCTGTTTTTTATTTCCAAGCAGACATAACGACAAGTCAAAAATAGTATCGGAAGCATTATAAATCTCAATAAAATCAACTCCATCACCAACTGGATTAAAAAGCACTTCATTTATAAGAAGTTCCCCCTTTTGTGGAATGCGAGGAGTAGAAGCCACCTCTCCTACCACCTTTTTATTCGCAAAGCAAAACGCTTGACTTCTAGTTTTTGTATAAACGCAATGCCATCCCAAATATGAAGAATAATTCACTTCGTCTGAATAAAATTCTGAGACATTGGTTAGTGTATCATTCAATGTATATTCCAAAATCCAATCGTCTGATTCTAAACGTTTTACAGCAATACTAATCTGATTCAACGAATTATCTAATAACTTCTCTTGTTCTTCATGCACAAGAGTAGATTTCCCGTTTTTTTGATAATAAAAAGCAATAGTACGTTTTGTTCCACCAAACATCAAATAATACGCAGAAGATGAAGCATTTACATTGGCCGAATCGGCCATAATAAACCACTTAAGATAATTTGAAGATGTTGGCGAAAAAGAAAGAGTTATTTCTGCCTGCCAAGTAGCATTTTTTGAAACCTTAGAATCCCCAGAAATATACGACTTTGAAGCCACTGCAGGAGCATTCAAACAGATAGAATTTCCATCTATTATAAAGTTTTGGATATCACCATAATAAGCATTTAGGGCTAAAGGAGAAAAAAAAGCGAGTAAAATGAGAATTTTCTTCATATTTTTTAAGATTATAATGAATTAAAAATGTAATTTTGCATGCGGAATTTTATACACTGTAAAATCCGCTCACAAAAGTAGGTAAACAAATTAATTAAACAAAATAAATTTACAGAAAAATGAATGTAGCAATTGTTGGTGCCAGCGGTGCAGTTGGTCAAGAATTTTTAAGAGTTTTAGCGGAAAGAAATTTCCCTATCGACAACCTAGTGTTATTTGGTTCTGCTCGTAGTGCAGGTACAGAATATGAATTTAAAGGTAAAACCTATACCGTAAAAGAACTTAAACACGGTGACGATTTTAAAGATATTGACATCGCATTTACATCTGCAGGTGCAGGCATCTCTAAAGAATACGAAAAAGACATCACCAAATTTGGTGCTGTAATGATTGACAACTCAAGTGCATTCCGTATGGATACTGATGTACCATTGGTTGTACCTGAAGTAAACGCAGCTGACGCAAAAGACCGTCCACGTAATGTAATCGCAAACCCAAACTGTACTACTATTCAAATGGTAGTAGCTCTTAAAGCGATTGAAAACCTTTCTCACATTAAACGTGTACACGTTTCTACTTATCAAGCTGCTTCTGGAGCTGGTGCTGCTGCAATGGCAGAACTAGAACAACAATATCGTCAAGTACTTGCTGGCGAAGAAGTAACTGTAGAAAAATTTGCTTACCAATTAGCATTTAACCTTATCCCACAAATCGACGTATTTACAGATAATGGTTATACAAAAGAAGAAATGAAAATGTACAATGAAACACGTAAAATTATGCACTCAGACATCGAAGTAAGTGCTACATGTATTCGTGTACCTTCTCTTCGTGCTCACTCAGAAGCTATCTGGGCAGAAACAGAACGTCCTATCAGCGTAGAAGAAGCTCGCGAAGCATTCTCTGCTGCAGAAGGCGTAATTCTAGAAGACAACCCAGCAGAAAAGAAATACCCAATGCCATTATTCCTTTCTGGCAAAGACCCTGTTTACGTAGGTCGTATCCGTAAAGACCTAGCAAACCCTAATGGTATTACATTCTGGTGTGTTGGTGACCAAATTAAAAAAGGTGCTGCTCTAAACGCAGTTCAAATTGCAGAATATTTAATTAAAGAAGGTGATATTAGAAAATAATAAATCGGTTATTTTCTCTAAAAAACTTGTTTCCGATGTAAACGCTCTAATTGAGGGCGTTTCGTCAGAACAATTATTTATACTAACCGATAAACAAACAGAAAAACTTTGTCTTCCTATATTAATGGAAGACGAAAGATTAAAAAACGCCAAGGTATATAGCATGCCTTGCGGCGACCACTATAAAACCATAGAAACCGTTGTCGATATTTGGAAATTTCTTGGCGAGAATGGTAGCACACGCAAATCTATGCTAATAAACTTGGGCGGAGGGGTTGTAACCGACTTGGGTGGTTTTGTAGCAAACACCTTTAAACGAGGTATTCGCTTTATAAACATCCCAACTACCCTACTTTCTATGGTAGACGCAGCAGTTGGTGGTAAAACTGGAATAAACTTTAATGGACTAAAAAATGAAATTGGTGTAATTAACCCTGCAGAAACTGTAGTTATTTATCCGGATTTCTTAGGTTCATTAGACACAGAAAACCTACTTTCTGGCTACGCAGAAATGCTTAAACATGGTCTTCTTTCTTCTGAAGAAGAAATGAATAGACTAAATAAGTTTGACGCTACAAATCCAGACTTTGAATTATTGTCTAAACTGATAGAAACTTCTATTGAAGTTAAAACGAATATAGTAAAACAAGACCCTACAGAAAAAGGCATTCGTAAAGCATTAAATCTTGGACATACTATTGGACACGCCTTTGAAAGCTATTCTCACGAGACAAACAGACCTATCCAACATGGTTATGCTGTGGCATGGGGACTAATAGGAGAACTTTTCCTTTCATATAAGCTAAAAGGATTCCCTCAAAATGTGATGACTGAGACTGTGCGCTTTATAAAAGACAACTACGGGGTATTTGAAATTACTTGCAACGACTATTCTGCCTTATACGAGTATATGGCACATGATAAGAAAAATGCTACTGCAGGCGAAATAAACTTCACTCTACTAAGTAATGTGGGCGAAATTATTCCAAACTGTATCGTAGATAAAGAACTAATATATCAGGCGTTGGACTTTTATAGAGACAGCGTAGGGATATAATCGAGGCGTTTGTGTACACAAACGCCTCGATTTTTTGTAGCCCCGCCGGGAATCGAACCCGAATCTAAAGTTTAGGAAACTCGTATTCTATCCATTGAACTACAGGGCCAACATTTATTGTAATAACTTACCTGCTTCTATTGCGTTATTAGATTCTAAAGCAGAAAGATACCTTGCACTAAATTCATACGCGGGAGTCCATCCCTTCCATCTACCAGATTCAACAAAACTATCATTATGAGAAAGAACTATCAACTCACCATTAACTTTCTTCACCTCATTTGCAATACTCTGAATAGCTTCAGTGATATTTTGTTTCGACAGAGACTTTTTCACGTAAGACCAATCTGAAAATGCTACAGAGTGAACCAAAATACTATAATATTCCTCTGTTTTTAGATTATAAATCCTAAATGGAGTACATGTAGATGCTCTAAAGCCAACCCTATCTGGATATTGCATCGAAAAATCTTCTTTTATATTACAACGAGAAAGGTTGTTATATGCATCTGGGATAACAAACTCTGGTTTTGAGAATAAATTTGAAACAATTCTCATCTTAAATATCCTAGAAAGAAATTTCTTCTCTGTTCTTAATTGAGAAGATGACAAGCTGGCATTTGCCGATGCAAATAGTGCTATTTGATAATTTCTATACAACACATTCTTATATGCACTATAAGCAAAATATATTGGTCTTTTATACCATTTCTCATTAGAAATTCTTAAGGCGAATAAAGGTCTAAGTGAATTTCTATTATGAATTTCAACCATCTTGCCTATATTACAATAAGGATCTGGTTCTAAGGCAAGAAGAATCTTAAGCTGATGAATAAAAGCAGAGAACTCTCCGTGCAATAATTTTCTTCCCATTCTAAGAATATTACCCAAAATAGAATAAGTTCTGTATTTGTAAGGAGAATTTACCGCTACCATAGGTAAGAATCTAAATCTAGAATCCGCAGAAGGAGCATAATCTGAAAATTTGACCTTTAAGATTTCTTGCAGTTTGTATGCCCAAATATCAATAATTGGTTTTTCTAAGAAACCTTCTTTATACGCCAAACTACAATCTGACTTAAAAGTACCATCCTCATTAAAATTTGACTCTATAGGAAGATATTCTTCATATCTAGACAACAGATAAAATGAAGCAGAGAAAATATCAAAAGGAATATCTCCACCATCTGTACAGAAGAAAACTTTCTCACCTTCCCAAAGACTCATGTTTATATCATACTCACGCACTCCTTTTTTAAATAGCAAACCATTTGGAACAATATGCAGAGCACCTTTAACCTTTAAAGAATCACTATAAACAATAAGTCCAGAAGAAAGATTTGATGGTAAATCTTCTTCCTTATTAATAATATTAACAGATTGTCCTAATATCTTATTAAAGATATGATCTGTTATATATTTTAATCTATTAGTATATTTATCTGTATAAATACAAATCATATGAGATAACCCTCTTCTGAAAAACTTAAATATCTTTTATTTCCTATTATTATATGATCCAAAACCGAGATATCAAACGGTTTGCAACAAGTTATTATATTTTTTGTAAGATTCAAATCATCTCTACTTGGATTTAAATTTCCAGAAGGATGATTATGAATCAATATTATATTTGTCGCTAGATTCTCAATAGCATATTTTAAAACTATTCTATTATCAACCTGTGTGGAAGAAACCCCTCCAGAACTAATCATAAACCTACCTATCTCCCTATTCGCCTTATTAAGAAGAACAATCCAAAACTCCTCATGATTAAGATTTGATAACATCAATATAAAATCTTGCGCCACTGCTTCACTACTACTAAATTGTCTTGACTGCACTGGATCTGAAAATCTAATTCTCTTTCCTAACTCTATAGCAGCAGATATAGACACGGCCTTTGCTCTGCCAATCCCCTTCACTCTCTTAGATAATTCTATTGGAGTAAGTTTACTTACCTCATCTAGATTATTAGAAGATTTTAGCAATAGTGATTTTGCTAAATCTAACGCAGACTCCTCTTTTGTTCCAGTACTAATAAGTATTGCCAACAACTCTGCATTGGAAAGTGCAGTTGCTCCTTTTTGAAGCATTTTTTCTCTGGGCCTATCATCTTCTGCCCAATCTTTAATTGTTACATTCTTTTTTTCTTCCATAATATTAGATTAAGAAATTTATATTAAATAAATGGGAGGACATATCTGCTAGATATTACCTTCAAATTTTTCAAACACAAAAGTAATAAAATATGATGGCATATACAAAAGTATATAAAAGAAAAAAGCCCTTCTTTTTAAAGAAGAGCTTTATAATTTTCTTTGCTTAAGCGAGTTTGTTTACGTGAAGAGCTAATTTAGATTTTAAGTTATTAGCTTTGTTTTTGTGAATCACGTTCTTTTTTGCCAACTTATCCAACATAGCTGATACTACTGGAAGTAAAGCGGCAGCCTCGTCTTTTTTATGCATCGCACGCAATTTGCGAACGGCATTTCGAGCAGTCTTTGCATAATATTTGTTATGCAAACGTCTCTTTTCGGTCTGTCTGATTCTCTTTTCAGACGATTTGTGGTTTGCCATCTTTGTATTTTTTTTAATTTCTTAGTAGCCCATAGCGGAATCGAACCGCTCTTTCAAGAATGAAAATCTTGCGTCCTAACCGATAGACGAATGGGCCGTCGGATTTTGTGATTGCAAAGGTATGTACTATTTTTTAAACTACCAAATTTTTTTGAACTTTTTTTACAAAAAAATTAAAAAAGGTAGAAATCCCACACAAACTAGACCTAAAAGATACCCAAAGAACACTTGTTGTGGTGTGTGAGCCTCTAGTTTTAATCTAGACCAGCCTATCAAACCGCTCGACAAAATTACAACAATAATTTGAAATAGCAAAGAAAATCCATTATAAATTGATAAAAACATCAACATTCCTGTCCAAGCACCCATTCCAGTGGCGTGCGCGCTAATTTTCCAGAAAAAATTTACTAGAAAAACTATAGTTAGAGCAAGAGTAGCACCCTGCCAAAGCTGAGTAAAACCATAATCTACTGCCAAGAAATAACATATTATACTTACCAATATATATGAAAGTATTGTAAATAGATATGGCCAAATGCGTTCTTTTCTTGTTGTTGCCTTTAAAGATTCTATTACTTTAAGTTTATACAGCAGAAAATACCATATAACTGGTGGAACAACCAAAACGAACATACTTCCATATATAAGCACATGCCTTAGATTATCTGGTGCTGGATAGAAAAACGGCATTAGATTCATCTGCAGCAGTGCATATACAGGAACCAATAAAGGATGAAATAAAATAGATAATATCTGAGCTATTCTCTTCATTAAATAAGATTCATAGTGTCTGAAGCAATCATAAATTCTTCGTCGGTAGGAATAACTACTACTTTAATTTTTGAATTTTCTGTAGTAACCACTCTTTCTTCGCCTCTTACTTTATTTGCTTCTTCGTCTAATTCGATGCCCATAAATGCTAATTCTTTACAAACATCACCTCTTAGACCTGTTTGGTTTTCACCAACACCACCAGTAAATACGATAACATCTACACCACCTAATGCAGCAGTGTATGCGCCGATATACTTTTTAATTTTATAGGTATACATAGCCATAGCTAAAACTGCCAATGGCACACCCGCTTTGTCTGCAGCCTCGATGTCGCGCATATCTGAAGAAAGACCAGAAACACCTGCAACACCAGATTTTTTATTTAAATAGTCTGAAATACCTTTTGTATCTAGACCTTCTTTATCCATAAGATATGTAACTGCGCCTGCATCAATATCACCACAACGTGTACCCATCAAAAGACCTTCTAATGGAGTGAAACCCATAGAAGTATCAATTGATTTACCGTCTTTGATAGCTGTGATAGAACCACCATTGCCTACGTGACAAGTAATAATTTTTGTTCCTTCTACTGGTATTCCTAAAAATTCGCACACACGTTTAGACACATATCTGTGACTTGTACCATGGAAACCATAACGACGAACACCATATTTTTCGTATGCTTCGTATGGAGTACCGTACATAAAAGCATATTGTGGCATTGTTTGATGGAACGCAGTGTCGAACACTGCTACTTGTGGCACTGATGGAAGTATATTTGAAATAGTATTTATACCTTTTAAGTTGGCTGGATTGTGAAGTGGAGCCATATCGCTACATTCTTCGATAGCCTTGATAACTTCATCTGTAATTAATACACTAGAATTGAATTTTTCACCTCCGTGAACCACACGGTGACCTACTGCGTTGATTTCATCTAGAGACTTAATTGCGCCGTATTCTGCGCTTGTAAGAGTAGAAAGAATAAATTCAATAGCAGTTTGGTGTTCTGGAATATCTTTGTCTAATTGAACTTTTTCGCCAGAAGGCAATGTAAGCTTCAAGAATGCACCTGGTAAACCTACTTTTTCTACACCACCTTGTGCCAACACTGCATTGCTATCCATATCGAATAGCTTATATTTCACTGAAGAACTACCACAGTTTAAAACTAAAATTTTCATATTACATTGATTGATTTGCGGTAATAACTACCATTTTTACTATATCTTCTACTGTACAACCACGAGAAAGGTCGTTTACTGGAGATGCCATACCTTGTAGGATAGGACCAATTGCCACACCGCCAGAGAAACGTTGGGTAAGTTTGTAACCAATATTTCCTGCATCTAGTGTAGGGAACACAAGCACATTTGCATCACCTTTGATTGGGCTATCTGGAGCCTTTTGAGCACCTACAGAAGCCACGATAGCAGCATCAGCTTGGAATTCACCATCTATAATTAAGCTAGGTTCCATTTCTTTTGCAATGCGAGTTGCTTCAATTACTTTGTCTGGAGACTCATTTTTTGCACTACCTTTGGTAGAGAAACTTAACATTGCTACTTTTGGTTCCATTTGCACTAGCACTCTTGCTGTATCTGCTGTAGAAATAGCAATTTGAGCAAGTTGGTTTGCATCTGGATTTGGAGTAACAGCACAGTCAGCAAATAGAAGCACACCGTTGTTGCCATATCTAGTTGGAGTAATCATAATGAAAGCACCAGAAACTACACTAATGCCTTTTTTCATTTTAATGATTTGTAGAGCAGGACGAAGCACATTGCTTGTTGCGTTCATAGCGCCAGCCACTTCACCATCTGCATCACCATTTTTTACCATTAGCGATGCTAAATATAATGGGTCTTTTATTTTTTTATCTGCCTCTTCCAAAGTCATACCTTTGTTTTTGCGAAGCTCATATAAAAGGTCCACATATTTTTGTCTATTTGGGTCTGTTGCCTCATCAAAGAATATTGCTTTATCAATATTCTCTAAACCTAAACCTGCAGCTTGATCCTTGATTTGTTGTTTATTACCTAGCAGAATAATATCTGCCAATCCCTCTTTTAATATTACGTCAGCAGCGCGAAGGGTACGTGATTCTAAAGATTCTGGAAGCACGATACGTCTTTTATTTGCTTTAGCTCTGGCGAATAGACCATCTAAAAATTCCATAACACTAATAGTTTTGTTTTGTGATACAAAATTATAAATTATTTTTCGTAAAATGTATTTATTATTACTTTTTATTTCGTGGATGATAAGATAAAATAGTATCTCTAAGATACGTCATATCTATGTGGGTATATATTTCTGTGGTAAGGATACTTTCGTGACCTAGGAGTTCTTGAATCACCCTTAAGTCTGCTCCTCCTTCTAAAAGGTGTGTAGCAAAACTATGCCTAAGAGTATGAGGGCTAACTACTGCTTTTATTCCCGCTTCAAGAGCATATTTTTTTATCATATCAAAAATAGCCTGACGTGACAAATGAGAACCACGCTGGTTTAAAAACAAAAAATCTTCATGTCCTGGTTTTATATCCCACGAATTTCTATCTAACATATACATAGAAATTTCGTTTAGTGCAGTTTCTGAAATTGGCACAAGACGTTGTTTACTTCCCTTTCCGAACACTTGAATAAAACCTTCTTTGGGGTAAATATTTGAAAGTTTCAAGTCTATTAATTCCGACACACGCAAACCACAACTATAAAGCACCTCTATCATAGCTCTATTTCTTTGCCCATCTGCTTTAGATAAATCTATAACAGATTTGAGCATATCAATTTCTTGAAGAGAAAGCACTGCAGGTAGATACCTAGAGAGTTTTGGCATTTCGAGAAGTTGTGTGGGGTCGTCACTTATAATATCTTCTGATAGAAGATAATTGTAGAATGACTTTATTCCTGAAATAATCCTAGCTTGCGAAGTAGAGGCTATACCTAAATCATTAAGATACATTATAAAAGACTGAAAATCTGAAAGTTTCGCTTCTTTATAATGTATCTTATTTTCAGAAAAAAAGGAGAGAAGTTTCTGAACATCAAGATTATATGATTTCAGGGTATTATCAGAAAGAGATCTTTCTAGTAATAAATAAGCCCCGAAACCATCTAATATATTTTTCATTTACTTAATGCTATTTCTTGATTCAACGCAGGATTTGCATACATGGTGTAAATCATGTGTCTTAAGAATGGATAGTCTGGATTTGGAATATCTATCTTGTTTAGTTGTTTTTCTACGTATGCTTCAAATTTTTCTTTGTCTTTTTGAGTGTACTTATCGGCAAACTTGTGTGTATTGTACAAAATATCTGCTGCTACATAGTTGTTTGGATAAAGAATATAGTTTGCATGAATGCGTTTGTCGATTTCTGCTGTAAGTGCTTGAACTTGATCGTTTTTAGGCATTTCATTCCAGCTTTCTGGTACAACGATTGGGTCGCAAACATTGTAAGAAATTCTTCCTTTTGGAGCAATAAGACCTGTTTGCATGCTTACAAGGTCGTCCATTGGAGATTTTTTAAACTGAGGATTGTCGCGTTTTTGTTGAAATTCTTTTGCTTTTAAGAAATCGCAAGCGTCAAACTCATAGTTTATTGCAATAGGGGTAATATTTAGTTCATTTACACTTTCAGCAAATGATGCCTTGCTACTCATGTTTAGCATCTTGATGATAGAAGGTTGAGTAACGTCGTTTGAGTCTTTTGCACGACCTTCTCTTTGGGCTAGCCAAACAGAGTCTTTGCGCTCTGAAATCACATAGCGAATATATTCTGAAAGGTTTTTAGAAATAAGCAATTGTTGTTTGATAGAGCCATCTCTGCGCACAATAAAACTTTTGTTTAGGCGTACAGCGTGTTCTATCCATGGTTGGATAAGAAGGTTGTTGCCAATACCTATCTGCGAAGTTTGGAAACCTTTTAAATAAAGGTGAATATTTAAAAATGCTGAATCTAGAACAATGTCTCTATGGTTTGTAAGGAAAAGAGAACCTTTTTCTTTATTTATTTTCTCAGTTCCTGTAAGAGAAACTCCACTAGATGTTTTGTGCTCTAATGCCATGAGTACAGGAATGATAACTACTCGTTGAAAATCTTCTACCGACTTCATTTCTGGCAATGTTCTCACAAGATAATCTGCATAATCTTCTCCCAAAACATACGCTAACACCTTTTTTATCTCTGGACGACTAAAAATTTGCGAAATTACAAATGGCGCCTCTTGATCTGTATAACAACGAATCTCGTTAAATCTTTCTGGATAACTCATAATTACAACATTTTTTACAAAGTTAATAAATTAACTGTATTTGTGGCAGTGTTAATGACAACTTTTTTATAATTTAGCATAAAATTTGTATCGTTATGTACTTAGAAATAGAAAGAAAATATTTGGTGAGTGGTTTTTCTACAGAAGGACTACGATTTAAAAAGATGAAACAGGCATATCTTGCCAAAGAAGGTTGCACTCTAAGAGTGAGAATTGCCGACGATAAGGCCTTTTTGACCATTAAAGGGAAAACTGAAGGGTTTTCTAGGGCAGAGTTTGAGTATGAAATACCTATGGAAGACGCTAACGCAATGATGGACTTGGCTATTTATCCTCCTGTGATAAAAACTAGATACTATGCCGAAGTGGATGGCAAAACTTGGGAAGTGGATGTGTTTGAGGGTGAGAATGAGGGACTTGTGATGGCGGAAATAGAATTAAAGTCTGAAAATGAAGAGTTTACATTACCTAAGTGGGTTGTGGAAGAAGTAACGGAAGACAAAAGGTATTATAATGCCTACCTAGCAAAGAATCCTTATAAAAATTGGCAAAAATAAAGCTCGACTATTTTTGGGGATAGTCGAGCTCCTTTCTATAAAGGACTTTTATTATAATTTACATTCTTCGTTGCCTTGTTTGGTAATTTTGGTTATTTCCCCTAGTTCTATACCTAAAATAGAGATTATACCAACTTCTTCCATTTCTTGTTTTTCAGCAACAGTCATAACTAAATCCATATCTTCGTATTGTCTCAATCCGTTGATATCTACATAAGTATATTCAACTTCCCAACAGTATTTATTTGGGTCTTCTGGATTTTCACATGAAACAAAAGCCATTGCCATAGCTACTACAGCAAATAGCATTGAAAACATCTTTTTCATAATCATCATTTTTTAAAGTTTATACTGCAAAGATAGCATTTTTTTGGGGGTTACTCAATATTTTTCCTTAGTTTTTTAAGATAATTCTGCAAAGCAGGGGTATCTTTTTTCTCAACAAGTTCCAATAAATATTTCAATTCTTTACGAATATTTTCTACTTGACCACCTGTAAATGGGTTGAAAAGAATTTCTGTAAGTAGATAATCATCCTCTGAGAAAAGACCGCGAGCAATTGCCATGTGTTTTTTGAATGTGGTACCTGGAGCGTCTTGATGCTTCATTACTGCCGCAAATACCATGGTGGAAACAAATGGAATAGAAAGCGAATAAGCAATGGTTTCGTCGTGCTCTAGGAATGTGTATTCAAAAATGTTTAGGTGAAGACTATTGTAAAGGTCTTTGAAAAATACTTTGCCCATGTGGTCGGACTCTGAAATAATGATAGCATTTTGTGTGCTAAGGTCTTCGAGATTGGCAAATGTAGGACCAAACATAGGGTGAGTAGAAACATAGCGCATTCCACAATTTGCATAAAACTCAGGCAGACCTGTTTTTACTGATGCAATATCTGAAATGATACATGATTTTGGCAGATAAGGCAGCACAGCATTGAATGCATCAATAGTATGATTTAGTGATACGCAGTTGATTAGCAGTTCTGGCTCAAACTCTTGAATTTCTTCGTATGTGGTCATACGATATGTATTGAACACGAAGCGAAGGTTCTTTGGATTTACATCGAACAAAGCCACTTCGTGCTGCATACACAATACATCTGTTAAAAATGTGCCCATCTTTCCGGCACCCAATATTAATATTTTCATAACGCTTTTATCCTTTCTAACGCTTCTTTAAGTTTTTGTTCGGTGGCGCAAAGGGAGATGCGAATGTAACGTGCTCCGTTGCTTCCGAAAATGAAACCAGGGGTAATAAACACTCGTGCCTCGTGTAGAATTTTCTCTGTAAGCTCTTCTACATCACTTAATTCTGCAGGAATTTTACCCCATACGAACATACCAACTTGATTTTTGTCGTAGGTACAGTCAAGGATGTCCATAATTTGCTCTGCCACGGCACGACGTTTGCCGTAAAGGTCTATATTCATGGCTTCGTGCCATGATTCTTCGTTGTTAAGTGCCTCTGCTGCAGCAAGTTGAAGCGGGCGGAACATACCAGAGTCGATATTTGATTTCACCTTTAAAATCCACTGAATAAATGTAGGGTTTGCGGCAATCATACCCACACGCCAACCAGGCATATTGTGGCTTTTACTCATTGAGTTGAATTCTATGCAGCAATCTTTCGCACCATCTATTTGCATAATACTCAATGGTTTACGATTTAAAATCAAACTATATGGATTGTCGTTTACCACTACAATATTATGTTTTTTTGCGAACGCTACTAGTTTTTCTAGAAGTTCAACGCTGGCGTTGGCACCTGTTGGCATATTTGGATAGTTTACCCACATTAGTTTCACGTCGGTCAAATCCATATTTTCTAGTGCCTCGAAGTCTGGTTGCCAGTTTTGGTCTTCTTTTAGGTCGTAATATACCACCTCAGCACCAAGAAGGGTGCTAAGTGATGAATATGTTGGGTAACCTGGATTTGGCACAAGTACCTTTTCGCCAGGATTTACAAATGCGAGTGTAACATGTAGAATACCCTCTTTTGAACCTATAAGTGGTTGAATTTCAGTAGCTGGGTTTAGTTCTACATTGTACCAACGTTTGTAAAAGTCTGCAAAGCCTTGGCGAAGCTCTGGGATGCCAACGTATGGTTGATAACCGTGCACATTTGGTAGTGGCGCGGTTTCACAAAGTTTTTTAATTGTGTTTTCTGAAGGTGGCATATCTGGGCTACCGATGCCTAAACTTATCACGTCTAGACCTTTGGCATTCATTTCTGCCACTTCTTTTAGCTTGCGTGAGAAATAGTACTCTTGTACTGTTTCTAGTCTTTTTGCTGGTGTTATCACGGCGTTTTAGTTTTTATTTAATAACTTCCATTTGAACACGTACAGACTCTTCGTGTACTGCTTCTAGATATTTACGAATGAAGTCCGCAGACATACCTAGGCGTTCGCCCATAATAATGCGTTTTTGCATAATTTCGTCGTAACGGCCTGTTTGAAGCACTTGCATATTGTGTTCTTTTTTGTAGATACCGATTTCACGAGAAATTTTCATACGTTTTGCAAGTAGTTCTAATAGCTCGTTGTCGGTAGAGTCGATTTGTTTACGCAATGTTGTTAAACTTTCTGATTCTTTTTTCATATCTCTAATTACCAATGTATCAATTACATAATCTAGAATATCTGGAGTAAGTTGTTGAGCTGCGTCACTCCATGCTTTGTCTGGATTGCAGTGAGATTCTATCATAAGTCCGTCGAAACCTAAGTCCATAGCTTGTTGGCAAAGTGGAGCAATAAGTTCGCGTTTGCCACCTATGTGAGATGGGTCGCAGATGATAGGAAGGTTTGGATAACGGCGACGAAGCTCAATAGGAATATTCCATTGTGGTAGGTTGCGATAGATTTTTTTGTCGTATGTGCTGAATCCACGGTGAATAGCACCAAGTTTGCGAATGCCTGCGTTGTAAAGGCGTTCCATTGCGCCAATCCAAAGTTCTATGTCTGGGTTTACTGGGTTTTTCACCAACACTGGAATGTCTACACCTTGAAGTGCGTCTGCAATTTCTTGCATTGCAAATGGGTTTGCAGAGGTGCGAGCACCAATCCAAAGTATGTCGATGCCGTGTTTTAGGGCTTCTTCTATATGTTTTGCTGTAGCTACTTCTGTGCCTACAAACATACCTGTTTCTGCTTTCACACGTTGCAACCAAGGTAGACCTTCTACTCCTACGCCTTCAAAACCTCCTGGCTTTGTACGTGGTTTCCAGATACCTGCACGGAACACTGGTATGCCGTTTTTAGATAGTTCTAGCGCTGTGGCCATTACTTGTTCTTCTGTTTCTGCACTACATGGTCCTGCTATGATTAGCGGACGGTCGGTGCTCATTCCTGGTAATAAAATTGGTTGTAAGTCTTTCATATTATTGTGTTTTTTGTTTTTGTTTATAAAAATTATTTTATCCACTATATGCCTCATATTCTCCTAACACTCGTAAATCTTTCGTGAATGGGCGAATGGCATCCATGGCTTGTGAATAGGACAAATAGTTAGAGAACGTTAGGTTGATATAGAACTGATACTCCCATTCGCGCCCAACTATTGGCAGCGACTGGATTTTTGTTAAATTTATATGGTAAAACCATAGAACTGATAGCACTTTTGCTAGTGCACCCTCGTCGTGAGGCAATGTGAACACCACAGAAGCTTTGTCTACGGTTTTATCTTTTAGGTAATCTTCTGCAGTCCATGGGTCTGCCACAATAAGGAAACGAGTAAAGTTTCGTTTGTTGGTTTCGATGCCTTCGGCTAGGATTTCTAAGCCATAAATTTCAGCAGCTAGTTTGCTACAGATAGCAGCTTTACCCATAATGCCTTGTTCGGCAATCATTTTTGCACTTGCTGCAGTGTCGTCTGCCTCCACTGCTTTAAGGTTTGGATATTGAGATAGGAAATCTTCGCATTGCATAAGAGCCATTGGGTGAGAAAGCACCTCTGTAATATCTGAGATTTTTTGTCCAGGAAGGGCAACCAAATTGTGCTCGATGCGAAGTTTTGTTTCTCCTAGAATGGTTAAGCCACTCTCTTTAAGCATATTGTGATTTGGAAGCAAACTTCCTGCTATGGTATTTTCAATAGCCACAGCTCCTAAAATAGAATTATCCTTTTTAATTGTAGCAAAAAGACTCTTAAAAGTTTCGCATGGAATACTCTCTATCTTTTCCTCACTGAAAAACTGACGAGCCGCTATATCGTGGAAACAGCCTGCTACTCCCTGAATTGCTACTTTTCTCATATCTCTAGTTATTAAAATTAAAAAATCCCGCTCCTGAAGGAACGGGATTCAATATATTTGATTAATTATCTTCTTTCACATACATACATCAAAACCCGTTCTACTTTGTGATAAAGTAAAAATAGTAATAAAAGTATGTAAAGAATGTGTTTCTCATGTGTTTTGTAACAAATTATGATGCAAATGTACTGCTAATTTTTAAAATTGCAAACGGTTCGCACTTTTTTTTGAAGAATTATTAGATTTTTTATTTATTTGGCACAAAAACCATCATATAAGTTGGCACTCCTTCGGCATTTAAGAACACTGAGAACTCTACTTTAGTATTTGTTGTACCATTTGAAACTGTTACTAGTTCTAGTTTTCCTGCTGCTATCGCTTTACCTACAATTACCTTTTCTGCATCTGTAGCAACTGAATATCCTTCGGTAACTGCTGCAACTGCATCCATTTCTTCTTCAGTTGGTTGCGCTAGCCAATCGCCGCCTATTTCTGTCATACCAAATGCATTAGACAGATTGTGAAGTGCTCTTGTATAGTTGTAAGTTATTTTTTTGTAAGATTTATCTGAGGTATCTGCCAATGCTTCTGCATAACCTTCTGTAATTTTAATAAGTTTATCTGCGCTAAACTCATAATTTGCTATTACACTTTTGGTATTGCCATCTTGCCAATATTCTGATACTATTTCAGGAAAGAAAAGTGAATTTTCTTTTTCCTCTACGTACACATTTAGATTGTCTTCAACAACATCTTCTGAGCAACCCCACACAAATTGGTGTACATCTGGTTTAGCCACAACAAAAGTTTGCTCTTTTGCAGCCACAACTTCTTTTGAACCATATTTATAAACAATTTTTATCTTGATGGTTACTTCAGATGCATCTTTTGCAAGCAGCACCACTGTCTTGTATTCATTGTCATCTTCTGTGCAGTAGAAATCTAATACAGGCACATTATTCGCATACCATGTAACCTCTTTTGAACTATAACCTTGTGTTGGAGGTGTGGTTTCTTCTACTTCAAATTCTATCCATTGACCAGCTACTAGAAGTTCTGGGTCTGCTTCAATTACAGAAGATAAGTTTCCCGCTTGTGGATTTACTGGTTCTTTGTCGCCCGCACAAGAAGCCAAACATAAAACACATAACACTAATGAAATTAAATTAAGCTTTTTCATAACATATATTTTTAAATTCGGTGCAAAGGTAATGGTTTTATTTTACCTTCAGCACATCGACAGAGTCAGTTTTATGTATTTTTAAGATTACAATATTATCTTCCTCTCTTTTATTTCAATTTCTACAGAATAATGTGTGTAAACCTCATCAATAAGTTTTAAGTATTCCTCAAAATACAAATCTGCTTTTTCATCCTTCCAAAGGAAGCATTGCATTCTTTTGTCTGATATATATTTTGCAAGAGAACGTTTCCCATACATAAATAAGATAAGATTCTTCAAAGTTCTATTCCTTTTTTGTAAATCTCTTATTAAGACTACTAGTACCTTTGAGATTAATCTTATAAAGATATTCCTGAAATTAGATTTGTATATAGAGAAATTGACTGTTGTTCCTAAATTATAAGCAGGAGGATCTTGAGTTTCCTTTCTATTAGAAGTATTTTCTAATGCAATTTTCTTTAGTTCCTCTACATTCCCTTTATTTGAAATATCTAAATATGCACGTAAAACAATGCCCTTTAGTTCTCCTGATTTTAATTTAGAATTTCTAAAAGTATAACCTAATTCCTTATTTGTAATATTTATTATATCACCTTGTGGGGTCAACAAATCTATAGATTTCAAAACTTTATCTATACCACAATTATAGCAACCAGAATTATTTACAATTGCACCACCTACTGTACCAGGAAGATTAATCATCCCCTCATATCCAACAACACCATTTTCCACACAATATTGAGAGATTTTACTCATGTGTGCCCCACAATCGGCAACTAAAGTCTCATCATCTAAAACATTAAATTCTGTAAGTTTCTTTGTATCTACAATAGAATCTATATTAAACGAGTCTTTAAAGTAAATATTTGATGTATGTCCAACAGCAATAAAATCTCTTTCCTCTAAGTATAAACTCTTACCCACCTCTATCAACTCTTCTACAGAACTTGGTATGTAATAATAATCTACACTACCCCCCCTATGAATCCAGGTTTTATCTTTTAAAGAAATATTTTGTAGACATTTACAATTAATAACTACCATATTACAATTATAGTTTTCTATTAATAATTTTTCTCTCCTTATCAAATATCCATCCCCACTTATTGAAGTATTTAATTACAGATTGAATATGACACATCATTAGTTTTTTGCTCTTGTATGAACCCTTTTCATGATTGTGAATGATGCTTACTGCTGGATAATACATATTCTTACTAACCTGATTAAACCTGCGAGATAAATCTAAATCTTCACAATACATAAAGAAACGTTCGTCGAAATATAAGTTGTGTTTCGCTATTGTTTCTACTCTTAAGAACATAAAACAACCAGAAAGGAATGGCACGTTCATTTCCTTGTCATATCCTGTATGTCTTAATTCAAAATCTTCGTCCATTTTCTTTACCCAATTCCATGCAGGAAGGAAACGACGCAAGAAAAGATTAAAAGGAGTAGGAAGTTTTTTGCACAAATATTGGATATCTCCATTAGGATACAATACCTTTGGCATTACCCATCCTGCTTCTGCATTTTTATCCATATAGGACGCTAACTCCTTTAATGCATTTGCTGAAAATTCTATATCAGGATTTAAAATAACATGATAAGTGCTACCCGCTTCTACTGCTCTGCGCATTGCTATATTGTGAGCATGACCATAGCCAGTATTTTCATTCTCTACATAGTCTATATATGGCAGATAGGTTTTTACCCAATCATTTTCAATAGAAGGAGCATTGTCAATAATCCACAATTTATCCACACTATAAGATTCTTTTACACTGTCTAATAGCGTTTTAAGCATATCCTTGTGTGGATGATATATAACAATAGATGCTGTTATCATTTAACCGTTTCTTTTATTATTTCTAGGTGGGAATAACCATTTTGTTTGTCTGGTTCTAGATATGCAGCTTCAGACCATTCATTCCAAGCATTGAAGAATAAATATGGAGCATTTGCCTCTAGTGATTTTTTATGCAACTGCTCAAAAAACTCACGTTTTTCTTCTAAGGTTGTTTCTGTAAAGATATTAGCTCGTTTAGCATATCTAGCAGTATTATCCCACTCAAAGAACGCACTCTCAAAAATTTGTAAAGGATATTGAGAATAGTCATTTTCATATGCATGGTTTAAAATAATATCCCATACATTTTTTGTAGAATGGAATGTTACACCTTTAAATTTGATTCGCCATTCTACCAATTTTGCTTGCCAACTTTGTGGTAGTTTGCGGAATAATGCACTCAATTTATAGACTCCAGAAACCTTTTTGTTTTTTGCCGAAGTATTCGCCTCACGAGGTTGGAATTTAAGCATAGCTTGATATGATTGCAAGAAAGAAGGATTTGCAAAATCATATCCTTTTGTTGCTACAAAGTAAATACCTGGTAGTCCATTTTCTTTTGCCCACTCATTCCAACAAGCAAACATTTCACCTGCATTATTTACAATTTCTGGCACATAGATAACAAACATAGGTTTACCATCCATTTTCAATGCTCTTTTATCTTTAAAGAATGGTAAAAGATAATCAAAATGCTTTCGCCATAGAGCTTTATCTGTTAGGTGTTGTTGTTTTTGCAACACTTCATTATTACCTTTCCATTGACGAGTCCATGATGGATTTGCCCATGAAAGACAAAATGGCATATCTAGTTGTGGATTATTCAAGAAAGTTTCCAATGGTTTTTCCAGAATCAACTTGCCATCAAACCAATAATGATAAAACATAAAACCACCTACGCCATAAGCTTTTGCAAGGTCTATCTGCTTAGACAGAGTCTCAACATTGCAAGGATTATAATAATCTTCATCTATTGGCACACGAGGCTGATGATGACCTTTGTACAATGGTTTGGCATCTTTCACCAATTGCCAATCTGTAAAACCACGTCCCCACCACTCATCATTCTCTGGAATGTTGTGAAACTGAGGGAAATAGATTGCTATTAATTTAGTTTTAGACATGATTTAGAAAATTAATATAATTCATAACTACATCATCCCATGAAGAAGGCAATTCATCTGTTATATATTTAATTACAGAAGATTGTTTTTTATTATTCTCATCAACAGAAGCCTTCAATACTTGTTCCAATTGTTGTTGCGCTTGCTGTGGATTATCAACTATTATAAGATGTTTTCTTAATTCATCAGAAACAAAAGGACCATTATTGGCAATAATAATAGATTGATTTTTTGCATACGCAAGGAAAGACCCGCGACGCTCAGATAAACCATCAGGCAAAGGCAGATAACCAATTTTTGTATCGGCTAATATGTCTGCAGTTTCGTCGTCTGGTTTACTTCCTAACAATGTTATTCCTGCAGCAGTGGCATTTTTATAGATTTCTTCGGCGTATTCCTTTAAATCTGGCAATGTCTGACCTAGAATATATGCATTTACCTTTCCCACTTTATTTAATTCCCCAACTACATTTATAAACTCTTCTATACCTTTTGCTGGTCTTATGTATCCAAAATAGCCTATATCATATTTTCTATCTTCTATACTTTTTAATTTTTTAGAAGTAGGAATGTTTGAATATATCTTGATAATAGCACTTTTTTTAGCAACACTTTTTACTGCTTTTACTGCCGCATCTCTCTCAAATGGATTTGTAAAGATGAGTTTATGCGAGCAAATAAAGAAAATTGCCGACATCAACCTTCCTTTCCAACCTAATTGAGTATACTCATGAATAGTGGTAGAAATCTTCTTTTTGGTAAACAATCTGTAATAAAGACATAAAATATGTGGAAGTAAACTATTCATATAACCACGAGATGGATATTGAATATTTATTTCATTGTCATTTAAAGCATTTATTTCACGAATATATTGCTTACAATTTTTTAATTTAGTTTCTTTTGTATAGACTAATTTCCAAGAGTTTTTGCGTGCAGTTTCTGTTTCTAACAATCTAGCACTATAATCTGCAACTCCACATCTTTCTGGTGGATATGTCCCTGTAACTAAAATCATAAAATTTATTTTTTATTATTTAATTCTTTTTCTTTATCTAACTTAATTTTTTGGAATCTCTCAGTTCTTTCTTCTATCGAAATAATTTTCTCATTAAGAAGGATATTATCATATTCATACAATATGTCGTTTTTAAATCTTCTAAGTGGTATCAACAAACCAAATAACGCAATCATACTGAATACAAAAAGCTTATTTTTAAGATCATTTTGGGCTTTTAGAATCCAAACAAACAACACCCAAGCAGCTGGTTCAAATAATACTGCCACACGTTGTCTAAATATAACCATTCCTGAAGACATGCAGGAGAAAATAAAGCATATAACAAATAAGTTAACAAAGCATATACTATATGATGATGTCTCTTTTATTCTATTATAGGAAATCAACATTAATAGATACCATATTATCGATATTATATCAACTAATCCAAACTTCTTACCCATACTATACTTTTTTAACTCTAAGTATGTTTCTATTTTTTCTACAAATGTGAATCCCTGAAAAATATTAGAAATAAATTTCAACATTGGATGCAACAAATATGGCATTAAAAAATATATGGATATCCCTATAAAAAAGAACACACATAATACCCTTAGAGAAAGTTCTTTATGAATAAAGAAATACAAAGGTATAAATACAATAGAAGACCAATGGAATGTTAGCCCTATCAGATTTAATACAAGAAATTTTACAAAATCACGTGAATATATATACTTTATGGATATTAGAAATAATAATACAGACTTAATATTCCTCATCAAATTAAACTCATACTCAAACCCTGTAAATATTAGGAATATATAAAAATAGAATGCATAATATTTATACGAGAAATACTGTCTAAAGAGTATTGTCAATAATATCAAATCTATAACACTACTAATAAAGATAAAATGATTATAGGAGAATCCTATTGATTTAATTATTGACATATAAACAAGAAATCCCGTGTCGTAATCTGGATCGTCCGGAAATTGTGTAAATATACTAGGAAGCCTTTCAAAAAGATTATAATAGTTTAAAGTATCGGTCTGAACATAACCCCTAAAAGCAAAAAAGACAATAAAAACAATCGCAGATAATAATGCCCATTGTTTTTGAGTAGATTCTTTCTTACTTGCAAAAGACAAGACAGATAATATTAAAAATATTATATTTAAAACAATATAAGGTGTGCTATACCCCATTATAATTTTTCACAATTTTATTGATACATCTAAAATAACTACAACTTTACTATAATCTATTTTTCTATAACTTGTATTATTTTGTTCATCATGTCAGAATACTTCTTATAATATTCTGTTCTGAATTTTGTAGTTTTTGTTTTATCAAAAGACAAAATCTTTTCAAGAACAAACTCTGGTTTTGGCGATTTAAAGAATCTAAAGATACAAGGAACTCTGTAATCTAACATATCTGCAATAGACAATATATGTCTAATCTTGCTTGAAGAATCATTTGTGAATAGATTCTTAACTCTTGCACGTCCATAGTTGTCAAAACTAAAGAATGGAACATTATTAGTCAAAGATACAACTATTGGATGCATATTATGTCCTATATAACCACATGAGTATTTAATTAGAGCATACCACTCTATTGGAGATAAAGGTAGATTAATAGCATTTTCTGTTTCTCCTAATGATTTTTTATAAGAAAAAGGTAACATTACGCATGCAATTCCTTTCTCTTTAGCAAGTTTTTCAAATTTACTTAGCCACTCTTGAGAAACTGCTGGTTTGGCCAAGAAACTTATAACAAAGTATTTTTCTGGTAAATTAAATTTCTTAAGAATCTCTTCTCTTGTAGGAATTAATCCACCAGCATTAATATTAAATGCAAATACAGGGTCTGGAGTAACCTCTGGTACAATCTCATTTTTAGTAACATACCTAAACATCTCTTGTGTCCAAGTATCACGTACCGAACAATATGAATATCTTTTTATACATTGATGCATTTGCTCGCAAACCTCTGCAGAGAATGTCTTATATGGAGAATCTTGAGAAGATGCAGACATCACTACCACAGGAATATCTCTTTTAAGATATTTAATAAATTCACCCCAAAATACATTTGGGAATTGTCTGTCTGATGTCGGTGTATTAATAAGACCTAATTTATACTTTGGAACAAGATAAAACGGAGAAAAATTTTGAGCAACTGCATCACTACCTATTATTACCGCCTCTAATTTCTCGTCATCAATTACTTTTGCTACATCTTGAGATGTTCTACATAAAGAAGTCTCTGTCCAATAGTTTTTTCTAAATTCCAACAAGCATTCTTCTTGAATTTTAGGAGTTCTTACTTTATAGAATTCCTCAAAATCTTCTACCACCCAGTTTATTATTACAGGTTCATCACCTCTGTTCTTAAAAAAAGAATATGTAGATAATAACTGAAGTGAAGCACCAAAATTTGATGCCGCATGATATGCGATTAGGCCTATTCTCATATATTTTATCTCCTAAGTATTTTATTTTTTGCAATTGACAATAAGTTCTTGGTAAAATTCTTATCTGAATTATTTAGAACAATCACCCATAATATACTAAAAAATATTGGCAAAAAAGTCACAGTTGTTAGTATAACTCTTCCTATAGATGGTTCTAATGCCTTCACAACAAAATATGGAGCAATAAAAGATAGTAAGATACATATCATAAGTGGCGCCACTATGCCACCTATAAAGTCTTTCCACTTAATTCCCACCAATTTATTTGCAAATGCTATTCTTACCAATAAAGTTATTATTTCCATTACTATAGAAACAATAAGTGGTATTCTAATATCTTTATAATATATTAATGCGACATAAGTGATTGGCAATATAATTAGGTATAAAGCAGATACAGATAGCTGATAATTCCTAATATTACCCACCGCCTGTACAGACGACATTAGACCAGTAGATAATTGGTAAAATATTGACAATATCAAAATTAAGCGACACAATTCTACGGTATATAATGGCACTTCTTTCAACCACAACTGCAACACATATGGCATTTCTAATATCAATGGTACCACTACACAAGCTAATATTATAGTAGAAAGTTTTGAAGATATTAAAGACATTGATATTACCTTTTGCCTATCATTAGCCCCCTCACTTTGCATTATTTGTGGATTCATAGCATTTGGCAATGTCGTAGAGAAATAGCTCAACGCTCCATTGATTTGATTTGCTATACCATAAGCCGTATTTGCTATTGTTCCAAAGAATAAGTTATAGAAAACCGCCAGACCTTGTCTTGATGCAACCAAAGAGAAACTACTTACAACATTAAATCCTGTAAATTTCAACATTGATTTCATTAAAGAAAAATCAATTTTATTTCTCAACTTTATTCTTAAACTAGGGTATTTATAATACCTAAATACAAACTTTATTACAAATACAATAATAGTTATACATAATAAACCGAATCCATAGAATGGTAATTTGTCTACACTAATATACGCCAAGGCGAATGCAAGTAAAAGTCTTAAACCATACTCAAATATGCTTACAATAGAGAAGAACATCATATCCTCATGGGCATTAATTGCTGCATCAAAAGGAACAGACATTACCATTACAAACATATTCGCTATTAAGAATTGAAATAATAGCTTAGAAGCGTCAATTCTTTCTGGATTTATATTAAGAAAACCATCAAAAACAAATAAAGAACAGACTTCTAACATAGCTACTATAACTAATCCCAGAAGAAAATGAATTACAATACTTGCATTAAATACATTAGGTAATATACTCTTATCTTCCTTCCCTAAGGAAACAGACATATATCTCTGAGTAGAGACTATCATTGAAATATTTAGGAAAGAAAGCATTGCTATTATCCCTGCCACAAGATTATAGATACCATAATCCTCTACACCGAGTGTACCTAAAATAATAGGAACGGTCCACAGGGAAATAACAATTGAGACAATTATCCTAATGTATAAGAATATTGTATTAAATAATATTTTCTTACTGTCTATAGACGCCATTCATTAATATGCTCTTGCGAACACAACTCTTTGTTTTGAAGGCTTGCCGGTTACCATGCAGACACCTGGAGTTTTGTCGCCTTCTAGAGGAATACAACGGATAGTCGCTTTGGTTTCTTGTTTGATAAGTTCTTCTGTTTCTGGAGTGCCGTCCCAGTGGCAAAGTAGGAAACCACCTTTCTCGATTTCTACTTTGAACTCTTCGTATGAGTTTACTTCACGAGTAACAGAAGTGCGATAATCAACAGCTTTTTGGAAAATATTGTTTTGAACGTCGGTAAGTAAGTTTTGGATATAACCTACCAAACCGTCGAATGAAACTGTTTCTTTGGTTAAGGTATCACGACGTGCCACTTCTACAGTGTTGTTTTCTAGGTCGCGGGCACCCATTGCTAAGCGCACTGGCACACCTTTAAGTTCGTATTCTGCAAATTTCCAACCTGGTTTTTTGGTGTCATCGTCGTCGAATTTCACTCTAATGCCTGCTGCTTTAAGCTCTGCAGATAGTGCATCTACTTTTGCTTTGATAGCATTTAGTTGTTCTTCCGTTTTGTAAATAGGCACAATCACCACTTGAATTGGAGCAAGTGTTGGAGGAAGAACAAGACCGTTGTCGTCTGAGTGAGTCATGATAAGTGCACCCATCAAACGAGTAGAAACACCCCAAGATGTAGCCCAAACTAGCTCTTGTTTGTTTTCTTTGTTCATAAAGGTAACATCAAATGCCTTAGCAAAGTTTTGACCAAGGAAGTGAGATGTACCTGCTTGAAGCGCTTTACCATCTTGCATTAGTGCTTCGATACAGAATGTTTCTAGCGCACCTGCGAAACGTTCGTTTGCAGATTTCACACCTCTAATAACAGGGATAGCTAAGAATTTTTCTGCAAAATCACCATAAACATGAAGCATTTTTACTGTTTCTTCTAATGCTTCTGCCTCTGTAGCATGAGCGGTGTGACCTTCTTGCCATAGGAACTCTGCTGTACGTAGGAAAAGACGTGTACGCATTTCCCAACGAACCACGTTTGCCCATTGGTTACAAAGGATTGGAAGGTCGCGATATGAGTGAATCCAGTTTTTGTATGTACTCCAAATAATGGTTTCTGATGTTGGACGAACAATAAGTTCTTCTTCTAGTTTTGCTTCTGGGTCTACAACCACACCAGGACCATCAGGATTTTGTTTAAGTCTATAGTGAGTAACCACAGCACATTCTTTTGCAAAACCTTCTACGTGGTCTGCTTCTTTGCTTAAGAAAGATTTTGGAATGAAAAGTGGAAAATATGCATTTACGTGACCTGTTTCTTTAAACATTCTGTCTAATTCGTCGCGCATTCTCTCCCAAATAGCATAACCATAAGGTTTAATTACCATACAACCACGCACTGCAGAGTTTTCTGCAAGGTCTGCTTTCAACACTAAATCATTGTACCATTGTGAGTAATTCTCAGCTCTCGATGTTAATTCTTTTGCCATATTATTTTATTCTTTTATTACTTCATATTCTACGTCTTCTGCTTTAGATTTGTCAAATCTTTTATTTTTTATAGCAGATTCTGCATCTTCAGGTTTTTTATATTCTTGTTTATCGTTGTTTGAATAACTTCTTTGTCCAAACAATAGTTCCTTTACTCCAGATAGGACTCGCAGTATTACAAAAACAACCAAGAATACTATACATATTAAGAATATTAAAAATAGTTGTATCATTTCTTAATCGCTTTTATTACTAAATAAATACCATAAATAATAAATGGGATGCTAAGCAATTGTCCCATATTTAGTACCATATCAGCTTCAAAATCTGATTGGTCGTTTTTGATAAATTCTATTATAAATCTAAATAGGAACACCCAAATGAAACCTATACCAAATAGCATACCTGTGTATTTTTTGCCAAAGTCTTTTTTCCAATATAGGAACATAAGAACTAGGAACATACTAAAGTATGCAAGTGCCTCATATATTTGTGTAGGGTGACAAACTGGCACTGCGTCTACTGGTAAGTTTGGAAAATCTCTCAAAAACTTAAAGCCCCAAGGAAGCGTGGTTTCACAGCCATAGATTTCTGAGTTCATAAGGTTTCCCATACGGATGCTCGCAGCTGTGATGCCTGCCACCGCAAAGACTCTATCGCCTAACCAAAGCAATGGTTTTTTCATTACTTTTTTACACAGCAAAATCATTGCAATAACACCACCAAGCACACCTCCGTGCGATGCTAACCCACCGTGCCATACCATAAGTATTTCTGATAAATGGTCTTTATAATAAGCCCAATCGTAGAAAAACACGTGAGCTAGTCTTGCACCTATTACCACCCCTACTATAATATAAAGGAAGGTTTTGTCTGCCCAGTCGTCTGGATATTTTTCTGCTTTAAATATCTTGTTTAGCATAAATACTGCTAAAAGAAATCCTATAGCAAATAGCAATCCATACCAACGCACCGTTACACTCCCAATTGAGAATGCAATAGGGTCAACGTTCCAGGTTATACTTAATAATAAATTGTTCATAGTTAGGAGTTAGGAGTTAGGAGTTAGGAGTTAACCTAACCACTCCCTACTTTAAAATCTATATTTAACTTTATTCTCTAAAGATTGTATTTTAAGAGAGGGATTTTTAGGCGTCCCGAAGTCTGAGAAACCGGAGTTTAGTGACCTAAATGAGGATTTCGAAGACGAGGGCAACGTAAAAATCACCTCTTAAAATCAATCGACTACTTGCCGCAGCAATGTTTGTATTTCTTACCACTACCACAAGGGCAAAGCTCATTACGTCCTACTTTCTTTTCTACGCGCACTGGTTGTTGTTTTTGTTTTTCGCGAGTGTCTTGCTCGCCTGCACGCATAATATCTGATTTTTGCTCTTGATATTTGCTACGGTCGGTGCGACGTTCTGGAGCGGCTTCGCGCACTTCATCTCCTTCTTTAACTGGGATTTGAGCACGCATTAATATTGTAATAGCTTTATAGTTTACGTTTTCTATAAGTTTTTTGAACAGACCAAATGATTCTAATTTGTAGATTAGAAGTGGGTCTTTTTGAGCGTAGCTAGCATTTTGTACTGAACCACGAAGTTCGTCTAGTTCACGTAAGTGTTCTTTCCAAGCTTCGTCGATAGTGTGAAGTAAAACTTGTTTTTGGAATGCTTTTACTATCTCTTTACCTTGTGTGTTGTATGCTTCTTCTAGGTTTACTGGGATATTATACATTAGTTTACCATCGGTAAATGGCACGATAATGTTTTTGTATTGTGAACCTTGAGTTTCATAAACGTTTTTAATAACAGGGTATGCAATTTCTGCTGTTTTTTCGATTTTACGTTTGAATACTTCTACTACTTTTTGGTAAATAGTTTCGGTTAGGTCTTCGTGTTTTTTCTTTCTCCAACCTTCTTCTACTTGAAGGTCGATAGAGAACCAACGAAGCATTTCCAGACGTAGTGTATTCATATCTTCTGTTGCAAGATATTGTTCTACAAGATTTGATACACCATCGTAAATCATATTTAGAATATCGATACCGATACGTTCACCCATAAGAGCGTGGCGACGACGAGTATAAATAACTTTACGTTGAGAGTTCATTACGTCGTCGTATTCTAGTAGGTGTTTACGCACACCAAAGTGGTTTTCTTCCACTTTCTTTTGAGATTTTTCTATTTGAGAGTTGAACATTGAGTGTTCTAGCACCTCATTTTCGTCGTAGTTAAGCCTGTCAAGCAGTTTAACAATACGGTCAGAACCGAAACGACGCATTAAATCGTCTTCAAAAGAAATGAAGAACACAGAAGAACCTGGGTCACCTTGACGACCAGAACGACCTCTCAACTGACGGTCTATACGACGGCTTTCGTGACGCTCGGTACCAATAATTGCAAGACCACCAGCCTCTTTTGCTTCTGGAGTAAGTTTGATGTCGGTACCACGACCAGCCATATTGGTTGCAATGGTAATTGTACCAGGACGACCTGCTTGTGCCACAATATCTGCCTCTCTTTGGTGAAGTTTAGCATTCAATACTTGATGCGGTAATTTTCTGATATTAAGCATTTTACTTAAAAGTTCAGAAATTTCTACAGAAGTAGTACCCACAAGTACTGGGCGACCTTGAGCCACCAAATCTTCAATTTCTTTGATTACTGCGTTGTATTTTGCACGTTTGGTTTTATAAACTCTATCGTTCATATCAATACGAGCAATAGGTTTATTTGTAGGAATAACCACTACATCTAGTTTATAAATATCCCAAAACTCACCTGCTTCTGTTTCTGCTGTACCTGTCATACCTGCTAGTTTGTGGTACATACGGAAGTAGTTTTGAAGGGTAATGGTAGCAAATGTTTGGGTAGCAGCTTCTACTTGTACACGTTCTTTTGCCTCAATAGCTTGGTGAAGACCATCCGAATAACGGCGTCCATCCATAATACGACCTGTTTGTTCGTCAACAATCATTACTTTGTTGTCAATAACCACATATTGGTCGTCTTTTTCAAACAATGTATAAGCTTTAAGCAACTGATTTATAGTGTGAACACGTTCAGATTTGATAGCGTAATCTTGAAGAACCTCATCTTTTTTAGCAAGTTTTTCTTGAGCGCTTAATGCAGAAGCCTCAATAGCTGCCACTTCTGAGCCTACGTCTGGTAACACGAAGAATTGAGGATCATCTACATCGGCAGAGATAAGGTCTATACCTTTGTCGGTAAGCTCGATGCTATTGTGTTTTTCGTCAATCACAAAGAAAAGTTCGTCTGTGATTTCGTGCATACGACGGTTGTTTTGCTCTATGTAAATAGCTTCTGTGGCAAGCATACCTGCTTTTACACCATGTTCGCTAAGAAATTTGATAAGAGCTTTATTTTTTGGAAGACCTTTGAAACTACGGAAAAGTAAAATATTTCCTTGTTCTCTGTCTTTTGGATTTTCTGAAGCAAGCAGACGTTTAGCTTCCGCTAAAATTTTAACAACATAGTTCTTTTGTTCGGCAACAATGTGCTCTACGCGAGAACGATATTGTTCAAATAGTTGGTCTGTGTTTTTTGGAACAGGACCAGAAATGATAAGTGGAGTACGAGCATCGTCGATAAGAACTGAGTCGACCTCATCGACAATTGCATAATTGTGAGCTCTTTGCACTAAATCTAGTGGAGAAGAAGCCATATTGTCACGAAGGTAGTCGAAACCAAATTCGTTATTTGTACCAAAGGTAATGTCGGCATTGTAAGCTTCGCGACGAGCATCTGAATTTGGTTTGTGTTTATCAATACAATCTACAGAAAGTCCGTGGAACATATAAAGTGGTCCCATCCATTCAGAGTCACGTTTTGATAGGTAGTCGTTCACTGTTACCACGTGTACACCGTTGCCTGTCAAGGCGTTAAGGAATACTGGAAGGGTAGCAACCAATGTTTTACCTTCACCAGTTTGCATTTCGGCAATTTTACCTTTGTGAAGTGCCACACCACCAATAAGTTGCACATCGTAGTGAACCATTTCCCATTTTAGGAGATTACCACCTGCTTCCCAGCTATTGAAGTAGATAGCATCGTCACCATCAATTTCCACGAAGTCGTGTTTAACAGCAAGTTTGCGGTCGAAATCTGTTGCTTTTACGCGCAACTCTTCGTTTTCCTTGAAACGACGTGCTGTATCTTTGATAATAGCAAAAACTTCTGAAAGGTTTTTATCTAACGCTTTTTCTAGTTCTTCTAGAATTTCTTTTTCTAGCTTATCTACTTGTGCATATAGATTTTCACGTTCAGAAAGGTCTGTATTTTCAACATTTGCCTTAATTGCGTTAATTTTTTCTCTTTTTTCTGCACCAGCTGATTGGATTTCGGCACGTATTTCTTGCAAACGCGCACGCATATCGTTCACATCCATTGCAGCGATGGTAGGATATATAGCATTTACCTTATCCACATAAGGCATAATTTCTTTTAAATCTCGGTCTGATTTTGTACCAAACAGTTTGGCTATCAACTTGTTAAAATTCATATCTTGTAAATTTATATACTTTTATTGCAAATTAATTTACAAATGTACGAATTTTTGTGCAAACCGAGTGCAAATAAGTTCACTTAATTTGCCGAATGTTGCGTATAAGTGAGAGCAGAAGCAAAGTTTGCTTTGATTATGCCGAACGCAAGCAACTTCAGCGAAGCTAATGCGCACCCAAAAATCATGAGCGTAGCGAGTAATTAGGAGTTTTTAACTTATCATAGACCAATTTATGGCGTCAGTTGCACGCAACTTTAACTGTGCAGTTAGGAATGAGTTTTCTGGGTGTTGGAGGGTTGGGTCTTGGGTAAGGAGTTCTTGCACGTCGGTGCGGGCTTGTTGGAGAACGCCACCGTCGCGCACAAGGTTTGCTATGTGAAGAGCAAAAGGAAGACCACTTTGCATAGTGCCATCTAGATCGCCAGGACCACGAAGTTGAAGGTCGGCCTCTGCTACTTTGAAGCCGTCATTGGTTTCGGTCATTATGGCAAGACGCTTGCGAGTGTCTTCTGAGATTTCATATTTTGTCATAAGAATGCAGTGCGACTGCTCTGCACCACGTCCTACACGACCACGAAGTTGGTGTAGTTGCGAAAGTCCAAAACGTTCTGCATTTTCAATCACCATTACCGAAGCATTTGGCACGTTCACCCCCACTTCTATCACAGTGGTTGCCACAAGAATGCGCGTTTCACCTTGCACAAAAGCCTGCATTTCACTGTCTTTGTCGGCAGGTTTCATTTTGCCGTGCACCATACTCACCTGAACTTCAGAGAAGATATGTTTCATAGACTCATAGCCCTCTTCCACGTTCTTTAAGTCTATTTTTTCAGACTCTTTCACCAGAGGATAAACCACATAAATTTGTCTGCCCTCTGCAAGTTCTTTGTGTATAAAACTATAAACGTTTGGACGTTTTGTTTCGTAGAAATGATAGGTGCGAATAGGCTTACGACCAGGAGGAAGTTCGTCTATCACAGACACATCTAGATCGCCATAAACAGTCATGGCAAGAGTGCGAGGAATTGGAGTTGCAGTCATTACCAACACGTGTGGCGGACGAGTGTTTTTCGCCCACATTTTTGCCCTCTGAGCCACTCCAAAACGGTGTTGCTCGTCGATTATGGCAAGCCCAAGATTTGCAAATTGCACACCATCCTCTAGCACGGCATGAGTGCCTACAAGAATATTTAGTTCGCCTTTTATAAGCATTTCGTGAATAGGTTCACGCTCCTTTTTCTTGGTGCTACCAGTAAGGAGTTCCACAGTTACGCCAGTGCCTGCAAGCAGATCTTTAAGACCCAAATAATGCTGGGTTGCTAAGATTTCCGTAGGAGCTAAAAGGCAAGCCTGAAAGTTATTGTCCACAGCAAGAAGCATACACAACAGTGCCACTATGGTTTTACCGCTACCCACATCGCCTTGAAGCAAGCGATTCATCTGTTTTGGACCACGCATATCGGCACGAATTTCCTTTATCACACGTTTTTGAGCCTCTGTAAGAGGGAAAGGCAAATGATTGTGATAGAAGTTGTTAAACGTGTCGCCCACCTTAAGGAATTGATGCCCATATGTAGCAGCACGCATACCTTTTGCTTGACGCAAAATAGCAAGCTGAATGTAGAACAGTTCCTCGTATTTCAGACGACTTTTGGCTAGTTCCAAAAGGTTGCTATTGTGAGGGAAATGTATCTCCCAAAGTGCTTGATAAAGCCCCATAAAGCCATGTTTTTTTCTAATGTTTTGAGGCAAAGTTTCTGGAAGTTTTTCAGGCAACTGCTTTAGCGCCAAATAGATAAACTTTTGCAAAGCTTTTGAATGCATTGCGTGGGTTTTCATTTTCTCTGTGGTGTGATACAGAGGCATAAAACCCTTTATTCTGTCTTCGGTAGGAAGTTCTATATCGGGATGCACAAAACTATAAACTCCGTTGAAACAGTTTGGCTTACCAAACACAATATAGTCAGTGCGCAGTTTGTAAGCGTCGGTTATGTAATTAAGACCCTTAAAGAATATTAGTTCGATAGTTTTTTCGCCATCGGAAAAGAGTGCTATTAGGCGTTTGGCCTTGCCGTCGCCTTTCACCGAAAAACCAACTATCTGACCACGAATTTGGATATGAGTGTTTACATTATCTATCTCTGAAATTTTATAAAATCTGCTCCTATCAATGTATTTGTATGGGAAGTAATTTATAAGGTCGTAAAGGGTGTGAATGCCCAATTCTTTGTTGAGCAATTCTGCCTTTTTCGGACCCATTCCAGGCAAATATTTTATGTCTGCTTTATTTATATCCATTAATTAAGGATTCTGCCAAAAGTAGTTCGTGAGGGGTGGTAAGTTTAATATTTTCTACGTTACCTTTTGTTAGAGCAATCTTCTCTGAAATGCTTTCTACCACAGATGCATCGTCGGTAAAAAGCGAAGAAAACTCTTGATTATAAGCGTTTTTAAGTATGGTAGATTGAAACACCTGTGGAGTTTGCACTCGCTTGTAGTCAGAACGATTTACTGCTTGCGAAGTACCTTCCGACACGTGGCGCAGCGAATCTACTTCGTCTATCACAGGCACTGCCGAACCTTTTTCTGCAGCCACCAAGAAAGCCTCATTTATAGTTTCTTTTGAAACAAAAGGACGCACACCATCGTGCACAGCCACAAGAGCTCCTATTGGTACGTGAGCCAATGCGTTTTTCACAGAAAAGAACCTTTCCTTTCCGCCTGCTACCGTTTGCATTGGTACAGAAAAATTATATTCGTTGCAAAGTGCATTCCAAGTAGAAAAGTGTTCTTCAGGAAGTACCAATATAAATTTAAAATCGCTCGATGTGCGTGTGAAAGCCTCTACTGTGTGCATCAAAATAGGTTTGCCTGCCACAAGAAGAAACTGTTTTGGCACTTCGCCTCCCATTCTCTTTCCGCTACCTCCCGCCACTATGATTACATATTTTTCCATAAAAACAAGCTTTTCACAAAAGTAATAATTTATAACATTATTCGCAATAGAATAAGAAAATGTATTGGAGTTGAATAAAAAGATGTAATTGCACAAGCAAAACCGGAGTTTACAGTAAATTCTGCGAGTTAGTGAGAGCAGAGTTAAGTTTACTTAAACTATGCCGAGCGTGAGCAGAATCGCCGCTAGGCAATGAGGATTTCGAAGGCAAGCGTAACGCAGAAGTACGCTTTTTATTCGGCTCCACTTTAAAATCATTCTGGGATAAATATCCCCTTCCCCTTACGCTTCACCTCTATCTCATCCCCTGTGCAGTCGATGATGGTAGAAGGCTCAGTTTCGCCGATGCCTGCGTCGATAACACAGTCTACACGAGAGCCGAAAAATTCTTCGATAAGTTCTGGGTCAGTGCTGTATTCTATTTCGTCTTCGTTGATTGGTACAGAAGAAGAAAGTATTGGGTTGCCAAGGGCTTCAACTATTGCTAAGGCAATTTTGTTATCTGGAATACGGATACCCACCACATTTTTTTTCTTGAAGAGTTTTGGAAGGTTGCTATTGCCTTTCAACAGAAAGGTAAATGGGCCAGGCAGGCATGATTTAAGTATCTTGAATAGTTTGTTGTCGATAAAAGAATAATTACTAACGTGACTAATATTGCTACACACAAATGAAAGTGGCATTTTCACTGGGTCGATATTTTTGATAGCACAGATTTTTTCCACCGCCTTTGCGTTTGTAATGTCGCAACCAAAAGCATAGAGTGTATCAGTTGGATACACTATTACGCCACCATCTTTCAAGATTTTAACTATCTCTAAAATCTCTCGTGGGTTTGGATTATCTTCGTATAGTTTTATTATCATTTTATTCTTCTATTTCTTCCTCGGCAAGAGGTTGGATTTCTGTTTTTTCGTCTAAATACAATGGTTTTGTATTGTTTTCTTTTGTAACAATAATTTCACCTGCAAGTTTTGGAAGTTCTTTTTTCACCTTTTTGCTAAACACTACTGCTTCGGCATAATTACTAAAGTCGCCAAGGCGAACCTTCCAGAAAGGAGCACTATAAGACACATAACACTTCACATCTGGGAAGATTTCTTTTAGTTTTTCTTCTAGTTCAAATGCCTCAGACTTTGCCTTGCGAGCATTGTTGTTTGAATACACTTGCACTCTGTAACCCACCGCAGTAACGGCATTATTTTTGTCGGTGGATTCCTTTTTCACTAGAAGCGACCCCATAATAGAATCTTGATGAAGCACAACCACACCCTCTTCTTGAGCCATAACATTAGCAGCAAACATTACACCCAAAAGTAGTACGAATATCTTTTTCATAATCTAAATCTTTTTTATTGAATTGAATAAAAAGATGTAATTCAAGGCTTGCGAAGCCTGAGAAACCGGAGTTTACTAGAGGTAAATGAGGATTTCGAAGGCAAGCGTAACGCAGAAGTACGCTTTTTATTCAGTTCAAATGCAAAAATAGTAAAAAA
>JAZOMZ010000003.1:0-45415 GCA_045654205.1 Candidatus Enterocola sp. | reverse complement strand
TATTATAATTATAATACATACTTTTGCACTCATAATAACATTTGAACAATTTTAAATTTATTAGAACATGAAAAAATTAGTACTTTTATCATTATTTATTGTAGCTATGGCTACTGCAGCTTTTGCACAACCACGTGCAATTGGTGCTCGTCTAGGTTATGGTGTTGAAGTTTCTTACCAACACTCTTTAGATGAAGACAATATGGTTTCAGCAGAGTTAGGTCTTCCAGGATTTAGAGGCTTATCTGCAGCTGCTACTTATGATTGGATTAACCCTGGTGGTCACATGATTCCATGGGAACACAAAGGAGAATGGAATTGGTATGCAGGCGTAGGTGCTTCTGCTGGTTTCTATGGTTTTAATGAAATTTGGGGCTTTGGTGGTGTAGCAGGCCGTCTTGGTGTTGAATACCAATTCTGGTTCCCACTACAACTTTCTATAGACTATCGTCCTACTATCGGTGTATGGGGTGCGTACGGAAGTGCAGCATTTAACACTAGAGGTCTATACGAAGGAGCTATCGCGCTTTCAGCACGCTATGTATTCTAATAGAATTTAATTGCCCTAATCTTATACAGTCGGAGTCGCTCGTTTTCGAGTTGACTCCGATTTTTTTTGTTTACACATTATTATACGTGATATATGCAAAAATCTTCTATTAGCAGTAAAATCAATTACAAACGTTTACAAAAGTCTTAAAAATGCGCTTTAAACAGCATTTTTGTCTAGAAAAATTTGGAAGTAAAGAAAAAAAATGCAAAATTTGCACTTATAAAACTGAATAACCTAATTTTTTAAACATTAAATTATTTAAACATGAAAGCAAAACAAATTTTATGGGGTCTTGTAGCTGCAGTTGCTGCTCTAGGTCTTACTGCTTGCGAAGGTAAAAAAGATGCAGGCAAATTAGAATTAAACAAACAATCAATCTCTCTTTCTGCTGGTGACGAATACACCTTGAAAGCTACTATTGATGGTGCTGCTGTTGCTGCTGAATGGGCAACTTCTGACGCTGCTGTTGCTACAGTAGAAAATGGTGTTGTTACTGCTGTTAAAGTTGGTTCAGCTACTATTACTGCTACTGCAGAAGGTCAAACAGCATCTTGTGCTGTAACAGTTGAAGCTGTTGTTGAAGATCAACCAGCTCTAGAACTTCCAGGTGAAGGTAAAGTAACTATCTGTGTTCAAGCTCCTTTCGCTATGTGCGGTTATATCGCTGCTCCTGGTTCTATCACAAACTGGAACGAAGGTCTTGCTGATGACAAAGCTCTTTCTCTAGTAGAAGGTACTACAACTTGGTATGCTGGTACATTTGACTGGGAAGACGGTGTTAAATATACCTTCAAACTTGCTGCTACTGATGCTGATGGTGACTTCAAATGGGCTTACCAACTAGGTGACGGTGAATTACTTGCTGGTGACTGCTCTACAGAGCTTACAAGCGACATCAACATCTTCTCTGGCAACCAAGTTATCTACATCAAAATCAACGAATTCCAAACTAACCCATGTGGTGCTTTAGCTCCTGCTGGTTTAGCTACATTCAACCTAACAGCTGTTGGTTTCCCAGAAGGTACTGAATTCGGTATCGCTGGTAGCTTCGCTGAAGGTGCTTGGGCTTGTCCTCCAGCTGAAGAAAACATGTTAACTCTTCAAGATGGTATCTACACAGCTCAAATCGAAGTTCCTGCTGTATTCCAATACAAATATCTAGTTAAATTACCAGATGCTGATTGGACATGGTGGACTCCAGACCCAAATATCGCTATGACTCCTGAGTTAATCACCAACGATACAACTGAGTACGTTGCTCCTGAAGAAACTCCAGAAGAAGCTCCAGCTGAATAATTAGTAAATTAAATAAATTTACATAGAGCTCGGTTCATGAACCGAGCTCTTTTTTTGTATCTTTGTGCAGTTTTTTAGAAGATTAGAAGATATGAAAAGAATTGTTTTATTGTTGTGTGCGTGTTTAGCAGCGGTGTCTTCAATGGCAGAACAGGCAGACTCAATAAAGGTGAAGAATGAGAGTCATTCTCTTAATTTGTATGGCTTTGCTCGTGCAGAAATGTATGTGAATAGTAGAGAAAATACGAAGAATGAGTTGAATAAAAAGTACTTTTTATTCAACTCATTTTATTCAACTCATTTTATTCGCTTAGGTAGTATGTTACGTATGTAACAACTCTTACTGTTTTGATTTCTGGGGTATTGCTGTCGCGGTTGTTTATTGTGAATGTACCTTGACTAGCATATTTGATTTTACCTAGTTTGCTGTCTGAGTCAATTGCAAATTTTTCTGCTGTTTCACGAGCATTTTTTGTTGCTTCCTCTACCATTTCTGGTTTAAGCTCGTTTAAACCCTCAAATTTGAATTCTATTGGGTTTTCCCAGTTGTTATCAGATATTGTTATGCCTTTTTTCATTAGCGAAGATTGGGTCTTCATTAGGGCTAATACCTTATCTACATTTTTTGTGCATACCGTAATTACATTTGTTGTAACATAACGATATAGGCGGTCGTTGTTGCCATATTCGTTGGCCAATTTGTCAGAAATGCTAGGAGAAGAAATCGAAATCTCATCTTCTGTAATACCACCTTCTTTAAGGAAGTTTATTAGTATTTCGTTCTTCTGATTAATTTGATTGTAGATATTTTGCAAATCTTCACCCATAACCTTGTATGATATAGGCCAAATTACCTTGTCTGCCTTCACTTCTTTTTCACACAATCCTTTTACATCTACTGTTCTGGTATAAGACATACATTTGTCAACAGCAGTAGGAATCATCACTCCTAAAATAATTAGCCCTACCATTATGGCTATACCTGAATAAAATTTTCCTTTGTCCATAATATTTAAAATTAAAATCTATAGGCAAATGTACTATTTTATCCAATACTTCGTTATTTTGGATTGTTTAAAAAATTATAAATCAAGGTTTAATAAAACAAAAAAAGCCACAGTGCTGTTATGGCAAGTGGCTCCTCTCGTTAAAATAAAATATTTACTTTCTACCAGTGAAATTATCCATACCATGGAAGATACCAACAACCTCGCCGAAAATAAAGTCAAATAATTTTATAGGTAGGATAGCTTGACAGAAACGAATGAAGTGGAATCCAAATGGAAGTCCTTTGAACCATTTGTTTCTTTCTATAGCTTTTATAATTTTTTTTGCAGTAGGTTCTGGTTTTAGGATAGGGAAGAATCTTGATTTCACCCCGTTGAACATACCTGTGCTTATGAAGTATGGAGCCACTGTGGTAACTTTTACTTTGCTTTTGGCTTGTTCCAATTCTATTCTCATAGAATCTGACCAACCAAGAGTTGCCCATTTACTTGCCGCATATACAGACATTCTAGGGTTTGAAATCATACCTGCAGCAGATGCAATATTACAAATGTGGCCAAAGTTTCTCTTTAGCATGTCAGGAAGGAATTGCAAGGTAACTAACATTGGAGCAACTGCATTGATGTTCATTGTTCTAGTAATATCAGCCACGCTCTGCTCGTCAAAAGTTTTGTTGTTGGCTACAATACCTGCACAGTTGATAAGAATATCAATGCCCCCAGTATTCTTTTTGGCAATATTTGCAGCTTCTTCCACTTGTGTTGCATTTGAGACATCAACTTTTTGGGTATAAACCTCACCCTTTGTGCTTAACTCGGCCTTTGTGTCAGCCATGTTTTGCTCATTGATATCCCAAATTGTAAGGCTTTTAGCACCTTTCTCTAGGACTATACGTCCCATAATTCTACCAATACCCGAACCACCTCCTGTGATAAGGATATTGCTTCCTTTAATCTTTGTCATTGTTCTTTATGTTCTAATTTTTATGTTAATTAGGAGTGAAAAGTTAGTAGCTAGGAGTTCTCCTAATTTCTTTTATACTGGTGATTTTATTAGGGTGCAAAAATCACTGCACAAAAGTACTATATTTGTGCAATATAATAGTTTAAATTTGCACAAAAGTACTCTCTATGTGCAAGATTTGCCCTATTTTTTATAGAAAATCTTGATTTTGTAATAAGTTTGTAATATAATTTTGGGTAAAATGTTTGGAAGATAATTGATAAAGGTCGTATCTTTGCAGTGTTAAACTCCAAGGGGCTAACTGGCTTTGACAGCGAGTAGAACTAAGGTGTAAGCATGCAGAGCGTTGGAAGGGGGCTCTATAATCTGAACTTTCAAAAATATAACTGGCGAAAATACTTACGCTCTTGCTGCTTAATCGAAGTATAGTAGATTAGCTTTATCCTTTCACAAGGTGATTGGACAAGACATCTCCCATTGGCCCATGTTCTGAGGCAGGATGAAACGGAGGTGCTACAATATCGGAACTCGTACCTTTATGCTTCGATGGAGGTATTAAACTTTAGAAGATAAGCTCGTAATTGGTGGCTCTGGTCTTGTTGCGAGACGAAAATGAAGGCAGAGATAAGCATGTAGAAAGCACGTTATTTCCTCGTTTGGACGAGGGTTCAATCCCCTCTAGCTCCACAAATAAAAATAGGCATCATTCGATGCCTATTTTTATTTGCGGAGCTATTCATTCTTTATATCAACGTGCTCAATATTATTTTGCTACGGCAACGGAACGAACCTCGCGGATTACAGTGATTTTTACTTGTCCTGGGTAGGTCATTTCGTCTTGTATTCTTTGTGCTATTTGACCAGAAAGCAATTCTGTTTCTTTGTCGCTAATCTTGTCTGCACCAACAATTACACGTAATTCACGACCTGCTTGGATAGCATAGGTTTTTTGTACACCTGGATAACTCATAGCAAGGTTTTCTAGGTCGTTTAGACGTTTGATGTATGCTTCTACAATTTCTCTACGAGCACCAGGACGAGCACCAGAGATAGCGTCGCAAGCTTGCACCACAGGAGCAATCAAACTTTGCATTTCTACTTCGTCGTGGTGAGAACCAATAGCATTGCAGATGTCTGGTTTTTCACCGCAACGTTGTGCTATCTTCATACCAAGTAGTGCGTGTGGTAATTCTGGTTCTTCGTCTGCAACTTTACCTATATCGTGAAGCAGACCAGCACGGCGTGCTTTTTTAGGATTTAGCCCTAGTTCAGATGCCATTACAGCACATAGGTTTGCTGTTTCGCGAGCGTGTTGTAATAGGTTTTGACCATAAGAAGAACGGTATTTCATTTTACCAATTAGTCTTACTAGTTCTGGGTGAAGACCATGGATACCAAGGTCTATAGTGGTACGTTTACCTATTTCAACAATTTCTTCTTCTATTTGTTTTGTTACTTTAGAAACAACTTCTTCGATACGTGCAGGGTGAATACGTCCGTCTTGAACCAGTTGGTGAAGAGAAAGGCGTGCAATCTCTCTACGAACAGGGTCGAATGCAGAAAGCACTATAGCTTCTGGGGTGTCGTCAACCACAATTTCCACGCCAGTGGCAGCTTCTAGAGCTCTAATGTTACGACCTTCACGACCAATAATTCTACCCTTGATTTCGTCAGATTCAATATGGAATACTGTTACGGCATTTTCTATCGCAGTTTCGCTTGCTACACGTTGAATGCTATTGATAATAATCTTTTTAGCTTCTTTGTTGGCATTCATACGGGCCTCTTCCATGATTTCGTTGGTATATTGCATTGCTGCTGTTTTGGCTTCGTCTTTCAAAGACTCAATCATGGTGTTTTTTGCCTCTTCTGCAGATAGTCCTGCTATGGTTTCTAATTCTTTAATAGCTTTTTGGTGAAGTTTATCAAGTTCTTGATCTTTCTTCTCTGCTATTTCTAGTTGGTTCTCTAGGTTTATTCTTAAGTTGTCTAGTTCACCTTCTTTCTTAATGATTTTTTCTTCTTGAGATGCAAGAAGTTTTTCTTTTTGGTTTAGTTTAGCTTCTTGTGATTGTAGCTTAGAGTTTCTAGAGTTGGCTTGTTTCTCAAATTCGCTTTTTAGTTGAATGTATTTTTCTTTTACCTCTAACAGTTTTGCTTTCTTGATAGCTTCCCCCTCCGCAGTCGCTGTCTTGATTATACTTTTACCTTGGCCTTGTTGCACAAGTAGCAGAACAATCACTGCTATTATGCCCCCCACGATAAAAGTAAGTACATAATAAAATAAAATGTCCATAGTATATAATTAATATTTTAAAGTATAAATAAAAAAATGCAATTCTCACTTGCCACGTCTTATGACAAATATAGAATTGCAAACTTTTATAAAACTTACTATAGAAATGTTATTCTTTAGTGTATGGTTTCATTAATTTATCTAGTTCCAATAAACTCTCTGTAATGTCGTTAGATTGGTCTCTCTCGTACAACAAGTTTACTGCAAAATGCAATAAAGTCATGCCAGATAGTTTATTATGGTCTTTAACTGATGAGTATTTAGAACAATATTTGGCGTGAATTTTGTTAATTTCTCTTTCTGCCCTTCTATAATAAGCTTCTTCACTCCTCTCGATATATAGTTTAAACTCGGTCCCCAGAATATTTAGTGTGATTTGAAGTGTATCATTATTCATGGCTATCCTCGTTTATTTTTTCTACACATCTGTCTATTGTATTCATCATAGCAGTTAACTTAGCTTTGGCTTTGGCAACATCTTTCTTTGAAAGTGATATTATGCCTTGTGCCACTTTTAAGTTATCATACTTGTTTTGCAATTCTACATTTTCTGCGTATGAACGTTTAATTTCTTTTCTTAGTTCTTCCTTTTCAGCCTCTAATAATGCTATTTGAGCATCCTTTTCTTGTAGCAGGTTTACTAAACCTTGTACCTTCTTAGCGAACTGTTTTAAAGAAATATTATCCTCCACAGAATGACATTTTGGTAAAATCTATACAAATTTATAAAATAAAAATATCAATGCAAACTTTTGCAATAAAAAAAAGAGAAAATCTCACGATTTTCTCTCTTTTTATGCCAACTGATATGGTATTATTATTATTTTTTGTCTTTAATACGAGCTTTTTTACCAGTTAGAGAACGTAAGTAATAAAGTTTAGCACGACGTACTTTACCAACTTTGTTAACTTCAACTTTTTCAATAAATGGAGAATCGAATGGGAAAATTCTTTCTACACCTACGTTTTCTGATACTTTACGTACAGTAAATCTTTTTTTGTTACCGTGACCTACGATTTTGATAACTACACCACGATATTGTTGGATACGTTCTTTGTTACCTTCAATAATTTTGTAAGAAATAGTTACAGTGTCACCACTTTTGAAAGCTGGCATTTCTTTACCAGTAGCGAATGCAGCTTCAGCAATTTTTAATAAATCCATTTTAAATATTTATTTTTTGGTTTGACATTACGCAATATAACAAGTTCCAAATATTGCCTTGACAGAGATTGCGCCAAAACGAGTGCAAAGATAATGCTTTTTTTTAATAATCTGCTATTTAACTTGCATTAAATTTAAGATTTTGTCTTTAAAACTGGTGTTTTCATAGATTCCAGAGAAGTTTTCTGCACCTGTTCCATATACATAAACTGGAACCATAGCACCTGTGTGGTCGCCTGTGGTGTATTTATATTCTTTACCTTCTCCAACTATTGTGGTGCCACCTGTTTCGTGGTCTGCAGTAATAATTACTAGTGTTCCTGGATTTGCATCAGCATAGTCCATGCAAAGACCAATCACTTTGTTGATATCTTCCATTTCTGCTTGCATATATTCAGCGTTGTTACCATGACCTGCCCAGTCTATTTGAGAACCTTCGATCATTAGGAAGAATCCTTTTTCATTTTTTTCTAGTAATCTAATGGCTTCTGCTGCTCCTAATACTATTTGGTTTCCACGTTTTGGAGCTTGTGGCATATCTTCTGGTGCCAAAACGCATGCTACTTTGCCGTTTTCTTGTTTTTGTAGGTCGGCAATATTGTCAACGTATTTATAACCAGCTTCTTCTAATGATTCTGTACTTAGTAGTTTATTGCCTCCGGCAACAAATACTTGAGGACCATTTGCATAAAGGTCGCCAAGAATTTCGGCATCCATGCCTCTGTTTGGTTGGTGCGCATAGTAAGAGGCTGGAGTGGCGTGAGTGATTCTACAGCTTGCTACAAGTCCTGTGCTAAATCCTTTTTCTTTAAGAATTGTAAGAATTGAGTTTACAGGGATAGAGTCTGCATTCATACCAAGCATACCGTTTTTGGTTTTTGTGCCACATGCAAGGGCTGTGCCGCCTGCTGCAGAGTCTGTTACTTTATGACTTGCAGAATATGTTTTTGAAAGACCTATGTACTGAGCACGTTCAAAGTGGTTTGGGAAGTCTAGTTTGCTCACTTGGTTTAGCCCCATACCATCACCAATAATGAAAATAACTTGTTTGATAGGTTCTGTGGCAAAAGATGCCAAACAGAATGCTAGTGCTGTTAATGCTACGAAAATACGTTTCATATTATTCTGATTTAAAGTTGTTTAGTTCTGTTCTTATTTCTTCTAACTGTTTTCTTATAGAAAGTAGTTCTTCTATAAGAGGTATAGCTTCGTATTTTTTACTTCTGTTTTTGGTAAGCTGGTTTTTGACGCCTTTTAGGGTCATTCCTTTTTCTACACTATAATAATGTATCTGTTTTATTAGTTCGATATCCTTTTTTGTATATTTTCTATTTCCTTTTAGGTTGGTGTCTGGTTTGAGCGCAGGAAATTCTTTTTCCCAGAAGCGAAGTGTAGATGCATTGATGTTAAACATCTCTGCTACCTCTGTGATGGAGTAGTAATATTTCTCTTTGTCGCTCATTATTAGTCGAATGTTTTTGAACTATTAGAAGAAATACGCACCATATTGTCATATTCTTCTGGTGATAGGTCTTGGAAATAGTAGTTTTGTGGGTTTTGAGGTTTGTTTTTATATCTTACTTCGTAGTGTAAGTGTGGCCCTGTAGATTTACCAGTGTTCCCCACGAATGCAATTACATCTCCACGTTTTACTTTAAGTCCTTTTCTAAGTCCTTTTTGGAATTTGTGACAGTGAGCATAAAGTGTTTTGTATCCGTATCCATGGTCTATAATTACACAGTTGCCATAACCTGTTTTGTCCCATGAGATTTTCTCAATTACACCGTCGGCTGTGGCAAAAATTTCTGTGCCTGTTGGGGCAGAGAAGTCCATGCCTTTGTGGAAGCGAATAGTTTTGTAAATAGGGTCAATACGTCTGCCATAACCAGAAGCTGTTCGCTTAAGGTCTTGGTTTAGAATAGGTTGTATAGCAGGAATGTGTAATAATTTATCTTCGTTTTGTTTGGCTAAGACAATAAGTTCGTCAAATGAATTTGATTGGGTGTATAGCATTCTGTTTAGTTTGTCCATCTTTTTTGATGTACTTTTAACAAGTGATGCTGTTTTGTAATCGTCCCATTTATCGTATCTAGCAGTGGCGTCATAATTTCCAGTTCTTAATACATAAGGAATAGAGTCTGCCTCTAGCATAACACGGTAGAAGTTGTTGTCGCGTTCTTGGATAATATCCATTACTTCTAGGGCGTGGTCTAGTTTTTTTGATAAAATCTCATATTGTGTAGAGATTTCTTCATTTTCTTTTTGAAGTTTTTTTGCCGCTGGCGATGGTAGAATGAAAATAAAGAATAAGAAGAATCCAAAACCTAACAGTGCACTGGTAAATATAAACCTTAATACGCCCCTTATTCTGTACCAAAGTGTATATTCTACTTTCTCGTACTTTAAGGTGCGTTTGTTAAACTTATATTGTGGTGCGTCTGGTTTAAAAAATCCCATGATATTTTGCTTTCTAACTGCAAATGTAGGAATTTTTGATTGAAAATCAAAGAAAGATAGGGAATACGAACTATAAGATTGCAGTTAAAAAACTAAAAATTCCTCATTCCTCATTCCTAATTCCTAATTTATTACTAATTTTGCGAGCGATTATGAAAAAAATAGCAATATTAGCATCGGGTTCAGGTAGTAATGCTGAGAATATTATAAAATATTTCTCAGGAAATGAGAATGTGGAAGTTCCATTTGTAATTTCCAATAGAAAAGAAGTTTATGTGCACGAAAGATGCAAGAATCTTGGAGTACCTTCATATGTGTTTCCAAAATCAGATTTTGAGAGTGGGGTGGTGACTAAGTTTCTGTTGGAGAATAATATAGATTTGGTAGTGCTTGCAGGTTTCTTGCTTCGTGTGCCAGATGATATGTTAATGTCGTATCCAAATAGAGTTCTTAATATACATCCTTCTTTGCTTCCAAAATATGGCGGCAAGGGTATGTTTGGGGATAATGTTCACAAGGCTGTGGTAGAAAATAAGGAAACAGAATCTGGTATTACCATTCATTTTCTTAATGAACGTTTTGATGAGGGTGAGCATATTGCTCAATACAAATGTGAGGTTTTGCCAACAGATGCTCCAGAAGAAGTGGCGAGTAAGGTGCATGCTCTAGAGTATGAATGGTATCCAAAGGTAATAGAGAAAGTTTTATTTGCTTAATAGTTATAAAAAAAGGTGGTTCTCGTTAGAAAACCACCTTTATTATTAAGTGTGAATGTTATCTTCTTTTTGTTGGAGCTGCAGGAGCTTCTTCTACAACAACACCTGCTAGTTCTGGGTCAATGATGATGCGACCGCAGTGCTCGCAAACAATGATTTTCTTTCTTAAACGAATGTCAAGTTGACGTTGAGCTGGGATTTTGTTGAAGCAACCACCGCAAGCGTCACGTTGGATATAAACAACACTAAGGCCATTCATGGCATTTTTACGGATACGTTTAAATGCAGCAAGCAGACGTGGTTCAATTAATGCTTCTATACCTTTAGCTTGTTCTCTAAGCTCTTCTTCTTCTTTTTTGGTACTTACGATAATGCTATCTAGTTCTGCTTTTTTGTCGTCTAGGTCTTTAGCTTTTTCTGCTAAAAGAGCATTAGCTTTATCTTGCTCGTCAAGTTTGTATTTGATACTTCCTTCAAACTCTCTGATTTTCTTTTCGTAAGATTTAATATTTAATTCTTCGAAATTTACTTCTCTGCTTAGGTGTTCGTATTCTAGGTTGTTGCGAACATTGTCCATTTGTTCTTTGTAACGAGCTACGCTTTCTTGAGAAACTTTGATAGCTTCGCTAGCTTTACCTATTTCTAGTTTTAATGATTCGCAGTCTTTATTGAAGTTTTGGATACGAGTTTGTAAACCAATGATTTCGTCTTCTAAATCTTGTACTTCACGTGGAAGTTCGCCGCGTAAAATTTTGATTTTGTCTATTTGAGACATAATACATTGTAAATCATATAGAGCTTTAAGCTTTTGCTCTACTGAAATTTCTTTTGTTTTTTCTGTCATATCGTTAGAAGTAATTTATTGGACTTTTATCTGATTTTGCTAAATAGACAGCAAAGTTAGGAATTTTTTTTGAAAAAACAGATAAAAATAAATCTTTTATAGCAATCTCTGTTTCAAAATGTCCTGCGTCTACTAGTAGTATGCCTTCTAGGCTATTAAAATAATCGTGGTGTTTAATATCTCCACAGATATAAGCGTCTGCTTTTGCTTTGAGAGCACTGCTTATAAGTGAAGCTCCGCTACCTCCGCAAAATGCTACAGTTTTAATTTTATTCGTAGGTAGTTGGCTGTGTCTTATAATAGGCAGAGAGAATGTATTTTTTACAAGTTTAATAAACTCTGTTGCCTCTAATGTCTCTTTTAGCTCTCCTACAATGCCAAGGCCAAAGTCTTTGTCGGTATCTTTGCTTAGGAAATCTACATTCTCAAGACCTAGTTCTTCTGCTATTTTGAAGCTGATGCCATTTCTAGATTTGTCAACTGGTGTGTGACAACAATAAATGGCGATGTCGTTCTTGATGGCTTGTCTTATAACTCTTTCTGTATAAGTTTCAGATGAGATTTTCTTTAAACCATTAATAAATAATGGGTGGTGAGAGATAATGAAGTTACAATTTTTCTCTATAGCTTCATTAATTGTGTCTTCTGTAATGTCAAAACAAATTAAGATTCCACTAATAGAGGAATTTTCATTATCTATCAGTAAACCAGAATTATCCCAAATCTCTTGCGAGAATTTGGGATATTCAGATTCTATTATGTTAACTATTTCTCTAGTTGTCATTATTTTCTGTAAAGTACCATAGTAGAAGATGCTGGTACATTAAGAACAGCTTGATTCCAGTTGAAAATTCCGTTTGGTCTTACTTCTTCGCCATTGCAAGCAATAGTCCAGTTGTCTTGTGGAATTTCTAATGAAATATTAAATCTATTACCATTGTGTACAACCAATATTTTGCTCCAGCTGTCACCTACTGCCGCACCATCTAGTGTGTATGCTACTACACATTGTTGACCTGTGTTTAAGAATTTTAAGTTGCGTTGTAGTTCTGTAGTTGTGCTCATTCTAAATGCTGGGTGAGCTTTTCTCATTTGGATAAGACCTTTGTAATAGTTGTACATATCCAAATTGGTTTTCTTGAAGTTCCAATCTATTTGGTTGATGCTGTCTGGAGATTGGTATGTGTTGTGAACACCTTTTTTGTTTCTCATAAGTTCTTCACCTGCGTAGATGAATGGCACACCTTGAGAAAGGAATACGATACTTTGAGAAATACGATTAAATTTACGTTTTTCTAGTGGAGTTGCTCCGTATGGAGAAGAATAATTGATTTTGTCCACTAAGCAAAGGTCATCGTGGCAAGAAACGTAGTTGATTACTTGTGATGGCTCAGCAGCGTATGGGAAGTTTACATATTTAACTAAACCATAGTGGATGCTATCGTGTTGTGTTGCTGCAACAACGCTAAATTTGATAGTTTCGTCATAACCTTGGTAACCAGCTGCGAAAGCAGGTTCTTTTGCGTTAGCCCAGCTACCTTTAAGACCGTCGCGGATGTCGTCGCTAAATACTGCGATGCCAGGCATTCTTCCAACGTGTTGTTTTACAGCACGTTCTTCGTATGGAAGTGGAGAATCGCCAGCTGTCCAACCTTCACCGTAGATAAAGATTGTTGGGTCAATTTCGTCCATAGCTTTACGGATTTCATTCATAGTGGTGATGTCATGGATAGCCATAAGGTCGAAACGGAAACCATCAACGTGGTATTCTTTAACCCAATATTTAAGTGATTCTATAATGTATTTGCGCACCATAGCACGATCAGAAGCTGTTTCGTTACCGCAACCAGATGCGTTTGAGTATGAACCGTCTGCGTTTTGACGATAGTAGTAATCTGGAACTGTGCGTGTGAATGGGTGATTTTCCCATGTAGCTGTATGGTTGTAAACCACGTCCATAATTACTCTAATGCCGTTTTTGTGTAGGCTTTGTACCATTTGTTTAAACTCTTTGATACGGCTAATTGGGTCGTATGGATTTGTAGAGTAGCTACCTTCTGGTACATTGAAGTTTGCTGGATCATAGCCCCAGTTGTAGATATTTTTTTCTAGAGTTGTTTCGTCGATAGAAGCATAGTCAAATACTGGAAGTAGGTGAACGTGAGATACACCTAGTTCTTTAAGGTGGTCAATACCAGTAGATTGGCCATAATCATTTACTGTTCCTTCTTCTGTGAATGCAAGGAATTTACCTTTGTTTTTCATGCCAGAAGTAGGAGAAACAGAGAAGTCACGAACGTGAAGTTCGTATAGTGAAATTTCGTTGAAGTTGTTTAAAACTGGAGATTTGTCGTTTTCCCATCCTTCTGGATTGGTGTCTGCCATATCAATAATAGCACCTCTTACTCCGTTTACACCCACAGCTTTAGCGTATGCGCCAACAGATTCTTCTAACCATTCGCCTTCAAAAAGAATTTGGAATGTATAGAATTTTCCTTTTAAATCTTCATCAAAACTTGTTGCCCAAACGCCTTGTCCGTCGTAGTCCATGTCAACAGAGCATAGTCTGTCGCCACCTAGTCCGTTTTCGTAGATGTTTACTTTAACTTGTTCGGCTTCTGGAGACCAAAGTTTAAATGTGGTAAGTTCTGGAGTATAAACATATTCCAAGTCGTTTCCTTCATAGACTGGATAGTCGTTAAAAGAGTTGTATTTTTTAGGTTTTTCTGTACACGAAGACATAGCAAATAATAAAATAAATAGTGCGTAAATTAATTTTTTATACATGATTATTAAGGTTAAATGTGTTTGCGAATTTTTCTAATTGAGTAGGATTAATTCATAGGCAATGCTCACTTTTACAATAACTTTGCAAAAGTATTAAAAAAAAACAAAAAATCCTAATTCCATATTCTTAATTATTAGCTTCGCTAATGATTTTGCAGCGCTTCCCAGAGTGTATCTTCTGGGGTTGGAGCCTCTACGTGGATGAGTTCTTTGCTTACGGGGTGGGTGAATTCTACACAGCGAGCGTGCAGGCTGATGCTGCCGTCGCGGTTGGAGCGGTCGAAACCGTATTTTAAATCGCCTTTGATTGGGCAACCCATAGCAGCAAGTTGGCAACGAATTTGGTGGTGGCGACCTGTGATAAGGTTTACTTCAAGCAATGTATAGTTGTCTGATTTACCTATTACTTTATAGTTGAGTTCTGCTCGTTTTGAGTTTGGTTTTTCGGTAGAGTAGGCGAACGATTTGTTTTGTTTTTCGTTGCGTACAAGGTAGTTAACTAATGTACCCTCGCTTTGTTTTGGAGGGTTTTTAACTATAGCCCAATAGGTTTTCTTTATTTCGTGGTTTTTGAGCATATTGTTTATGCGTTCAAGAGCTTTGCTGGTTTTAGCAAAGATGACCACGCCGCTCACAGGGCGGTCTAGGCGGTGTGTTAGACCACAAAATACGTTGCCTGGCTTATTGTATTTTTCTTTGATATAGGCACGCACGGTTTCTACTAGTGGGGTGTCGCCAGTCTTGTCTCCTTGGACAATTTCGCCACTAGATTTGTTTACAATTATAATATGATTGTCTTCGTAGATTACGTTCATTTTAATTCATTGGGGCGGTCATTGAGCCTGTCGACGTGTTGTTGACCGAAGGGAAAAAATGCCCGCATAATAAAATTCTGACCCTTCGACAAGCTCAGGGACCGAATTTTATCTTCCCTTTACCGCTTCGTATATAAGGATACCAGCGGCAACAGATACGTTTAGAGATTGGATATTGCCGTTGATTGGAATACTAACGTGTTCGTCGCAAAGTTCTAGGATTTCTGGTGAGATACCCACGTCTTCGCTACCCATTACAATGGCAATAGGGCCACTATAGTCGGCTTCGGTATATGTTTGTGTTGCTTTTTCTGATGCTGCAAATACTCTAAGTCCACATTCTTTAAGGTAGTTTACCATGGCTGCAAGGTTGTGTTCTCTACACACAGGAAGTGAAAGAAGTGCACCTGCAGAGGTTTTGATGGCATCGGCATTGATAGAAGCACTGCCAAGTTGCGGAATCATAATTGCGTCTACGCCTGCGCATTCGCAAGTACGAGCAATGGCACCAAAGTTGCGTACATCGGTAACACCGTCTAGTACCACAATGAATGGGCATTTTGCTTCTTCATAAAGTTGTGGAATAAGGTGTGTGATGCGTTCGTATGCCACTGGAGAAATAAATGCAATGGCACCTTGGTGATTTTTGTTTGTAATGCGGTCTATTTTTTCTACAGGAACGCGTACTACAGGAATATTTCTGCCTTTTACTGCTGCGAAAAGTTCTTGTGAAAGTTCGCTTTGCATATCTTTTTTAAGCAGAATTTTGTCTATTTCGTGGCCTGCTTCTATGGTTTCGATAATGGCACGGATGCCAAAAATCATTTTGTTGCCTGGCTCTTTTCCTGCGTTATTGTTTCCGCCGCGATTGCCACGCTTAAAGTTGTTTTTCTTAAAGTTGTCTTTGTACATAATTTTATAATATAAGAGGCACCTTTTAAGCCAAGATGCCTCGATTTGTTTTGTTATTATTCTTGTGTTCCGTTAAGAACTGCCATTATTTTTTCTTCCAATTCAGAGGCTAACTCTGGATTGTCTTGAATTAGGCGTTTGCAAGCGTCGCGACCTTGTGCTAGTTTGCTGTCGCCATAGCTAAACCATGAACCGCTTTTCTTAATAATGCCTGTTTCAACTCCCATATCGATGATTTCACCTGCTTTAGAAATACCTTCGCCAAACATAATGTCGAATTCTGCTTTGCGGAAAGGAGGAGCAACTTTGTTTTTCACTACTTTTACTCTGGTTTGGTTGCCAATTACTTCGTCGCCTTCTTTGATTTGTGTAGCACGACGAATATCTAAACGAATAGATGAATAGAACTTAAGCGCATTACCACCAGTAGTTGTTTCTGGGTTACCAAACATAACGCCGATTTTTTCACGAAGTTGGTTGATGAAAATACAGCATGTGTTTGTTTTGTTGATGCTAGCAGTAAGTTTTCTTAAAGCTTGAGACATAAGACGTGCTTGAAGACCTACGCGGTTGTCGCCCATATCACCTTCAATTTCTGCTTTTGGTGTAAGAGCTGCCACAGAGTCGATTACGATAATGTCGATAGCAGATGAACGGATAAGTTGGTCTGCGATTTCTAGTGCTTGTTCACCGTCGTCTGGTTGAGAAATGAATAGATTTTCTACATCTACGCCAAGTTTTTCTGCATAGAAGCGGTCGAATGCGTGTTCGGCGTCGATAATAGCTGCAATGCCACCTGCTTTTTGTGCTTCCGCAATAGCGTGAATAGCTAGGGTAGTTTTACCAGAAGATTCTGGACCAAATATTTCAATAACTCTACCGCGTGGATAACCACCCACACCTAGAGCTGCGTTCAAACCAATAGAACCAGTTGGGATAACAGGTACGTCAACTACCTTGTTGTCGCCAAGTTTCATAATTGTGCCTTTACCATGGTCTTTTTCGATTTTGTCGATAGCCATTTGTAAGGCTTTTAATTTGTCAGCATTGATTTGCTTTTTTTCAGTTTCTTTTTCTGCCATTTTGATAAATTTTAGTGATTAATAATAAGATGAATAACACTCAATGAACGAACAAAGATAATAATAAAAAATCACAAAAAAAATAACCTCGAAAAAAATCGAGGTTATTTTCTGATATTATTCTTTAGGAAATTTTTCAGGTTTTAGTTTAATACAATTTAATATAGCATAACCGTTACAAGCATTTTGTCTTTCTTCTAATATAATATTATTGTTTTGACAGCGATATAAACCTATAGGGTATTTTTCTAATGAGATATTATTTGCTAAATATTTCTCTGAGAAAATATATTCGCTATTACTATTATTTGAATTAGAATTTGATAAAATAGATGCAAGTTCATAATCAATTGTTAGGCTATGGTTATCATCTTGTGTAGAACTTACATATTCATCTTTTGAGTTTAATAAAACATCTTTTGTTCCTGTTTTATAGATAATAAAATATTCCTCTAAGACATAGTCCTGAATAAGAGCATAGTCGTTTGGTTGAATTGTAATAGGGTCTGACCACGCTATGGGTTCTTGCATACACCAATCACTATTTTTATCATATTTTAGATAGAAAGATTGAACATCAATAGGGTAATCTAATGTATTTCTTAGATATGTAACATTACATTCTATTACTTCAGGTCTATCTATTGTTATACATGAATTTAGGATAATTGTAATAAAAAAGAATCCTATTAGATTAAGAAATTTGTTCATCCTTATTTATACATTTCTTTAATTTTTAGTTTGTCTAAGGTGGAAAGAGTATGTAATAAAAAAGAGTAATGGCAAATTGAATGCCATTACTCTTTTGTTATATTGATAGTTTTATTAGTTGTTTTCTGGGCGTAGTTTACGAACAACTGCACCGGCTTGCCACATTTCGCTTTCGCGTAGAGCTGCAAGTTCTTTCTCTAGACCTTCGCGATAGTCTGGTTTAGAGTTTGAGTCGATAGAGCGTTGAGCTTCTTCGCCACATTTAACACTTGCATAAAGGTCTCTCATAACTGGTTTGATAGCATCGTGGAAAGGTCCCATCCAGTCTAGAGCACCACGTTGAGCAGTAGTAGAGCAGTTTGCATACATCCAGTCCATACCGTTTTCTGCGAATAGAGGCATTAGAGATTGGGTAAGTTCTTCTACAGTTTCGTTGAATGCTTCTGATGGTTCGTGACCGTTTTCACGTAGAACTTCGTATTGAGCAAGAAGTAGACCTTGGATAGCACCCATTAGAGAACCACGTTCGCCAGTTAAGTCTGAGTAAACTTCTTTTTCAAATGTTGTTTCAAATAAGTAACCAGAACCTACACCGATACCTAGAGCTACTGTACGTTCCATTGCTTTACCTGTTGCATCTTGGAAGATAGCGTAAGAAGAGTTTAGACCTCTACCTTGTAGGAACATTCTACGAAGAGATGTACCTGAACCTTTAGGAGCAATAAGGATAACGTCTACGTCTGCTGGAGGAATGATACCTGTACGTTCTTTGTATGTGATACCAAAACCGTGAGAGAAGTAAAGAGCTTTACCTGCTGTAAGGTTACGTTTTACTACTGGCCATACTTCGATTTGAGCTGCGTCAGAAAGAAGATATTGGATAATAGTACCACGTTGGCAAGCTTCTTCGATGTCGAATAAAGTTTCACCTGGAACCCAACCATCAGCAACAGCTTTATCCCAAGTTTTACCACCTTTACGTTGACCAACGATTACATTGAAACCATTGTCTCTTAAGTTTAATGATTGGCCAGGGCCTTGTACACCATAACCGATAACGGCGATAGTTTCATTTTTTAGCACTTCGCGTGCTTTTTCTAATGGAAATTCTTCGCGTGTAACAACATTTTCGATTACACCGCCAAAATTCATTTGTGCCATAATTTTTGTATTATTTTAGTTTTAGTTTGTTTTTTTATTGGACTGCAAAGTTACGATTTTTTTATTTAACTCAAAGATAATTAGTTATTTTTTATCTTCCCAAGTTAAAATCGTCTTGCAAATACTTCTTCCTTTTTCATTTTTTAGGTCGAAATAGTGCTCATTTCCTCTTTCTTCCTTGTAAATTTCAATTGTTTCACCAAAAAGAACTTCTTGAACAAAGTTTATGTCGAAACGTTTAATTTGTTTCTCTTTAAACATATCCCAATGATAAGAATCTAGTTGCCATTTGATATAGCGTGCGCTGTTTGCGTGTTGGTTGAAGTCGATATCGGAATAACGTACTTTTACTTCGTCCACTTTTTCGCCTTTTACTTCAAGAATTCTAGCTGGACGCTCCATAGAAACGCCTTCTTCTATTACAGGGGCATTTTGGTAAAGGCTTTCGTGTAGGTTTACTGGGCGACGTGTTTTCATATCTATCATAGACCAATATGAACATGCCTCGCCAATAAGTTCTCTGTTGCTGTCGAATATTTGGAAATTACGGATAGAAACAAATTTGCTAATTTCTTCAATCCATGTTTCTATGGTGATTTCTTCAAATTGTTTTGGGTATCTTTTAATTTCTATTGCAAATCTAGAAAGCACCCAAGTAAATCCTAGTGGGTGTAGGGTGTCGATACCGTAGCCTTGACCATTGCTTGCGTATCCCGCTGTGTTTAGGGTGTGCGAGAATAGTGTAATGATGTTGGCTTGTGATAGAAAATCTGCTTCGTGCGAATCTATCAGTACGTTTCTTTTAAATTTATTCATTGTTCAATTGTTTGTTGGTATTTTGTTTATCGGGCCCTTCGACAGGCTCAGGGACCGATAATGTTTAGTCATTTAGTCCTAATTTAATCTTATCTATATTCGCAAGCATGTCTGACAAGCGTTCGATGTTGCTGCGGGTTACAGCAACGCGACCAGAACGGATGAATTGAAGCACGCCAATGCTAGCCTGAAGTTCGTCAAACATTTCTTGTGTCTCGGTGTAAAGACCAGTTTTTTCTAGCACGATACAGTTTTCTAGTATTTCTAGGATGCGAGCGTTGTATTTTCTAATAAGTGTTTCAATGCCGCCCATAGCAAGAACTTTTTCGGTAGAAATTTTGAAAAGTGCAATTTCTTGGAACACAAGTTCTTCGTCGGTGTTGTAATATGCTTTGATAACGTCGATACGTTTGTCTATTTGTTTTACAACTTTTTCTATGGTGTCTTTGTCGGTGTTTACTGTGATAGTAAACTTGTGAATGCCTTTAAGGGCAGAAGGAGACACAGAAAGTGTTTCGATGTTTATCTGACGTCTTGTGAAAACGATGGTTACTTGATTAAGCAAACCTGGGGTGTTTTCTGAGAATATGGTTACTGTATATAATTTCTTTTCCATAAGTTCTTTAAGTTTAGTTAATCAAGATATTTGTTACTGAACCTCCTGCTGGTATCATAGGGTAGATAAGTTCTTTCATATCTACGTTTACGATAAGTAGGAAAGATTTGTCGTCTGCCAACATTTCATTGATAGCTCCGTCTAGTTCTTCACGTTCGTTTACAAGACGAGACTTAATGCCGTATGCACTTGCAATGGTGGTGAAGTCTGGGTTTACTAGTGGGGTAGATGAATAACGCTGGTTGTAGAACAATTCTTGCCATTGACGCACCATACCAAGGAAGTTGTTGTTCATGATAATCATCTTAATGCCAAGGTTTTCTTGCATAATGGTGCCAAGCTCTTGCATTGTCATTTGGAAACCACCGTCGCCACAGAATAGGCAAACTGTGCGTTCTGGAGCAGCGATTTTTGCGCCGATAGCAGCAGGAATACCAAATCCCATTGTACCTGCACCGCCAGAGGTTACTACACTGCGTTTTTCTGTAAATTGGAAATATCTAATGGCAGCCATTTGATTTTGACCAACGTCTGTAACAAGGATTGCCTTGCGATTGGTTGCATCAGAAATTTTTCTTACCACTTCGCCCATTTTAATAGGACCTTCGGTAGGATAAACTTCTTTGTTTATAACGCTATCAAATTCTTTTTTATCGTATTCGTCGAACGATGCAATCCATTCTTTGTGTTCGTTTTTGTTTAGCAGTTTGGTTACGGCAGGAAGAGTTTCTTTTACATTGCCTAAAATAGCCACGTCTGCTTTCACATTTTTATTTATTTCTGCAGGGTCTATGTCGAAGTGGATTACTTTGGCTTGTTTTGCGTATGTGTTAAGGTCGCCTGTAATACGGTCGTCGAAACGCATACCAATTGCAATAAGTAGGTCGCATTCGTTGGTTTTAATGTTTGGACCAATATTTCCGTGCATACCAAGCATTCCTTTATTTAAAGGGTAGTCGGTAGCTATTGCGCTTTCGCCAAGCATTGTCCATGCAGCAGGAATGTCTGCTACCTCTAAAAATGCTTTTAGTTCTTCTTCGGCTTTACCAATTGTTACGCCGTGACCAACAAGTGCAAGTGGTTTTTTAGCATTGTTGATTAGCTCGGCTGCTTTTTCTACTTTTTCTGTTTTAAGTGGAAGAGTAGGGATGTAACTTCTAATGAAATTGCATTTTTCTGGTTTGAAATCTACCAATGCAGTTTGAGCATTTTTTGCAAAGTCTAGTACCACAGGACCAGGTCTTCCATTGTTTGCAATATAGAATGCACGTGCCACTGCCCATGCTATTTCTTTTTCGTCGCGAATTTGGTAACTCCATTTGGTAATAGGTTGGGTGATGCCTACCACGTCAATTTCTTGGAAAGCATCTGTACCTAGAAGTGATTTGCCCACTTGACCTGTGATAACCACTAGTGGAGTGTTGTCTAGCATAGCGTCGCCAATACCTGTAATAGTGTTGGTAGCACCAGGACCACTAGTTACAATACAAACACCTGGTTTGCCAGATACACGTGCATAACCTTGTGCTGAGTGAATAGCACCTTGTTCGTGTCTGGTTAACACATACTTAAAATCGTTGTAGAAATCGTACATAGCATCGAATACTGGAATGATAGCTCCACCAGGGTATCCGAAAATGGTATCTACACCTTCATTTAATAATGCTTTGATAAGTGCCTGAGCACCAGAAATCTTTTCCATATATAGAGTTTCGTTTTGTTTAAATTAATCTTACTGCACCTTTGTCTGCAGAGCTTACAAGTGAAGCGTATGCTCTTAACGATTTAGAAACCACACGGTTACGGTCTTTTGGAGTGAAAGCGTCTTTGCCACGTGACATTTCTTTTTCTCTACGAGCGGCTAGTTCTTCGTCGCTAAGTTTTACATTGATGCTTCTGTTTGGTATGTCTATTTCAATAATATCTCCATCTTCGATCAAACCAATATTGCCCCCAGATGCTGCTTCTGGAGAAATGTGACCAATACTTAAACCAGATGTACCACCAGAGAAACGTCCGTCGGTGATAAGTGCACATTCTTTGCCTAGGTGCATAGATTTAATGTAAGAGGTAGGGTAAAGCATTTCTTGCATACCTGGACCACCTTTAGGACCTTCGTGAGTGATGATTACCACATCGCCAGCTTTTACTTTGCCACCAAGGATGCCGTCGCAAGCTGCTTCTTGTGATGTAAATACCACTGCTTTGCCTGTAAATTTCCAAATGCTTTCGTCTACACCTGCTGTTTTGATTACGCAGCCGTCGATAGCAATGTTTCCTTTAAGGATAGCAAGACCGCCATCTTTTGTGTAAGCATTTTCTACACTACGAATACAACCTTCTTGTCTGTCGGTGTCTAGGCTATCGTAGTAAGTTTCTTGTGAGCCAAGCTCAATATTAAATCTGCGGCATGGAGCAGATGAGTAAATATTTTTAGCAGCTTCGCTAATATTTTCTTTTGTAATATCGTATTCTTCAATAGCCTCGGCAAGTGTAATGCCTTCTACGCGGTTTACATTTGCGTTTACAAGACCTTTTTGTGCAAGTTCGTTCATAATACCCATGATACCACCAGCACGGTTTACGTCTTGAACGTGGTATTTTGTAGTATTTGGAGCCACTTTACATAGGCAAGGAGTCTTTTTTGAAAGAGCATCGATGTCGTCCATATTGAAATCTACACCTGCTTCTTGAGCAATAGCTAAAAGGTGAAGAATAGTGTTTGTAGAGCCGCCCATAGCGATGTCTAGGCTCATAGCATTTAGGAATGCGTCGCGAGTAGCAATGCTTTTTGGTAGGATGCTATCGTCGCCGTCTCTATAGTATTTATATGTGTTTTCAACAATAAGGTGAGCGGCTTTCATAAATAGATTGTGTCTGTTTTTGTGTGTAGCAAGGATAGTACCATTGCCCACAAGTGCAAGACCGATAGCCTCGTTTAAGCAGTTCATTGAGTTTGCAGTGAACATACCTGAACAACAACCGCATGTAGGGCAAGCAGAACGTTCGATGTTTGAAACATCATCGTCTGAAATAGATTTGTCCGCAGACATTACCATTGCGTCGATAAGGTCTAGTTTGCGATTGTTCCATTCGCCTGCTTCCATAGGACCACCAGAAACGAAAACAGTAGGAATGTTTAGTCTCATAGATGCCATAAGCATACCTGGAGTGATTTTGTCGCAGTTGCTAATGCAAATCATTGCGTCAGCTTTGTGTGCGTTCACCATATATTCTACGCTGTCGGCAATAATGTCGCGGCTAGGAAGTGAGTAAAGCATACCATCGTGACCCATTGCAATGCCGTCGTCGATTGCAATTGTATTAAATTCGGCTGCGAAACAACCTAGTTTTTCAATCTCTGCTTTTATTTCTTGACCTATTTTGTGTAGGTGTGTGTGACCAGGAACAAATTGTGTAAATGAGTTAACAATAGCAATGATAGGTTTGCCAAGTTGTTCTTTTTTCATACCGTTGGCTACCCATAATGCTCTGGCACCTGCCATGCGTCTTCCTTCTGTGCTTTGTGCACTGCGTAATTGAATTTTCATATTACCTTATATTATTAAAAAAACCTTCCTATTATGGGAAGGCTAAATCAAAGTTTTTATTTAAGACAAAACCTACCCATTTTAGCAGCGGACTACCACCACTAAGCCTAAAACAGATATGACGACTAGGTTTTGTTTCATTTTCTAATAAATTTCTGCAAAAATACTGAATATTTTTTTTATTTCACAAGAAAAAGTTAGTTTTTTATATATAAGGTGTATTTTATCTAGAAATCAGCTTTATTGCAAATGTGCCGAGTTTGTAGAGTAGGGGTTTGTTTATGGATAGGAAGCGGCCGTGTTCTACTAGGCGAGAACCAAAACGAAGTTTGAAGTCGCGTACGCCGTAGGCTTGTCCAGGGGAGCCTGCTCCCATGGTGTCGAATGTGGTGTAGCCAAGTGCAGAGGCACGTTTGATTGTTTCCCAATAAACTAGCACAGAAGGGTAGTTGTTTGGGTATTGGGTGTCGAGTCCAAACACATAATAGTCGTACACAGTGTTGCCGTGACAAAGTTGGAGCATACCAGAAACAACCTTGTCGTTGATTTTTATAAGCATTATTTCGCCTACTTTTTGTGCAAGTATTTGTGTGAAAAATTCTTTTGGGAAGAGAGGCTTTTTAACCTTGTTTTTGTAGTGTGCAGAAAGAAGTTTATAAAATTCATCTACTTCAGCCTCGGTTTCTGCCATTTTTACTTCGTATTCTGCTTCTGTGGCAATGCGCACTTGTCTGCGGCGGCTCTCATTCATGTTTTTGAATGCTTGCTCGGCGTTTGAACAGTCTATTAGGCAGTTGAGGTGTGGACGATAGTCAAATCCGTATTTTTCAAAAACCTCTTTGTACTGAGAATAGTCTGCATTGTTTCTTATTTCTACATAAATGGCAGATGAGGTTTTCTTTTTGATATCTTGTAAAAGTGTTTTAAGCTCGCTTTCTGTAATGTCTTTTGCAAGTAAAAGTCCACCTTGTATAATGGCGCGGCGTGAAAAGTATTTTTTTATGCCTTTTTCGGCTTGAATGTAGCCCACGGCAAGGCCAACGAGTTTGCCTTCGGCGTTTCTAACGCATGAAAGGAATGAGTGCACACACCCCAGTGACGAAAGGAAATTGTACATTTCTTCCGTTTGAAAGGCATTGGAATATTGGCTTTCACTCAGTAGTTCCTGCCACTCGGATGAGGTTATTTGTGTCATAAGTTAGGAGTTAGGAATTTTAGTGCAAACGAGAGCAATGATAAGCTAGCTTAAGCATTGCCGAGTGTAGCCTAAAATTACGTAGGACCTACGTAATTAACCTTTAATTAACAGCATTATTCTTTTTATAATATTCTTAGCGCTTTGCATAACAAACTCCTTCCACCACGCAAGTGAAGAGTCGGTCCAGCGTTGTGGGTGGGTGGTAATCATAATGCGAGGTGGTAAGTTGCCACCTATAGCAGAAATGATATTGTCTGAGGTGTGGTAAACCTTGCCTTCTTTTACCCAAATATCTTGATATACAGGTATTTTGTCGCGCACACTCACTTTGTAACCATCCCACATCATACCAGTGTCTGTTAGGTAGAAAAGAGTAGAAAAGTCAATATCGAAATATGGCTCGCCTATGATGCCAAGGTCTTTGTAATTGTATTTTTTCCATAAATCTTTGCCATCGTATTTGCTAGTAGGAGCACCGTGCATACAAATGGTTTTTACAGGATAAAATGTGCGGAAATATTCAAGTTTTTCCTTAAAATGTTCGTAAGCCTTGTCTATATCGCCACCAAAAAGCGACATATCTTCGTAGTGATAGCCCACTTCGTGACCAAGCGATGCAATTTTCTTGATTTTGTCTGGCTGATTGCTTTCTGGAATTACCCTAAAATAATAAGTAGAATTTATACCCAACTCGTTTTCTATCATGGCAGTAGCCACAGAATTGTCCACTTTTAAATCTACATCGTGACGCAAAACTATAAATTTCTCAGCCAGCGAATCCAATTTATTTAGGTATTGCTCAAAAGTATAAAACTCATAACCAGCATTTTTAAATGCGACAAGTAGTTCTCTGTATTTTTTTAAGGTAAAATCTTTCATATCTGTGAATATCTGTGATTTTTTATCCTTGCAAATATAGTAAAAGATTGGAGAATTTACTCCCCGAAATCTGCATAAAAAACGGATATGCAGAAATTTGTAAAACTTTTGTAATTTTTCTGTGAATGTTTATTAATGTTTGATTAATAAAACCAAATAAAAATTCATTGCATTTTTCAGTTTAATACATTTGAGACGATTTCTTTTAATACGTTTGAAAAAGCGTTATAAGAGAGAATTTTTAAATAGTATTAATGTATAAAACAAAATTTATGAAAAAAATAATTTTACTTTTTATTGCATTGCAGATTGTTGTTTCTGTATTTGCTCAAGATAAACTACATGTTTGTAAAAAAGATGGCTCTTATGCAGAGTTTTATGTTTCTGATGTGGATAGTATTGTTTTTGTACAAGAAGAGGAACCTGAGGAACCAGATTTACCGAATGATTTATTTTCAATTAACTCTATTGAGAAGGTAAAGTTTTCTCCTGGCAATTTGCAATACAATCCAGGTAGAAATGAGTGGCGTTTCGCACCAGAGCAGACAGACCATATTGGTAAAGATAACTCGTATATTAGTCCTAATTATTATGGTTGGATTGATTTGTTTGGTTGGGGAACTGGAGACAATCCTACCAAGACCTCTATGTCTTATGGAGATTATACAAATTTTGTGGATTGGGGAGTGAATAAAATAGGTAATGATGAGCCTAATACGTGGCGTTCTTTGTCCTATAACGAATGGTCTTATATACTTTATGAACGTGAAAATGCAAAAAATCTCATATCAGTTGGACGTGTTAAAGGGAATAATGGGGTAATCTTGCTTCCAGATAATTGGGTTTGCCCAGAAGGGGTGGATTTTAAGATTGGTTTTGGTGGGAATGAAGATGCGTATGCTGCCTTTCAAATAATAGATGAGCATGTTTGGGACAAGTTAGAAGAATCTGGAGCTATATTTCTTCCTGCTTGTGGCTATCGACAAGGTACTACCGTTAAGGAATTGCAAGAAAGTTGTCGTTACTGGATAGGTTATTGGCATACTACAACGAGTGCAAGTCTGTTTTATTCAACAGCAATGAGAGCAACTTTAGGATTTACATTCCCCTACGACGGTATGTCTGTGCGTTTGGTTTCCAGTCAAACATTTTAGTGAATAGTTAGTAATTAGTTTCTTAATAAGAATGTTGTTAGTTAGAAAATTTTAATATTTTTCTCTTTTTAGGAACGTTTATCCATAACTTTTTTATAAATTTGCAAAATTTTAATGGGATAGGGCAGATTGTGTCTTCTAAAGTAGGTGAAAATGCTCTATTCTAAATGTAAAGATTATGGAATTAAATAGTAAATATAGTCCTGCTGAGATAGAGCAGAAGTGGTATCAATATTGGTTAGACAACAAGTTGTTTGAGTCTAAACCAGACTCTCGTGAACCATATACAGTGGTTATCCCTCCACCAAACGTAACAGGTGTGCTACACATGGGTCACATGTTAAACAACACTATTCAAGATATTCTTGTGCGTCGTGCTAGAATGACAGGCAAAAATGCTTGTTGGGTGCCAGGTACAGACCACGCTTCTATTGCAACAGAAGCGAAAGTGGTAGGTCGTTTGGCTTCTCAAGGCATTGCAAAAACAGACCTTACTCGTGAAGAATTCTTGAAACACGCTTGGGAGTGGACCGACGAACATGGTGGTATTATTCTAAAACAACTTCGTAAACTTGGTGCTTCTTGCGACTGGTCTCGTACTGCATTTACTATGGACGACCTTAGAAGCGAGAGTGTAATGAAGGTGTTCTGCGACCTTTACAACAAAGGTCTTATTTACCGTGGTGTACGTATGGTAAACTGGGACCCAAAGGCTCTTACAGCTCTTTCAGACGAGGAAGTTATCTACAAAGAACAACAAGGTAAACTTTATTACCTACGTTATATGATTGAGGGTGAAGATGGTTATGCAGTAGTGGCAACTACTCGTCCAGAAACAATTATGGGCGACACTGCTATGTGTATCAACCCTAACGACCCTAAAAATCAACACCTAAAAGGCAAAAAAGTAATAGTTCCACTTGTAAATCGTGTTATCCCTGTGATAGAAGACGAATATGTGGATATTGAGTTTGGTACAGGTTGTTTAAAAGTAACTCCTGCACACGACGTAAATGACTACATGTTAGGTGAGAAATACAATCTTCCTTCAATTGATATTTTCAATGATAATGGTACTATTTCTGAGGCAGCTGGTCTATATGTTGGTATGGATCGTTTCGATGTTCGTAACAAAATAGAAAAAGACCTTGAAGCAGCTGGACTTTTAGAAAAAGTAGAAGCATATACAAACAAGGTAGGTTGTTCAGAAAGAACAAACGTGCCTATCGAACCAAAACTTTCTATGCAATGGTTCCTTAAAATGGAACACCTTGCAAAGATTGCACTAGAACCAGTAATGAACGATGATATTATGTTCTATCCTGCTAAGTATAAAAATACTTATCGTCACTGGATGGAAAACATCAAAGACTGGTGTATTAGCCGTCAACTTTGGTGGGGTCATCGTATTCCTGCATACTTCCTACCAGAAGGTGGCTTTGTAGTTGCGGAAACTGCAGAAAAAGCACTAGAAGAAGCTAAAAAGAAAACAGGAAACAACGACTTAAAACTAGAAGACCTACGTCAAGACGAAGACTGCCTAGATACATGGTTCTCTTCTTGGTTATGGCCAATTTCTTTATTTGATGGTATCAACAATCCAGACAATGAAGAAATCAACTACTATTATCCAACCGTTGACCTTGTGACTGGTCCAGATATTATATTCTTCTGGGTGGCACGTATGATTATGGCAGGTTATGAATATAAAGGTAAAATGCCATTTAAAAATGTGTACTTCACAGGTATCGTGCGCGACAAGATTGGTAGAAAAATGAGTAAGTCGCTAGGCAACTCTCCAGACCCACTAGAACTAATTGAGAAATTTGGTGCAGACGGTGTGCGTATGGGTATGATGCTTGCAGCTCCTGCTGGTAATGATATTCTATTCGACGAAGCTCTATGCGAACAAGGTCGTAACTTTAATAATAAAATTTGGAATGCTTTCCGTCTTGTTAAAGGTTGGAATGTGGATTCTACAATAGCGCAACCAGAATCTGCACGTCTTGCAGTAGAATGGTTTGATGCAAAACTTGCAGAAACAGTAGCAGAAATAGACGACTTGTTCAAAAAATATCGTCTATCAGAAGCACTTATGGCTGTATATAAACTATTTTGGGACGAATTCTCTGCTTGGTACTTAGAAATGGTGAAACCAGAATATATGAAAGCTATAGATGCAGTTACATACGAAGCAACTGTTTCTTACTTCGATTCTTTATTAAGACTTCTTCATCCGTTTATGCCATTCATTACCGAAGAATTGTGGCAAGCACTTGCAGACCGCAAAGAAGGTGAAAGCATTATGGTGGCTCAAATGCCAGCAATCAAAGAAGTAAACAAAGAATTGCTTGCTAAATTTGAAAAAACTAAAGAAGTAGTTTCTGGTATTCGTACCATTCGTCTTCAAAAAAATATTCCAAACAAAGATGCCTTGAACCTACAAATAATAGGTGCTCACGATGCTTCTTTAGATGCACTTATCGTGAAAATGGCAAACCTTTCTTCTATAGAAAATGTGTCTGAAAAAGATGCAACAGCGGCTGGTTTCCTAGTAGGTGCGGTAGAATATGCAGTGAAGATGGAAGGCAGAATCAACGTAGAAGAAGAAATTGCGAAGATGGAAAAAGAAATCGTTTATCTTCAAGGTTTCCTTAAAGGTGTGAATGCAAAACTTTCTAACGAACGTTTCGTGGCAAACGCAAAACCAGAAATCGTTGAAAACGAACGTAAGAAAAAAGCTGATGCAGAAGGTAAAATAGCTGTGTTGGAAGAATCAATAGCAAAATTAAGAAATTAAAATATAAATATTATGAGCCAAGAAATTAAACTTGCATACGGTGAAAAAATGCCGTTAGAAATGCATAAGGTACGTATTGTACAAAAACTAAACTTACCAAAAGTAGAAGACCGTTATAAATTTATGAACGAAGCAGGTAACAACACCTTCCTTCTTCAAAATAGAGATATCTTCATGGATATGCTAACAGACTCTGGTGTAAATGCCATGTCTGATAGACAACAAGCTGCTATGCTTATAGCAGACGATAGCTATGCTGGTTCTGAAACTTTCAACCGCCTATCTGCTCAAGTAGGTAAAATGTTTAACACAAACTTCTTCTTGCCAGCTCACCAAGGTCGTGCTTGTGAAAATATCTTGGCAGAAGCATTTGTTAAACCAGGTCAAACAGTTCTTATGAACTTCCACTTTACCACTACTAAAGCTCACATTACACGTATGGGTGGTACTGTAGAAGAACTTATCGTAAAAGAAGGTCTTGATCCACACGATTTAAGCCCATTTAAAGGTAACTTCGACCTAGACCTACTTCGTGAACGTATCGCAACTCTAGGTGCAGAAAATGTTGCATTCGTACGTATCGAAGCTGGTACAAACCTTGTTGGTGGTCAACCACTTTCTATGGAAAATATGCTAGCTGTAGCTGATATCTGTAAACAAAACGGTATCTTAACAGTACTAGACGCATCTCTTCTACAAGACAACTTATATTTTATCAAGGTGCGTGAAGAAGCAGCTAAAGATATGTCTATCGAAGACATTACTTTAAAAATTGCTAACGCAATGGATATTATCTACTTCTCTGCTCGTAAACTTGGTTTCGGCCGTGGTGGTGGTATCGCAATGCGCGACGAAGCACTTTGCCTAAAAATGAAAGAATTTATTCCACTATACGAAGGTTTCTTAACATACGGTGGTATGTCAGTTCGTGAAATGGAGGCTATCACTGTAGGTCTTCAAGAAACTATGGACTTCGATATCATTTCTCAAGGTCCTCTTTTCATTGAATATATGGTGAAAGAATTACAAAAAGCTGGTGTGCCAGTGGTAGTTCCTGCAGGTGGTCTTGGCTGTCACTTAAATGCTAGTGAAATTGTTCCTCACTTAAGCCACGCAGAATATCCTGCTGCTGCTCTTGCTGCTGCAATCTATATTGCTAGTGGTGTTCGTGGTATGGAACGTGGTACTCTATCAGAACAACGTAACCCAGACGGTAGCGAACGTTACGCAGAACTAGAACTTGTACGTATGGCTATGCCACGTCGTGTTTACACTCTTTCTCAAGTGAACTACGCTATCGACCGTATTAAATGGGTATACGAAAACCGTGACCTTATCGGTGGCCTAGAATTCTACGATGAACCAAAAGTACTTCGTTTCTTCTTTGGTCGTCTTCGTCCAACTTCAGATTGGCAAGAAAAACTAGTTGCGAAATTCCGTGAAGACTTCGGCGACTCACTTTAGTCTTTTAAAGTGTGATCCCCTCCTTTAAAAGGACTAAAGATATTTAGTTATACAAAAAGACTAACCTCGCGGTTAGTCTTTTTTTGATGAAAAATGCACTTTTGGTGTGTAAATTAAAGAAAAATGCATTTTTTGCGAAAAAAGTTGCTGAAAAATTTGGTAGAACCAAAAAAACGTCATATCTTTGCATCGCAATTGAGAAATAAAGCAACTCAAAAGGGCGATTAGCTCAGCTGGTTCAGAGCATCTGCCTTACAAGCAGAGGGTCGGCGGTTCGAATCCGTCATCGCCCACGAAAGCAAGTCAAAACGACTTGCTTTTTTTATTGTCTCTATTTTTACTTCTGTTTATCAACTTTTATCCCTATTTCTTTTAATTTCTAGCAATAATCATTATTTTTGTATGTTAAACCTAAAATTTAATATGAAAGCAAAGATAATTTCTATAGTAGTACTTGTTTTGGTGCTAGCCTTAAGTGGATTTTTATATTTTCGCTTCTACTTTGTGTTTGGCGAAGGCGTGAAGTCTGGTGAACTAAATTATTTAGTAAAAAAAGGCTACGTGTTTAAAACATACGAAGGTAAATTGATTCAAAGTGGTTTTAAAGCAAATACTCCAGGCACTATTCAGTCGTACGAGTTTAAGTTTTCTGTAGAAGACCAAACTATTGCAGACTCGCTAATGCGTTGCAGCGGAAAGAATGTTGAGTTGCACTATAAGGAATATATAGATGCGCTTCCTTGGCGTGGTGTGAGTGAGTTTGTGGTGGATAGAATACTTTCTGTAAAATAATTTCTGTATGATTCTAGAAAAAGAGGTTTTTAGAGCGGGAAAGATAAATAAGACTCACGGTGTAAACGGAGAGTTGAATTGTAATATTAATGCAGATACAATAGATATGGCAGAATATATCGTTCTAGATATGGACGGTATATTTGTGCCATTTTTTGTTTCAAATATAAGGATTAAATCCTCAAATTCGGTGCTTCTTACCCTTGAGGATATAGAAGACGAAACAGAGGCACGCAAACTCATAGGAAAGGATATTTATTTGCCTATTGAGCTTATGAGTGATGATGAGATGCTTTCGTATGAGTATTTTGTTGGTTTTACAGTGGTAAATGCCGACGAAAAACTAGGTGAAATCTCTTTTGTTGACGACCAAACTGTAAATATTTTATTTGGTATTAAAACAGAAGATGGTGAGATTTTGCTACCAGCAGTAGAGGATTTTATTGCTGAGGTAGATAATGAAAATAAAATTCTATACACAAATTATCCTGTAGAATTGGTGGAATTAAATAAAAATTCCTAACTTTGTATGATACTTAATTAGAATTGTTTATTAAACTGAAATATTATGAGTATATTAAGTGAACGCTTAGCACAATATGATGTGCCTCAAAAAGCAAAAGCAGCTGGAGTTTATCCATATTTTAGACCAATTTCATCAGACCAAGATACAGTGGTGCAAATTGATGGAAAACCGGTATTAATGTTTGGTTCAAACAGTTATCTAGGCCTTACAAATCACCCAAAGATTAAAGAAGGTTCTATCAAAGCTGTTGAAAAATATGGTACAGGTTGCGCAGGTTCTCGTTTCTTAAACGGAACATTGGATATTCACATTGAACTAGAAGAAAAACTTGCAAAACTAGTAGGAAAAGAAGAGGCGTTGGTTTATGCTACTGGTTTTACAGTAAACTCAGGTGTTGTTCCTTGTCTTGGTGGTAGAGAAGATTACCTTTTATTAGACCGTTTAAATCACGCTTCTATTATTGAAGGTTCTCGTCTTAGCATGGCAAAACAGTTTAAATATCGTCACAACGATATGGAACAACTAGAAAAATTCCTTCAACAATGCGAGCCAGACAAGATTAAACTTATCGTAGCAGACGGTGTATTCTCAATGGAAGGCGACTTAGCAAAACTTCCAGAAATGGTAGATTTGGCTAAAAAATACAACGCTTCTATTATGATTGACGAAGCTCACTCTCTAGGTGTATTTGGTGAAACTGGTGCAGGGGTTTGTGAACACTTTGGAGTGCAAAACGACGTGGAACTAGTAATGGGTACATTTAGTAAATCTCTTGCTACTATTGGTGGTTTTATCGCTTCAAACAAAGATGTAATCAACTTCTTAAAACATAACTCTCGTACACTTATTTTCAGTGCTAGTATCACTCCTGCAGCTGCAGGTGCAGTGCTTGCTGCTCTAGAAGTAATGGAAGAAGAAAAATGGCGTCAAAAAGCATTGTGGGACAACACTCACAGAATGCTTCAGGCCTTCAAAGACAAAGGATTTGAAACTGGTCACACCACTACTCCTATTATCCCTCTTTACGTGCGCGACAACGAAAAAACATTCCGCCTAACACGTATGCTTATGGATGATGGCGTATTCGTAAACCCAGTGGTTTCTCCTGCAGTGCCTTCACAAGATACACTTATCCGTATCTCTCTAATGGCTACTCATACATTCGACCAAATCGACGAAGCAGTAGAAAAAATCACTAAAAACGCAAAACTGCTAGGTATTATTGAGTAATAAATTACTAAGTATATGAAAAAAGTCCAATCCGAAAGGGTTGGACTTTTTTATTACCTTATATTATAGGGTTTAAGGGCAATTATATCGTAAAAAAAGACCATATCGGTGATGTCACCGATATGGTCTAAAATGTATTTTGAGAGGGATTCTCTTACTTCTTACTCCAATTATCTTTTAGAGATACTGTTCTATTTAGAACTAGTTTGTCTGAAGTTGAGTCTTTGTCTACGGTGAAGTAACCTACTTTTAGGAATTGGAAGTGGTCGCCTGGTTTTGCACCGTCTAGGTGTTTTTCTACTAGGGCTGTTTTCACTTCTAGTGAGTTTTCGTTTAGTAGGTCGTGGAAGTCGCCGTCGTAAGATGCAGGGTCTTCAACCTTGAACAAACGGTCGTATAGACGCACTTCTGCTTCGATATAGCCATCTTTGTCTAGCCAGTTGATAGTACTCTTCACTTTGCGTTTGCTGCCTTCTGTGCCGCTCTTAGTGTCTGGGTCGTATGTACAGTAAACTGTGGTTACATTGCCTTCTGCGTCTTTTTCGCAACCAGTACATTGGATAATGTATGCACCTTTAAGTCGCACTTCTCTGCCACCAGGAGTTAAACGGAAGAAATCTTTTGGAGCATCTTCCATAAAGTCACCTCTTTCAATGAAGATTTCGCGAGAGAATGGCATTTCACGAGTACCTGCTGTTTCGCAGTCTGGGTTGTTTTCTGTAACCATATATTCTTTTTCGCCCTCTGGATAGTTTGTGATAACAAGTTTCACAGGGTCGAAGATAGCGCTCACACGGTGTGCTTTTGGTTTTAGGTCTTCACGAATAGAGTGTTCTAGAAGAGATACGTCTATCATGCCATCTACTTTGGTATAACCGATACGGTCGATGAAGTCTGCGATTGCCGCTGGTGTATAACCTCTACGACGAAGACCGCAGATAGTAGGCATACGAGGGTCGTCCCAACCTGCTACCAAGCCTTCTTGTACAAGTTGTAGCATTTTACGCTTACTCATTACAGTATAGCTAATGTTTAAGCGGTTGAACTCGTATTGGTGAGGTCTGTAGTCGGTGTCTGCAAATTGGTCGATAAACCAATCGTATAGTGGACGGTGAACCACAAACTCTAGTGTACAGATAGAGTGGGTAACGCCTTCGAAATAGTCTGATTGACCGTGTGCAAAGTCGTACATTGGGTATGCCTTCCACTCAGTACCAGTACGGTGGTGTGGGTGAGTGGTGATAACACGATACATAATTGGGTCGCGGAAGTGCATATTTGGTGATGCCATATCAATTTTGGCACGTAGCACCATTGCACCATCTGCAATCTCGCCAGTATTCATTTTTTGGAAAAGTTCCAAGTTTTCTTCTACTGGTCTGTTTCTATATGGGCTCTCTGTACCTGGAGTGGTAGGAGTGCCTTTTTGTTTTGCAATTTCTTCTGCGCTTTGTTCGTCGATATAAGCCTTGCCGTCTTTAATAAGTTTTACTGCAAGGTCCCAAAGTTGCTGAAAATAGTCTGAAGCATAATAAACATTTGCCCATTTAAAACCAAGCCAGTTGATGTCTTCTTGGATAGAATCTACATATTCAACATCTTCTTTTGTAGGGTTGGTATCGTCGAAACGTAGGTTGCAAATACCATTGTATTTTTGAGCAATGCCAAAGTCCATAAAGATAGCTTTCGCATGTCCAATATGTAGATAACCGTTTGGTTCTGGTGGGAAACGAGTTTGAATACGTCCGTCGTTTTTGCCATCTTGTAGATCTTTCTCTACTATTTCTTCAATAAAATTCAACGATTTTTTTACTTCGTTTTCCATAATTATTTAATTATACCGCGTTCTGAACTTTTTATAAATGATAAAATATCTTCTCTCTCTTTGCTTTCTGGTATATTCTTTTCAATAGCCTCAAGTGCTTGTGTGGTGTTAAGACCAGAAAGGTAAACATAACGATAACTTTCTTGGATGGCATTCATTTGCTCTGCAATAAAGCCTCTACGGCGTAGACCAACAATATTTAAGCCCATGTATCCAAGTGGTTCTCTACCCACCATAATGTATGGAGGAATGTCTTTTGTAACTTTGCTACCACCTTGTACCATAATGTGTGCACCTAAGTGGCAGAATTGGTGTACAAGAGTGCCGCCGCTTACAATAGCCCAATCATCTACTACTACTTCGCCTGCAAGTTGGGTAGCATTGCCAATGATAATTCTATCACCTAGTTTACAGTCGTGTGCCACGTGAGCATATGCCATAATTAGGCAGTAGCTACCTACTATTGTTGTACCTTTTGAGGCAGTACCTCTATTCACGGTAGCGCATTCACGGATAGTAGTACTATCGCCAATAACTGCTGTAGTTTCTTCTCCAATGAATTTTAAATCTTGTGGAATGGCAGAAATTACTGCGCCTGGGAATATATTACAGTTTTTACCAATTCTTGCTCCAGAAAGCACTGTGGCATGTGGATAGATATGTGTTCCGTCTCCTATAACAACATTTTCGTCGATGTATGCAAATGCATCGATGGTAACATTTTTACCAATCTCTGCATTAGGATGTACGAATGCTTGTTCTGAAATCATATTATATTATTTTATTAGTTTTAAAATCTCTTGTGCCACGAATGTGTTGTATCCATGACCAGGCTTTTCAGCCAATATTTTACCTTTAATAGGCATACCAATAAGAGATAAATCTCCAATTAGGTCTAGCAATTTGTGTCTTGCAGGTTCGTTTTCCCATTCAAGTGGTCTGTGGTTTAGGTAACCCAAATCTTCCACTTCTATAACAGGTACGTTTAGTTTATTGCAAATATCTGTGATGGCTTCTTTGCTAATTGCTTGGTCGTAGATAACAATTGCATTGTCTAAATCGCCACCTTTAATAAGATTGTGTTGAAGTAGTAGTGCTATCTCTCTTACAAACACAAATGTGCGAGCAGAAGTAATCTCTTTGTCGTAATCTGTAAACCCACATATACTTGCAGATTGTCTTTTCAAGATAGGTGAGTTGAAGTCGATAGTAACTTCTGCACAGAACTCATCGGCAGGAAGGATCTTTATTGTTGAAGTACCGTTTGTGAAAGTCATTTCTTCTTTTACTTCAAAGAATTTTCTTTCAGCATTTAGTTCTTTCTTGCCTACTTTGTTGAGTGCTTCTACCACAAATTTTGCGCTGCCGTCTAGGATAGGCACTTCAGGTGCGTTTATTTCTATGATGCAGTTGTCTATGCCGTGAGCCATAAACGCAGACATTATATGCTCTATGGTGCTAACAGATGCATTGTCTTTTTTTAGTACAGTACCTCTTTCTGTGGCAGAAACGTATGTGGCTAAAGCAGGAATCTCTGGAGCTCCTTCTAAGTCTATTCTTTTAAAAATGATTCCTGTGTTTTCTGCTGCAGGAAGAAATTTTGCTTCTATATTTAATCCAGTGTGAAGACCTTTCCCTGAAAGTGAAAAGGACTCATTTATGGTAAATTGTTTACTCATTTATTCAACGCCTCTTTAAGTTCTTTTATTTGTTTCTCTAGTTCGTAAACTGTTTTGCTCAAATCTGGAAGATTGCGATAAACAGCAAATGAACGTTTGTTTTTCATAATAGGAATTGCCACTGCACCTTGGTAGATTTGTCCTGGCTCTTTGATAGTATTGCTTACACCAGAGAATGCACCAATAGTGGTGTTGTCTGCTATTTGGATATGACCAGATATGCCTACCATACCTGCTATGATACAATCTTTGCCCACTTTTGTAGAACCAGCAATACCAGAGCAAGCTGCCATGGCAGAGTTTTCACCAATTTCTACATTGTGTGCTATTTGTACTTGGTTGTCTATTTTTACGCCTTTTCTTAAAATAGTAGGACCCATGCTACCGCGGTCTATGGTAGTGCCAGCACCAATTTCTACATTATCTTCTATGATAACATTACCATTTTGTGGCATTTTGAAGTAGCTTCCGTCTGGATTTTTTGCGAAGCCAAATCCGTCTGAACCTACCACTGAGTTTGCATGGATAATACAATTGCTACCAATAACGCACTCATTATATACTACTACTGAGTTATAAATTTTGGTGCCTGCACCTACTTTTGCATTGTCGTTTATAGAGGCGTGAGAATAAATCTGTACATCATCTTCTATTACCACATTCTCTCCAATATAAACAAATGCACCTATATATACGTTTTTACCAATTTTAGCAGAACGTTCTATTTTTGCAGTTTTGTCTATGCCTTTTTTACGAGGTTTGTGTTTTTCTGCAAATTGAAGAAGTTTCGCTAATGCCAAATATGCATTTGGTACTCTAATTAGTGTGGCACTAATAGGTTTAGAAGGTTTGAAATCGTTGTTTACAAGAACTATACTTGCGTTGGTTTCGTAAATATAGTTTTCGTATTTTGGATTTGCAAGGAACGAAAGTGTTCCTGGTTTACCTTCTTCTATTTTAGAATAATTGCTTACAAACACGTTTTGGTCGCCCTCGATGGTGCCACCTAATAATGTTGCAATTTGTAAAGCTGAAAACTCCATAGTTTATTGCTAAAAATTGGGTAAAAATAATAAGTTTTATTTTTAAATCAAAATCTAAAGCCCTCTAACATAACAAAAATAGAATTTAGATACCTTTTTAGAGAGTAAATCTAAATTGAACATATCAGAGGCTTGCGAAATGCTTTTGGTACTTCCGTCGCCATATAGAATGTCTATACCCATTTCGCCACGGCTGTAAAGGTGGTTTGAAACCATTTTTTGTGCTATAAGAAATTCTGCATCTTCTCTGCTTAAATTCCACTTCATCTGGATTTCTTCTAGTTTGTTGTTTAGGTCTTCGTCTTTGATAGGGTCGTTAGAAATTTCTAATTTAAAGATATTTCTATTGATAATGCCACTACTTAGTGCTGAAAGAACCTTGTCTGAATGGTTTGCCCATGCTTTCATACTCACCCAAATGTCGGTGTCGTCTAGGGTGGTGAAAATGGATAAATTCTCTGTTGTGACTCTGTCTGGTTGATTTTTAAGGAAATACATTAAGTTGTCTGAGGCAAAAATGTTTTCTCCTTTTTGTACCAAATATCTTGCACGCTCTAGAGTTTTGCAAAGCATAAGTTCTGCAGCAAAGGCAGTTTTATGCAAATACACTTGCCAATACATAAGGCGGCGACTCATAAGGAAGTTTTCTATTGAGTAAATACCCTTGGCTTCCACTACAAGTTTGCCGTCTTTAATGTTTAGCATTTTTATAATTCTGGCAGAACCAATATTACCTTCGCTCACACCTGTGAAGAAACTATCACGGCGTAGGTAGTCTAGGCGGTCCATATCGAGCTGTCCAGAAACTAGTTCGTGAAGGAATTTCTTATGGTAAGTATTTTTTAAGATACTTATGGTAAGTGATAGTTTACCACCAAGTTCTTCGTTGAGTTTTTCTATTATGGAAATGCCAATGTCTTCGTGAGAAATGTCTTTATAGAAGAAATCTTCTAGTGTGTGCGAGAAAGGACCATGACCCACGTCGTGTAGAAAAATAGCTGCGTAAACTGCTTCGGCTTCTTCTTTAGTGATGTCGTTTCCTTTGTTTTGAAGGGTTTTAATAGCTTCGGTCATTAGGAAAAGTGCTCCCAATGAGTGTTGGAAACGAGTATGTTGTGCTCCAGGATAGACATAACAGGTAAGACCTAATTGTTTGATACGAGTGAGGCGATGCACCATAGGGTGTTGCATCAAATCGTATATTAGGTCGCATGGTATAGTTATGAAACCAAATACCGGGTCGTTAACTATTTTTCGTTTGTTCATTAAATGCCTTTTTTAGTAAGCAGTGCATCCATTTCTTGTTGCACTTTTAGTGCTTCTGCACGTGCAGCCTCTGCAAAGTTTTCTGTGCTGTCTGCATAGATAATAGCACGAGATGAGTTTACAAGAAGGCCACATTCGTCGTTCATACCAAATTCAGCAACTGCTTCTAGGCTACCACCTTGTGCACCAACGCCAGGAACAAGTAGGAAGTTGTTTGGGATAATTGCTCTGATGTCTTGTAGCATATTTGCTTTTGTTGCACCTACTACGTACATCATATTGTCTTCGTTACCCCATTTTTTAGAGGTTTCAAGTACTTGTTCAAATAGTTTTTTGCCAGTTTCTTTGTCTTCTGTAAATTGGAAGTCGAAAGCACCTTTGTTTGATGTTAGTGCAAGTAGAGTAACCCATTTACCAGGATAGGTAAGGAATGGAGAAACGCTATCTTCACCCATATAAGGAGCCACAGTTACTGTGTCGAAATCCATATTTCCAAAGAAACAACGAGCATACATTGCAGAAGTGTTGCCAATATCGCCACGTTTTGCGTCAGCAATAAGGAATTGGTCTGGGTAGTTTGCACGGATGTATTCTACTGTGCGTTCTAGTACTTCCCAACCTGCAATGCCTAGGCTTTCGTAGAAAGCAAGGTTTGGTTTGTATGCCACGCAAAGGTCTGCTGTAGCATCAATGATAGCTTTATTGAAAGCAAACATAGCATCTTCGTCTTCGAATAGATGCTCTGGAATTTTATTTATATCTGTATCTAAACCTACGCAAAGAAATGATCTTTTGCGTTTGATGTTTTCAAAAAGTTCTTCTCTAGTCATGATTATATTAATTAGGAATGTGTAATTAGGAATTCGAAGAATCGCCTTTAGGCAATTAGGAATTATAGCTGACTCTCTTTCATACGCTCTGCATTCTCTGCTATTATCAGTTTGTCGATGCAGTCTTGAATGTCGCCATTCATAAATGCGTTTAGGTTGTAAATAGTATAGTTTATACGGTGGTCTGTGATACGACCTTGTGGATAGTTGTAGGTACGAATCTTTGCAGAACGGTCACCAGTAGAAACCATAGTTTTACGACGTGAAGCAATATCATCGATGTATTTTTGGTGTTCACGGTCATAAATCATTGTTCTAAGACGAGAAAGCGCACGTTCACGGTTTTTAGGTTGGTCACGTGTTTCTGTACATTCAATTAGGATTTCTTCTACTGTGCCTGTTACAGGGTTTTTCCACATATAACGCAAGCGAACACCAGATTCCACTTTGTTTACGTTCTGACCACCAGCACCAGAAGAACGGAATGTATCCCATTTAATTTCTCCCTCGTTGATTTCTACGTCGAACTCGTCGGCTTCTGGAAGTACTGCTACGGTAGATGCAGAAGTGTGTACACGACCTTGGGTTTCTGTAGCAGGCACACGTTGCACACGGTGTACGCCAGATTCATATTTCATAATGCCGTAAACGCCTTCGCCAGTTACGTTGAAAACAATTTCTTTGTAACCACCAGCAGTGCCTTCGTTGGCATTTGTTACTTCTACTCTCCAACCTTTTGATTCGCAATATTTGCTATACATTTTAAATAGGTCGCCAGCGAAAATAGCAGCCTCGTCGCCACCTGTACCACCACGAATTTCCACAATAGCATTTTTTGCGTCTTCTGGGTCTGATGGAATAAGAAGAATCTTGATTTCTTCTTCCATTGGAGCTACTTGTGGTTCAAGTTCGTCAAGTTCGGCTTTAGCCATTTCGCGTAGGTCTGGGTCGTTTTCTGTTTCTAGAATTTCTTTCGCTCCAGCTATATTTTGAAGTAGAGTTTTATATCTGTTACCTGCATTAACAATTTGTTCTAGGTCACGATATTCTTTGTTTAGTTTTACGAAGCGTTTCATATCAGATATCACAGCAGGGTCTGTGATAAGGGTAGAAACTTCTTCAAACTTATGATATAAACCTTCTATTTTTTCTAATAATGCAGACATAAATTAATATTCAAATGTTCCTTTTTCGCTTTTAATAGTTAGGTGTGTGTGGTCTGATGCTTCTACACGACCCACAATTTGAGCGTCTATGCCAAATGATTTGCTTATTTCAATTACTTCAGCAGCAAATTCTTCTGGAAGATAAACTTCAAGACGGTGTCCCATATTAAACACCTTGTACATTTCAGCCCAATCTGTGCCAGATTGTTCTTGAATTGTTTTGAATAGTGGAGGAATAGGGAATAAGTTGTCTTTAATCACGTGTACATTTTCTACGAAGTGTAGAATTTTGGTTTGAGCACCACCAGAGCAGTGAACCATACCGTGAATATTTGGACGTAGTGCATCTAAAAGTTTTTTCACTACAGGAGCGTATGTACGAGTAGGTGAAAGAACTAGTTTACCAGCGTCGATAGGGCTGCCTTCTACTTCGTCGGTAAGTTTTAAACCACCAGAGTAGATTAGTTCGTTTGGTACAGCAGCGTCATAACTTTCTGGATATTTTTCTGCTAAATATTTAGCGAATACGTCGTGACGAGCAGATGTTAGACCGTTGCTACCCATACCGCCGTTGTATGATTTTTCGTAAGTAGCTTGTCCGTAAGATGCAAGACCAACGATAACGTCGCCAGGAGCAATGTTTGCATTGTTGATTACGTCGCTACGTTTCATACGGCAAGTAACAGTGCTATCTACAATAATAGTACGTACAAGGTCGCCTACGTCTGCGGTTTCACCACCTGTAGCATAAACGCCAACGCCCATTTCACGAAGTTCTGCAAGTAGTTCGTCTGTGCCGTTGATAATAGCAGAAATTACTTCTCCTGGGATAAGTAATTTGTTACGACCAATAGTAGAAGATACTAGGATGTTGTCCACAGCACCCACACAAAGAAGGTCGTCGATATTCATGATTAATGCGTCTTGCGCAATGCCTTTCCATACAGAAATGTCGCCAGTTTCTTTCCAATAAAGATATGCTAGCGAAGATTTTGTACCTGCACCATCTGCGTGCATAATATTGCAATATTCTGGATCTCCGCCTAGAATATCAGGGATTATTTTACAAAATGCCTTTGGGTAAAGACCTTTGTCAATGTTTTTAATGGCGTTATGTACATCTTCTTTTGATGCAGAAACACCGCGCATCATGTAACGTTGATTACTCATATATTTTAATTTAATTTGTATCTATAAGTTATTGTTCCAGACTGAATTGTAGTGCCACCTATGGCATTAAATTTAGCCCTCATTGCGGCTCTTTCGGCTTCTTTTCTTAGTGAAGCGTCTATAATAGTTGTGCCTAATGCACCTGCTTTTGCAGAAACAACCACACCTGCAGGGTTTACTTCTATGCTCACCACAATTACCCCTTCTTCATTTTTGTTGTATTGTGGGGTAGGAAGACCACCTTGTAGAGAACGACCACCTAAGTTATAAGAGTGACCATCACCGCTGCCTCCGCCTTCATACGAATTTGAATTTGCACTTCCAGAAAGGTCGCCTTTGTTGCCAGCAGTGCCACTATTACCTTGGCTAGTAGAAGAAGTATTAGAACCAGCACCGAATGCACCTTTCATTTGGTTGGCTATTTGTTGTTTTTTAGCTTCCTCTGCTTTCTTTTTCTCTTCCGCTATGCGTTTTTCCTCCGCTATGCGTTTTGCCTCTTCTTCTGCTTTACGCTTTTCTTCGGCTAGGCGTTTTTCTTCTTCTTTGCGTTTCTTTTCTGCTTCTTCACGGGCTTTTTTAACCTCAATAGATTCCTCAAAGTCTTGAGTTTCAAGTTCTTCTTCTACTATATCTGGTTCAGAAGGAGCAGGGGCTGGAGCTACAGGCTCTACTTTTGGCTCTTCTACCAATTGGTCTTCAATTGCACTCTGTGGAGCAGGTTCATAAAGTCCTTCGCCCATATCCATATCTGTACCGTAATTTACGGTAAGACCGGCCTCTGTTTCTGGAATATTAGGAAGTATGCCAGTGAAAAGAAGTAAAAGCAACAGCAATGCGTGCACCACTATTGTTCCAATGGTACCCGCTATTTTACTATCATTATCTTTTTTCTTGTTCTTCATCTTTTATTCACGAACAGGACGGGTGGCAATAACCAATTTGAATTTATTCTTGTTAGCTATATTCAAAACCTTTACTATTTCTCTATAAGGAACACTTTCGTCTGCGTAAAGGGCGATATACATTTCTGGTTCTGCTAGAACAACAGATTGCAAAAATGGTTCTATTTCTTCAAATGCCACTTGACGTTCTTGGTTTTTGCCTTCGGCAACATAGAAATTGATGTGTTCGTCTATGTAAACTCTAGTAAGAGGTTTGGCTGTGGCTTGTGAACTACTTTGTGGTAAAAGCAGTTTGATGGCACTAGGTGTTACTACTGTTGATGTAATCATAAAGAAGATCAAAAGTAGGAACACTAAGTCTGTCATTGAAGACATACTAAAGCTAGCACTTGCCTTATTTCTTTTCTTTAATGCCATAAAATTATTTTATAGGTTCATTAAGAAGGTCCATAAATTCCATAGTACGTGTTTCCATTTTTTGAACCACAGAGTCCAACATAGAAACAAGGAAGTTATATGCAAAGAATGCAACGATACCCACTACAAGACCAGCTACTGTGGTAACCATGGCGGTGTAGATGCCGTTTGAAAGCACTGTGATATCAACATTGCTTCCTGCGTTTGCCATATCGTAGAATGCTTGAACCATACCAATAACTGTTCCCAAGAAACCAAGCATAGGAGCACCACCAGAAATGGTTGCTAGCATATTGAATCCTTTTTCTAGTTTATTGGTTTCGATATTACCAACGTTTTCAATAGCTACAAGCACGTCGTTCATTGGTTTGCCAAGGCGAGAAATACCTTTTTCAACCATACGTGCCATTGGGTTGTTCATTTGTTGGCAAAGTTTTGTTGCAGAATCAATATTTCCGTCAATGATATAATCTTTGATTCTATCCATAAAGGTTTTGTCTTCTTTTGAAGCTTTTTTGATGGCAACATATCTTTCGATAAAGATATAAACAGCCATAATAGAAAGAATCAAAAGTGGAATCATAATCCATGGCCCACCTTTTTTTGCCATTTCCCAATAGTTCATTTCTGCTACTTCTGCGGTAGCCATTGTTGTGCTATCTATAGCAGTTGTAAGTGCTACGTCTGTAATTTGTAATAGGTTCATTGTTATATTTTTAGTTTTGTTTTTGTAACTGAGCAAGGTATTGCTTTATTGTTTCTTCTAGGCCTAGGTAAAGGGCGTCTGAAATAAGTGCGTGGCCAATAGATACTTCGCTTAGTGGTTGAACTTTTTCAAAGAAATAATTCAAGTTCTCAAGGCTAAGGTCGTGACCTGCGTTTACATCTAGTCCGCATTCTGAGGCAAAAACTGCAGCTTCGGCAAATGGAGCAACTGCTTCTTCTCTGCCTTTTGTGTAGTTTGCAGCGTATGGTTCTGTGTAAAGTTCTATTCTGTCTGTTCCAATTTTTGCTGCTTCTGCAATGATTTCTTTGCGAGTGTCGGTAAAGATTGAGGTACGAATACCGTGTTTTTTGAATTCTGAAACCACTTCAATCAAGAAATCTTTATTTTTGATAGTATCCCAACCTGCATTTGAAGTTAGTGCTTCTGGTGGGTCTGGCACAAGGGTAACTTGAGCAGGTTTTACCTCAATAACCAAGTCCATAAAAGACTTGCAAGGGTAACCTTCAATGTTAAATTCAGTTGTTAATAATGGTTTTAACTCACGAACGTCTGCGTATCTAATATGTCTTTCGTCTGGACGTGGATGCACTGTAATACC
>JAZOMZ010000002.1:0-247156 GCA_045654205.1 Candidatus Enterocola sp. | reverse complement strand
CAAGATGGTAGAGTAAGTAGAATTAAATCTATTATACAAGAAGATAGTACATTGATTAATTACCAAGAACCAAAGTTTGGGGAAACGCTATTAATGTTAGCAATATGGAATGATGATTACAAATCTTTTATTACATTATTGGAAAGTAATGCTGATGTTAATATCTACGATAGGTACGATGGAACCTCTGCTATTATTCTAACCTGCGAGTATAATTTAGGAGTAAAATATGTTCAAAAACTTTTAGAATACGGAGCAAATCCAAATGATATAGAGGTGGGAGAAAGAAGGGCAGGTAATAATACTAGATATACACCATTACGCGGAGCTGTTGAAAATGGGAATATAGAAACTGTTAAATTACTATTACAGGCTGGAGCAGATGTTAACTATTATGATGAATTTGGAACATGTGCTTTAAAACAAGCAGCCTATCTTGATTATAATAAAATTGTTTTATTACTTATAGAAAATAATGCGTACTATGATAGACCAATCTCTAAGAATCATTTTGGACCAATATATTTAGTGAACGTTTTACGACTACAACTCTTCCCAATAGGTTCTATTGAACATAGTGAGAAAATGCAAGTAATAGATTTTTTACAGAGACATGGAATTGATTATCGTAACACTCCTATTCCAGAATTTACCTTACAAAGAATAAAAGAACTTTACCCTGACTCGTGGCAAGAGTATATAGAGAAATATTAAAGAAACAACATATTCAACCTAGTGCACTGATTTAAAATCGCTAACCACAGTTAGCGAAATCTTAAACCTTATGGACTGTAGTTGTCTTGTAAAATACTTAAGTTTAAGAAAAACTTTTTAATATACTACTTCGTAATCATCTTCTTATTAAGAACATAAATAAGATTAAAAATATTTTGAATTTTCCGATGGGAATTCAAAATATTTTATTACCTTTGCACCAATTTGAGCATACCGAAAATGGGGCTCTTTAATACTAAATAATTAAAGATATGAAACACACCGTAACACATTATAAATCAATGTCTTCTACTAAGTGGAATATCTTTTTTATTTTTTTTGTATGCGTTAGTTATTTTTTATAACCGACGCATTTTTTTTGTGTTGAAATAAACAAAAACATTATATAACAGTATGGAAAATTGTAAAAAAGTAATTTTATTAGGTTCAGGAGCGCTTAAGATTGGTCAAGCAGGTGAATTTGACTACTCTGGTTCACAAGCGTTAAAAGCTATGCGCGAAGAAGGCATAGAAACAGTGTTGATTAACCCTAATATTGCTACCATTCAAACATCTGAAGGTGTAGCAGATAGAGTTTATTTCCTTCCTGTAACCCCATATTTCGTAACCGAAATTATCAAGAAAGAACGTCCAGACGGTATTCTTCTTGCTTTCGGTGGTCAAACTGCACTAAACTGCGGTACAGAACTTTACCTAAATGGTACACTTGAACAATACGGCGTTAGAGTTTTAGGTACATCTGTAGAAGCAATTATGATTACAGAAGACCGTGACCTATTCGTGAAAAAACTAGACGAAATTGAGGCTAAAACTCCAGTTTCACAAGCTGTAGAATCACTTGAAGATGCTCTAGAAGTAGCACACAGAATAGGTTTCCCAGTAATGGTGCGTTCAGCATACGCTCTAGGTGGTTTAGGTTCTGGTGTTTGTTCTAACGAAAAAGAATTTATCGAGCTTTGCGAAAGTGCATTGGCATATTCAAAACAAATTCTAGTAGAAGAAAGCTTAAAAGGTTGGAAAGAAATAGAATTTGAGGTAATTCGCGACAAAAACGACCACTGTTTCACTGTAGTTCCAATGGAAAACGTAGACCCACTTGGTATTCACACAGGTGAAAGTATCGTGGTTGCACCAATTATTTCACTTCGTCAAGACCAAATCGAACTTCTTCAAAATATTGCTACAAAAGTAGTTCGCCACATTGGTATCGTGGGTGAATGTAATATCCAATACGCATTTAATGCAGAAACAAACGACTATCGTATCATCGAAATCAATGCTCGTTTGAGCCGTTCTTCTGCTCTAGCATCTAAAGCTTCTGGTTATCCACTAGCATTCGTTGCTGCAAAACTTGCATTAGGTTACTCTCTAGACCAAATCGGTGAAATGGGTACCAAAAACTCAGCATACGTAGCTCCTTCTGTAGATTATATCATTGCAAAAATCCCTCGTTGGGACTTAGGTAAATTCGTTGGCGTGAGCCGTGAAATTGGTTCTGCAATGAAATCTGTAGGTGAAATTATGTCAATTGGTAAATCATTTGAAGAAATTATCCAAAAAGGTCTTCGTATGATTGGTCAAGGTATGCACGGTTTCGTTGGCAACAATATGAAATTTGATGATATTGAACACGCACTTTCTCACCCAACAGATATGCGTATTTTTGCTATTGCATACGCATTTGAGCAAGGCTATTCAGTAGAACAAATCGAAAAACTTACCAAAATCGACCCTTGGTTCCTTACTGCGCTTGAAAATATCTACAAATATACATTGGTGCTTTCTTCATTCAACAAAATTGAAGACCTTACTGTAGATGTAATGGCAGAAGCTAAGAGACTTGGTTTCTCAGACTTCCAAATTGCACGTTATGTAGAAAAACCAGAAGGCAAAATGCACGACGCTGCTCTTAGAGTGCGTGCTCACAGAAAAGCATTAGAGGTAGTGCCTACAGTATGTAGAATCAACACTATTGCTTCTGAAAATCCAGACAAAACAAACTATCTATACTTCACATACGGCGAAGGAGTGAAATTTACTCCTGCCAAAACTGCTGCTGAAAGTATCGTAGTACTTGGTTCTGGTGCATACCGCATCGGTTCTTCTGTAGAGTTTGACTGGTGTAGTGTAAATGCTGTACAAACAGCTCGCAAACTTGGTTATGAGTCTGTTATGATCAACTACAACCCAGAAACAGTATCTACCGACTACGATATGTGCGACCGTCTATACTTCGACGAGCTTTCATTTGAACGTGTATCAGACGTATTAGATATTGAAAATCCAAAAGGCGTTATCGTATCAATGGGTGGTCAAATTCCTAACAATTTGGCTATGAAATTAGATGCTCAAAATGTGCCAATCTTGGGTACAAAAGCATACAATATCGACCGTGCAGAAGATCGTCACAAATTCTCTGCTATGCTAGATAGCCTAGGTATCGACCAACCACGTTGGAGAGAGCTAACAAGCTTTGAAGATATCGACGATTTCATTGCAGAAGTAGGTTTCCCAGTGCTTATTCGTCCTTCATACGTGCTTTCTGGTGCTGCTATGAATGTTTGCTACGACAAAGAACAAGTACACGCATTCCTTTCTCTAGCTGCTCAAGTATCTAAAGAACACCCAGTAGTTGTGTCTCAATTCCTTCAAAATGCAAAAGAAATTGAGTTCGACGCAGTAGCAAAAGATGGTGAAGTAGTAGAATATGCAATTTCTGAACACGTTGAGTTTGCAGGTGTTCACTCTGGTGATGCAACACTAGTATTCCCTGCTCAAAATATCTATTTTGAAACAATGCGTCGCGTGAAGAAGATTTCTAAACAAATTGCAAAAGAACTTCAAATCACAGGTCCATTCAATATTCAATACCTAGCTAAAAACAACGATATTAAAGTAATCGAATGTAACCTACGTGCTTCACGTTCGTTCCCATTTGTTTCTAAAGTGCTAAACCGCAACTTTATCGAAACTGCTACTCGCATTATGCTAGGTGCAGAATACTCTAAACCAGACAAATCTGTATTCGATATCGAACACATCGGTGTAAAAGCTTCTCAATTCTCATTTGCTCGTCTTCACAAAGCAGACCCTATCCTAGGTGTAGATATGGCATCTACTGGTGAGGTAGGTTGTATTGGTGACGATTTCAATGAAGCTCTTCTAAGCTCACTTATCGCTGTAGGTACTACTATTCCAGAAAAGAATATCATGGTATCTTCTGGTGATGCAAAATCTAAAGTAAGCTTACTAGAACCATGTCGTGAACTACAAGAAAACGGTTACAATATCTATGCAACTGTAGGTACACAAAAATTCCTAGCAGAAAATGGTATCAACGCTACTGTAGTAGGTTGGCCAGACGACGAAAACAGCGAGCTAAAAATTACCGATATGATGGCAAACAAACAATTCGACCTTGTTATCAATATCCCTAAAAACCAAACTCGTCGCGAGTTAACCAATGGTTACAAAATCCGTCGTTCAGCTATCGACCACAATATTCCATTGTTAACCAATGCTCGTTTGGCGTCTGCGTTTATTCACGCATTCTGTTCAGTTAAGGAAACAGAAATCCCAATCAAATCTTGGGATGAATATAAAGCCTAAGCGATTTTAACCTAATGCGGTCACTGAGCTTGTCGAGGTGCCCGCATTTTTTTTATGCTATTTTCCTAAAAAATACCATTGATATGTTAAAAAAAGTGGTTTTAGGTGCAATCGTTTTAAAAATATTGGGTGAAACGTATCTAGATTAAAAAAAATGCCTTATCTTTGTAATAAGTAAACTTAAAATGTAGAAGTATGAAAAAATTATTTATTGCATTTGTGGGATTAGTTCTCTCAGCATTGACAATGAATGCTGCAGAAGGCGAATTGGTAGTTACTCCAGAGACTCCTAACCCTAATGGTGCTTTGGTATTGACCTATACACCTAATGTGAATCAAAAATGGATGGAAACCGAGGATGTATTTATCTATACTTGTCTAGAATTAGATAAAAACGGTGAGTGGGCTAAAGAAAAACAAGAATGGTCTAAATGTAATACCAGAAGCTTTATGTGGACCAAAAAATCTGATGGTACACTTACTTATACCATTTCTAACATTAAATCATATTTCGGTTTAACAGACGAAGAAGTTCCTCATGTATCTGGTCTCTTTGTTATTTTGAAAAACAACAACTACCAAACTGATGACAAATATGTTGCTGTATATGCAGATTCTAAAAAGAAAGAAAAATTCAATGGTGTAGTTGAATTTAATGTTCAAGTGCCAGCAGGAACAAAAGAAGTTTGGGTTGCAGGTACATTTGGCAAAGAAGGTGATCCTCTATATTGGAAACACGCAGACGCTAAACTTCAACTTAAAAAAGTAGACGAAACTCATTTTGCAGGTACTTTAAAAAATGTTCCAGCAGACCTTCACTACCTATATGTATGGGGTCCACGTACCGACCAATCTGAATATCGTTTCAATCACCGTCCATTAGGTGCTCGTAGTGTAGTAAACGACAAAGTAGAATATTGGGGTGATATGACTCTAAATGTTACTGTTCCTCGTAGCACAGCAGAAGTTTACGTTTCTGGTAACTTCAACAATTGGGAATATTCTAGAATGGTAGATGCTGGTAACAACAACTGGACATTCCACGTAGCTCCAACTTCATTTGAAGGTGAGAAAGTTGAATATCTATATTACTATAAAGATAGTGCTGAAGCAGTAGAAACAGGAAACAAACGTGTAGTTAAGTTCCAAGGGTTTGCTACTCAATACGATGAAATAAAAGCATGGTAATTTTAAGAGCGCGCTCTTAAAATTACCCTTATGAAAAAGAAAAATAACTTAAATCAATACAATTCACTTATTTGTTTAACTAAAAACTTTATTTATTATGAAAAAAATTTTACTTTTCGTTGCAGGTTTAATGCTTGCTATGTCTGCTAACGCAGCTTTTTATGTAGCTGGTAATGGTAAAGCAGGTAATCCATGGTGTGATGGTAAATACTGGGATGCAGCTGGTTCAGAAATGGTAGATAATACTATTACTTTTACTGGTGTTCCTGCTGGTACTTATGAATTCAAAGTAACTGATGGTACTTGGGATTTTGGTTTAAATATCTACAACGTTGATGCTTCTCAAAGTACTCCTGGTTATGAAGGTACAGATAACGTTAAATTTACTATCGCTTCAACAGCTGATATCACTATCTCTACCGACGGTGCTAACATCGTATTAAAATCTACAGTTCCTTTTGGTAGCGTAGTTATTACTTCTTGGGCTATTTGTGGTCCTGCTGATTTACTTGGTGATGAATGGTCTCCATCTTCAGCTGCAAACCAAATGACAGAAGTATCTGCTGGCAAATGGGAATTAGTTAAAAAAGGTGTTGCTTTGATTGCTGGTGCCTATGAATATAAAGCTGCTGCTAATGGTGACTGGGGTATTAAAGAAGTTCCAGGTTCAGGTAACCAATCTTTAACTATTGATGCTGACGGTACATATGATATTACTTTCACATTATATGCTGCTGACGGTTATCTAGAAGCAGTTGCTACTCCTGCTACTACTACAGACCTAGAAGACGTTGATGCAGAAGACGCTATCATCGCTGCTTATGACATCACTGGTAAACCAGTTGCTGCTGACGCTAAAGGTATTGTAATTCTTCAATATGCTTCTGGTAAAGCTGTAAAAGTATTCAACAACTAAAAATTATATTTTATAAGGTGATTTTCACGTTGCCCTAGTCTTCGAAATCCTCGAGTACCCCATGTACACTCCGGTTTCTCAGACTTCGTGACGCCTAAAAATCACTCTTCTAAAATAAAATTTTAGGAATAGATTTAAAATATAAAAGTCGCAGACCATTTGGTTTGCGACTTTTTTTTATTAATTTTGTATTGCTTCAAGAGAAATTATATTTTGTGAAAAAAGTACTTCTTATAACATATTATTTTCCGCCTAGTGGTGGGGCTGGGGTACAACGTTGGCTCAAAACTATTAAGTATCTACCTGAGTTTGGAGTAGAAACTATAGTGCTTACAGTAGATCCTCAGGTGGCTTCATATCCACAAATAGACGAGAGTTTATGTAATGAAGTACCAGACTTTGTAAAGGTTTATAAGACTAAAACAAAAGAGATTCTCTCTATATATAAAAAGGTCTCTCCTCAAAAGCAAGTACCATATGGTGGCTTTGCAAATGAACCAAATCCAACACTATTACAAAAGATTTCACGCTTTATTCGTGGCAATTTCTTTTTGCCAGACCCTCGTAGAGGTTGGAACAAATTTGCACTAGCAAAGGCAATGCAGATAATAGAACAAGAGGGTATAGAAACTATTATTACCACATCTCCACCGCATTCTACTCAGCTAATAGGTCTGGAACTTAAACGCCTATATCCGCGCATAAAATGGGTGGCAGACCTTCGTGACCCTTGGACTGATATTTATTATAACGAAGACCTTTATCAAACAAGTTGGGCAAAAAAGCGCAATGCAGCCTATGAAAGTTCTGTGCTTTCTGGTGCAGACTGCATTATTACGGTAAGCGAAGAGTGTAAACGTCTGTTTGCAGAAAAAGCAGATGTGGCAGAAAAGATTTCTGTCGTCCCTAATGGTTATGATACAAAGGACTTTATTAATTCAACTATAATAAATAAGAAAGAAAAAATAACTCCTAACTCCTCACTCCTAACTCCTCACTATTTAACTTACGTAGGAGTGATGGCTCCGCAGTATGATTTAGTTCCACTTAAAACTCTCGTTAGTGGACGTAAAGACATAATGCTTCGATTTGTAGGGGTGGTTTCAGAAGATATTAAGCGTGAGATTGAGTCTTGGTGTGTGCAAACGGAGTTTATACCGTATGTGTCGCACGCAGAGGCTATCGCTTATATGCGCAGAGCTGAAGCACTGCTTCTTTTTATCCCTAATGTGCCAAACAACGAGGGTATCCTAACAGGTAAACTATTTGAATATCTAGCATCGGAAAGGATGATTCTTCTTTTTGGTCCAGAAAATGGTGATGCTATGAAACTCATCAAAGAATGTGAAGCGGGTGAGTGTTATACAAAAGGTTTTAGTTTGGATAAGTTTTTGGCTATGACTTATTTAGGCAACGATAATTATAAAAACTATTCTCGTAAGGCGTTAGCTGGTAAAATTGCCTCACTTTTGTAGTTTTATTTCTTCATTTTTAGGAATTTTATAACGTAATTCCACAATTCTCTGTAGAAAATAGATATTACACCTATGTATAGGCCTAAACTTACGGTGCCTTGTATTATTAGTTTATAATAAATGTTGTCCGTAAACAATCCAAATAGATAGCCTAAATAGCATATTATTATACTCCAAATCATGATAGGTGCAACGTCTTTTAATTGGTCACTTATTTTAAGACCAATGGTTTTATTTACTTGAAGTAGTGAAATAAACCATGACATCAAACATGATACTGCATAACCAATCATTAGTTCCATTACTCCAAAATTAAAGCATAATAAGACTGAAATTAGTATCAGACATCTTTTTATTATTTCCACTTTAAGGCTTAATTTTGACTTCCCTACAGAGTTTAATGCATAATTGTTTATCAGATAAACTATATTAAATAGGTTCGCAATGCAAATAAGCTGAAAATATGGAACAGAAGCGAGCCATTTTTCCCCAAAAAGTGTTAGGAATAATGGTTTTGCAGCAAATATTAGGAATATTGTTGTAGGAATTATTATCAGTGATGATTTTTGTATCATTTGCCTCATGGCATAGATTAATCTTTCGCTTTCGTCATGTATTTTGGCGAACAGATTATAACTGGTTTTACCAAATATGGCACTGAAAGTGAAGTTTGCTGTTTCTGCCATTTTATTGGCGTGGGTGTAATATCCTAGTTGTTTTACAGAGTAGAATTTACCCAGCAAGAAGGTGTAAATATTATTGAAAAATATATTCAATATATTAGAAGAAAGGATGTGTACACTAAATGAAGCGTATTCTTTGAATATTTTTTTTGAGAAAATAAGGCTAGGTAGCCAACGTTGCCAAATGTAGAAGCAGATGCAGCGTATTAGGTGGTAAGAAGTTTGTTGGATAACTAGCGCCCAAACTCCTACGTTATAATAAGCAGATGCAACTCCTAAGAGACCACTAAGTGTGGTGCTAATAATGTTTATTTTGGCTAGTTTTTTGAAGTTTAATTCCCTTTCTATTAGGCCGTATGGGACAATGTATAGGGAGTTGAATATAAGGGCAAGGTTTGTTACTCTTATGAGTGGAGTAAGTCCTTCTTGTGAGAAGAAACTAGCTATAAGTGGAGCTGAAACAAAGAATATAATGTATAAACTTATAGAAACAGCCAGATTTGAATAGAAAACTGTATTGGTGTGTTCTTTTGTGATTTCTTTGGTTCTTACTAGAGAAGCAGTGAACCCACCTTCTACCAGTATGTAGGAAAGTGCGGTGAAAATCATTACCACTCCCATTAGTCCATAGTCGGATGGTGAGAGTAGGCGGGCAAGAATAATGCCTATAATAGCTTGAGTCCCTTGCTGGGCAACTCTATCTACAGAGCTCCAAGCAAGGGCACCAAGCATTTTATGTTTTAGATTTTCACTCACGGAATAGTTGTTTAGTTGTTTAGTCGGTGGTTGAGCTTGTCGAAACCCCCGACTAAATTATAAACTATATTTAAGAATTCTGGCACTTTTTCCCTATCGGTCAACAACACGTCGACAGGCTCAGTGACCGAATCCTTAAATTACGATATTAACAATTTTCTTTGGAACAACGATTACCTTCTTGATAGATTTGCCATCTAGGTATTTTGCAGTTTGTTCGTTTGCAAGTGCAATTTCTTCCACTTGTTTTGGATTTAAGTCTGCTGCAAGTTCTAGAGTGAAACGTACTTTACCATTGAATGAAATAGGATATTTAACAGTGTTTTCTGCTAAGTATTTTTCATCGTGTTTAGGATAAGCAGCATCGCAAACTGTGGTGTCGTTGCCAAGTATGTGATAAAGTTCTTCTGCCACGTGTGGTGCAAATGGTGCTAGTAGAACTATAAGTGGTTCTAGGATGGCACGTTTGTTGCATTTTGCAGAGTTTAACTCATTCACGCAAATCATAAATGCAGAAATTGCGGTGTTGAATGAGAAGTTTTCAATATCACTTGTTACTTTCTTAATAGTTTTGTGAAGTGTTTTGTATTCTTCTGCAGTAGGTTCTGCATCTGATACGTTCACGTCATCACCTTTATAGAATAATCCCCATAGACGTTTGATAAAGCGGTGAACACCGTCAATGCCGTTTGTGTCCCATGGTTTAGATTGTTCTAGTGGTCCAAGGAACATTTCGTAAAGACGTAGTGTATCTGCACCGTAGTTTTCTACAATATCGTCTGGGTTAACTACGTTGAACATAGATTTAGACATTTTTTCTACTGCCCATCCGCAGATATATTTGCCATCTTCTAGGATGAATTCTGCGTTAGCAAAGTCTGGCATCCATGCGCGGAATTTGTCTAGGTCTAGAATGTCGTTTGATACAATGTTTACGTCTACGTGAATTTCTTGTGTTTTGTATTGGTCTTTTAAGCCTAGTGATACGAATTGGTTTGTGCCAATAACACGATAAACAAAGTTTGAACGACCTTGAATCATACCTTGGTTGATAAGTTTTTGGAATGGTTCGTCTTTGCAAATTAGGCCTAGGTCAAATAAGAACTTGTTCCAGAAACGGCTATAGATAAGGTGACCAGTAGCGTGTTCTGTACCACCGATGTAAAGGTCCACGTTTTGCCAATATTCATTAGCTTCTGTGCTCACTAGTGCATCGTTGTTGCGTGGGTCCATATAGCGTAGGTAGTATGCAGATGAACCTGCAAAACCTGGCATAGTGTTAAGTTCTAGTTGGTAGCCTTCTTCTGTTTTCCAATTTTCTGCACGTCCTAGTGGTGGTTCACCTGTTTCGGTAGGTAGATATGTGCTAATTTCTGGAAGTAGAAGTGGAAGTTTTTCTACGTCTAGTGTATAAGGCATTCCTTCTTTGTAATATACTGGGAATGGTTCGCCCCAATAACGTTGACGAGAGAAAATAGCGTCGCGAAGACGATAGTTTACTTTTACTTTACCTATACCTTTTTCTGCGATATAAACTTTTGCTTTTGCAATAGCTTCTTTCACTTGTAGGCCGTTTAGGAAGCCAGAGTTGCACATAATGCCGTCTTTAGCATCGAAACTTTCTTCGCTCACGTCGCAACCTTCGATTACTGGAATGATAGGAAGATTGAAGTGTTTAGCGAAAGCGTAGTCGCGGCTATCGTGTGCTGGCACAGCCATAATAGCGCCTGTACCATATCCTGCTAATACATAGTCTGAAATCCATACTGGAATTTTGTCGCCAGTGAATGGGTTTATAGCATAAGCACCTGAGAATACACCGCTCACTTTTCTGTCAGAAATACGTTCACGTTCTGTACGGCGTTTTACTGCGTCTAGGTATGCTTCTACTTCAGCTTTTTGCTCTGCTGTGGTAATTTGTTTTACGTAGTCACTTTCTGGAGCAAGCACCATAAAGGTAACACCAAATGTGGTATCGGCACGTGTGGTAAACACAGTCATGGTGATGTCGCTATCTGCTATAGCAAAGTCCATTTCTGCACCTTCACTTCTGCCAATCCAGTTTCTTTGGGTTTCTTTAAGTGAATCTGTCCAGTCTATTTTATCTAGTCCGTCAAGAAGACGTTGTGCGTAAGCACTTACACGTAAGCTCCATTGACGCATTACTTTTTGTTCTACTGGGAAACCGCCACGAACAGAAAGACCTTCGCTTACTTCGTCGTTTGCAAGCACAGTGCCTAGTTGTGGACACCAGTTTACACTAATGTCTGCTAGGTATGCTATACGATAGTTCATCAAGATTTCTTGTTGTTTTTTCTCGTCGTAGCTTTTCCACTGCTCTGCTGTGAAAATAGGAGTTTCTGTGCAAGCAGCTTTTACTTTTGCATTACCTTGTTCGTTGAAAATATCAACAAGCATGCTAATAGGTTTTGCAGCGTCTGCTCTTTGGCAATACCAGCTGTCGAACATCTTAATGAACGCCCATTGTGTCCATTTATAGTATTCTGGGTCACAAGTTTTGATTTCTCTGTCCCAATCGTAGCAGAAACCTATTTTATCCAATTGTTCGCGATAGCGATTGATGTTTTTCTTGGTAGTAATTTCTGGGTGCTGACCTGTTTGGATAGCATATTGCTCTGCTGGTAGACCGTATGCGTCATAACCCATTGGGTGAAGCACGTTGAAGCCTTGAAGTCTTTTATAACGGCTATAAATATCTGAAGCTATGTATCCAAGTGGGTGACCTACGTGTAGGCCTGCACCTGATGGATATGGGAACATATCCAATACATAGAATTTTGGTTTACTTTTGTTTGTTTCAACTTTGTAAATGGCATTTTCTTTCCAATATGATTGCCATTTTTGTTCAATACTTTTAAAATTATATTCCATCTGAACGTATTTTTTATAATCGGCACAAAATTAATAAAAAATAAGCAGAATTCAAATTTAAAGAGTTTAATAAAAATGGCTTCTAAAGGAAATTTAGAAGCCATTTTTTATTCAGCTCATTTTTTGTATAGGAATGTTAGTGGTACATCAACACGTTTACACCATGAAGCCTCGTCGTGAGCGGTGCCAGGATAGAATCCATAGCTTAGTTTGCCATTTTCTACTGTGTAACCTTTTTCTTGTGGGATAGAAACTAGTTCTTCAAAGAATGGTACGTAGTAGTAATCTGATGTTTTGTCGCCACAGTCGAAATAGATTTTGTGCTCATCGTCGGTAGGAAGTTTTGCTCTTAGGTATGCAAACACAGCTTCTGCCCAACAAGTTTCGCCAGCGACACTCATGTGTGTTGACACGCAAATAGCAGTGCCGAAAATGTCTGGACGTTCGCACATTGCGTAGAATGAAGCAAGACCACCCATACTAGAACCCATAATTGCTGTATTGTCTTTGTCTGGTAGGGTAGAGAATGTAGAGTCAATCATAGGTTTAATAGTGTTTACGATTAGGTCTACATATTCGTCGCCTCTAATTTCTTTGCTGCAATAGCCTTCAAAACCAGTGGTTGTGTATTTTTCGTGGTCGAAGTATTCTGTAAGTACTTTTTCTGGCATAAGGTCGCAAACGCGAGTAGCGTCTATGCTGTGAATACCCACTGCAATAAATGGTTTAATTTTACCTTCTTCTATAAGTTTGCCACCTACTTGGTCTATTTCCCAAGCTTGTTTGTTCCAAGAAGATTTTGCGTCGTATAGGTTTTGACCATCGTGTAGATAAAGCACAGGGTATTTTTCTTCTGGATTGTAACAGTCTGGAACCCAAATGTCTATATTAACGTTGCTAGTAAATGTTTCTCCTTTTACTTTGGTTCTGTAAAGTTTACCAGTGGTAACAGCTTTTGGAGATTTTTTTAGGCTAATGCCATTTTCATCAACTGTAGGTGCTTCTGGTTCAGCTGGTTTTTCTGGTTCAACAGGAGTGGTTTGCTCTGTGCCTTCTGGATTTTCTGGCTTGTTTGGTTCGTTTCCATTTTCATTTACACAGCTAGCTAACGCAAGCGCCAATGATAGTAATACAAAGATTTTTTTCATATTGATTTGATTTTAGTTAAGTTCGTATTTACAAATGTACTAAAATTAATTTATAAATCTGTAAAGTTTTGGTTATAAAATAGGAATGATAGTGGGTGGCTTTTAATTAATTAATTTATTTAATTTCTTTTGATTTTAAATAATTTGTATTATCTTTGTGCTCGCAAATTTAGCGGATGGTCTCGTAGCTCAGCTGGATAGAGCAACAGCCTTCTAAGCTGTGGGTCGTGGGTTCGAATCCCGCCGGGATCACAAGAGAGTTGGAGTTCAAACTTCAACTCTCTTTCTTTTTTTACCATTCGAACCCACGACCCTCATTATTTTATGGAACACACTCCGTGTGTTCTCGGTTCGAATCCCGCCGGGATCACAAGAAAGGGTTTACACATCGTGTAAACCCTTTTGTTGTATAGGTGCTTGTTTTTTAGGTTTAAGTTGGGGACTGGGATTTTGAGATATTTGCCGCAGGCTCTTTTTTTATCTCAAAATAACAGTTCCTAACTTAAACCGCAATCAACAGACGCCCAAGATCTAAAGAAGATTTGTGCTAAAATATCTTTCAATCCTATCTGCAAGTATTGTTGCAACTCTCTTCTCCTTGCCATATTTGTTTGCCATTTGAATAGCAGCCCATACATTTGCACCAGAAGATGTGCCACAAAGAAGACCATAAATCTCAGCCATTTTGCGAGTGGTGTATATGGCATCTGCATCAGACACTTCCACAACTTCGTCAATAAGTTTTGTGTCTAAAACTTCAGGAATAAAACCATCGCCAATGCCTTGAATTTGGTGAAGACCAGGTTCATGACCAAGTAGGGCTGACACGTCTTTTGGTTCCACCGCTACGATTTTTATGTTAGGATTTTTCTCTTTTAAGAACTTACCAATACCTTGAAGTGTGCCACCACTACCAAGACCAGACACAAAAATATCAATATCGCCAGCCATTTGCTCGTAAAGTTCCACTGCAGTGGTGCGATAGTGAATGTCTGGGTTGTTTGGGTTTACAAATTGTTGAGGAATGAATGCATTTTCACCAAGTTCTGCTGCCAATTCTTCTGCTTTTTTCACCGCTCCGTCTAGGCTAAGTTCTTTTGGAGTAAGTTCAAGTCCAGCGCCAAGGCAACGAATGATTCTTTTGCGTTCCTCAGACATGTTTTCTGGCATCACAATGATTACCTTGTAGCCTTTGCGCACGCCCACAAGTGCAAGACCAATACCAGTGTTGCCAGAGGTTGGTTCAATAATAGTCATGCCTGGTTTTAGTTTGCCGTCTTTTTCTGCTTGACATATCATATTGTATGCAACGCGGTCTTTGATGCTACCGCCAGGGTTTAAAAACTCGCATTTTGCATAAATATTCAAATCTTCACTTACCCTCACTAGCGGGGTGTTGCCTATTAAATCAAGGATATTGCTCATTGTTGAGTGTTTTTTTGTTCGTTTTTTAGATTTAATTGTTTAGTTGAGTATTAATTGTTAGTTTATTTCTGAGGCGTGACCGCCCTTAAAGAAATAAACCTAACAATTAAATTATTATCGGGTTCTTTATTAGAACGGATATCCTACGGCAAAGTGTAGGGCGGTGTCTTTTAGGATATTCCATCCTGGCACAAATCTCCAACGCTCGCCATCGCCGCGAGAAGGGTCGAATGCTTTAATACCCCAGTCTAAGCGAAGAACAAAGTAGTCGAAGTTTAGCCTTATACCAATGCCATAACTCAATGCTATTTGTTCGTAAAATTTATTAAATTTAAATTGTCCACCTGCTTGGCCTTCGTCTTTAAGAGTCCATATATTACCAGCATCAACGAATGCGGCAAGTTCAAGTAACCAAACAAGTTTTGTTCTATATTCTAGGTTTAGGTCTAGTTTAATGTCACCAGATTGCTTCATATAGTCGATAGTGGAGCCAGCATTGTATGAGCCAGGTCCTAAAGAACGTGCAGACCAACCACGAACACTGTTTGCACCACCACCGTAGTAACGTTTTTCAAATGGTAGGATGGTAGAGTTTAAATAAGGAACTCCTACTCCTAAACCAACGTGATAAACAAGCGAGTTCTTTTTGTCTACAAGGTGTGTGTAGCTAAAGTCGATGTCTGCTTTGGCATATTGTGCAAAAGGAATGTTTCCAAGCAGATACGAACCATTTGCATCAGTATTAGCTTTTGCGCCATAGCAAATACCATATAAAAGGTTACCAGCTATTTCGGCAGACGCACGCACATTGTAGAAATTGTATAAAGATTCGTTTCTCTTGTTGGTGAACGAGATACCATAGCCAGCACTCATAATAAAGTGGTCCTCGTAGCTATATTTCAGAAGCGAATTGTTGATTGTTTTCTTGAAATTTTCTGAAATATATGGAAGATATACATAATTGAGGTCTATAAGGTTTACCGAGTGGTTTATTCTCTCCTTTGTTTGCCAATTGTATCTCATACCCAAACCAGCTATGATACGAGAGTATTCGTCACGAATTTGATAACTAAAGTTTAGGTGTAGTTCTGTGTTAGAGGTATTGTCTTGGAAAAACTTCTTGTTCACGTATGGGAATAGGATAGTAGGGAATCCAATACTTGCTTCTGTGCCAACTTCCCATATATAACGGTTGCCAATTATAGATTCGTTTGCTCCGCGTACCTGAAATTTAAATTTTTCACCTCCCTTGAATATATTGTTGTGGCTATATCCAAGTTTGCCTGCGATACCAAGGTCGCCCTCGTTGTTTGTGCCTTCTAGTTCAAAACTGAAAGATTGTAACTTATCTGGTGTTATAATTACATTACAATCTAGTTGCTTCATTCTGATCGTGTCATTTGTAGAAGCTCCTTCAATACCATATAGCAAACTATCTTGTTGTAGCGCATTTTCAACAATTATTATACTATCTTCTGCCTCTGTAAATGATACGTTTAAATATTTAAATATTTTAAGACTGGCTAGTTTTGCATATGTTTGGTCTACAGTTTTCTCGTTGTAGTACGCGTTGCTATTTATACTTGTTAGATTGTGAAGTGTGTTTTTTCTTACAAAGTCGTGGTTTGAATAAATATTTAGGTCTTTGTATTTTTCATATTTTAGCGCTGCAAGAGCACTGTCGTTGGAAAGTGATGCTACGTCGTCTGTTAGGATGTAATTTACATTTCTAACATTGTATTTTTCGTGCTCCACGCTTATAAATTCGTTTTTGCCAACAAGTTTTCTCATTGGACGCACAATCATATCTATTCTCACTTGTTTGTTGCCCACTGCTGTGTCGGCAAGAAAACCTATATATTCCTTGTCGAAAGTGAAGAACCCTTCTGTTTGAAGTAGGTCGGCAATTCTTCCCCTCTCTTTTTCAAGTACGTCTATGTCGAATAAGTTTCCTCTTTTAATAAGTGAATTTATAGTATCTGCTAGTATAATTTCTTCTATTTCTTCGTTTTTAATTTTATATCTTATATCCTTTATTCTATATGGGGTGCTTGCGGTAATGCTATATTTTACCTTAGCTTTTTTCTTTTTGAATGTGGTGTTGTGTTCTACTTTAGCATTTAAGTAACCTTTGTTGTTCATAGCCTTTTTAAGCTCATTTGTAGATGCTTCTACTAATGTAGAATCGTAGATAACAGGAGCGTCACCAATTTTTTGTAGGAATCGATTTATCCATAGTGTGGTATCTGGACTAGAAATGCTATATAATCCAAGATTGAATGGAATGAACTTGAAAAGTTTTAGGTTTGGTTGCTGACGTAGGTAGACACTAAAGTCTATGTCTTTTACATCTTTGCTATCGGCAGTAATGGATACGTGGTCCAATAGATATTGTCCTTCTGGTACGTATTTAGTTACGTTACAACTGCTTAGTAGTAACGCAAGTATAAATATGATGTAAAGGATAATTCTATTTCTTTTCATTTTGTTATATTGTTTGCTTTGCAATATAATCCACAATCTACAAAAATAATATAAAATTATAAGAAATAGACAAATTTATAGTGAAATATACAAAAAAAGAAGCTCCCAAAATTTTGGGAGCTTCGTGCTATATAATCTAATAAGATTAAATCCAGCGTAAGTAGCAGAAGTCTTGACGGTGAGGAAGTGCGTCGTTTTTAGCGTACATACGGATTGCGCATTTGAATGAACCACCAGTAGTTGGAGTCATTTCAAGTTTTGCATTTACTCTGCCGCCTTCAACTTTAACTTCTGTGAATGGAACCACTTTGTGTAGTTTTTCTGCACCATCAATCATCTTAACGATAACAAGTTCAAATCCTAGGCCGCTTGCTACGCTTTCTTGTTTAGCGTCAACAGAAACAGTTACAACTTGTTTGTCTGATGTATCTGCGATATAGTGAGACATATTGTTTACAGAAGATTCAACAACTTCGATGTTGTCCCAGTTAGCTGCCATATTTTCTTTCCATGCTACGATTTCTTTAACTTTAGCACAGTTGTTAGCTTTAAGAGCTTTAGCACGTTTAGCTTGTTTGCTATAGAAACGATCGATATAGTCATCTAACATACGTTTTGTAGTGTAGATAGGAGCGATCTTAGCTAAAGAGTTCTTAATGTATTGAATCCATTCTGGAGAGTAACCTTTACTGTTTTTAGCGAAATATAATGGAATAATTTCGTTTTCTAACATAGAGTAAATAGTTGCTGCGTCTAGTTGGTCTTGTTGTTGTTGGTTAACGAAAGTACGTTTTTCGGTTAGAGCCCAACCTGCGCCTTCGCGGTAACCTTCATACCACCAACCGTCAAGAACTGAGAAGTTTAATACACCGTTCATTTCAGCTTTTTCACCAGATGTACCAGATGCTTCTAGTGGACGAGTAGGAGTATTTAACCAAATATCAACACCAGAGATTAAGCGTTTAGCAAGAGCCATGTCGTAGTTTTCTAAGAAGATAATCTTACCTAGGAATTCTGGACGACGAGAAATCTCGATGATGTTTTGGATCAATTTTTGTCCTGGAGCGTCAGCTGGGTGAGCTTTACCAGTGAAGAAGAATTGAACTGGATAGTTAGGATTGTTTACAATCTTAGCTAAACGGTTAAGGTCGGTGAATAATAAGTGAGCACGTTTGTAAGTAGCGAAACGACGACCGAAACCAATTGTTAATGCGTTAGGGTTGATGTTTTCAGATAGGCTTACGATACGAGCTGGGTCACCTTGGTTTTTCAACCATGTTTCAGTGAAACGAGCTTTAATATAGTCGATTAAGCGTTGTTTAAGCGCTTTACGTGTTTCCCAAATTTCTGCGTCAGAAACATTGTAGATGTTTTCCCAGTGAGTAGTGTTAGATTGGTCTGCAAGGAATTGTTCACCGAATGATTTAACGTGAAGTTTTTGCCATTCAGAAGCAGCCCAAGTTGGGTAGTGAACACCGTTAGTTACATAACCTACGTGAGATTCGCTTGGATAGTAACCTTTCCAGATAGTTTTGAACATATCTTTAGAAACTTCGCCGTGTAACCAGCTCACACCGTTCACTTCTTGGCAGGTGTTGCAAGCAAATACAGTTACAGAGAATTTTTCTGTTAAGTCACCAGGATTTTCACGACCCATGTTCATGAAGTCTGTCCAAGATAGACCTAGTTGGTTAGCGAAGTCGTTCATATAATATTGGAATACGCCTTCTTCGAATTTATCGTGACCAGCAGGAACTGGAGTGTGAGTGGTGAATAGACCAGAAACACGTACAAGTTCCATAGCTTCGTTGAAGCTAAGACCAGTTTTGATATAGTCGATTAAACGTTGAACGTTTAAGAATGCAGCGTGACCTTCGTTACAGTGGTAAACTTCTTTAGAGATACCAAGTTCTTTAAGAGCTGCCATACCACCAATACCAAGCATGATTTCTTGTTTTAGACGGTGTTCGTTGTCACCACCATAAAGTTGGCTAGTGATTGAACGGTCAGCTTCGTTGTTTAAGTCTGTATCTGTATCTAGAAGGATAAGGTTGATACGACCTACTTTAACTTTCCATAAGTTTGCGTAGATGTTACGACCTGGGTAAGCTACATTGATAGTTACAGCGTTACCGTTTTTGTCTAGAATTTGTTCGATAGGAAGTTTGTCGAATTCTTGAGCTTCATAAACAGCGATTTGTTCGCCATTCATTGATAAGTTTTGGGTGAAGTAACCAAAACGATATAAGAAACCGATAGCAACCATGTCAACGTTGCAGTCAGAAGCTTCTTTTAAGTAGTCACCAGCTAGTACACCTAGACCACCAGAGTAGATTTTTAAGATATCAGTTAAACCGTATTCCATGCTGAAGTAAGCAACAGAAGGAATAGTTTTTGAAGGTTTAACATTCATATAAGCAGAGAATTTAGCGTAAACTTCGTCCATACGTTTGATGAAGCCTTTGTTTTTAGCTAGTTCTGCGTATTGATTGTTGTTAAGAGTTTGTAGGAATAAAACAGGGTTGCCACCGCATTTTGTCCATAATTCTGGATTCATTTCAGTGAATAAATCCACAGCTTCATAATTCCATACCCACCATAGGTTGTTAGCGATTTCTTTAAGTTTTTCAAACTTAGCAGGTACGTTGAATTGTACAGTAATTGGAGTCCAATTAGGATAATTAGAATTACTTACTTGTAGTTTCATTTCTAAAGTTTAAAGTTAATAATTATTTAAATTTGTTTGTTTTTACTCAAAAGTATATAATATGTGCAACAAAACACGAGTGCAAAGATAAGGTTTATTTTTGCAATTTCAAGTTTTTTTATAGAAAATCGGACTTTTTGTTGAAAGAATATTCGGTTTGCCCTAAAATTTAAAATATTGATAACAAAATTTGGTTGTTGAGAAATTAAGTATTATCTTTGTGAAAAGATTAAGTCATTGTACTTAATAGGATTGGGGTGTCCCCGGTCGGGAAAGGGTTGCAATTTAGCGACTCTTTTTTGTTTATATACTTCTTATTTCTTAGGAAATACTTTCATACCATACAACTTATCATCTTTTGTATAAATATTACGTTTTATAATATCAAAAGACAAGTTTACTGCATTTTCATCCAAAATATGTCGTGTAATTGGATAAGCAATTAAATCTGCCACCTGAAGACCTATCACATCTTCCTGTTTCGCTTTCATTTGAAATGATTTAAAATAAGATTTTATACGCTCAGCGCTCACCCAATATGTGCCTCTATCAAACAATGAATTATAATAAGCTAATAAGGTAGCATCTTCCTTTTTACCTCTTTTCTCAATTATAGTTGTCAACTCTATATCAGATTTATTAAGGCTATCTAGATAAAATACAGTGCGTTCCATAATAAATGAAAGTGACTGACCGTAAACATCATTTAGTTTTCCATACTGCCTAATATATGGTTCTTTTAATATAGCACAACAAATAATTGTATAAATATCTTGACCTAAAATCTGATTTATACGTTCATAAAAATTATGTTTGGTATTTAGATTAAAAAGAATCTCAAAACCATTTTGACACTTTCTTATATCCCTAGAATGTAATATTATTTTTCTATCTCCCCAGAAATCTCTTTTTAATTCACTGATTTGAACAGACAATACTTGTAATTGTTCTTCTGATACAATAATACCACATAATGTAAAAATAGGAAACGATGGGTCAAAATTTGCTATATTTTGATCTCCACATTCATCTAAGAATAAATAATACTTTTCTTTCATAAATTATTTGATTAATAAAATCTTGATTAAAAATTAAGATTAATAATTCTAGTTAATAAAGGATGTTCAACGCATGAGGTTTGCGTTATACATTCTTTGTTATTGCATTACGGACATAGCCGCTATGTCCCTACACAAATAACGTTCACAAAATGTAATCAAGACCTAACCCTTGCTTGAGGTACAAGAGCTTTCGCAAAGGTAATATTTTTGTGGGATAATATCAAAAAAATCCGCACTAGGTTTACACCTAAATGCGGATTAGAGTTACAGATGCATTACGATTCTACAGATATAGCTTAGCACTAACGTGCTTTGCTAAATTTTAATCCTGAACAAGACGAACAGATAGACCGCCGCAACGACTGCTGCTGCCCATGCCCACTCTGTTCGAACTGAAGCCAAGGCCATAGGCGTTATCTGATCCATCGGGCGTAGAAGACCAATAGTTCCCGTAGGAACCCACGCCGCCCACATCCCCACCGCAAAGGCGGCCGCCCGCAGCAGGGAGATAAATAGAATTACCATTAGGGCCTACTACTTGATAACCACTACCCGTCCATGTCCAAGTACATTGATTTTTTAATTCTTCTAATTGTTCTATAGTAGGCAATTTACTACCAAAATTACTTATGGCCTCACCATAGGTATAACGAGTATGATTGCCTCCCTCATTTTTTGAATACCACAAAGTTCCACTGGGCAACCCTAAATCTACATATTTCGGTGATGACGATGCAATCAAACGAACAGATAGACCGCCGCAACGATCGTTGATGAACAAGTACACTCCGTCCGAATCGAAACTAAGGCGATGGGCGCCACCTGAACGATAGGGCGTAGAAGACCAATAGATTCCTTTGGAACCCACGCCGTACACAGTGCCATCGCAACGGCGGTAGCCCGCAGCAGGAAAATAAATGGAATTACCATTAGGACCAACAACCTTATAACCACTACCTGTCCACGTCCGCGTCCAAGTACATTTATCATATAACTCTTCTAATTGTTCTTTAGTAGGCAATTTACTACCAAAATTACTTATGGCTTCATCATAGGTATAACGAGTATCATCGCCTCCCTCATTTTTTGAATACCACAAAGTTCCACTGGGCAACCCTAAATCTACATACTGCCCATTATCGCATGCAGCAAATAACCCTGCAAACAAGATTGTAAATAAGTAAAATAACTTTTTCATAATATTATTGGTTAAAATTTCATATACGATACATTGGTGTTTCAATCCTTGTGAAACACCTTGTAAAGGTAATTCCTAATTAGTTCGCTATACCATCGCGTTTTAAAAGCGCGTCGGTTTTTGGGGCGCAGCCTCGGAAGGCTTTGTAGAGCGTCATTGGGTGCTTGGTGCTGCCTTTTGAGAGGATATTTTCGCGGAAGCGGCTTGCCACTTCGGCATTGATGCCCCCTGCTTCTTGGAATACAGAAAAAGCATCGGCATCTAGCACTTCTGCCCATTTATAGCCATAATATCCTGCTGCGTAGCCACCTGCAAATAGGTGAGTGAAGTGAGTACTCATACAGCAACCGTCTATAGAAGGGAAAAGTTGGGTTTTCTTCCAGGCATTTCTTTCAAATTCTATTACATCGCCGTTGAAAGACTCTTTAATACCGTGCCAAGCCATATCTAGATAGCCAAAACTTAGTTGTCTGATGCAAGAATATGCTGCTAGATATTGTTCAGAGGCTTTTAGTTTTTCTATTAATTCGTTTGGAATTACCTCTCCAGTTTCGTAGTGAATAGCAGTTTTGTTTAAAAATGCTGGCACACTAGCAAAGTTTTCCATTATTTGTGATGGAAGTTCCACAAAGTCGCGATATACATTTGTTCCGCTTAGGCTTTCGTATGGCACGTCTGAAAGAAGTCCGTGAAGTGCGTGTCCAAACTCGTGTAGGAATGTTTTTACTTCGTCGTAGGTTAAAAGTGCTGGTTTACCTTCTGTAGGAGGTGTACAGTTCATAACAAGTGAGATAAGTGGTCTGCTATCTGTGCCGTCTGCATTTAGATATTGACCTTTAAATTCTGTCATCCAAGCACCCTGACGTTTGCTTTTGCGTGGGAAGAAGTCTGTGTAAAGCAGACCCATAAATTTGCCGTCTGCATCATACACTTCAAACAAATCTACATCTTTGTGATAAACAGGAAGTTCTTTGTTTGGGATGAACTTAATGCCATAAAGGTCTGTGGCAAGGCCAAATACACCTTTTTTTACTCTTTCTAGTTCAAAATATGGCTTAAGGTCTTCTTCTTTGTAAGCGTATTTTTCTTCTTTGTATTTTTCACTATAAAATGCCCAGTCGTATGGCATTAGGGTGAAATTTGGGTCATTGTTTAGTTTTTTTGCATACTCTGCAATTAATTCTCTTTCTTTAATAGCATGAGGCATGTATTTTGTGTGAAGGTCGTCTAGCAAGCCATAAACAGAGCTATCTGCCTGTGCCATAGTGCGTTCTAAGCGATGTTCACTATAGTGTGAGCGACCCATGATTTGAGCCATTTCTAGGCGATTGTTTACTATTTTTTTGATATTTTCTTGGTTGTCGTTGTCGTCGCCCTTGCTAGTTTTGGTGTTGTATGCCATATAAAGCTCTTTTCTAAGTTCTCTATTTGTGGCATATTGCATAAAACTAATATAAGAAGGTGCAGAAAGGTCTATTACCCAACCTTCAAGACCTTTTTCTGCGGCTTTTTCTTTGGCTGCTGCTAGTGCATATTCTGGGAGCCCATCTAGGTCTTCTTTATTATTAAGGTGCATGGTGTATGCATTGGTTGCTTGTAGGGCAAGACGACCAAAGTTGAAGGTAAGCAAACTTAACTCGCTAGAAAGGCTTTTCATTCTTTCTTTTTGTTCCTTGTCTAGGTTTGCACCAGAGCGAACAAAACCAATATATGTGTCTTCTATTAGTTTTTTCTTAATAGGGTCTTGGTAGTTTTCAATATTTTCATAAACCTTTTTTACTCTAGCAAATAGGGCTTCGTTTTGTTTTATTTTACTTGAAGCCTCAGATAGGATAGGAGAGTATTTCTCTGAGATAGAGTCTAGCTGGTCGCAAGTTTCAGCTTCGGTAAGGTTGAAAAGCACTCCACACACGCGAGAAAGCACCTCCCCACTATTTTCAAGTGCTAAAATGGTGTTTTCAAATGTAGGCTCTTCTGGGTTTTCTACTATGTTTTTAATGTCTTCTTCTTGCTCTTTAAGACCAATTTCAAGTGCTTCTGCATAGTGGTCTAATTCAATTTTGTCAAAAGGAACTGCAGAGAATTTTAGGTTAAATTCTCGCAAAAAAGGGTTTGCGTTAGCCATAGATAACGTACTAATAATGAATAATAAAATAAGTTTAAATGATTTAGATATCATGTTCATTTACACGTGTGGCACGTTCAATACCATTAATCTTAAGTGCTTCTTTACAGATTTTCTTAACGTCGTTTACGTGACTTACGTAGATATTAATCTTGGCATTGAAAATACCGCCAAAAGTATTAACTGTAAGTTTTTTGATATTGGCATCAAGATCTTCTGAAATGATTTTCAGGATATCCATTAAAATATGCTTCTTGTCTATACCTTCCACTTCTATGGTGGCGTTATAGACTTGTTCTTCTGCCTCTTCCCATTTTGTTTCCACAATTTTTGGACCATATTGAGATTTGAGTCTCAATGCTTCTGGACAATCCCTTTTGTGAATAATTATTCCTTCATCAGATTTGAAACCGATAATATCATCGCCAGGGATAGGTTTGCAGCATGGTGCAAGGCAATATTTGTGTGTAGTTTCTTTCTCTTTAACTTTTTTTCCTTTGCTAGAGAATAGGCTAGTGAAGGAGATTCTTTTATGTTTATTTCTTACCAATGTAGGAACATCGATAAGTGAAATTTCTTCTTTGCCTAGTTTGGTAAGAACATCTTCGAAGTTTTCTAGTTTGAAATGCTCCAATAACAATTTAATAACATCATTATTGAAGTCTTTTTTCACTACATAACCCAATGCTTCTAGGGTGTCACGCAAAATTCTTTCGCCTTTTTGGCGGAAAAGTTTTGAGTTTTGCTTATAAATGGTGTTTAATTTTTCTTTTGCTCTAACAGTGGTTACGTAGTTAATCCATTCTGGCTGAGGTTCTTGTTGTTTTGCAGTAAGGATTTCTACTTGGTCTCCACCTTGAAGTACATAGTTTAGTGGCACAAGTTTGTTGTTAACTTTTGCGCCAATACAATGCATACCTATGTCTGAGTGAATGTCAAATGCAAAGTCTAGTGCTGTAGCTCCAGATGGAAGGGTTTTCATTTCGCCTTTTGGAGTGAAAACAAATACTTCAGTGTCGTATAGAGCTAGTTTGAATGTATCTAGGAAGTGCATTGCATTAGAATCTGGATTTTTAAGTAGCTCGTTTACAGTGCTCAACCATTCTTCTATTTTTGATTCACTTGATGAATAATCTTTTTTGTAGTTCCAGTGTGCAGCCAACCCTTTTTCTGCTATATCATCCATTCTTTGGCTACGGATTTGTACCTCAATCCATTGACCATCTGGACCCATCACCGTAACGTGAAGTGCCTCGTAACCATTGGCTTTTGGTGTACTTAGCCAGTCTCTTGTTCTGCCTGGGTGTAGGGTGTAGATAGATGTTATAAGGTTGTAAATCTTGAAGCATTCTAGTCTTTCGTCTGCTCCTGGATGTGGTTTGAATACAATTCTGGCTCCCAGAATATCATAGACTTCCTCAAATGGAATACGTTTTGCTTCCATTTTTTTCCAGATAGAGAAGGCAGATTTTATTCTTTCTTTCATTACAAACTCATAGCCATAACTATTAAGTTTGTTCATAATAGGAAGAGAGAAGTTGTCATAAACGGCCATGCGTTTTTCGCGTTCTTCTTCTAGACGTTTTGAAATACTTTCATATTTCTCAGGGAAGTTGTATTTGAAACTAAGGTCTTCAAGCTCGGTTTTAATAGTAAATAGACCCAATCTGTGGGCTAGCGGAGCGTAAATATATTCGGTTTCACCTGCAATCTTATATTGTTTGGCTGTAGACTGTGAGTCTAGGGTTCGCATATTGTGAAGCCTATCAGCAATCTTAATTAGCACCACACGTATGTCTTCCGACATAGTAATGATCAACTTACGGAAGTTTTCTGCTTGTGCAGAGGCTTGGTCGCCAAATACACCGCCAGAAATTTTGGTAAGCCCTTTTACTATTTGTGCTATTTTTTCTCCGAAAAGGTCTTTTATGTCATCTACAGTGTAGTCTGTATCTTCTACTACGTCGTGTAGAAGTGCAGCACAAATGGATGTTGAACCAAGTCCTATATCTTTGCACACAATATGGGCCACAGCAATAGGGTGAATAATGTAGGGCTCGCCCGAACGGCGTCGCACACCAGCATGGGCACTTTTTGCAAACTGATATGCTTTTCTTATTATATCAACCTTCTTACTATGAGGAGAATTTATATAGTCGTTTAACAGATCCTCAAATGCTCTGTCCATCAATTCATTCTCTTTTTGTAAAATCTGTGCTTTAGACATAGTCGTAATATTTAATTAAACCACTTTACTATTATTAGTTCCACTCTGCAAAACGTGGTGTTTTGTATTGGTCGTTGTTTGTTTTGAATCTTATTGTTAGGAATAGTTCATGTGTTCCAGAAGTATAACCTTGTAGGTGAGTAAGGTTGTAGTCGTAAGCATAACCTAGTCTTACATAGTCGGTTATATTAAATCCTATCATTGGAACAATAGATTCTGCTACAAAAAGGTCGCTCATTCTGTAAGCTACACCAAACCACAATGCTTTTGTATAGTTTACGATAAGGCTAAGTTCTTCGTTTACTGTTACACCATTGTAGTGAGCAGAGATGCCAGGGGTAATATCCCAATATCTTCCCACTTCAAATTTGTATTTTGTGTAAAGGTAATAATTTACAGGAGCAAAACGTAAGTCTTTTTCCATAAAGAACTCTTGAATATGTGTTAAAGATGCTCCGATTGTCCAATTTTTCAATTGATATTGGATACCAAAGTTGAAGTTTGGTCTGATGTGAGTATCTCTGTCATAATATTCAATAGGGTCACCTTCTTGTTCATAAATATTGCCACTAGCATTGTATTGTATGAAAGAAGCACCTGCGCCCAAACCAAATGAAAGTTTGTGATTTTCTGAGAATGGAATATGATATGCGTAATTTACTGTGGCACTATATGTGTTTAGTGGACCAAATTGGTCATAAATCACTGATAAACCAAAACCAGAATTTATAGAAGGTGCTAGAATATCAAAGTTTAATAGTCCTGTGGTAGGTGCTCCCTCTACATCCATAAATTGGTGGCGTGCCAACATAGTGACATTTGCATATATAGAATTACCTGAAAGAGCAGGATTATAATGTGTTTGAGTAAACAAATGTTGACTGATTTGTACGTCATTTTGTGCCATTAATGACATTGGCATTAACATAAGCACTAACCATATTTTCTTAAATAGTTTCATTTGTTATATATTTTTAGTTTTCAACTATTTTAAAACTTGTTCTACGATTTATTCTGTGTTCACCTTCTGTAGCAGGATTGCTGATAAGAGGGTAACGTTTCCCGTAACCTCTCCATGATAAACGAGCGCGGTTAATTCCGGCATTAACTAGATAATCAACTACAGATTTTGCACGTTCTTCTGATAGTTTATCGTTGTATTCGTGTGTACCACGAGAGTCGGTATGAGAACCAAATTCTAGTTTTAGAGTAGGGTTTGATTGAAGCAGAAGTACTATTCTGTCCAATGCTGTTTTAGAATCTGGAAGTAGTTTTGCACTATCAAAGTCGTAATAAATGTCGTATACGAATATTTCTCTTCCTAGACCAACTATCGCTCCATCTTTGTTGTAACGTTTATCGTCTGTTGCATAACTAGTAGAACTTGGGATAGAAGCTAGGTCGAACTGACTATTATTTATATCATTTTCTGAATAAATAAATGGTTTGCTACTAATAGATAGGAAGTTTGGTTTGTTTACCTTCACTTGATATTCTTTACCATTTTCTAGATCGGTAAATGTATATCTACCTGTAATGTCTGTTTTGGTTTGTTGGATGATAACGCCATCTTGATATAGCATTACATCTTCGTTTATAAATGGTTCGTTTGTTTCCATATCATAAACTCTACCGCTAATAGACATAGCTGCTTGTGATAGATAGAAGTCTTGTTCTACAGGGAAACTACCAATTGATGTTTTTTCTGTTTTTGCCATAGCAATATCAGAAAGATAACCTCTGCTACTTGCAATAAGTTTGTAGAAGTCACCAGCCTCAACAAATGCGTAGTAGTAACCTTCTTCGTTGGTTTGAACAGTTTGTGATTTGCCCATGCCATTAAGAATTACTTGAGCACCAGAAAGTGGTTCTTGTGTTTTCTTATCGTATACATGGCCAGAAATCATTGTTGCAGAGAAGATTCCTTTAAATCTATATACGTCATCTTTGGTTTCTGTTTTTCTGTTGCTTATAAGGAAAGCTTCATCATTTTTCTCTGAAACAATAATATTGATATCATCGTATGATGAGTTGATCGGACGATATAGGTTTTGTACTCCAGATATAGATTTACCATCAATTATAGCACTGTATAAATCATATCCACCAAAACCAACGCCACCGTCTGATGCAAAAATAAGTGTATTGCCCACTACGTATGGGAAAGCTTCATTTCCTGCTGTATTGACCACAGCACCTGCATTAATTGGAGTGTAATCCCATTTGCCGTTTTGTTTCTTCTCAATGTACCAAATATCGCTACCACCATAACCACCTGCGCGGTTTGATGTGAAATATAGTCTCTTGCCATTGGCAGAAAGGGCAGGGTGAGCAGCATCTGTATGGCGGTCGCCTATTGGAAGTACTCCTTTATTTATCCATTTGTCATTTTTAAATACAGAATAGTATATAAAGCAATCATTATTTTCGTTGTTTATACATTTTGTATAATACATTATGTCGTTTAATGTATCTACTGCAAATGTACCAACATTTGGTTTTTTGCTAGTTTTTACCATGTTGTCAACCGAACGAGATGTTGCAAAGCCATCGCTAGAGTCTGAGAAATACATTTGTGAATTGTATTGCTCGCCGTCTTTGCTCGCAGAGGCGTAGATTAAACCAGATTTGTAGAACCCAATACCATATTCCATTTCTGTTGTATTAATGCCAGAGATATATTCTTCTGGTGAAATAGGGTTTTGTGAGCTATAGCGAATAGCAAAATCGCAAGATGCTTTTAGGTTTTTTACTAGTGGGTTTGTTGGTTGTAGTCTTTCTACTTCTTCAAAAGCCGCATTTGCTAATTGGTATTTACCTAGTTTTTGAAGATTTTTACCATAAACCATATAAGCTTCTGCTTCTTTATAACCAGAGGTAATAGCATTATTTAGATAGTTTACAGCTTCTTCTGGTTCATTTAGGTATGAATAACATTCGCCTATACGATAAAGTGCATATGCTTGTTTTTCAGTTTTGATACTATCGGAATTTTCAATAGTCTTTTTGTATTCTACTATGGCTCCTTCATAATTTCTCTTTAGGAATTCTGTATTTCCTGTTAGATTGGATGCAGCCATTGGCATGGCTAAGCCTAATAGACAGAATATTATGGAAATGCGATTTAGTTTCATAGTATATTAGCGTTCTAGGGTTAGTGTTGATTTAATTACTTCTAAATTTCCATCTTCTGTTGGGATAAATAATGTGTAAATATACACGCCTGCATTTGCTTCTACTCCATTATGAGTGCCGTCCCAACCTTCTGTTCCTTCATACATTAGTGTGCCTTGGCGGTCATAAACCTTTAAGTCGTAGTCTGCAAGGAATACGTCGTTTACGCCATCACCGTTTGGTGTGAATATATTTGGGAAAATAGTTGTTTCTATTGTTTGTGTTTCTTCAAGTATCCATTCACAACCATTGTTGTCTATAACAATTAGTTTGAAATCGTTGCTAGACTCGCCGAATGCGAATTGTTTAGCCCAGAATATATTTTCTGGTCCTTTTGCTGGAATTTCTTCTTCATTAATATATAAGGTGTAATCAGCAAAGCCTTCTGTTGCATTTACTTTTACATATCTACCACTTATCATTGGCTGTGGAACAGTGATAGTCATATCAAATTCTGGCTCTGGATATACTTTTGTTTCTACTGTATTAACGTCTATTCCAATAAATGCTTCACAATTTTCATCTTTTAAAGAAACTAGAGTGAAAGTAGTATCTTTAGCAGGGATAACTTCTTCTTTTGAATATACATCAGTTACAGTTTTTTCTACTCCGTCTGGTAGGGTATATATGAATGGTCCTGTACCTGTTAGTATAATAGAAACTTCTGTAGGTTGGTTTTTACATAAATAACCATTAGTTGTTTCTAGGATTGCTGTTGGACGAGGATTAACTTGTACTAGAATTGAGTTTGAAACTGTTGTGCCACAAGCATTTGTGATATTTAGTTTTAATGTTTTGTTGTTTTCCTCAAGAGTAAATGCACGTGTTAAATCTTTTGTTTCTCCAATAATAACATCGTCTAGTGTCCATTCATATTTTGTTACGCTAGGTGTAGATTCAATTGTAGGAGTGATTGTTACTTCTGTTTCGTTACAGAAACTTCCAACTTCATTGATATAAGCAGAAGGAAGAATACCTGTTACTTCTACAGTAAATGTGATTGGTTCTGCAATTTGGCATTGGCCTTTAAAGAAACTAATGCTATATGCTCCTGCGCCAAGTCCAGAAACTGTAATCTTGTCGTTGCAGTCAAAGCCAAACATTGTTTCGTTATAATTGTATTCTTGAAGTTCAGCTACTTTTGTTGGCTCGAAGCAACCTTCTGTCCAAAGAGTATCTTTGTAAGTTACTTCTTGTGTGATAACTTCACCTAGGTCGTTAAGTAGAGGATTGCCTTCTGCATCAAGAACAGGTTCGTTTTCTTTTCTGTTTTCTGTAATGACAGGGTGGAAAGTATTAGTGATTTTTATGTTTGGGTCTATAATTTCTTGTTGATTGTCTATGTCGAATAGTTTTACACTATAATATGTTGCAGTATCAGCACTTGCAACAATGCCTGTTCTACCAACTATTGTAAATGACACAGAAGCAGTTTTGTCAGCGTCGCAAACAACTTTAGCGGCAGGTGTAGTGTCTAGTGGTTCTACAGAAAGTACATCTGGTTGTTTTATGTCTAATGTATTAATATCTTCTTCTGCTATAGATTCGCAATTTTGGTCTTTAAGAGATAATAATGTAAATGTAATGTCGCTAGCAGGATTGACTGCTTCTTTAATGTGTACTTCTGAAGTTATTTTTTCAGTGCTATCTGGTAATAGGTATGTAAATGGAGCTTTACCAGCAAATGAAATAGAAACTTCTGATTGTGGATTGCGACATATATCTGTATTTGTTTCTATTACTGCAGTTGGACGTTTGTTTACTTTAGTTAGAACAATATTTGAAGTTGTTGTTCCACAACGGTTTGTAACACTTAGTTTAAGTGCTTTGTTGTTATCTTCTATTGTAAATGCACGTGTTAGATCTTTCTTATTGTCTAAAACTAAACTATCTAATGTCCATTCGTATTTAGAAACATTAGGGTTCGCAACAATAGTAGGAGAGATGGTGTATTCACTGCCATCGCAGAAACTTTGTACATTGTTAATTTGTGCAGTAGGAAGACTTCCTGTAACTTCTACGGTGAATGTCATTTCTTCTCCAAATTGACAGTCGCCTTTGTAGAAACGGATTTTGTATGCTCCTGCACCAAGGCCAGAAACTGTGATTTTATCGTCGCAATCAAAACCTTCTAAGTCTTCAGTGTAATTTATTTTGCTCATTTCATAGACTTCTTGCACTTTGGTTGGTTCGTGGCAACCTTCTGTCCATAATGTATCTTTGTATGTTACATTTTTGGTGATAAGTTCTCCATTGTCATTGTATGTTGGGTTGCCATCTGCGTCCAATACAGGTTCTTTTTCTACTCTGTTTTTTGTAAGTACAGGGTGGAATTTATTTGTGTATTTTAAGTCTGGAGCTAATACTTCGTGTTGATTGGTAATATCAAATAGTTTTACACTATAATATCTTGCAGTGTCACTAATAGCAACAACTTCTGTTCTACCTACTACGGTGAATGTTACAGACGCTGTTTTGTCTTCTTTACAAACAACAGTTGCTGCAGGTTTTTTGGTAAGAGGATCTACTGTAAGAACTTCTGCTTGACTAACTCTTAGTGGGTTTGTAATGGTTACTGTGCAACCATTATTGTCTTTTACACTAGCAATATATTTACCAATGTATAAATCATCAAATGTGCCAGTGCTGTTGGTTTTGTTGTAATTAACATTTTCACCTACTAATGTATATGTGTATGGATAAACTCCACCTTGTGCAGTGCCAAAAATTTTACCAGTGGCAGTGCCAGGACAAAGTACATTATTGGCATTTGGTTCATAAATCAATTCAGAAGCTGAATTTTCTATGGTTTTAGTAGTGGTCAGTGTGCAACCATTGGCATCTGAAATTACAAACTCGTATGTGCCTGCTTGTAGATTGGTAATATTGCATTCTTCATTTGAAATGGTTATGTTTCCTGCAAAATTTGGGTCGGTAGATACAACTGTGTATGGTTTGGTGCCTTTGGAAATTTTTATTTTAATAGAACCTGTATTGTCGTTATAACACAAAACATTGGTTTTATTAATTAATGTCATTTCCAATTTTTCTGGACGTGAAATATTAAATTCAAATGTAAGAGCACAATTATTAGCATCTTTTATTGTGCCAACATATACTCCACCTGCAAGGTTGGTAAAGTCAATGTTTACTTCTGCAGTGTTTGTATCTACGGTATATTGGATGTTTGCATCTGTATATGGCGCATTGTCTTTTGTAAGTGTGATAATATAAGGAGTGCTCTCGCTTATAAATTCACCTCCTTTTACTTTGATTTTTGCAGTACCGTCAGTTGCATCGTAGCATGAAGTGTTTGTTGTACTTACGTTTTGAAGTAATTGTAGTTTGTTATCTGGTATTACTACAGAAGTATAAACTAGATTATTTCTAACATCTTTTACTCCAACATCATATGTACCTGGTTTAAGGTTGTTGAACACATTGCTACTTTGTTGGCTAGCAAAGATGTCTATACTATAATTGTATGGGGTATAACCGCCAGTTACCTTTATTGTGATGCTACCATTGTCGCATACGCTCGCTGTAGTTGTTATTTTTGTAATTTGTAGTGCTGGTGGCTCTGGCTCGCTAGATTGTGCATAAATTAAAGAACTTATGCAGAAGGAAAATAATAGAAATAAACTGCGTAAATGTGTAAATTTTGTTGTCATAGACAAAGTATTTGTTTATAGGTTTCCACAAAGATATAAAAAAAATAAAAAAAAGACGACTTTTTATAGTAAAAATCGCCTTTTTGATTAAAAATTGCAAACGTTTTTTTAATGTTTAAACATATTTACAACGTATTTCGCTATACTAACTCCTAAAGAGAATTTGCTGAAATAATCGGATAACTTTTTCCTTCTTAATATAATTGCTTTAGCAATGTTATAACAATTTCCTATGCCTTTGAAGACAGCTTTAGTATTGTTGTATATAGAAGAAAAATATTCTTCTTTTTTTGCAATCTTAGACTTTAAAAGTTTCTTTTCAGCCATGACTGCTTCTATACTTTTAATTTGTGAATATCTCATGGCTATAGATTTGTAGGTTCAACTTCTGTGTTATTCTCTTTGTCGGAGAAGATAATTTTGCTCAACGAAGAAATGATAGGGTTTAGGAACAATTTCTTTTTAAATATTATCATTGCTCCTAGTATAATGGCATATATTCCTGCTACAATGCAAATACCTGGAGTCATGCTACAGAATATTTCTTCTAGCCATAATAATAGTAATACTGACAGATAAGTAAAAATAATAATAGCGATTAATATGCAGACAATGACAAGGAGTAGTAGAGATATTATTTTGGATAATTTTTCTAACAACTCCAGTCTAAATAAATCATAACGCATTGTGGCGTATGATTTTACCTCATTTAAGACTTTTTTATAATCGTTTTCCATATGTTTATTTTTCTGATGTCGTGTCTTCTGCTAATACTTCATCTACTATAATTTCTAGGTCATCTGTACTAGTTATAGATTTTACTTTGTCTGTGATTTTGCCTAGAAGATCATCTATTTTGTCTTTGTTAATGCCTTTTGCTTTTAATAATTCTATAATTTTTGCACGTAGTTCGGCTCCAGATGTTGGAGCTAATAGTAGTGCCACTGTAGCACCTACTGCCACTCCGCCTACGAATATTAAAAAATCTTTCATGTTCATAATAACCTCCGCGTTTAATAGGGTTAATAATTTTGTGTTAGGCAAATATAAGAAAAAGTTAGGAATTCTTGTGCAAGCGAGAGCAAAATCTCAATTTGAATTGAGATTTTATAATTTTTTAATTCTTCAAAGCCAAGCTTGCTTGGCTTTGAAAGTTAATTATTTATACTCTGCCCACTCTAGGAATAACTCAAAGGAGTTTTCCGCAGGGATAGAGGGTAGGGTTTTCGCAATGGAATCTATGTGGGCTATGTGTGCGCTGTGCACATCGTAGTAGGGCGCGTATTTGTCTTTTGGTAGTTTGGCAGCAAGGCTTGTGTAATAGTTTACGTAGTCTTTTTTTGTATGAAAGGCAAGTTCTTTGTATGGGAACTTTTCTAGTTTTTCGCATGCTACTTTGTAGGCAGAGTCTAGCACCTCGGTGGCTTCTTGTTTGTACTCAGCTTGCTTGTAATCATTGTACGCCACTTTTAAATGTGGCTCAGCTGCCAAACCAATTAGTAAACACGCCACAAGACCAATGATAACTATTTTTAGCCTGCTATTTTGTGCACCAAATGCTTTTTCTACAGTCTCAATATTTGCAAACTCGCCACGCAGGCACTTGCTGGCAATGCGTGAATATTTGTTTCCAAACAGCGAAACAATAATCTCGCCCAACTTCCTTATATCTTCTTTTGGGTCGTTAGACACCGCTGTAACGGCATCGTCGGTGTTTGATAGGCCAAAATCTATGAGTTTTACATTGTTCCCATTGCTAGTAACCATTATGTTGCTTAGCTTAAGGTCGTGGTGAACAAGTTGTTGGCTGTGTATATATTTAAGTGCATCAAGAAGTTGCAAAAATGCTCTTTGCGAAGCTCTAACGATGGATTTTGCTCAAGCCACGCTCCCAATGTGGTGCCTTCTACATATTCTTGCACAATGCAAAGCCCCAAATCTGCTACTTCTTCCATAGAGTAGGTTGTGGCAATATTTGGATGCGCCAGCGAAATACCTAGTCTAAATTCCTTTTCGTGCAGAATTTGATATTCTGTGTATGTGCGAAACTCTTTTTTTATCGATTTAATGATAAAACGTCTGCCGTAACGTGTGCCCACATAAAGCGCATTGCGTGAGCGCACTTGAAAGCACGAAACGCCAGTCCAGTCTTTTGAAAATGAGCCTGGCTCCATAAAACCTGATGAAGAAGAATAATCTGCACTCATATACTGCAAAAGTATAAAGATTTTCTTATCTTTGCAAATTGAGATAATTTGTTTTTATCACGACTATGCAAAATAAACAATATACAATTTCGGTGACTGAGAATGCTCCGCTAATGGAGTATCTTACAAAAAAACTTAGCGATCATAGCAGAACTTCGCTTCGTTCGCTTATTGTTCATGGCCAAATTTGGCTAAATGGGACTAAAATGCTTACAGACAGAGAGTTTATGCTAAAAAAAGGCGATAAACTTGAAATTCGTTCTTCTAAAACTATGCTAAAGAAGAAAAAACTTATACACTCACACATGCATGTGGTTCACGAAGATGATGATATAATGGTGGTGTATAAGAAAGAAGGATTCCTTACTGTAGGTACAGAAAAAGATAAAATCAACACCGTATATCACGTGCTTAATAAATACATGAAGTCTTATGGACGTGACAAACGTATTTATGTGGTTCATCGTTTAGACAGAGAGACTTCTGGTCTATTGATTTTTGCAAAAAGCCAAGAAGTACAAGAAACTCTTCAAAAAAACTGGACTAAAATGGTGCCAGAGAGAAGTTATTGGGCTGTTGTAACAGGCACAATGCCAGATAAAAAAGGTGTGATTAAATCATATCTTACAGAAGACAAGTCGCTTATTATGCACGCAAGCGAAAAGGATAATGGTGGCGACTATGCAGAACTAGAATATGAAGTTCTGCAAGAAAAACATCCATATACTTTACTAAAACTTTCATTAGAGACTGGACGTAAGAATCAAATTCGTGTCCAACTAAAAAGTGTTGGTTGTCCAATTGTGGGTGATAAAAAATATGGAAGTACATACAAAACAGCAGGTCGTGTATGTCTTCATGCAGGAATGCTACATTTTGTGCATCCTGTAACAAAAAAACATCACCAATTTGAAGCCCCACTTCCTGTTGAATTTAAAAAATTATTGAAATGAGAAAATTATTGATTCTTTCAGCATTGGTTTTTGCTACGGTAAATTTATTAGCACAGCCTATTTATAAACAAACCAAGTATCCAAATGGCCATATCAAAATGGAAGGCTTGTTTGAAAATGGAAAACCAGTTGGAGAAATTAAACGTTATCATGAGAATGGTAAACTTCAAGGCATTCAAGTTTTTGATGTGAATGGAAATTCTACAGCAGAAATTTATGCTGGCGACGGAACTCTCTCTGCTAGAGGTAAATATAAAGGTCAGAAAAAAGATGGATTATGGCATTATTATGCATCTTCTGGCTACACATTTATGATGGAAAACTATGAAGATGGCATAAGACAAGGTGAAGCAATTGTGCTTTCTTCCGATAGTGTTGTGCTGGAAAGAATGTTTTATGTAGATGGCTTGCTTAATGGTGAGCGTATCTCATATTACCCATACGGAAACGTAATGTTTAGATACACATACGAAATGGGTGTACTTAATGGCCTTTATCAATTCTTCTTTGAAAGTGGTAGTATTGGTGAGGAAGGTATGTATCTAAATGGCAAAAAGGATGGACTTTGGAAAGTTTATGATGTAGAATCTCCTCAAGTGCAAGAGATAAACTATGTAGATGGTGTGGCTACGAATCAGTCTGAACTAGATGCAGAATTGCAGAGAAAATTAGATTCGTACGAAACTGATCCAAAATTAAGAGACCCAGAGGATTATATTCATAATCCAGAAGCATACATCAGAGGATTATGAGTCCTATAAGTTTATATGAATTAAACAATAAGATAAAGTCTGTTCTCAAAGCAGGCCTTTCGGCTGGTATATGGATACATGCCGAAATAAGTAGCATCAGTGTGCAGAGAGTGGGCCATTGCTATATAGAACTAATAGAAAAAGATGAAAATACAGGTTCTATAGTAGCCAAATCTCGTGCAAATATTTGGTCGCACACATACAAACTAATCTCATCTTATTTCTTGGAAGAAACAGGGAAAACTTTATCTGTAGGCATGAAAGTGGCGTTTTTTGTTGATGTTACTTTTCATGAAGTGTATGGAATAAGTCTTAATGTTTCTGATATCGATCCTGCTTATACATTGGGAGAAAGTGCTCGTCGCAAAGCTCAGGTGATAAAAAAGCTTGAAGAAGATGGTATTATAGATATGAATAAACTTCTATCTATTAAGCCATTGTTGAAAAATATTGCGGTTATTTCGGCAGAGGGCGCTGCTGGTTATGGCGACTTTGTTCATCAACTTGCCAACAACAAATATGGATACCACTATAATATTACTTTGTTCAACTCCTTGATGCAGGGCGAAAAGGCTGAAGAATCTATATTGATGTCTTTAGATAAGGTTTTGGAACGTCTTTCTGAATTTGATGTACTTGTGGTGATTCGTGGTGGTGGGGCAATATCAGATTTGGACTGCTTTGATGGATATAATATTTCTGCTTCGATAGCTCAGTTTCCACTTCCTGTTTTAACAGGTATTGGTCACACTAGAGACGTGTCTGTAGTGGATATTGTAGCAAATATGCCGCTTAAAACTCCTACAGCTGTGGCTGAATTTATTATAGGTCACACTCGCAGTCTTGAGGGAAAAATAGATTCTTATATAGAATTGTTATCTAGGGCTGTAACAATGCTACTTGACAAACAATCAAGAAAACTAGACCAATACGTAACTCTTCTTCCACTTTATGCAAACAGATTGCTAGAGAAAAAGTTGCACGCGTTAGAACTAATGGAGCGTACTTTGGAACTTTTGTCGCCTGAGTCTGTGCTAAGGAAGGGTTATGCAATAGTAGAAAAGGATGGCATGGTAGTGAAAGCATCTCAGTTAAAACAAAATGATGAAATTAAAATAACATTGGCAGATGGGGTTGTAGGTGCTGTAATTAAAGTTTGAACCTTTGATTTTGGGATAAAAAAAAGAGCCTGCGGCAAATATTCCAAAATCAAAGCTCCCAACTTTAATTTCTAATAAAATAAACTAAGGTTAAAGTTTGAACCTTGGATGTTGGAATAAAAAAAGAGCCTGCGGCAAATATTCCAACATCCAAGCTTCCAACTTTAACTCCAAATAAAGAGCGAAGCGAGTAAATAAAAACATAGATATGGATTTTGAAAAAAACATGCAAGAAATAGAGACCATAATCTCTAAAATAGATAAAGGCGAGGTAAATCTTGCCCAGCTTGCCACAGAAGTGGAAAAAGCAAAAGTTCTTATTAACTCATGCAAAAGTGAGTTAAAAAATATTCAAACTAACATAGAAAGTTTAGTTACTAAAGAATAAAAAATTATTTTTGTAGTTTCTAAACAAGGACATAGCACGCTATGTTTCTATAAATAAAACATCAAAGATGAAAAAACTATTTTTATTAACTATCAGTGCATTAGTTGCTACCGTTATGTTGGCAAAGACTAATTCACAACGTTTGGAAACAGAGATTCCAACTTCATGGAACAATCTTGATACTCTGTTTGTGCAACAAGATAATATCGACAAGAAATGGTGGGCAGGTTTCAATGATGCCACACTTAATTCACTTGTTGATATTTGTATCTCTAATAACTATGACCTTGCCGAGGCAGCATATCGTGTAGATGCGGCAAAGGCTTCGATGCGTAAGGCGGAGGGTGGTTATTATCCTTCTATTAGCATTGGTGCTGCATACGATTATAACAAAAGCGTTACCACGCCGGGTGTTGTGTCTCACGTAGGTTCTTTGGGAGCAGAAATGTCTTGGGAAATTGATATTATTGGTGCAGTGAGGGGAAGAGCAAATTCTCAAAAATACAATTTCCAGGCTACTCAAGAAGAATACAATGCAGTAATGACATCGCTTATTGCAAACACAGTGAGTGCCTACATCAACCTGCGCACTGCACAAGTACGCCTTGAAGTGGTGAAATCAAACTTACAAATTCAAGAACAAACCAAAAATATCACAGAAGCGCGTTTCAACACAGGTCTTGCTTCTGCACTAGATGTGGCACAGTCAAAATCTATTTATTATGCCACAGCAGCTAAAGTGCCAGAACTTGAATCTATGGTTTCAGAATGCATAAACACACTTGGTGTGCTTTGTGGTCGTATCCCTTGGGAATTGGAAAAAGAACTAAATTTAAACCTTTCTGCAAGCATTCCACATAATTCAGAAACTATGGTGCCAGTATCTGTGCCAGCAGAAATACTTCGCCAACGCCCAGATGTGCGCGCTGCAGAGAAATCAATCGATGCTTGTGCTTCACTTGTAGGAGCAACAGTGGCAGATTGGCTTCCAAAATTCTATGTTACAGGACAAATTGGTGTGGCTTCAGAAGATTTTAAGAATATCTTCCAAGAAGACAAAATGTATTGGCAAGTAGCGCCAGCTATTAAATGGAATATATTCTCTGGAACAGGTCTTTCTGGTCAAATCCAAGAGGCTAAAGCCAAAACAGAAATGGCTGTGAATGCTTATAACAATGTGGTGTTAAAGGCACTTCAAGAAGTGGATAATTCAATGGTGTCATATAAACACAGCATTTCTGAGGAAAAAGCATACAATGTGGCTTACGAACAAGCTCAGCTTACATTCGACTTAGCATTAGACCTTTACAAAAAGGGGTTAATTGAATTCCAAAATGTACTTGATGCTCAACGCAATTTGCTAAGTTACGAAGAAGCAAAAGTTGTGTCAGAGGCAAATGTATCACTTTCTTTAGTACAACTATATCGTGCTTTAGGCGGTTATTAAAAGGTAAATAAATTAAAAACAATAAATAATGAGAAAGATTTTTAATCTTACATTGACTTTAGTCATGGCTGTTATGATAACAGCATGTGCAGAAAAAGAGGTTAAACAAGCACCTCTACCTAGTTATTCTGTTGAAAAACCAGAACTTCGTGATATTGTTTATACATTACATTATCCAGGCTTTTTACAGTCTGAACAAGTGGTGGATATTATTTCTAGAACAGAAGGTTATCTTCAAGAAATGAATGTAAAACCAGGGCAAACAGTAAAAGAAGGTGATACCCTTTTTATTATTGAACCAAAAAACTATGAAGATAAACTTAAAGAAGCTGAAGCTAGCTTAGAAACTGCAAAAGCAAATCTAAAACTTGCAGAAACCACTCTAGAAAGAATGCAAGAAGCATCTAAAAGCCAAGCAGTGAGCGAACTAGATGTAATTCAAGCACAAACACAAGTAGATTTATGCAAAGCTGCTGTGAAAAAAGCAGAATCTGGCAAATCTCTTGCTGCTACAAACCTAGACTACTGCTATGTGAAAGCGCCTTGCAGTGGTAGAATGAGTGTAAATAAAGTGGACGTGGGCAACTATGTCACCCCAAAAACCTTGCTTGCAACTCTTTACAAAGACGACAATCTATACGTAAACTTCTCAATAGAAGCTAGCAAACTTATTTGGGCTCAAGCACAAGCAAAAGCTTCAAATCTTAAACTAGGCAAAGGCAACAAATTTGAAACTGTAAATGTATATTTAAGTGACTCTCAAGGCAATAAATATCCATATCAAGCAAAATTAGACTATCTTTCTCCATCTTCAGACATTTCTACAGGTACAGTAGATATGAGAGCTGTGTTAAAGAATTCTTCAAAAGAACTAAACAATGGTGTGGTAGTAAATGTTTCACTTCCATTTAAAAATGTAGAAAAAGCAGTTCTTATCCCTGAATCTTCAATTGGTACCGACCAATCTGGTAGATATATTTATGTGGTGAAAAACGATACTGTTCGTTACAGAAGTGTACAAGTAGGCCAACTTGAATCTGACAATAAACGTGAGATTGTAAAAGGTCTAGAAGCAGACGAATGGTACATTACTCAAGCTCTTACCAAAGTGCGCAACGGTCAGGCTATCAAACCAATAGAAAAAGAAACATCTAAATAAGAACAGATATGTCTAAGTTTTTTATCAATAGACCAATATTTGCGTTTGTTATTTCGCTGCTTATTCTTTTGGCTGGTGGAATAACACTTACATCGCTACCAATATCGCTGTATCCAGATATTACTCCTCCTACAGTATCTGTTACTGCATATTATCCTGGCGCAAATGCTGAGGTAATTGCAGAAACAGTGGCTGCTCCTATCGAAGATAAAGTAAATGGTGTGGAAAACATGCTTTATATGAACTCTACATCGTCTTCTGCTGGTGTTTATACACTTACAGTAACATTCGAGGTGGGTACAGACATCGATATGGCAACAGTGCTTGTGCAAAACCGTGTAAATCAAGCCACATCTAGCCTTCCTTCAGAGGTGACACGTTTGGGTGTTACTACAGAAAAGAAATCTAGTAGTATCCTTATGATGATTGGTTTAACCTCAGACAAACCAGAGCTTTACAACAATACTTATCTAACAAACTACGCTTCGCTAAACATTGTGGACGAACTAAAACGTATAGAAGGTGTAGGTGCTGTAAATACATTTGGTGCAGACGTGTATAGTATGCGTATGTGGCTAGACCCAGAGGTGCTTAGAATGCGTAATCTTACTCCATCAGACGTGATTTCTGCTATTCAAGAACAAAACGTTCAAGTGTCTGCAGGTAAAGTAGGGGAAATGCCTACTGCAAATAGCGAACCATTCCAATATACACTTAACGTGCAAGGACGTTTAACTAGTATAGAAGAGTTTGGAAATATTATTGTTCGTGCAGGCGAAAGAGGTAATATCCTTCGTCTTAAAGACGTGGCAAAAATAGAATTAGGAAGTAAAACTTATACTATAGATAGTAAAATCAATCACCAACATGCTACATCTATCTGTATTTATCAGCTGCCAGGTGCAAACTCAATCAAAGTGGCATCTGACGTAAATGCAAAAGTGGCTGAAATTACAAAAAAACTACCAGAAGGTGTAAAAGCAGAAGTGGTGCTAGATACTACTAAGTTTATTGAGGTGTCTATCGAAGAGGTATATCACACACTATTTGAAGCATTCGTGCTTGTAATTATTGTGATTTTACTTTTCCTTCAAGACTTCCGTTCAACACTTATCCCAGCCATCACCATTCCAGTGTCACTTGTAGGTACATTTGCCGTGATGGGTGTGATGGGATTCTCAATTAACACACTTACACTGTTTGGTCTTATCCTAGCCATTGGTATTGTGGTGGACGACGCCATTCTGGTGGTGGAAAATACTTCCCGACATATGGAAGAAAGTGGTCTATCGCCATACGAGGCCACAATTAAAGCTATGGAAGAAATCACAGGCCCTATCATTGGTACTGTGCTTGTGCTTCTAGCTGTGTTCGTGCCAACAGCATTTATGGGCGGTATTACAGGTGAAATGTACAAACAATTTGCTATTACCATTGCTGTATCAACAGCATTCTCAGGTCTTAATGCGCTTACGCTGAGCCCTGCTCTTTGTTCGCTAATCTTAAAACCAAAAGAACCAGGCAAAGAAAGCAAATTCTTTATTTATAAATATTTCAACATACTTTTCGATAAACTTCACATAGGATACTCAAAAGTATTGGAAGTTTTCTTACGTAAATCTACTGCTATTTTAGCTACATTCTGTGTTATTTTAGCTCTTGTGGCGTTTGGATTTAAGAAACTTCCTACTGCGTTCATCCCTACAGAAGACCAAGGTTATTTCATGATTCAATGCGAGCTTCAACCTGGTGCTTCACTAGTGGAAACTGTTAAAGTAATGGATAGAGCAGGTGCTATTTTAGACTCAATCCCAGGTGTGAAAGCTCATGTGAGTATCTCAGGAAACTCGGTTTCTGAGCAAGCTCAAATCTCTAGTAAGGCTACAATGTTCGTGATTCTAGAAGACTGGGCAGAGCGTGAAGACCCTTCAATGAGTCACTTGGCTATTATTCAAAGATTCAACAAAACAGCTGCCGCAACCATAGAAAATGCTACACTATTTGCATTCCCAATGCCTGCAATTCAAGGTCTTGGTACTTCTGGTGGTTTTGAGCTTTATGTGCAAGACAAATCGAACCAAGGTGTGCTAGAACTTCAAAGTATGGCAGAGGAACTAGCTGCCACAGCAAACACAAATGAAGGTCTTAGCGCAGTGCGTTCTTCATTTAAAGCTACAGTGCCTCAATACTACCTAAATATCGATAGAGACAAAGTTAAACTACACAATCTTTCTATAAGTAGTGTGTTTAGTACACTTTCTGCATACTTAGGTTCTTCATATGCAAACGACTTTGTGCTATTTGGTAAAGTGTACCAAGTACGTTTGCAAGCAGAAGCAAAAGACCGTGCCACAATCGATGACCTTATGAAACTTTCTGTAAGAAATTCAGAAGGTAAGATGGTGCCATTTGGTGCATTTGTTACTGTAGAACAACAACTTGGCACAGAGGTTATAGCAAGATACAATATGTATAAGGCGGCTTATATGTCTGGTAACCCTGCCACAGGATATAGTTCTGGTCAAGCACAAGAAACATTTGCAAAGGTGGCAGAAGAAACACTAGGTAGCAACTTTGGTTTTGAATGGACCTCAATGGCGTTCCAAGAACAAATGGCAGGCGACTCAACCGTGATGATTTTTGCTTTAGCAATTATTGTGGTGCTTATGGTGCTAGCTGCTCAATATGAGAGTGTTACTAGCCCAATGGCAGTAATTATGGCAGTGCCAGTGGCTCTACTTGGTATCATCATTGCTTGCGTAATAGCAGGACGTTCAAATGATATTTATACCCAAATTGGTATGGTGCTTATGATTGCACTTTCGGCTAAAAACGCCATCCTTATTGTAGAATTTGCTCGTGACTATAGAAAAGAAGGAAAGAGCATTTACGACTCTTCATTCGAAGCAGGTAAAGTGCGTCTTCGTCCTATTCTTATGACATCATTTGCATTTATTTTGGGTGTGCTTCCACTTGTAACTGCCACAGGAGCAGGTGCAGAAAGCCGTGTGTCACTAGGTTTGTCTGTATTTGCTGGTATGTTGATGTCAACTATTGTGGGTACATTCTTTATTCCAAATTTCTATCAGTTCTGGCAAAAGATTCAAGAAAAATTCTTTGAAAAGAAAAAGTAATGACTGTAAAGCAAATAAATATATCCGACTATAATTATGAATTACCAGACGAGAGAATTGCAAAATTTCCTCTTGAAAAACGTGATTCATCAAAACTCCTAACATACATTTCTGGCACAGTGAGCACAAATGTGTTTAGCTCACTGCCAGAAATTTTGCCTGCAAATTCTTGCCTTGTATTTAACAACACTAGAGTGATACAAGCTCGCTTAGAGTTTTTTAAATCTACAGGTAGTAGGATAGAAATATTTTGCTTAGAACCACATATGCCAGCTGCCTATGAACAATCATTTTCTAGCACAGAATCTTGTGTTTGGAAGTGTATGGTGGGCAATTTAAAGAAATGGAAAGGTGAGGTTTTGTGCAAGCAGGTGCTTGTGGGTGAGGAGCAATTGGTATTACAGGCAGAACGTCTAGAAACCTCTGGCAATACTTCATTTATTAAGTTTTCTTGGAATACAGGTTGTTCTTTCTCAGAGATATTAGATGCTCTTGGCGAACTTCCTATCCCTCCATATTTAAACCGCAAAACCCAAGAGAGCGACAAAACCACTTATCAAACCGTTTATTCAAAGGTGAAAGGTTCTGTGGCGGCCCCAACAGCGGGACTTCACTTTACTCCTGAGGTGATTTCTGCTCTGCACGGCAAGGGTGTTAAAACCATGGAACTTACTCTGCACGTGGGTGCTGGTACATTTCAACCAGTTAAAGCAGAGGAGATAGGCGGTCATGCTATGCATGCAGAGAAAATAGAAGTATCTAAGGAGTTTATCCAAAATCTAATAGAAAACCTAGGCAATATTGTGGCAGTGGGAACTACCTCTGTGAGAACATTAGAGAGTCTTTATTATCTTGGAGTTCAACTACATAGTGGCGATACAAAACTGCTTGTAAACCAATGGGAACCATATGAGAATAAGTCTCAGCTTTCGCCAAAAGAATCTTTCCAGGCGATATTAAATTATATGGAGCAGAGTGGGTCTAATACTTTGTATGCTACCACTCAAATAATGATAGTGCCAGGCTATAAGTTTAATATAGTAAATGTTCTTATTACAAACTTTCACCAACCAAAGAGTACTCTTTTATTATTGCTAGCAGCCTTTATAGGTGAAAAATGGAGAGAGCTTTACAAATACGCATTAGAAAACGATTATAGATTTTTAAGTTACGGAGATTCATCAGTTTTAATACCATGAAAAGATTATTAGTTTTATTGTCTGTTTTTATGCCAATGATTGTGTTGGCAAGTACATTCACTGCAAAAGTAGAAGATACCAAGGTTTTTAATAGTGTAAGTGTTCAGAGATTAAATAGTGCTGGTTCCTTAGATTTTATAACTACAGTACCTATTTCTCTAGAAGGAAATTTTTCATTCTCTGATGATGTTAAGACTGCTGAAATTTATAGTCTATTATTTACCACTTCTAATGGTCAAAAATCACAACAGCAAGTGGTTCTTCTTCCAGGTGAAAATGTTATTATCACTTATGGCCTTGTGTATAATATGCTGGGTATAAAGTCTGTTGAAGCTTCAGAAAATATGAAGTTGTTGCAGCAATATCAAGACGAATCTTATAAGTTTTCTGTGTTTGCAGGAGATGCAGAAAAGAGACATACCGAAGCTAAAACGCCTGTAGAACAACAAGCTATTTCGCAAGAATTTTATAATGCAATGTCTGCCTATCACACTAGAATTAAAATTCTGATTTCTAACAATACTCAACTTCTGGCAGCATCATTTATTGGTTATTCAGAGTTTTCTGATTCTATGGTAGAAGCAAAATCTGGTATTCTTAAAAAGGTTTATGAAACTCAGAAAGAACTATATCCAGAGAATTTCATAGTAAAAGAAATAGGAAGTTTAGTAGAAAATCCTATTGAAGTAGGGAAGAAGGCTCCAAATATAGAGCTACCTGGTGTGGATGGCAATATTATTAGATTGTCTTCGCTGAGAGGTAAAGTGGTTTTGATAGATTTCTGGGCTTCTTGGTGTCGTCCTTGTAGAGCAGAAAATCCAAATGTAGTGAAAGCTTACAATATGTTTAAAGACAAAGGTTTTACAGTTTTCAGTGTGTCTTTGGATGCTAATGCTACTTCTTGGAAAAATGCTATTCAAGCAGATGGTCTTGTGTGGCCATACCACGTAAGTTCTCTAAAACAATGGAACTGCCCTGTGGCAAAAGAATACAGAGTGCGTGGTATTCCGTATTCAGTTCTTATAGATAAGGATGGTAAAATCATAGCCTTATCACTAAGAGGAGAGGAACTTATAAATAAACTTTCAGAAGTGTTGAAATAAATCAAATAATATTATACAAATAGTAAATATGAAGAAAATGAAATTTATTAAAACATCATTAGTATTAGTTATTTTGTTTTTCCCATTTTTTAATATCATAGCGGATAACAATCAAACTATTGAGATTACAGAGTCTTTAAAAAATATTTTAAAAGAATATGATACAGTTGTTCCATTAGACAATGGTTATATTAGAGTAAGTAAAGGACAAAAACAAGGTTTATTAGATTCAAATGGTAAAGAAATACTAGAACTGAAATATAGTCATATCGGAAATTTCTCAAATGGATTAGCTTTGGTTAATAAAGATTTACAATACGGCTATATAAACTTATTGGGAGAAGAAGTTATTCCATGTGCATACGAGTATGCGGCTGATTTTAAAGATGAACTAGCATTAGTATATGATGGAGAGGACTTACGTTACATCAACGCAGATGGAGATGTAGTATTCACATGTAAATATGATGATTCAAAAAGTTTTTCATGTGGATTAGCGCGAGTTAAACATCAGGGACTTAATGGATATGTAAATAAAAAAGGAGAATTAGTAATACCTTTAAATTATGAATGGGCTAGCGATTTTAAAGAGAATTTGGCTATTGTCTACAAGAATAAAGAATTTATGATTATAAATAACCTAGGTGAAATCATAAAAACTTTAAGCTATGAAGATGTAGCAGATTTCTCTAATGGACTTGCTAGAGTTGAAAAAGATGGAAAATATGGGTATATAAATACAAATGGTGAAGAAGTAATACCATGTCAATATAGCTCGGCAGAATCATTCGTTGATGGTGTGGCTGTTATTAAAAAGGATAAAAAATGTGGATTAATTAACACCAATGGAGAAATACTATTTCTAGGAGATTTTAATGTAATAAAAGAAATTGGCAATGGAATGGCTGTTGTTGTTAATGGTTTTTATCATGGTTTTATAAACCTAAAAGGTGACGTTGTTATTCCTTGCAAATATCCTATAGCTGGAGGATTTTGTAAAGCTGGTGTTGCTATGGTTGTTGATGAAAATTTCAATGGTGGACTAGTTGATAAAAATGGTAATGAAACTTTTTTGCAACGTTAGTGATTAGCCAATGCTAATAGGATTTATTTATCTTGTTAGTGGAGAGAAAAAAGGAAGTTAAAAATAATCCCGTAAGTTGGTACTTACGGGATTATTTATGTAAACAAGATTTTAAATGCTTCTTCTGTTTTTTTGACTGGGAGAAGCTTTATTTTGTAGTTCTTTTTGGTAAGGCTTTGGTAGTTGTGCTCTGGGAGGATGATTTGCTCGAAACCTAATTTTTCTGCTTCGGCAATGCGTTGTTCTATGCGGCTAACTGGTCTAATTTCTCCTGAAAGACCAACTTCTCCTGCAAGGCAAATGCCTTTACGTATTTCCAAATCTAGATTTGAAGAAAGTATTGCAGAGATTACTGCAAGGTCTATGGCAGGGTCGTTTATTTTTAGGCCTCCAGCAATGTTTAAAAATACGTCTTTTTGAGCAAGTTTGAATCCTGCACGCTTTTCTAATACTGCTAGGAGCATATTTAGTCGGCGTAGGTCAAAGCCAGTGGCAGAACGCTGAGGTGTGCCGTATGCTGCTGTGCTTGCCAATGCTTGCACTTCTATTAAGAATGGTCTTACGCCCTCTATAGCAGATGCAATGGCTATGCCGCTCATACCATCGTTGTTTTGTGTAAGTAGCAACTCAGAAGGGTTGCTCACTTCTCTCAGTCCCTCTTGACGCATCTCAAAAATGCCCATTTCGCTAGTGTTACCAAAACGGTTTTTGATTGCCCTCAATATTCTATAAAGATAATGTTGGTCGCCCTCAAATTGTAGAACAGTGTCTACGATATGTTCTAGGATTTTTGGGCCTGCAATGTTGCCATCTTTGGTAATATGCCCAACAAGGAAGATTGGAGTGTTTGTTTGTTTTGCGTAGCGTAGTAGGGAAGCGGTGCATTCACGCACTTGTACTAGGCTACCAGCCGAAGAATCAATGCTCTCCAAATGTATGGTTTGTATAGAGTCAATGACCAAAATATCGGGATTGATGTCTTTGGCTTGATGATAAATTTGTTCAAGTGAAGTTTCACTAAGAATGTAGCATTCGTTGTTTTGAATACCTATTCTGTCGGCTCTAAGTTTTAGCTGACGTGTGCTTTCCTCGCCAGAAACGTATAGAACTTTGTTGTTTTTTAGTGAAAGTACAGTTTGAAGTAGTAGGGTAGATTTACCTATGCCCGGCTCACCGCCAATAAGAACAAGAGAACCAGTCACTAGTCCACCACCAAGTACACGATTAAACTCGTTGTTTCCCAAATCGATGCGGATTTCCTCTTCTGTGCTAATCTCGTGAATAGAAACAGCGGCTTTATTTTCGTTAGGAATAAAGTTTTGAGGAGTCTTTTTGTTTGTCTTAACCTCCAATTCCTCTACGCAAGTATCCCACTCACCACACGCAGTACATTTGCCAAACCATTTACCCGATTTGTGACCGCATTCTTTACATATGTAGGTTACTTTTGCCATAGGTTTTATTTTTTTTTCGTTAAAGTTTGAAACTAGTATTTTGGAATAAAAAAAAGAGCCTACGGCAAAATATTCCAAAATACTAGTTCCCAACTTAACTCTGAATTCATCTTAGAAGTACTTAGGTTGAAAGTTAGTATGAGGGGTTAGGAATTAGGAGTTTTGCCGCAGGCGTCTTTCTTTAACTCCTAAGTCTTAACCCCTCATACTAATTTCTTAGAACTAATCCCTAACCCCTCACTTCTAATTGCTAGATTTTAGTTATTTTAATCTATTTGTCAATGTGTCTGGATGTACAATCTTTGGTTTGAAGGTTTTGGCTTCCTCCAAATCCATGTAAGCGTAAGCAGTGATGATAAGAATATCGCCTGGTTGTACTTTACGAGCAGCAGCACCGTTTGTGCAAATAACACCAGAGCCTCTTTCACCCTTGATTACGTAGGTTTCGAAGCGTTCACCATTATTATTGTTTACAACTGCTACCTTTTCATTTTCAATAATACCAGCAGCATCCATTAGGTCTTCATCTATGGTAATGCTACCAATATAGTTAAGATTAGCATCTGTAACGCTTACTCTGTGAATCTTAGATTTAAGAATTTCTATCATCATATCTTAGTAGTGTATATTATCTATTAATCTTATTTTACCACAATAAATAGCAATGCAACCTACGATGTAATCACTTTCTTCCCAAGAAGAAACGCTTTGTAGAGTATTGCCATCTACTATGTCGTAATAGTCCATTTTGAAGACTTCGTCAACTTTAAATTGGTCAATTACCCAATTTTTGACTTCTTCCACAGACATATCTTTTGCAAAGTTAACACTTTTACTTAAAACTTGTGATATTAAAGCAGCTTTTTTACGTTCTTCTGCAGATAAAAGTTCATTTCTACTGCTGCGCGCTAGGCCGCTTTCTTCGCGAATGATAGGACAAGCAATAATTTCAACAGGAATATTTAGTTGTCTTACCATATCTCTAATAATAGCAACTTGTTGGAAGTCTTTTTCGCCAAAATATGAGCGAGTAGGTTCTACGGCGTAGAAAAGTTTGCTAACAATTTGTGCCACGCCATTGAAGTGACCAGGTCTGTATTTGCCTTCCATTACGGTTTCGATAGAGCCGAAGTTGAATACGCGAGTGTCTTCTTCTGGATACATCTCTTCTACTTGTGGCATAAATACAATGTCGCAACCAGCGGCTTCAAGAAGTTTTTTGTCGGCTTCTTCGGTGCGAGGGTAACGTTCTAGGTCTGCTTTGTCGTTGAATTGTGTAGGGTTTACAAAAACACTTACTACTGTAACGTCATTTTCTTCAACACTACGTTTAACAAGAGAAATGTGACCGTTGTGAAGTGCACCCATTGTTGGTACAAATCCTATAGTTTTTGAGCTATATTTTTCTAGCTCTTGTTTAAGTCCTTTTATAGTTTCTACTACTATCATAGTCTGGTTTATTTGTGGGCACAAAATTAGATAAAATTACCATTGTACCAAAGTATTAGAAGAAAAATTATGACCAAATAATTGTAAAATTAAGGATTTTTTTTTATATCTTTGCAAAGTAATTGTTTTTTTATTAATATGGCAGTAAAAGTTTTATACATAACACAAGAGATCTTCCCTTATTTACCTGAATCAGAAATTGCGAAAAAGAGTCGTGAATTACCCCAACATATCCAAGAGTTAGGAAGGGAAATCCGTACTTTTATGCCAAAATATGGTTGTGTAAACGAAAGAAGAAATCAATTACACGAAGTTATTCGTCTTTCTGGTATGAACCTTATTATTGATGATACCGACCATCAATTAATTATCAAGGTAGCTTCTATTCCTTCTGCACGTATTCAAGTTTATTTTATCGACAATGAAGAATTCTTCAAACGTCGTTTTGTGATTAAAGACGAAGCAGGAAATGAATTTGCCGACAATGACGAAAGAGCTATTTTCTTTGCACGTGGTGTATTGGAAACCGTGAAAAAACTACGTTGGACTCCAGATATTATTCACTGTCATGGTTGGATGTCTGCTATTGTGCCAGTAATGGTGAAAAAGGCATACCACGATGACCCATTCTTCGAAAATTCTAAGGTAGTATATTCTCTATACGATGATGAGTTTACAACTCCTATGTCTGAGAGATTGAATGAGAAAATCCTAATGAGTGGAATTGAACTTTCTGATGTGCAAACTGTTGCAGGAAATGCAAACTATGAAACTCTTTCAAAACTTGCTATGGAGTATTCTGATGGAGTTATTCAAGCATCAGAAAAGGTAAATGCAAACTTGTTGGAGGATATTAAAAATTCTCAAAAATTGTTCCTTCCATACGTTTCTGAAGAAAATTATGTAACTTCGTACAACGAATTTTACGATAAGGTTTTAGAAAAATAAGTTACAGATGAAAAATTGGACTGGGATAATATTATTCCTTACATCTCTACTTCTTATTGCTTGTGAGGCAAATGAAATAGGTTCAGAAATCCAACCAACAGAAGATAAAATGTCAGTCAAAACAGATTCTTTTACTGTTTCGGCTACTTCTGCGTTGATAACAGATAGATACTCAGAGTCTGATAAATTATTGTTAGGAAACTATGAAGACCCTATTTATGGCTCTGCTAAGTTTGATTTTCTTGCAGAATTTAGATATCTGAATGCAGATTATCCTAGCACAGCAAAGGCTACTTCTGTGCAAGTGGTAATGTATTATAAAACTTTCTTTGGAGACTCTACTGCAGTGCAAGAAGCAACTGTGTATCAACTAAACAATCCACTGAAATTTGAGGAGAATTACACCACAGATATAGAATTGTCTGAATTTTGTGATAAAAGTGAGGTTTTAGGTAAGAAAGTATATGTTGCTTATGACCCTACAGTTCCAGATTCTATACAAAATTTAGACGATTATTGTAATACTGTTAGGGTAGATTTGCCACTTTCTATTGGTGAAAAACTTATTTCAGATAGAAGTATAACTACAAGTCAAACCAACTTCCTTAATCTACTTAAGGGTATTTATGTAACCAATGAGTTTACAGGACAAGTGGTGCTTAATGTAGACTCTGTAAATTTGGAGGTTGCATATGATTATGTTCCAAAAGCCTCTAAACCAGATTCTATAGTTAATGCTGTTAGGGTTTATCCTGTAAATAAAGAAACAACAGGTGTACTTAGAATCTCTAATGTAAAGGTGCCAGAGATTGAATCAATACCTGATAGTTTGGTTTATCTTTCTTCTTTTGTAGGAATGGTGCCTAAGGTGGAAATTCCTGTGGATAGAATAAGAGAAAGATTGGGTTATGTAGATGGTGATATAATTAGCATCAATAATATGTCTTTGGTTTTAGAAGAAGCTTTATGTGCAGATAGTTCTTTAACTGACCTTAAGATGCCTTCATATGTTATTCTAATTAGAGAAGCAGATATAGATAAGTTCTTTACTCAAAGTTTATATCCTGCAGAGGGAATAAATACAGTTTTGGGAGTATATGAGAAGGATATTAGAGCATATAGATTTAATAATATTGCAGATTATTTGCATACCATTCTTTATACTAATGCCGAGGCTGATGAAATAAATCCATTTTATGTATTACCTATTACTGGCGCAACGGATATTGAGGGTACTGATGCTGTGATTCGTCATCAATTTAGACCTTCTGGAATAAGACTTCGCAGTCCGCAGAATGAAAATTCAAATATGAGGTTGAGTGTTACATATACAAAACTATAAAAAATGGCTGAAAAATCTTTCAGCCATTTTTTTATAATTCTTTTATCGCTTCTCTCGATGCTTCTTTGTATGCATTAATAAGTCCTCCAGTGCCAAGAAGAGTGCCTCCAAAGTATCGCACCACTACTACAAGTAAATTTTCTTTTCCCGAAGCTTCGATTTGACGTAGGATAGGGCGTCCTGCAGTGCCTGATGGCTCACCATTATCGTTGGCACGAATATCATTACCTATTTTGTAGGCATAACATACGTGTCTTGCTTTATGGTGTTCTTTTTTATAAGCGTTTACAATTTCTTTTACCTTGTCGGTACTGTCCACATATAAGGCGTAGCCAATAAACTTACTTCCTTTTTCTTTGTATATACCTTCGCCTATTGGTCCTAATGTGTTAAAATCTAGCTTTTTCATACTGCAAATTTACATTATTTTAACGAAAATCTCTTAAAATAGAATTAAAATTATTATTTTTGGAACTTAAGACTAAAATCAAATAATTAGAATATGAAAAAAATTAAACGTTTGTGCAAAAGCTTATCGCTTACGCTCTTATTTTTGATTTCTTCGGTGGGTATGGCATACTCTCAAGCTACTACTTTGAAGAACAATCATGTAGATGATAGAAATAGCACATGGGGAGAAGTCTATTTAACAGGTACCACTTTCTCTATTGCAAATGATGATACCCAAACCGATAAATCGTATTTCTTGTTGTCGGATGTGGTTTTTGGTAGACCTTTGGCTACTATAGAAATGGGGCCAAAATACCAAGAAGCTATGGGAAATTGGAATGCTGGTGGTAGTGTTACATCTCCTCGTTTCACTATTTTAAGTAACCCTGCATTATTAGAGTCTTCTTATCTAGAGAGAACTGATAATGTAAATAGGTTAATCTTTGCTACTCCACAAAATGGAGAAACAATATTTAAAATAACTGTTGGTTGTTACAAACCAAATTCTGATTTTGCATTAAATTTTAATATAGAAGAAATTGCGGGTGGAGATGATTCAGAAATTACTGTATATATTAATGGTAAAACAATTTCTAATTCAATTATTTCCGTTCAATCTAAGAAACAGAAATCTGTTTCTGTCTATTCTTCAAATATTTCAGAGTCTCAACTTCTTATTGAAGTAAAAAGATCTGGAGCTTCTGGTGATAATGCTGTAATAGCTATTTCAGACCTTTATATTTATGGTGAAACAGAAATGTTCTCAATATCTGCAAATGAAACATCTGTAGGTTTGGGCTCTCCTGTTACTATAAATGCATTTTCTGCAGTGGAAATGGACTTTAATGCAGTGAAATGGGAAAAGAATATTAATGGTGCAGGTTTTGTTCCTTTTACTGACGCATTAGGAAACCAACTAACAGGAGCCTCTGTTACTGATATTCCAGAAGCCGGTCAAACTTGTTATCGTGCTGTGGCAAATGTGGGTGGTTCAGAAACTTATTCAAATGAAGTTTGTGTAAATGCAGAATATAAATGTGCGACAAACTCTGCGCAGCACAATCTTTTCATAGAAGACTTTGGAACTCTTTCTTCAGAAACATCTCGTAGTAGTGGTTCTGTAAACTATATTAATACTTCAATATACACTTTTGTTGATAATTGTAAACCACTTAAGGCAGAAGGTACTTATGCGCTTATGACCAACCCTAAATTTGCAGGTTATGGTGGTTTGGATCATAATGATAATTCTTGTAACGGAGTAGAAGGACAAAGTTTATGGTTCCGCGACCTTTATGACCACACTTCTGGTGGACTAAAAAATGGAGAGTGGGGTGCAATGCTTATGGTTAATGCAGCAAATCTTCAAGGTCAATCAGAACAATTGGTATATTCTCGTACAGTAGATATGCCTTGTTCCAATACAAACATGATTTTCTCTGCTTGGTTTGCAAATGCTGCCAATCCAGAACGTGTAAGTACACAAATCTCTATGAAATTTGTGGTTCGCGACCAAAATAGAAATATTATAGAATCGGCTACACTTCAAATTAATGAAATAAAACCAGAAGATGGTTGGGTAAAAGGTGAGACTTCATTCAATTCTGGCAATAACGATAAACTTACAGTAGAAATCTACAACTGCATAGAAGGTGGTAATGGCAACGACTTTATGGTAGATGATATTTCATTTAGCATTTGTGTGCCAGAAGTTAGTTTGTCAGTCTCTAGCTTAGTGCCAGAGGTAGAAATAAAAGACAACCAAGTTTCAGGTTCATGTGGTTCTGATATCTATCTAGATTTAGAAGAAGGTATGGCAGAAGTGGTGTTTGACAATCCTTATTATTTATGGTATGTAAAAGAGCAAGGCAGCACTGAGTTTGTTCACAAGGTGGAATATGATAACATAACAGCGATATATACACAAATTACCCCATATACTCAATATTATGTGGTGGCAACAGCAAATGAGGCAGATGCATTGGACTATATTGCAGGAAATTTATCAAAATGTGCTCCTGTGGCAGTATCGAATACTATTACAGTGCTTTGTGCCCCAAACTTAGAAGTATCAGTAAAAGAACGTAGTTGTAACGAGGTTACATTAGAAGCAAAAAAATACGATGACCCAAGTGGTTTAATAGATTTCTGGTGGCAAATCTCAAAAGATGGTAAAAATTGGAGCAATCTAGACGCTCCAAAAAATGCTTATACATTGGAATACACTCTTACTGCAGATACATACTTTAGAATTTATACAGACTTAGTAACTAGTCCTGCTGTTAAAGTGTCTCTGAGAGGAATAAACCTAGTTGCAACTCCAAATAAAACTTATATAGGAAGCAATGTAAAATTAACGGCTTCTACTATGAAATATGACTTGGGAGAAAATGATAAATATCAATGGTTTGAAAAAGATTTAACCTCTGCAGGTTCAGAATATAGTTTAATAGATGAAACCACAAATTCATTTATCTATTATACTCTAAAAAGCGAAAAAGCATCTGTAAAAGTAGTAGCAGAAGGTTGTGAAGCAGAAGTTACAATAGAAAAACTTTTACCTATAGAAATTCAAGAGAAATCTAGAGATTGTAATGAAATTACTATAGAAGGAATCACAGAAATTGAGCCAAGTAAGATTAAATGGTATTATTCTGCAGATGGAAGTGAATATACAGAATATTCTGCTGTGGGAACTCCTATTACATTTGATGTCCCAGAAGAAAATACAAATGGGGTTTATATCAAAGCTCAAACTACAGACGGCAAAGAAAGTGAACCAATTTTTGTAAAACCTATTGTAATTACAAATTCTGTTTATAATGCAGAAGGTCAAGAATTAAATACTCAGGCGTCACTTATTGTAAATGACGAAGAAAATATTACTATCAAAACTTCTATCGAAGGTTGGACACTATCTGCTGCAGATTTAATTACCTATAAGTCTTGTAGTGGCGAAGTTTTAGCATCTACTGCTGAAACAGAATTTACAACTGCTATTACAGAAAGTAACAAATGTTTCATCACCGAGTTCAATGGTTGTGTTACAGAAAATATTGGATTTAGCATTAGAGAAAAAGAACTTATTTGGCCAACAGCATTCAATCCACTAAACCAAGATGGTGTAAATGATACTTTCGTGCAGGGTTATGGTATTAAAGTAATGATTATGGACCGTTATGGAAATGTGGTAGCCGAAAGCGAAGACGGTTGGGATGGCACAATCAAAGGCGCTAATGCTATGCCAGGAGTTTACTTCTATGTGGCAACACTTCCAGATGAAACCATCAAAAAAGGTACAATAGAGTTAGTTCACTATGTAAAATAAGGAGAGATAAGATATGAAAAAGATATTTAGTATTTTAGTTTTACTTTTTAGTAGCATGGTGATGATGGCTGCTATAAGTGAAAAGTATTCAGATGGCACATATTTATTCAAATCTCTTAAATGTAATACAGGAAAAGACGAATATAATATGTCAAAATTTGGAGAAAATTCAATCATTTATTTCTCCAGAGGTAAACTAATGAAGGTGGATATTGATACCGAAAGAGGTATTACGGCAAAACCTCAAGTTTATAAAGAACTTAAAAGCTTAGGTATTCATGGTACTGTGGCTTATGATGAAAATAAAGGAATAATTTACTATTCAGTAAAAGAGTCTGACAAATGCGAGTGGCTTTATGCTGCAAAAAAACAAGGAAAATCTTGGGTGGCAGAGCGTCTTGTAATAGACGGAATGGAAGATGCTCGAGGTAGATCCAACTTCCTAATGAATGCAGGATGGAACTACATGGAAAAGAAATTCCATATAATGCTAAATCCTGTGATGGCAAAAAATGGTTCTCGTATTTACTTTACATCTGCTACATTGCCAGATGGTGAAGGGGGAACTGATATTTGGTACATAGATGCCAAAGGTGATGGCACATGGACAGCACCAGTTAATGCAGGCTCAAATATCAATAGTAAATACAATGAAGACTTTGCGTTCGTAGAAAATGATGAGGTTATTTACTTTTCATCAAATCGCGAAAGAGATGTAAACCTATATATGGCCAAGGCAAGTGGTGATGGTTGGGAATTTGCTCAAAAAATGCCAGAACCATACAACTCTAACAAACTAGACCAAGCAATTGTGGTGATAAATGAAACTCCACTTGTGGTGGCAAATAGGGTAAAAGGTAGAAGAAGAGATATTTATGCTTTCGTTAAACAACCAGAAGACCCAGAGCCAATACCAGTGGAAGAACCAGAAGTTAGCGAAACTGAAAAAGAATATTTCTGGACATTCTTTATCTTCGACTTTGACAAAGACGTTCTTACAGACGAGTTTGAACAAGAACTTGAAATGCTGATAGCAGAAATGAATAAATATCCAGATGCAATGTTTGAAGTGCGCGGTCACACAGACGAAAGAGGTTCTGATACATACAATGATGAACTTTCACTACGTCGTGCCGAAACCGTTAAGAAAATGCTAGTGGATAGAGGATTCCCTGCAGAAAAGCTTATCTGCATTGGTCGTGGAGAAAGAGCTCTTAAAGTGCCAAATGCACAAACAGAAGAAGAACACGCAGAAAACCGTCGTGTAGAAATTAACATTATTAACCCTACAAATAAATAAGCCATGAAAAAACAATTTTTATTAACCGCAGTTTTGTTATTCGTGTGCACAGCAATATTTGCACAGGGTGACTTTAGACTTTCAGAACAGATGTTTTCTCGTATCAATCAGAACCCATCTGCTGTAGGCAACAACGATAAGATTCAAATATTCACAGCAACACGTTTACAATACGTGGGTATGGGGCTGGAACAAACTCCTACATCTGCACTTTTAAATGCTCACTATTATAACGAGTCTTTAAAATCTGGTTTTGGTCTTAGCTTTACATACGATGAACTAGGTCTTCAAAATCAAACTATCAATGCAAAAGTTTGTTATGCATACAACTTAGATATTTTTGAAAATGGACTTCTTTCATTGGGTCTTTCTGCAGGTGTAATCAATAAAACATTCGACCCAGAACGTCATATTTGGGAAAATCCAACAGACCCAAATATTCCAGAGGGTAAATACACTCAAACAGATTTTGACCTAGACTTTGGTTTTGAGTTTTCTTACAAATACATTATGGCAGGTTTCTCTATCACTCACTTGCCTAATATTACAAAAGAACTTACCACCGTGGCTGCACCTTCACAACTAAATGCATACGTGCGTGGTAATGTATATTTGCCAGAGAAGTTTAACTTAATTCCAGCAGTAGCATATAGCAATGTGGGCGCACTAAACAAGGTGCCAGAAACTGCTAAGCTTGATAAATGGTCACAAGAACACTTGTTAGACTTTAGCGTTACAGCAATGTATGATGGTAAATATTATTTAGGAGTTGGCTATCGCCTAAATAATATGGTATCTATTATGGCTGGTTTTGAATGGCAATGGCTTCGTTTAGGTTATTGTTATGATATAAGTGTTGGTAAGTTAGCTAACTTGACTTCGTCAACTCATGAAATTATGTTGTCATTTATAATACCAACAACAAAACCAGTAGTATGGTAAGATAGATTAAAAAAATATATTATCTTTGCGGGGGATTCAAAAGAATCTCCCGCAATTATTTATGATAAAATTAAAAACAGAATATGAAAAGTAAATTATTTATTGCCTTGATTTTAGGTGCATCTTTAGTGGCTTGTTCTAAGCAATATTACCCTCAAATGTATGAAAAAGCAGGTGAGGACGAAATGGAAAATGTTTTTATAGGAAGCAATGATACTATAAAAATGGATACTACAGTGGTAGAAGAAGTTAAAGAAGTTGTGGATACTATAAAAGCTGTAGTAGATACAGTAAAAACAGCTGTTGATACAGTAAAAGCAGTTGTAGAACCAGAAAAAATAGTGGAATCTTCTGATAAATATACCACAGAAGATGGTAAAAATGTGGTTTATGCATATCATGTGGTAGTAGGAAGCTTCTCTAGTAGAGTGAATGCCAACAATCTTTCTATAGAATTAAACAAATCTGGTATTAAGGCTACTGTGGCTAGAAATCAAAATGGATTGTATCGTGTGTTCTATTATTCAACAGACAACGAGCCTGCAGTAAGACTAGTGCTTGCAAATGCTAGAAAAAAATATCCAGATGCTTGGATGCTAAAATTGGTAGCTAAATGAGAAAGTTTTTAGAAATATTATTATTGATATTCATCTGTACAGCCTGCTCCGACAAGGGCAGGTTTTATAGTAAAGAAGCGGAAAATCTTCCTTTAGAAGTGAAAATCGAGCGCTTCGACCTAGACTTTATGTCTATGGATTCTGCTTCTTTGGCAGAAAAATATCCAGATTTTTATCCTCTATACATTAGAAATATCCTAGAATTGCCTGCCTCTGAGATAGAAAAATTCAAAGCAGATAGTGTAGTGCGTAGTTTGTTTGCCGATGTAGAGAAAGAATATTCATCTACTGAGGACATAGAAAATACTTTAACCAAGGCATTTAGGTATTATAAATACTATTTCCCAGAAAAGGAAATACCAAAAGTGAGTTATCACGTTTCTGGTTTTAATCAATGTGTGGTTACACTCGAAGATAGAATTTCTGTAAGTGCAGATTATTATTTAGGAAAAGATTACCCAATGTATTCTTCTGTGGCATATCAATACGAATTGCCATATCTTACTCGTGAACACATGCCTGTGGACGTGATGCTAGGTTGGCTTAGTTCAGAGTTTCCTACCAATGATTATAGACTTCTTGAGTCTATGATAAATCATGGTAAGTTGATGTATTTGTTAGAAGCATTTCTTCCAGACCACAAAATGAGTGAGATACTTTCATATTCAGAAGAACAATTTGCATGGTGCGAGGAACACGAAAAGAGAATTTGGCATTCAATAGTAGAAAATAAAGAGTTATATTCTACCGATTGGCGCACCATCATGAAGTATACTCAACCAGCGCCATTTACCAATGGATATTCTCAAGAACATTCTCCGGGAAGACTAGGAGTGTATATGGGATGGAAAATTGTATCATCATTTATGAAGGCGCACAAAAATCTCACACTCTCAGACCTTATGGCAACAACGGATGCACAGGAGATTATGAGATATTATTAAGAAAATAATATTCTTTAGAAATCGTTTGAAATTTAACAAGCAAAAAATTTGATTTTTCTAAAAAATCATTAAATTTGCACTTATAAAATCAGAAGATTTTACATATGTAAGATTTTCTTTTAAGACATATTTAAAAGCGTTTACTACGCTTGTTTTGGCACATAGAAACTTCGCAACTTTCTTTACTGCAAGTCAAAAACAACGCAACGTAAATGCTCCTAGGATGTGTATAAAAATTTGCACATTGTTCATGGCAGACGTACTAGTTGCGTCTGCTTCTATTGGTATATTGTGTGCAATCCTATTCATATCAGCGTGGAGCTTATGCGTTGTTCGTTTCAACTTGCAGGGCAATGCGAAGGCCTCTATGTGTGAAGCGAGCAACAATGCAAAGCTTCACGCTTTTTTTATGTCCATACTAACGTAGAAAGTTTATTGTTGTAGATACTTTAAATCAAATATAATAACTTAAAATTTGGACATTATGAAAAAATTAGGATTATTTGCTACTCTAGCAATGTTATTAATATCTTTCGCTTCTTGCGAAAAGGTAGAACCTACCGCACTTGAAACCTCAGACTTAAAAGGAACAACCCTTGCAGGTTATGTATATTATCAAAAACTTGATGATACAATGGCACCAGAGGGCAATGCTCTTTTTGAAGGCAAAGCCAATGTTACTATTGAAGTAACAGAACTAGGTGCCGACGACAAAGCAACTGGCAATGTTATGGTTGTTACAGCAGCTCTTAAAGGTGGTAAATTTGAAGCAAGCATTCCAGTGGCAGCAGGTAAAAAAGCATCTTGCAAAGCAACTTGTATGTTCCAACAAGAAAACTACGATGCTGAGGTAAAACCAGACGATTCAGACATCAAAAAAGTAATGATTACCTACAAAGGTGAAGCAAACCCTACACTTAAATATGGTGAAACTGTTTACGTGGACCTAATTGGTAAAAGAGTAGGTGCTACAAACGACCCATATCACTTCAATCCTTAATAGCGAACTTTTTTTATTAATATTTAAAGCGTATTATTATGAACAAGATAAAAGTAATAACTGTTTCGCTATTGTGTGCCTTGTCTATGGGTGCTATGGCACAAACAGAAAAAGAGGCTAAAGTTTATACTCCAGAGGTTGGTAGCTTTGCAATAGGTGTAAACTTCAATCCAGTGGCTGCTGCACAAGGTGGCAATGCTGCGTCATTTTCTACTGTAGGTCAGTTCCTTTATGGAAGTGCCTCTGACGATGGTATAATTAGTAATGCTGAAAGTAAACCAAATCAAATGTATATTTTGGCACAACAACCTATGGTGGCTTTCTCTTTTAAATATCAAGCAAAAGAGCACATGGCATTTAAAGCTAGTGTTGGCTTTAGTGGCGCAAATATAAACTATCGTGAATATGTAGACGACGATAGAGCATTGGCACTAAATCCAATGGCAGAAGACCAAGTAGCTGATGCTGTCAATCTGAAATATGCAGGTGGCGGTGTTACTCTAGGTCTAGAGTTTTCTGCAGGTAAAAACTTACGTTTTGTAGGTGGAGGTGGTTTAATGTATTCTTTTGGTGGTGGCGAAGTAGATTTCAAATATGGAAATGCTATTACCGAAGCCAATCAACACCCAACTACAATGGAAAAAATCGACAAAAATATCAACGAATTTGCGTCAAGTGGTTGTACATGGATGGATTATGGTCGACCTGTTAAAGAATACAATATTGGTATGAGTCATGGTATCGGTATTTACTTAAATCTTGGTGTTGAATGGTTCTTTATGAAAAATGCATCTCTTGGAGCAACAGTAGACCTTACTCCAATTATGGTGGCATTCCAACCACAAACCTACACCATTTACGAAGGCTATGATAAATACAATGGCAAAGTGGCTCAGTACAACGACCTTGTGAGTCCTGGTAGCACATATTTATTGTATGGAACAGAAAATATAGGAGTTAATATTTCACTATATTATTACTTTTAATCGTTAGTGAATAGAATACAAGAGTAGCTACGTTAAGTTAAGAAAAGATAGTCACTTTTGTTTTGCTAATTAGATAAATTTATTATGAGAAAGATTTTATACTACTTGTTTTTATCGTTTACCTGTTTGTCAATGACAATGGTTTCTTGTAAAACAGAAGAACCAGAAGGACCAGACAAACCTGGAACAGAAACCCCAACTAATCCTCAAGAACCAGACAAACCTGAAAATCCAGACAAACCAGCAGAACCTGTGTTGCCAAAGGATTCTACTATTGTATTTTTTGTTAATGCTGATAATTGGGAGACTGTGAATGCCTATATTTGGTTGTATGCTACAGATGAAGGTGTACTTCCATGGCCAGGCGAACTTGCTACCAAATGCAGCGAAAAGGTACACGATATGGATGTGTACAGCTATAAATACCAAACAGACCAAGCCGATATGATTATCTTTCATAACGGAATAGGGATGCAATCAGCCAATGTAGCAATAGATGCAGCTAAACCCTATTTCTACAATAATGTTTGGTATGCCAGCTTAAATGAAATACCTACGCCAACCCCAGAACCAGAGCCAGAAAACCCCATGTATTATGGTTACGAATATGTGGATATGGGTGATGGAATATTGTGGGCTGCCCATAATCTTGGAGCAACATCTGTTGGCGAAGTTGGTGATTATTATGCATGGGCAGAAACTACATCAAAAGAAGAGTACTCTTGGAGCACTTATGTACATAGTGCTCACATCAACAATAATGCAAAAGAATTAACCAAATATTGTTATTTAGAAGAGTATGGTTATAATGGATATGTTGATGTGCCAACCAATCGTTATATAGATAACGAAGATGACCCTGTTTATTTAAATTGGGGTGGTAGATGGCAAGTCCCATCGAAAGAAGATTTTAGTTCGTTATTAGAAAATAGTATCGTAAAGATTGATCACGATTCTTTAGGTACAAAAGGGGTTAGATTTACCAGTGTGATTAATGGTAATAAACTTTTCTTCCCTTATACAGGCTACATAGATGGAACATGGAAGTATGATGCTTCTCGAAGAGTAGCAGTGTGGGGGGCTGAACTTGCTGGCGATGGTTTTGCTACAGAAGAACAAGTGCCCAGTCATGCTATTTATCTTCATATCATGATAAACCAAGGTCAAGTAACAAAAGGTACATATTTGTTTAGTCGTAGTTTGGGCTTGCCTATTCGTCCTGTGGTTTTTGTTGGTGGTGAAGGTTTGTAAAGAAGTATATGCTTTGTAGCGTTGAACTTTGTAAAACAATAATAATATGAAAAAAATCATTCCATTTTTGCTTTGCATGCTAATTGCATTATGGGCATGCGAAAAAGATACACCGACCCCTCCTGCATCTGTAGATTCAATGCAGTTTGAGGGTGCTCCTACCACCATCGATGAAGGTGAGGATGTAAATTTGTTGCAATATTTAGTTATTACCCCCGCATCAGTTGGCGATACTGTTACTGTAGAGTGGAGTAGTAGCGATAAGGATATTGCAATAGTTAGTGCAGGTGGCACTGTAGAAACTTTGCGTGCTGGTGAGGTTACCATTACAGCTAAAGCAATGGATAAAACAGCACAAGTAAAGCTAACCATTGACAAGGTAAAAATCAAAGAGTTTACCATTCCTGCCACTTTGGAAGTATATGTTGGCGAGAAAATTAAATTCCCAATCAACGACTTAAAACCTAAAAAAGCACCGCTTTATCGTTTTGAGTGGGAAGCCGATAACGACGGCAAAATACCTGCCTATAGCGAAGGTAAATGGTATTTAAAAGCCGACAAAGAGCGTGAATATACCCTTACCGCATCTGTAGACGATGCAGAAGATGCTACATGTCAAGTAAGATTTGTAGAACGTGTTATTAAAAGTGCTTCTTTTGCACAATCTACATACAATGTTGAAGTAGGCGCTTTGCTGCCACTTAAAAAAGACTTTAGTGTAGAACCTGCTGCAGCACTTGATACAGTGAAAATTACTTGGAAGAGTAGCAACCGAACAGTAGCAAAAGTAGATCCTGCAGGCACAGTGACAGCTCTTTCTGCAGGTCAAGCTATGATTTCTGCTACAGCAGGTGGTAAAACTGCTACTTGTACTATAAATGTGAAAGCCAGTGAAGAACCATCAGACCCAAGCGACCCGTCTGACGACCCTTCAGACGATCCATCAGATGACCCATCTGACGACCCAAGTGACCCTATGGACCCATCAGACCCATTTGAACCAAGTGTTATTCAATATACTTTGTACTACAATGCCAATGGAGGTGTAGGTTCAATGAGTGCTGTTACTGTAAATGAAAATGAGTTAGCAACTGTGTCTCAAAATACTTTCTCACGTAGTGGTTATGAATTTATCTCGTGGAATACCAAAGCCGATGGAAGTGGTAGTACTTATAAATCGGGAGATAAGATTACAATGACTTCTAATATAACATTGTATGCTATTTGGCAAGATAATGCCAATGGTCATGAATATGTAGATTTGGGACTTTCTGTTAAATGGGCTCTCTGCAACGTAGGTGCAAGTTCTTCTATTGCGCGTGGTGATTACTACGCCTGGGGCGAAACAGAAACAAAGTCAACGTATGCTTCCAATAATTATTATATTTGGGCAGGTTCAGATTTAAGTTCATCGTACGATGTGGCATCCGCTAAGATGGGAGGTAACTGGCGTATGCCTACTCAAAAAGAGATGAAAGAACTGCGCGATAATTGCGATTGGACTTGGACTACAACCGTTAATGGTGAAAAAGGTTATTTGGTAACCAGCAAAAAAAATGGCTATAGTATTTTTTTGCCAGCAGCAGGTTATCGTGAGGGTACAGAATTGTCTAAGGCAAACGAAATGGGTTGTTACTGGTCTAAATCGTCCGATAATAGGAGTTATGCCTATGGTATGCAATTCAACGTCGGAGAGTTAAATGTATATGGATGCACTACCTATAAGGGCTATTCCGTCAGAGCCGTATTACCTTAATACATTCAATAAATACAAATCAAATACAAGTAAATATGAAAACAAACACACGTTTATTGATTTTGCTTATATTCTTTGCAACTTCTGTGAATATGGCATTTTCTGCCACAGCGGTTGAAAGAGAATGTAGATATACAGATTTTTCTCTTACTGCTACACCAGATAAAGGAATATATGGGCAAGAAGTAGGTTTATCTGTATCGGCCTCAAATCTTCCAGAAAATGGTATTGTTTACCAGTGGTTGAAATGGGGTATTGATGATGCTTCTGGTAGAGAAACATTTGTACCAATTTCTATTACAACAGAAGGTAATTTATCATATTCAATAGAACAAGACACTACTACTATTATTGTAGTAGCAGAGGCTTGTGTTGCAAAGGTTCAAATTAAAGAAATTACACTTAGTTTAGAACCTATTGATAGAGAATGTAATGATATTATTCTTCAACCTATTGTAAAACTAGGTGCAGATGAGCCAATCTCTTATAAATGGCAACGTAGTACCGATGGCATTACATGGGAAGATTTAGACCCATCTGCAGTGGAACCAGTAGAAATAGAAGGTCTTGAAGGTTGTGTTAAAGTTACAATTTCAGAAGCTTCGATGTTCCGTTTGGCAGAGCTAGATGCTTCTGGAGCAGAAACAGGCCTATATAGTGACACTTCACAAACTATACTTTATGAGGTAAAAGAACTTGAACTAACTGCTGAGCCAAGCACCGTATTAGAAGAGGGTGGTAGCATTATCACTATTACCAAAGATACTAATATTGAAGAAGGTAATGGTCCAGAATGGTATACCGTCATAGAAGGTACAGAATATTTCCTAACAGCAACTAACCAAACTCTTTCTGTAGAATCATTAACCGAAACAATGACTTATAAAGTTGTTTGGGATAAATGTGAAGCAACTGCTACAGTAAAGGTTCTTAAACCAATGTCTTTAGTGGTAAAAGAACGTGATTGCAACAAAATTCTAATTTCTGTAGAAACAGAAGATAACAACGTAGATTACAAATTACAAATATCTAAAGCAGAAACTATAAATGGTCCATGGTCTGAATGGGAAGATTTCGCTACAAATGTAAATGAGATTTATGTTGATATCGATAGTTATACTAGAATTAGATTGTTTTATAGCGAAACCGCTGGTGCTGAAACCGAAATATTCCAACCATGGGGTGTGGAACTTGCCATAGATAAAGAAAATATAAGTTTAGGTGATGAAGTTACTTTAACTGCCACATCTATCAATATTGATGATTCTGCAGAATATTCTTGGTATGAGAATGATAATTTAGTAGAAAATACAGGCAACACATTTATTACAAAACCATATAGTGCTACCATTTATAAAGTAGTACAAAATGGTTGTGCTTCTAACGACGCAGTATTAGATAATGTTGTTTGGCCTACAGTATTTACGCCAATGCTTGTAGACGGATTCAACGACGACTTTGTAATGGGAATGAATCCTTCAGTTTCACTTAAAATATTTGACCGTTATGGTCTTCTTGTTGTGGAAACAGCAGATGGTTGGGATGGTAAGTATCCTAATGGTCAATATGCTATGCCAGGTGTTTACTATTATGTAGCTACGTTCCAAAATGGTGACACATTTAAGGGAAATGTAGAGTTATTAAATGAACAACAAAAATAACCTATTATTTAATACGATATGAAAAAAGTAATAGTAATGCTTATAGCTTGTGCTAGCACATTTGCATTAAACGCAGCTATAAATGATGAAAAGTTTAACGAAGGATATGATTTTAAATCTTTATCTGTGAATACCGCAGAGGATGAAACTAATATCTCTTTATTTCCAGATAACCAAATGTTCTTCCTTAAAAAAGGCAAAGCATACTTAAGCGAGTTTGCAGATAATAAGGAAAGTTTATTAGAAGCCAAAAAAGGTAGAGCAGAAGCGTTTTTAGGGATTAATGGTAATGTGGCATACGATGCAGCATCAGGGAAAATGTACTTCTCTGTAGAAGAATCTTCAGACTCAGAATGGTTGTATGAAGCAACTTATAAAAAAGGTTCTTGGACTGCTGTTAAACGTTTAGAAATAGAAGGAATGTTGCAAGAGCGTGGCAATAATCCATTTGTAACCAATGCAGGCTGGAGTTATATATCAAAAGTGAAAGCAATAATGCAAAATCCTGCCATAGCAAAAAATGGTAAAAGATTGTATTTCACTTCCACTTCTTTTGAAGATGGACAAGGTGGCAAAGATATTTGGTATATCGACCTTAAAGCAGATGGCACTTGGACAAAACCAGTGAATGCAGGTGATGCTATAAATACACCATCAGACGAAGACTATGCTTTTGTTGAAAATGATGAAATTTTATATTTTTCATCAAATAGAGCAGGGGTGTATAACCTTTATCAATCAAATGCTTTAGGTGAATCTTGGGCTAATGCTTCTCTAATGCAAGCACCATACAATAGTGAAGTAAACGACTATAATATAGTAATTGTTGAAGGAGTGCCTTACGTTACAACAGATAGAAATGAAGGTAACGGAACAGATATTTATGCATACGTGAAATATCCTTGCCAAATTACTATTTCAAATCTTGAAATTATACAAGAATTTACAGGCACAGCATACGCTCTTGAAGGTGATGTAAATTTTGCATACCCTCCTACAAATGGTGAAATAAAAGTAAAAGATGCTACTGGAGCAGAAAAATCTTATACTCTACCTCAAACATCACCGTTTAAGTTCTATATCGACAATATAGACTGTGATGTAGAAGCAGTAAATAGAAATATTACAGTTTCTTTCACCGATGAAAATTGCGAGGCAACACTAGAATATTTAGCACCAGCAGAAATTAAAAAAGAGTTCTACTGGGTAGATTTCTTCTTTGAATTTGATAAGTCGGACCTTACCCCACAATCACAAGAAGATATGGAACGTCTTGTAGTGGAAATGAAAAAGTTCCCAGATGCTAAATTTGAAATTTCTGGTTATGCTGACGCTCGTGGTAGTAATGAATACAACGACAGATTATCAGAACGTCGTGCAAAAAGTGTAAAAGAAGCCTTGATACAAAAAGGTCTTAAGGCAGAAAACTTAAGAATTATAGGCAAGGGTGAACGTTTCTTACATGTTCGCGATGCTGTAACAGAAGACCAACACGCACAAAACCGTCGTGTAGAAGTTCGTATTATTAACACCGAAAATGAATGATCGCCATGAGAAAAGAACTATTATTAATTTCCGTACTTTTGTTTGTGTGCACTGCAATTTTTGCACAAGGCGATTTTAAATTGTCTGAACAAATGTTTTCACGTATCAATCAAAACCCTGCTGCGATTGGTAACAATGAAAAATTGCAAATATTTACCGCTGGACGTATGCAATATGTAGGTTTAGGTTTAGAACAATCTCCTACATCAGCACTCCTAAACGGTCACTACTATAATGAAAAACTTAAATCAGGTTTTGGTTTATCATTTACTTACGATGAGTTAGGTCTTTATAACCAAACTATCAATGCTAAGATTTGCTACGCATACAATATAGATTTATTTGATGGAGGTCTTTTGTCATTAGGTTTATCTGCAGGTGTAGTAAACAAAATATTTGACCCAGAAAGACATATTTGGCGCGATAATGGTGACCCACTCGATACACAAACAGAGAAAACAAATACCACAGCATTCGACTTAGACTTTGGTTTTGAGTTCTCGTATAAATATTTACTTGTGGGTGCTTCTATTACTCACCTTCCTGGTATTACACAAGATGTTCACACCACTGCAGCACCGTCACATATCAATGCATATGTGCGTGGTAATATTCCTCTGCCAGCGAAATTTAACTTAATCCCAGCATTCACATATACCAATATTGGTGCTTGTAATTTAGGTAAACTTATTTCTGGAGAATATTCAGAAGTATTATCTATAGGACAAGAACACGTAATGGACCTAAGCATGACTGCAGTTTATGATGGTAAATATTGGTTAGGAGTAGGTTATCGTATCAATTCTGCTGTGAGCATTATGGCTGGTTTTGAATGGCAATGGCTACGTATAGGTTACTGCTACGATGTAAGTGTTGGTCCAGCATGGAGTTTAACATCAAGTACACACGAAGTAATGCTATCATTTGCTATCCCAACCAAAAAACCAGTAACATGGTAATGTGCTAGTACATAAAGTTTAATGATTTAATAATTATCTCACCCCGCAACCGCACTTGCCCCTCAGGTGTGGTTGCTTTTTTGTATAAATTTATACATTGTTCAAATTATTCGCTATGCTCATGATTTTGCTCCCGCTCGGCATAATCAAAATAAATTTTGCTTCTGCTCTCACTTAATCGCAAAATTCCTAATTCCTAACTACTCAATGCTTCGCATTTCGTGATTTTTGGCTGCGCTCGGGATAATAAATAAATTTATTCTCCTCTCGCTTGCACAAAAATTCCTAATTATTTATTATCTTTGCAAGATAAAATGTAAAGAAGGATGATTACTATAGAACAATTAAAAGAGACACAAGAACGCGAGCAAGCGTTGAGGAGGTATCTTTGACATTGACAGCAAGTTAATTCAGATAGAGGAAGAAGAAATTCGTACTCAAGACCCAGATTTTTGGAACGACAATAAGGCTGCAGAAGCCCAAATGAAAAAGATTAAAGACCTAAAAAAATGGGTAGATGGATATAATGCTGTAAAAGAGGCTACAGAAGAACTTACTTTAGCCTTCGATTTTTATAAAGAAGAAATTGTATCAGAAGAGGAGGTCGATGCCGCATACGCAAATGTAATGTCTCTTTTAGAGGCTATAGAAATGCGAAATATGCTTTCTTCTGAAGAAGATAATTTAGGCGCAGTACTTAAGATTGTTTCTGGTGCAGGTGGTACCGAATCTCAAGACTGGGCATCAATGCTTTTAAGAATGTACCAACGTTACTGCGAACGTAACGGCTACAAATGGACCATGGAAAACTATCAAGAGGGAGACGAAGCAGGTATTAAGACTGCGACCCTTAAAATTGAAGGCGACATGGCGTATGGTTATCTTAAAAGTGAAAACGGCGTGCACCGCTTGGTGCGTGTTTCGCCATACAACGCACAAGGTAAGAGAATGACTTCGTTCTCATCTGTGTTTGTTGTGCCTTTGGTAGATGATACCATAGAGGTAGAAGTTGTACAATCAGCAATTACATGGGAAACTTTCCGTTCTGGTGGAGCGGGTGGACAAAACGTAAACAAGGTAGAATCTGGTGTTCGCCTTCGTTATATGTACAAAGACCCTTACACTGGCGAGGAAGAAGAAATCTTAATCGAGAATACAGAAACTCGTGACCAACCAAAGAACAAAGAAAACGCTCTTCGTCTTCTTCGTTCTCAACTTTACGACCGTGAACTTCAACACCGCAATGCAGAAAAAGCAAAAATTGAAGCAGGTAAAAAGAAAATAGAGTGGGGTTCACAAATACGTAGTTATGTGTTCGACGACCGTCGTGTAAAAGACCATAGAACCAACTATCAAACATCAGATGTTCAAGGTGTTATGGACGGTGATATAGACGAGTTTATCAAACAATATTTAATGACATTTTCAGAATAATAACATAATCAATATACATTATGAGTCACGAACTAAATGATCAAGAGTTGTTTCGCAGACAAAGTTTAGCGACAATGCGTGAAATGGGAATTGAACCATATCCTGCAGCAGAATATGTAGTAACTGCACACGTAGAAGAAATAAAAGCAAACTTCAATGAAGAAGAAAAACGCGAAGTAAGTATGGCAGGTCGTCTTATGAGCCGCCGTATTATGGGTAAAGCATCTTTTGCAGAGTTAAAAGATTCTACTGGTAGAATGCAGTTATATATCTCTCGCGACGAAATTTGTCCAGGAGAAAACAAAGATTTATACAATACAGTTTTCAAAAAACTTTTAGATATAGGTGACTTCATCGGTGTGAAAGGTTATGTTTTCCGCACACAAACAGGTGAAATCTCTATCCACGTTTCAGAACTTACAGTGCTTTCAAAAGCACTTCGTCCACTTCCTATCGTAAAAACCGACAAAGATGGCAACGTACACGACGCATTTGAAGACCCAGAACTTCGCTTCCGTCAACGTTATGTGGACTTAGTTGTAAACGAAGGAGTTAAAGATATTTTCGTAAAACGTAACAAGGTTTACACTTCTATGCGTGAATACTTCAACTCAAATGGTTATATGGAAGTAGAAACCCCAGTGCTTCAATCAATCCCTGGTGGTGCATCTGCTCGTCCATTCATCACTCACCACAATGCACTTGATATTCCATTATATCTTCGTATTGCCAACGAACTTTACCTAAAACGTCTTATCGTAGGTGGCTTTGAAGGCGTTTATGAGTTTTCTAAAAACTTCCGCAACGAAGGTATGGACAAAACTCACAACCCAGAGTTTACTTGTATGGAAATTTATGTTTCATACAAAGACTACAAATGGATGATGGAATTTACAGAAAAGATGCTTGAAAAAATCTGTCTTGATGTAAATGGCACCACAGAAGTGAAAATGGGTGACAATATTATCAGTTTTAAAGCTCCATTTGCTCGCAAAACTATGACAGAAGCTATCAAAGACTTCACAGGCATAGACATTACTGGTATGGACGAAGCACAACTTAGAGACGTTTGTAAACAACTTCATATCGAAGTAGACGACTCTATGGGTAAAGGTAAACTTATCGACGAAATCTTCGGTGAAAAATGTGAAGGAAACTATATCCAACCAACATTTATTACCGACTATCCAATTGAAATGTCACCACTTTGTAAACGTCACCGCGACAACCCAGAGCTTACAGAACGTTTTGAGCTTATGGTAAACGGTAAAGAACTTGCAAATGCATATTCAGAATTAAACGACCCTATCGACCAACTTGGACGTTTCCAAGAACAACTTCGCCTAAGCGAAAAAGGCGACGACGAAGCAATGTTCATTGATATGGACTTTGTGCGTGCCCTAGAATATGGTATGCCACCTACATCAGGTATGGGTATTGGTATGGACCGTCTTGTAATGCTTATGACAGGTCAAACTACTATTCAAGAAGTATTGTTCTTCCCACAAATGAAACCAGAAAAAACTCAAAACTCATAAGATATGTTTTCTAAACTAAAGATATGTATTATGGGTGGTGGTAGCTGGGCTACAGCTATCGCAAAGATGAGTATGGCCAATGGAAATAGAATCAATTGGTACATGCGTCGCCCTGAACAAATAGAGAAATTTAAAGAAACAGGATGCAATCCATCATATTTGAGTTCTGTTAAGTTTGACCTTAAAAAGATTAAATTCTTTTCAAACATCAACTTAGCAATCAAACACTCTGATATTTTAGTATTTGCAACACCTTCACCTTTCCTAAAATCGCACCTTGCAAAGGTAACTACCTCTCTAGCAGGTAAGAAGATTGTTACAGCCATCAAAGGTATTGTTCCAGAGGAAAATATGATTGTGTCTGATTATTTCATGAAATTCTATGGTGTGAATGAAGAGGATATTGCAGTAATCGCTGGCCCTTGTCACGCAGAAGAAGTGGCACTAGAGCGTCTTTCTTACCTTACTGTAGGTAGTAAAAATCTAAAATTTGCAGAGTTTTTTGCAAACAGAATACAAAATACCTATTTAAAGACATATATTACCACAGACGTTAGAGGTATAGAATATGCTTCTGTGCTTAAAAACGTTTATGCGATAGCATCTGGTATATGTCATGGACTAAAGTATGGCGACAACTTCCAAGCAATCTTGGTTTCTAATAGTATTCGTGAAATGTCACGTTTTGTAAACACTGTTTCTCCAGAAGAAGAAAGAAACCTACAAGATGCAGCATATTTAGGAGACCTTCTTGTAACAGCATATTCAAAATTTAGTAGAAACCGTACTTTCGGTTCAATGATAGGCAAGGGTTACTCAGTACGTTCTTCTCAACTAGAAATGGAAATGATAGCAGAAGGCTACTATGGTACCAAATGTATCAAAGAAATCAACGAGAAATACAATGTAGAAATGCCTATTTTAGATGCTTGTTACAATATTCTATACGAACGCATTGCTCCAAATATTGAAATTAAATCATTAACAGAAAAAATTAGATAATTTTTAAACTATGCAAGACATTAAATTAATCATTGACAATTGTACTGGCTTTGTTTCAAAAGAAACAATCATGGGTTTTGAAAACCAAGTTAAAGCTTGTTCTCAAACATTAGAAAATGGTACAGGTGCAGGTAACGACTTCTTAGGTTGGTTACATCTTCCATCATCTATTACTCCTGAGTTTTTAGATGACATTCAAGAAACAGCAAATTTCCTTCGTGAAAACTGTGAAGTAGTTGTAGTAGCAGGTATCGGTGGTAGCTACCTAGGTGCAAAAGCTGTAATCGATTCTCTATCAAACAGCTTCGAATGGTTACAAAACAACAAACCAGTTATCGTTTACGCTGGTAACAATATCGGTGAAGACTACCTAGCTGAACTAAGTGAATACCTAAAAGGTAAAAAATTTGGTATTATCAATATTTCTAAATCTGGTACTACTACAGAAACAGCTCTTGCTTTCCGTCTTCTAAAAACTCAACTAGAAGAACAAGCAGGTAAAGAAGCTGCTAAAAAACTTATCGTAGCTATCACAGACCAAGCTAAAGGTGCTCTTCGTACTCTAGCTACTCAAGAAGGTTATAAAACATATGTAATTCCAGACAACGTAGGTGGTCGTTTCTCAGTACTTACTCCAGTAGGTCTTCTTCCAATCGCTGTTGCTGGCTTAGACGTTAAAGCTCTTGTAGAAGGTGCTCAACGTATGGAACAAGTTTGCGGTGTAGATACTCCATTTGCAGAAAACCCAGCTGCTATGTATGCTGCAACACGTAACGCTCTATATCAAAGCGGTAAAAAAATCGAAATCTTAGTTAACTATCAACCAAAACTTCACTTCTTTGCAGAATGGTGGAAACAACTTTACGGCGAAAGTGAAGGTAAAGAAAATAAAGGTATCTTCAACGCTGCTGTTGACTTTACTACAGACCTACACTCTATGGGTCAATGGATTCAAGAAGGTGAACGTACTATCTTCGAAACCGTTCTTTCTGTAAACAAACCAAACAAAACTATGGTTATCCCTACAGACGAAGCAAACCTAGACGGTCTAAACTTCTTAGCAGGCAAACGTGTTGACGAAGTTAACAAAATGGCAGAACTAGGTACTATGCTAGCTCACGTAGACGGTGGTGTTCCAAACTTAAAAATCGAAATTCCAGAATTAAACGCTTACTATATCGGTCAATTAATCTACTTCTTCGAAATTGGTTGCGGTATCAGCGGTTACGTTCTAGGTGTGAACCCATTCAACCAACCAGGTGTAGAAGCTTACAAGAAAAATATGTTTGCGCTTCTAGATAAACCTGGATATGAGGCGGAAAGTGCAGCAATCAAAGCACGTCTGTAAAATATTTTAAAGGGCGATTTCGTCGTTGTGCTAGTGTTCTAAATCCTCACTTACCTCTAGTAAGCTCCGGTTTATCACACGTCGCACGCCTAGAACTCACCTCTTTAAAATGATTTTACGATATACTATTTGTGGTCCCTGAGCTTGTCGAAGGGCCCAGGTTACAAAGAGCTCGACGAACGTCGGGCTCTTTTTATGTTAAAAAACTGCACACTTTTGCGTATTTTGTGCAAAATTTATTATCTTTGCACTCGGAATTAAAACAAAAGAACAAATGAAAAAGATTTTAATGATGATTTTTTGTGCGATGATGCTTACCCCTGCACTAGCACAAGGTTTAAACGACAACGGTGACAATATTCTAGGTGAATACCTAACCGACCGTGGTGGAACAAAAAGTAAAGTGCGTGTAACCAAAAATGCAGATGGTTCATACAACGCACAAGTATTTTGGGTTGAAAATCTTTATGATGCCGACGGCAACAAACGTAAAGACGTGAAAAACCCAGACAAAAGCCTTAGAAATGTAGATGTAGACCAAATTGTCCTAGTAAAAGGTCTTAAATACATTGCAGAAGACAAAGAGTGGGGCGATGCAAAAATCTATGACCCAACCCTAGGCTTAAAAGTAAACGCAACTGCCGAGTTTGTAGAACCAAACAAACTTAAACTTCGTGGAACTATTTTGGGTATAGGAAAGACATTATATTGGCAGAAAATATCTGAATGATTTTATAGGGCATCTAAAATAGAGTTGATAAAAATTTATCAACTCTATTTTATTTACGGTAGAAAATTTTTATATTTGTAGTTCGCAAATTTTAGCGAACTTTTATTTTAGTAATTAATTAAAATCTAAACAATATGTATCAACAACAATCAAAACCAGCGGCTCCAAAAATGAGTTTTAAAACCATAGTTACAGGAGTTATTATTGCGATTATTCTAGTAGTTTGTAGTACCTGTTTTTACACTGTGGACACAGGTGAAAGAGGTGTAGTTCTACGTTTTGGTAGCCTACAATCTGTAGCAAGCGAAGGTCTTAACTTTAGAATCCCTGTTGCAGACGACGTTAAAATTATGTCTATTCGTGACAAAAATCTTACTATCCACACAGAGGTTTCTTCTAGCGATATCCAAACCATCTCAGTAGATGTGGCATTGGTTTATTCTCTTGAACCAGACGAAGTGGGTAGAATTTTCCAAACCTACGGTCAAAACATTGAAAATACCCTTATTCGTCCTACACTTTCAGAAAAAGTAAATGCAGTGATTGCTGAATATCCTATTGAAACATTCGTAGAAAAACGTGCAGAAATTTCTTCAAAAATCAATTCATCTTTCTCTGAGCAAGTGGCAGGCACCGGTATTAAAGTGAAGAGCCTTCTTATCACAAACCACGACTTTAGCGACGATTTCAACAAAGCTATTGAAGATAAAAAAATCGCAGAACAAGGTGCTCTTACTGCTAAATTTACCCTTGAACGTATGAAACTAGAAGCAGAAGCTCAAAAAGTAAAACAAGCTTCTCTTTCTCCACTTGTGCTTCAAGAAATGGCAATCAACAAATGGAATGGTCAGTTGCCTCAATATTTTAGTGGTGATCAGCTTCCTTTTTTAACCATTAAATAAAAGGAATAACGGGGTTTATATTAATTGTTAGCTTTATTTCTTTAAGGTACGGTCGGTACACCGACCTATCCCTCCCACGACATTCTGTCGCGGGCCCATCCCGTTCACGAGACCACGGGCGGTCACGCCTCAAGAAATAAACTAACAATCAATATCTGCCTAAACGACTAAACAGATGTTTCTAAAAAAACTCTCATTAATAAATTATAAAAACCTTCCCGAACTAGAAGTTGAATTCTGCTCGGGAATAAATTGTTTTATCGGTCAAAACGGTGTAGGGAAAACCAATCTGCTCGATACGGTCTATTATTTAGCCTTTTGTAAGAGCCACTCAAACAATATTGATAGCCAAAATATTCGTCACAACGAGGGCTTTATGATGCTTTCTGGGCAGTTTTTGAGAAACAATATCGAAGAAAATATTTCTGTTGGCGTTAAAAAAGGTGTAAAGAAGAGTTTTCAAAGAAACAAGAAAGAATACGAGCGTTTTGCAGATCATATTGGCCTAATTCCTCTTGTTATGGTATCGCCCAAAGACGATGTCCTTATAAGCGAGGGTAGTGCCGAAAGACGTAAATTTATTGATGGTGTTATTGCTCAATACGACAAAGAATATCTAAACCAACTTCTTGAATACAACCATGCTCTCACTCAAAGAAACTGTCTGCTTCGTGCACACAATCTCGACACAGATTTGCTATCGGTGAGTGAAATGATAATGGTGAGAAAAGCAGATTATATTTACCAAAAACGTCTAGAATTTTTAGATGAATTTCTGCCTATTTTTTCACATTATTATACTGTGGTTTCGGGCGGGAAAGAGGTGGCAAATATTGAGTATCGCTCTAGCATGCAGGAGGGTGATTTGGCCGAACTTTTAGCAGAAAGCCGCTATCGTGACGATATTATAGGCTATACCACAAAGGGCATTCATAAAGACGAACTAGAAATGTTCCTAGGTGAATATCCTCTTAAAAAAGTGGCTTCGCAAGGTCAAACCAAAAGTTTCCTTGTGGCACTAAAACTTGCACAATTCTTCTTCTTAAAGAAGTCGAAAGGGGTTACTCCAATACTTCTTCTAGATGATATTTTTGACAAACTAGACTCGTCTCGTGTGGGTCAAATTGTAAATCTAGTATCTGGAAGCGACTTTGGACAAATCTTTATAACCGACACAAACAGAGACCATTTAGATTTACTACTGGAAAATGTAAGTGGAGAGAAAAAAGTCTATTATCTTGAAGACGGCAAAATTGTATGAAGAGAACAAGGTTTGAAAAAGTAGGTGGATTACTAGAAAATTTTCTTATTAGCAATGGCTTGTACGAAAATTTTAAGGGTGCAGAAATCTGCAATAAGTTTACGTTTATTCTCAACAAAAAAGCACCATTTCTTATTCCTTGTATAGACCGCGTTGAGGTGGATAGAAAAACTTGGGAACTAATAGTTTACATAGTAAAAGGAGAGTCGTCTGTGGTGGTGCAAGGTTTTAAAGAAATAGTGAGCAGACATAAAATATTACAACTTCTAAACGCAGAATTGGAAGGTGTTTTTATGGTTAGAGAAATAATTATAAGAAAATAATGGTAAAGGATAATTTATTAGCAGTAAAGCAAACTCTAAAGGAGAATGTAAAACTTGTGGCTGTTTCTAAATATCAGCCAATTGAGTTGCTAGAAGAGGCTTACGAGGCAGGACAAAGAGTGTTTGGCGAGAGCCATGCTTTAGAGGTGAGAGACAAGGCAGAAGCAATGCCAAAAGATATTGAATGGCACTTTATCGGTCATCTTCAAACCAATAAAGTAAAATATATTGCACCATTTATTTCCTGCATAGAATCTGTTGATTCTCTGAAACTTATGCAAGAAATCAACAAACAAGCTCTTAAAAACGATAGAATTATAGATTACCTTCTGCAATTTCACGTGGCTCAAGAAGAAAGCAAATCTGGTTTCACACTTGAAGAATGTGAACAAGTGCTTTCATCAGAAGAGTTTTCAAACCTAAAGAACATTCGCATTATCGGTGTAATGGGCATGGCAACCTATACAGAAGATGAAAAACAAATCAGAAAAGAATTTAAAACTCTAGTAGCAAACTTTGCCTATCTTAAAATGGCGTATTTTGCTGCAAATGAGGAGTTTAAAGAAATCTCAATGGGCATGACCGACGACTACAAAATAGCTATGAGCGAAGGCTCCACCATAGTGCGAGTAGGAAGTGGCATTTTTGGCGAAAGAAGTTAGGGTAGGAATGCGAAAAATAATTTAAACGTTTATATCATAAATAGGGTATAAACGTTTTTTTTGTTAAAAAAAATCATTAAATTTGCAACCTTATAAAAAAGAAATAAATTATAACAATCAATATTTTAATTATTTAATAGTCTTATGGATAACAAAAAACGCGTTTATACCTTCGGTAACGGACAAGCAGAAGGTAAAGCAGACATGAGAAACCTATTAGGCGGTAAAGGTGCAAACCTTGCTGAAATGAACCTTATCGGTGTGCCAGTGCCTCCAGGTTTCACTATCACAACAGATGTTTGTAATGAATATTACGAAGTAGGTAAAGAAAAAATGGTAGAGCTACTTAAAGAAGAAGTTCTTGCAGCTCTAGCACACGTAGAAGGCCTAATGAACTCTAAATTTGGTGACGTTGAAAACCCACTTTTAGTTTCTGTTCGTTCTGGTGCTCGTGCTTCTATGCCAGGTATGATGGATACCATTCTTAACCTAGGTCTTAATGATAAAGTTGTTGAAGGTCTTGTTGCTAAAACAGGTAACCCTCGTTTCGTATGGGACTCATATCGTCGTTTCGTACAAATGTACGGTGACGTAGTTCTTGGTATGAAACCAGTAAACAAAACTGACATCGACCCATTCGAAGAAATCATTGAAGCAGTAAAACACGCAAAAGGTGTTAAACTTGATACAGAACTTGAAGTTTCTGACCTTCAAGAACTTGTAAAAAGATTTAAAGAAGCTGTTAAAAACCAAACTGGTAAAGATTTCCCAGAATCTGCATACGACCAACTTTGGGGTGCTATCTGCGCTGTATTCGACAGCTGGATGAACGAACGTGCTATCCTTTATCGTAAAATGGAAGGAATCCCAGCAGAATGGGGTACAGCTGTTAACGTTCAAGCAATGGTGTTCGGTAACATGGGTGACACATCTGCAACTGGTGTTGCATTCAGCCGTGACGCTGCAACAGGTGAAAACCTATTCGTAGGTGAATACCTAATCAACGCTCAAGGTGAAGACGTGGTTGCTGGTATCCGTACTCCACAACAAATCACCAAAATCGGTTCTCAACGTTGGGCACAACTAGCTAACATTTCTGAAGAAGAACGTGCTTCTAAATATCCTTCAATGGAAGAAGCTATGCCAGAAATCTACGCTGAACTAGACGCTCTTCAAACAAAACTTGAAAACCACTATCGTGACATGCAAGACATGGAGTTCACCGTACAAGAAGGTAAACTTTGGTTCTTACAAACACGTAACGGTAAACGTACTGGTGCTGCGATGGTTAAAATCGCTATGGACCTTCTACGTGAAGGTATGATCGACGAAAAAACAGCAGTTTTACGTTGTGAACCTAACAAACTTGACGAATTATTACACCCAATCTTCGATAAAACAGCATTAAAATCTGCTAAAGTTCTTACAAAAGGTCTTGCTGCATCTCCAGGTGCTGCTTGCGGTAAAATCGTGTTTAGCGCAGACGACGCTGCTCTATGGGCAAGCAAAGGCGAACGCGTAATCATGGTTCGTATCGAAACATCTCCAGAAGACTTAGCTGGTATGGCTGCTGCAGAAGGTATCTTAACCGCTCGTGGTGGTATGACTTCTCACGCTGCTGTAGTTGCTCGTGGTATGGGTAAATGTTGTGTATCTGGTGCTGGTGCACTAGTTATCGACTATGTTGCAAAAACAATGACTGTAGACGGTACAGTATTAAAAGAAGGTGATTATATTTCACTTAACGGTTCTACTGGTGACGTTTATCTAGGTGCTGTTGCAACAAAAGAAGCTGAACTAGACGCAGACTTCGCAGAACTTATGAACCTTGCAGACAAATATACACGTATGCAAGTACGTACCAATGCAGATACTCCACACGATGCAGAAGTTGCTCGTAAATTTGGTGCTGTAGGTATTGGTCTTTGCCGTACAGAACACATGTTCTTCGAAGGCGACAAAATCCGTGCAATGCGTGAAATGATCTTAGCAGAAACTCAAGACGGTCGTCGTAAAGCTCTTGCTAAAATCCTTCCTTACCAACAAGCAGACTTCAAAGGTATCTTCAAAGCAATGGAAGGTTGCCCAGTAACTGTTCGTTTGTTAGACCCACCTCTACACGAATTCGTACCACACGAAGAAAAAGAACAACGTGAACTTGCTGAAATCATGGGTGTTTCATTTGACTATATTCGTCAACGTGTAAACTCTCTACACGAAGCAAACCCAATGCTTGGTCACCGTGGTTGCCGTTTAGGTAATACCTATCCAGAAATCACTCAAATGCAAACTCGCGCTATCTTAGGTGCTGCTCTAGAACTTAAGAAAGAAGGCGTTGAAACACACCCAGAAATCATGGTTCCTCTAACAGGTATCCTACACGAGTTCGCAAACCAAGAATCTGTAATTCGTGCAGAAGCTGCTAAACTATTTGAAGAAGTAGGTGATAGCATCGAATTCAAAGTTGGTACAATGATTGAAATCCCACGTGCTGCATTAACCGCAGACAGAATTGCTACTAAAGCAGAATTCTTCTCATTCGGAACAAATGACTTAACTCAAATGACATTTGGTTATAGCCGTGACGACATCGCTTCATTCTTACCAGCATACCTAGACATGAAGATCCTTCCTAATGACCCATTCCAAGTACTAGACCAAAACGGTGTAGGTCAACTTGTACAAATGGCTACATCTAAAGGTCGTGCTTCTCGTCCAGACTTGAAATGCGGTATTTGTGGTGAACATGGTGGTGAACCTTCTTCTGTTGAATTCTGCCACAGAACAGGTCTTAACTATGTATCTTGTTCTCCATTCCGTGTGCCAATCGCACGTCTTGCTGCTGCTCAAGCTGCTATCAAAGAATCTAAATAATAACTAGATACTTTACATTAAAGAGGCAATCCGCATGGGTTGCCTCTTTTTTGTTTTAAACAATGTTAAAATCCTACCGACCTATTAAACTATTATTTTTACCTGTTGTCAAACAGACGTAAACAATTTAGAAAACAATATTAACAATTTAAAATTTATAGACTTATGAAAAAGATGATTAAATTAGGTTTAGTTAGCCTTTTAGCAATTATGGTAGCTTCTTGTTCTTCAAATGATACTTGTGATAAACCTTGCAAGGATAAATGCAGAAGAGAGTTTAAAAAAGAATGCAAAATGAAGAAACCTTGCAATAAACAGTTTGAGAAATGGGTTAAATTCGATAGCCTTTCAGAAGCAGAACAAAAAGAACTTATTAAAAATGCAAAAGAATCTATCGACAAAAGAGAAGCAAAACGCAAAGCATTTAAAGACTCAATAGACGCACTTTGGAACGATTTTGATAACTTAACTATCGACCAACAAAAAAGTCTTTTAAAACACAAAATGCACGGTTTCCACAAACCAGGATTTGGTAAGCCAGGTTTCCACAAACATCACAAAGGTCCAAAACATTGCAAAAATGATTTCAAAAAATGCCCTAAAGGCCAAAAACCAGAATGCCCTCGCGCAGACGCTCCAAATAAATAACATTTAAGTATTAAACAACAACGAAATAGCCTCAATCCTTGCGGGTTGAGGCTATTGATTTATAATCTAGTTAGGTTTTATTCCCATTCGATTGTTGCGTTTGGTTTTGGAGAAAGGTCGTAGCAAACGCGGTTTACATTGGCAACTTCGTTTAAGATACGGTCTGTAATCTTTTGAAGGATAGGCCAATCGATAAGTTCGATGCTAGCAGTCATGGCGTCGATAGTGTTCACGGCGCGGATAATTACTGGCCAATCGTAGCTACGAGCATTGTTTCTCACTCCTACAGACTTGAAGTCAGGTACTACGGTGAAGTATTGCCATACTTTTTTGTCTAGACCTGCTATTTTGAATTCTTCTCTAAGGATAGCGTCAGCGTGTCTTAGAGCTTCTAGGCGGTCGCGAGTGATAGCACCAAGGCAACGAACACCAAGACCTGGACCAGGGAATGGTTGACGATAAACCATATCGTATGGAAGACCAAGTTCAACACCGCAAGCACGTACTTCGTCTTTGAATAGTTGTTTAAGTGGTTCAACTAGTTCAAATTGTAGGTCTTCTGGAAGACCACCTACGTTGTGGTGAGATTTTACCATTTTTGCAGTTTTGGTACCAGATTCTACGATGTCTGGGTAGATAGTACCTTGTGCAAGGAAGTCGATACCGTTAAGTTTACGAGCTTCTTCTTCGAATACGCGGATGAACTCACCGCCAATTATTTTACGTTTTTCTTCTGGATCTGCTACGTTTTCTAGTTTGCCAAGGAAACGGTCTGTTGCATCTACATAAACAAGGTTTGCGTCTAGTTGGTTGCGGAATACTTCTACAACGTCTTCTGATTCACCCATACGCATTAAACCGTGGTTTACGTGTACGCTTACTAGGTTTTTACCAATAGCTTTAATTAAAAGAGCTGCTACTACAGAGCTATCTACACCACCAGAAAGAGCAAGAAGAACTTTTCTGTCACCCACTTGGCGTCTGATTAATTCTACTTGGTCGGCGATAAAGTTTTTCATATTCCAGTTTGCTTCTGCTTTACATTCGTTGAAAACGAAATCTTTCACAGCAGCTTTAATGGCTTCAATATCGTCTGTAAATGCAGCAAGTTTTACTTCGCATTTAGCTTTGTCGTGTCCAGCAGACATAACAGGGAATCCTGCTTCATAGATTTCATCTAGAACATCTATTTCTACACCGTCAATAACATTGTTTGGGCCACCGTTGATAATAATACCCTTTACATTTGGTAATGCTTTAAGTTCAGCAGCTGTAATGTCATGTGGATAGATTTCACTATAAACACCTAAATCACGAATGCCTCTGGCTAATACTGTGTTTTCATGACTTCCTAAGTCAAGAATCACTATCATGTCTTGTTTCATATTATGGAATGATAAATTTGGGTACAAATTTAAGAAAAAAGAAAAAAATATAAATAAAATGCAATATTTTTTTTATTGGGAGAGTGTATTTTTTTTATTGCGAATGTATAAAAAAAAACGTCCATATCAGCACCCCTACATGATATGGACGTTGTTCTAAAAATTAGAACATAAAGAACAATGATAAATTGTATTACAAAAGTAATACATTTTTTCTAAAAAAGATATATTTATCTTTAAATTTTCTTCAATAAAACTACTGCTTGTGCAGCTATGCCTTCTTCTTTGCCTACAAAACCCAATTTTTCTGTGGTAGTAGCCTTTACAGAAACGCAGTCTGCGTCTATTTCTAGTACACCTGCAAGGCACTCTCTCATAGGGTCTATGTAGTCTTTAAGTTTAGGCTTTTGAGCACAGATAGTAGAGTCTATATTTACAATTGTGTAACCTTTTTCTGATATTAGTCTGTTACACTCTTTAAGCAAGATTTTACTATCTATGTTTTTAAAGTCTGATGATGTATCTGGGAAGTGGTAGCCTATGTCTTTTAGGTTTGCTGCTCCCAGCATTGCATCACATATTGCGTGGATAAGGACATCTGCATCTGAGTGGCCTAGTAGCCCTAGGGTGTGAGGCACTTTTATGCCTCCTAGCCATAGTTCTCTATCTTGAACTAAAGCATGAACATCATATCCAAATCCTATTCTATACATACTTATCTTATAGTCCTAAGTTCCAGTCTGCTGCTTCTTCTGCTGTGCCAGCAAGTACTTTCAGACCATTCATATTAAATCCTAGAGTGAAACGTAGTGTTTGGTCTAGAGGGTTGTTTTTTGTTACTGAAAGCACGTATGCCACATCTAGTGAGAAAACGTTTAGTTTGAAACCAGCACCAAATGTTACATATTTACGATTACCCATTTGTTTGTCTTCGTTGTAGTAACCGATACGACCAAAGAATTGTTCGTTGTAGTCGTATTCAAGACCTAATGAGAAATTTACTTTCTTAAGTTGTTGAACAAAGTCGTATGGAGTACCGTCAGGCATGTCGATAAATGAACGACCAATACCTGTGATAGGGTCCATATTGTAATATTCGTCTAGACGTGCTTGGTATTCTTCTTGTGTTTCTATGTCTGAGTTGTAGATAGGACGAGAAGGAACAAGAAGTTTGTTAATGTCAACATTTAATGAAATGTGGTTGTATTGGTCAATAGGCATAGTGAAGCTACCACCAAGACGTAGGTTTGTAGGTAGGAATGCAGCACTTCTATAGTCGCCATATTCCACTTTTTTACCAATGTTTGAGATATTGAAACCGAAGGCTCCATAACCTTTACCCCAGTCGAAGTCTACTTTTTGACCATAGTAACCAGAAATGTCGGCAGCTATAGACCAACCTGGTTCTACATAGTCACCATCTGCTGAGTAACCACCTGTAAGGTCTGACCAAATAAAGCGTAGAGCCACACCCATAGAGAAGTTTTTGGTAAGGATACGAGAGTAAGATACATCTACAGCAAGGTCGTATGGTTTAATGTTTTGTCCTACGTCACCTGGATCTTTTTGGATAAGAACGTTACCTAGTGAGAAGAAGCGGAAAGAAGCCGCTACTGTTTGTACGTCTTGGATTTTGTAGTAACCTGAAGCAGAAACAAGGTCGATGTCTGATACAAGTTTTCTAAGCCATGGCACGTATGATACGGTAGCACCACCTTCTGCATTAATAAATGCATATTTAGCAGGGTTCCAGTATTGTGCGTCAGCATCTGGAGCTGTTGCTGCACCCACGTCACCAAGACCACCACCACGTGCATCTGGTGCTACAGTTAGAAATGATACACCTGTAGTAATAGGTGTGAATGTTTGTATTGTTTCATTTAAGTCTTCGCTAGCATCTTGCGCCCATACCATATTAGGGATGCAAAGTAGTAGGGCGATTGCAAATAAAATTTTGTTCTTCATATATTTTTGGTTTATAATTTCTAAAAAACGGCTACAAAGGTAACGAAAATTTCTCGTTTTTATTGTGCATTTATTATAATCTTTTTAGCATAGTGGGTTATAGCACCTTCTGACGTGGTTATTTTAACTTTTGCAATGAAAATTCCATTGCCCGCAGGGCGAGAAGAAGCGAAGTTCCATCTTGATGTATAAACAGCATCTTTAGATATGTACTCTTCTGTGCTACGCCAAAATGTTTTGCCAGCAAGGTCTATTACGCTAAATTCTATATCTATAATATCTTCTGGGCGGTCATATTTTAGATAGAAGTTTACATATTCTGTGGCAGGAGTAGGGTAAATAGTAAATTCTTCTACAGTTGCAGGAGTGTCGCTTTTTACTACAAAATTAAGTTCGTTTGTGGTAGAAATATTTTGCAAACTCCATGCTCTAAAGAATAATGTATACTCACCGTCGCTTAGTTTTGGAAGGTTGAATTTTACAGTTCCACTCTTGTAATCGCCTAGTGATGCTGTGTAATAGTCGTTTAGCACATATGTTTGGTTTGGATCATTGTTTAGTTTCAATATAATGTCGTGCCCAATACCTGTGCCTATAGTGTTAATTCCAAATTCATCCCACAAATGTGCATAGAAAATAGGAGTGTTATCAACTTCTTGTCCATTAACAAAGTTTTGTGTGTTGATATATGCCTTTGAAACTGGGCCATCTGCAGTGATTGGTGCATCAGGGTCTGTTTCTCCGATAGTGAAGTTTTGACAATATCCATGACCATTTTCATCACCCTCTTCATTAATTATGAAATAGGTTAATCTGCCGTTTCCTACCTTGTAATTAATATCTTTTGGGACCATAAAAGTTACTTCTATTTGACCATTTACAACAGGAACTTCTCCAGAGAATATAATACTACTATAATCTTCAAAGTCGAAAGGTGTATTATTCCCTTGTCCTAATGTTTGTTGGTTTTCTTTTTTGTCATATAAAGTAACTAATGCAGTTCCGTTGAAGTCTGAACGTATTTCGTTATTTTTTTCTACGTGTGCTTTAATTGTGGTTAACCCTAATGCCATAATTTGTGCATCTTCTGGCAATTGAGAGTTAATGCTATCTGTGATAACTATATTGTCTGGGTAGAATAGTTTAATAATAGGGTCGCCTAGTAGGGTAAAACTAAGTTTGTTCTTATCTGCTCCAAGGGATATTTTTGCATTTTTCATTATTTCCCCAATAGACAGAATATTGTTAGTTTCTGTATCTTCTTTTGAAGGTAATAAGTATTTATATGCCGCTTGTACAAGCGCTAGGTTGCTAGATGAATACACAGAACGGGTGGTAGTAAGTGATGCCACTGCTCCTCCTTTAGGATTTAAAATAAGTTCCATTCCAGCGCTTCTTTCATAGTCGTCAAATTTACTGAAATCGCAAGTGGCAGTAATCCAAACAGCAAGATTACTGTTTTTCATACTGATGATATCAGCCTTTGTTATCATCAATTCACCTGTTAAACTATTTGTACTTCCGTGCCCTGTGTAGTTAAAAAGTAGTACGCCATCATTTAAATATCTCCAAATGTTTTCTTTAGCTTCTGGATATGTGCTACCAGATGCAGATTGAACCATTTTATATGAGTCCAAGAACAATTTTTTTGGAAAAAATTCTGGATGTCGAGCATATACGGTGTCAGCTAGTAGGTTTGCTTGTTTGGTATGAAGATTTGCATCACCGTCATCACCTACAAAAAGTATTTCATTAGACCATGAACCTTTGTCTTTAGAAAGTACATATCTTTTTACTTTGTCAACATAGTTAGAAGCCTCTTCTTCTGTTTTTGCAGGGAGCCTACCTATTGCAATGTCCAATTTTCCTGATTCTATATAACCACCTTCTCCGTCATCTAAAAATCCGAAATAGTCATCTGTAATATAAGAATAGATATTATTTAGAGATTCTTTTGCTTGAAAACTTAGAATATCCAATTTTTCGTTTTTTATACCTCTATTGTCGTATCCACTTAGACCCCAAAGGATAAGGAATTTTGGTTTTTCTTCTTCATTTTCTGCTTTGTCATAAAGCATTTTCAAAAACATTCTGTAGGCAGTTGCGTCTGGAGTGCCAGAAGAGAATTCATTATAAATTGGATCTACTGTGAGAACTTTATATGATAAACCATCATGATTTTTATGGAATTTTCCAAGTTCCTCTGCAGAATTTATTAGTTTGCTATCGCTAATAATAATAACATCAATGTTTTTTAGCGCATGTAAATCTTGATTTTGTATAGATTTGTATAAACTAATAGTAGGATAATCAATATTAGGGTCGAATGCTAAAAATAAACGCTCCGTATCATACGGACTCGAAATTTGATATCCAGTTTCGGTGATGGTAGGAGTTACATTAACAATATTTTGTTGGTTAGTGATTTCCCAAAATAATAGGTTTTTATTACTGCTAATTACATTATAATTTGCGGTAATATAAGGATAATAGTTTCCTGGATAGAAAATGAAAAGTGGTTCAGAACCGTCTGTAATAAGTTCTCTGCGGGCATTAATGCTTATGTAGTCAATGTAAGCTTCTGCGTTTGTGGTGTTGTAATCAAAATCTATATTAATGTTGATATCATCACTCTCGTTATTTAATCTGAAAGTGGAGTTGATAGTACCTAACGTGCCACCTTGATGGGCATCTTGTTTTGCGTATAATGGTAAAAATATTGTTTCTTGAGAATTAATATCTACATTCAAATTGTTTTGTAGAGAAGAAACTCCAATAGCCCTTAGATTGAAGTTAATGTATTCGTTATTTATTCTATTTGGTATGTTAAAGGAATATTTTCTGTTAGTTTTTTTTGAATCAAATTTATCTCCAATCCACATTCTCCCAGAATTGATAAGGTTAAATTCTTCCTTTTCAACATAATAGTAGTTTAAAGTTTGTTCTACTGTTATTGGGATAGGAGGTAAATCGTACTCAATATTTGTGATGTTTTTTTGAGGTGTAGAATTTTCTGTAATAAAATAATATCCAAAATTACTATATGGATTTACAGTATGTTCGTATTTTTCTTTACTCTCATTGTATTTTACACTCACAGGACCTTGAGCATAAAAAAGGATGTAGTCATTTTCGTTGAATATGCTATCTGCGCCTTTGTGAAAGTAGATTGCATTCTCTGGAAGGTCATCTTTGTAAAATTCCAATCCAGATGCAAAATTTTCTTCTAATATAGCTCCACCATAGCCATGGATATGCACATTTGCAGGATTTGTTATTCCCATATCCTTTAGTTGTTGATATGTGATTTTATGAATTCCTGTTTCTTTAACAGCAATTTTTATCCACTTGCCTTCTTTAAGTATAGAATGCTCTGCATACTCCACTTTAGCAAAAGCAGAAAGGGTAATTAGGGCTAATATTATGGTGAAGAGTTTTCTCATTTATTTAATCTCAAAGTCTAGTAAAAGTTCGTCTTGAAGATAACCTTTTAGTCTGTCGCCACGTTTTACAGGGCCAACGCCGTCTGGGGTGCCAGTATAGATAAGGTCACCTATTTTCAAAGTGTAAAATTGACTAACGTATGTAATAATTTTATCAACAGGGAAAATCATTTCGCCAGTGTTGGCAGATTGAACAGTCTTTCCATTAATTTCTAAACGGAAATTTAGGTCGTTTATTGCTCCTATGTTTTCCAAATCTCTAAATTCGCTCACCACAGCACTTCCGTCAAATCCTTTGCTCAAATCCCAAGGCGCACCAGTTTTGCGAGCTTCATTTTGCATGTCGCGAGCTGTGAAGTCGATGCCTAAAGCTACTTGAGCATAATATCGTGGAGCAAATTTTTCTGCTACACTTTTGCCAAGCTTATTTATGCGTACCACCACTTCTACTTCATAATCCACTTGATTTGAAAAATCTGGGATATAAAAATCTTTGTTTTCTTTTAGTAGGGCAGAGTCTGGCTTACAAAATATTGTAGGCACAGAAGGAGTCTCTGCACCGCCCAACTCCGCATTATGTTTAGGGTAATTCCAACCCACACAAATCACTTTCATAATTTTTATATTCGTTTTATATCAAAAAGCAAAGATAATACTTAATTCCTAATTCCTAATTCCTAATTCCTAATTTTTTTAATTCCTAAATCTCTTTGCATTGTTAATAACTTTATTGGTGGTTATGTTATGAAATTTATTTTTAAATGCTATTTTTGGGATTCTAAAAAATAAAGAAAAAAATGAGTTTTGTACACCTACACGTCCATTCAAATTATTCCATTCTAGATGGTATGTCGAAAGTTCCAGACCTTGTTAAGAGGGCTATGGAGCTTGGTATGCCTGCGCTTGCTCTTACCGATCATGGTTGTATGTATGGGATAAAAGAGTTTGTGGATTTGGTTGGCAAAGCCAATAAAGGTGCAGAAAAACCGCTTAAACCTATTATTGGTATAGAAACTTATTGTGCACGCCGTTCTCGCCTTTTAAAAGATAATCAAGTAAAGGAAATAAATGGCGAAGGGAAAGAAATTATAATAGACAGAGGGGGCTGGCACTTAATTCTACTTGCAAAAAACAAACAAGGTTATAAAAACTTATGTAAACTTTCTTCTATTGCGTTTATTGATGGTTTTTATAATCGTCCACGTATAGACAAAGAGCTGCTTGAGCAATATCACGAAGGATTAATTGTTACTTCGGCTTGTTTGGGTGGCGAAATTCCACAACTTATTTTACAAGGAAAGATAGACGAGGCAGAAAAGAGTATTCGTTGGTTCAAAAGTCTATTTGGCGATGATTTTTATCTAGAAGTTCAGGCTCACAAAGGTAATATAGAGGCTCTAAACGAACTTATTTACAAACGCCAAGAGCAAGTTAATAAGGTGATTTTTGAACTTGCAGCCAAAACACAAACCAAGGTGGTGGCTTCAAACGACGTTCACTTTGTGCTAGAAAGCAATGCAGATGCTCATGAACGTTTGGTTTGTATGAATACAAAAAAAGAATTGGGTGACCCTTCTGGAATGTATTATACAAAACAAGAATGGCTTAAGTCTGCTGACGAAATGCGACAATGCTTCCCTGATCATCCAGAAGTGATTTCAAATACTCTGGAAGTGGCAGAGAAGGTGGAAGTTTTCTCTATTGAGTCTGGGCCTATTATGCCAAAATTTGATATTCCTGCCGAGTTTGGTACAGAAGAAGAATATAGACAAAAATATACAAACGAAGACCTTTTCAATGAGTTTACTCGAGATGAAAAAGGTAATGTGGTAATGTCTCAGGAAGATGCAGAGTCAAAAATTAAGAAACTTGGAGGTTACGACAAATTGTATCGTATCAAACTGGAGGCAGATTATCTTGCAAAACTTGCTTGGGAAGGCGCGAAAAAACGATATGGCGATGAACTTACAGATGAACAATATGAACGTATAGTTTTTGAGCTTCATATTATGAAAACCATGGGTTTCCCTGGTTACTTCCTTATTGTACAAGACTATATTCGTGCAGCACGAGAGGAGTTGGGTGTGAGTGTAGGACCTGGTCGTGGTTCTGCAGCTGGTTCTGTGGTGGCGTATTGTTTGAAGATTACAGACGTTGACCCACTTAGATATGACCTTCTGTTTGAACGTTTTCTTAATCCAGACCGTATTTCACTTCCCGATATCGATGTGGACTTTGATGACGAAGGTCGTGGTGCCGTGCTAGATTGGGTTACCAAAAAATATGGAAAGGAAAAAGTAGCACATATTATCACATACGGTACTATGGCTACAAAATCTTCTATCAAAGACGTAGGTCGTGTGCAAAAGGTGCCACTTTCTGATGTTAATAAGCTTGTGTCTTTTATTCCAGACAAGTTTTCTGAAAGTTTTGCCGACCCTAATACTAAAAAAGTACCAAAGGTAAATGTGGCAAACTGTATTAAATATGTACAAGAAATTAAAACAGCTTGTTACGGCCCAGATGAAAATATTTCATCAATGCTTGAATATGCATCTCAACTAGAAGGTACTGTTCGTCAAGTTGGTATACATGCTTGTGGGGTAATTATTGGTGCAGATGACCTTACAAATTATGCTCCGCTGAGTGTGGTAAAAGATAAGGTTTCGGGCGATGATATTGTGGTAACTGAGTATGATGGTCACTATGTGGAGTCTGTAGGTCTTATCAAGATGGACTTCCTTGGTCTAAGTACATTGTCTATTATAAAGGAGACCCTAAAGAATATAAAACTATCAAAAGGAATAGATGTTGATATAGACAAAATTCCTCTGGATGACAAAAAAACTTTCCAACTTTATTGCGAAGGAAAAACTGTAGGTACATTCCAGTTTGAGTCGGCTGGTATGCAAAAATATTTGCGTCAGCTTAAGCCTTCTACCTTCGAAGACCTTATTGCGATGAATGCCCTTTATCGTCCAGGTCCGATGGATTATATCCCTCAGTTTATTCGTCGTAAACACGGAGAAGAAAAGATAGAATACGATATTGATATAATGGAAAAATACCTAAAAGATACTTATGGTATTACAGTATATCAAGAACAGGTGATGCTTCTGTCTCGTCTTCTTGCTGGTTTTACTCGTGGTGAGTCAGACTCGCTTCGTAAGGCCATGGGTAAGAAAATTATTGCCATTCTAGACTCTTTGAAGATAAAATTCCTAGAAGGTGGCAAGAAAAATGGCCATGACGAAAAGGTTTTGGAGAAAATTTGGGGAGACTGGGAAAAATTTGCATCTTACGCATTTAATAAATCTCATGCCACATGTTATTCTTGGGTGGCGTATCAAACTGCCTATCTCAAAGCTCATTATCCATCTGAGTTTATGGCGGCTCTTCTTACTCAAAATAAGGATGATATCACCAAAGTGACTACATTTATGGCAGAGTGTAAGAAGATGGGTATTAATGTGTTAGGTCCAAACGTAAATAAGAGTGAACTTCACTTTAGTGCCGACAAAGACGGAAATATTCGCTTTGGTTTGGGTGGTGTCAAAGGTGTAGGCGAAGGTGCGGTAGAAAGCATTATAAACGAAAGAAAGAAAAATGGAGAATATAAAAATTCATTTGATTTCTTTGAGAGGGTAAGCCAAAGCCAATGTAACCGCAAGGTAATGGAAAGTTTGGTGTTGAGTGGAGCTTTAGATGAATTAGAAGGTATTACTCGCGAGCAATATATGGCTCCAACAGGCAAGGGTGAAGAAACTTTCTTAGAAGTAATAAACCGCTTTGCTGCAAAATATCAAAACGATACCATGAATAGTGCCATGTCTTTGTTTGGAGATATGGAAGAGGTGCAAGTGCAACGTCCTGTGCCTCCAAAGGTAGAAAGTTGGTCTGTTATCGAAAAACTTAATAAAGAAAAAGAGCTTATCGGAATTTACCTTTCTGCACACCCACTAGATGATTATAAGGTGCTAATGAGGGTATGCTGCAATGCCAGAATGCAGGAATTGGTAGATTTAAATACTCTTTCGAGCAGAGTTTCTATTGGTGGAACTGTGATAGTGGCTGGTATTGTAAAGAGTTTCCAAATAAGAACCTCAAAACAAAATAAACCATTTGCTATCTTTGAATTAGAAGACTATTCTGGTACAAATCAACTTTATTTGTTTGGTGAAGCCTTTAAAAATTATGCAAATCTTCTAGTAGAAAATGCCTATCTTGTGGTTTATACTACATTAGATTATTCTTTCAAGGCCAAAAGAGAAAGACAAAATAGAAAGAAAGGCATGTTGCCAAATGCAGAGGTGGATGTAGAAGAACTTTCATTAACTGTTAATAAGGTGGACCTTCTAGAAAATCTAAAAGGGGCTTCTATGAGTAAACTAACAGTGAAAATTCCACTTTCACTAGTTTCTCCAGATTTAATAGAAGAAATTTCTGCATTTATACAGCCAAATACTTCTGAAAATGATAAAGATTTAGTAGATTTGTATGTTGAAGTTTATGATGCAGACTTGGGTGTTCAGGTGGCTGCAAAATCTTCTGCTTCTATAAAAACTTGCAATGAATTATTGGCTGTGCTAGATGTTTATTCTACTAGTTCAGAGGATGAAGAATCTACAGATGAAGTGGAGGTGTCTTCGGATTCAGAAGAAGATAATATTCAATCAGTTAAAACTATTTCAGAGAAAATATATTATTCAATTAACTAAAATAAAAATAAAATTATGGCAAAAGAATTTACAGATGCAAACTTTGAAGAACTTCTAAGTTCAAACAAAGTTGTTGTTGCAGATTTCTGGGCTACATGGTGTGGTCCTTGTAAAGCAATGGGTCCTTCTATCGACGAACTTGCTGCTCAATACGAAGGTCAAGCTTTAATTGGTAAAGTTGACGTAGAAGAAAATAACGACTTAGCAGAAAAATATGCTATTCGTTCAGTACCAACTCTTATCTTCTTCAAAGATGGTGAAATGGTTGATAAAGTAGTGGGTCTTCAACCTAAGGCTGCTATAGAAGCAAAAATCAAAGATTTATTATAAAAAAAGAAAAATAACCCCGTGGGGTTATTTTTTTTTGTCACCTTTTGTGTGAAAAGGCAAAATAAAAAGAGCAACCCATTTGGATTGCTCTTTTTATTGTCATATAATCTTAGATTATTTATTTCTTTTGTAACGAGAGTTGAATTTATCAACACGACCTGCAGTATCCACAAGGGTAGATTTACCAGTGTAGAATGGGTGAGAACTGCTAGAAATATCTAACTTGATTAATGGATAAGTTTCGCCTTCAAACTCGATAGTTTCTTTAGAGGCAGCTGTAGAACGAGATAAGAACATATCACCATTAGACATGTCTTTAAAAACTACAGGACGATAATTTTCTGGGTGAATACCTTTTTTCATATTCTTCTATATTATTTTTAAATTTTACTCAATTCGGACTGCAAAGGTAATAAATTTATTGATATAAACAAAACTTTAATTGAAAAAACTTTTCATTGTTAATAACTTATGTTTATTTCATGTTTGTTTTTTGTATTTTTAAGCCACTTCTGTGGTCTTTTTCTTATTTTTTTTCTTTAAATTTGTGTTTGTAATGTAAAACTAATAAACTATGAAAAGAATTATTTTAACCGCAATATCTGCCTTTTTGATATTATCATCATTTGCAGTAAATAAAACTACATATACATTTGCCGAAAAAGATGGCCAGGAGTTAAAGTTAGACATTTATATGCCAGAAGATATTCTAAATGAGCATCCTTGTCTTGTATTTGCCTTTGGAGGAGGTTTTAAAATGGGAGCTCGCGACGAGGCTAGTTATCAAAAGTTTTTTAATGAAATGGCAGAAAATGGCATTGTCACTGTGAGTATAGATTACAGACTTGGTCTTAAAGACAAAGAAGTGAAAAATTTGATTCAACTTGCCAAAATTTTGGAAAAATCTGTAAATATGGCAGTAGAGGATATGACTTCTGCAGTAAAATTTGTGTTAGATAACGCAACTGAATTCAAGGTAAATCCAAAACAAATAATGATTTCTGGTTCTAGCGCTGGTGCAATTACTGCTTTGCAAACGGATTATTTCTTATGTAATGACAGAATAAATGCCCTTCCAAATGACTTTAAGTTTGCGGGGGTGATTTCATTTGCAGGAGCTGTAGCTTCTTTTGGTGAAAAATTAAAATATAAAAAACAACCTGCTCCAGTGCTTTTTATGCACGGAACAAAAGATGAACTTGTTACCTACAATAAAAAAGTGGTGCTTAAACGTGGAATGTATGGCTCAAATTATTTGATAGAAAAAATTTGGGTAAAAAATAATTGGCCATATATGGCACTTAGATTTAGAAATTTTGGCCACGAGGTGGCAATGCTAGGTTTTAAAGAACAAGTGCCTGTGGTTCTAGATTTTATAGATAAATTTGTACTTAATCCATCAAAAATATATGTTAGCGACATTACTATTGCCGAAGAAGGAGTAAATGAACCTCTTTTGCAACTTGGAACTGATGGTTTGTATGGTGATGCGGAGGTAATAATCTCAGATGAGGTGATAGAAAGAATAAAATGAAAAAACTAGCTTTAGTATACGTATTTTTAGCTTGTATATCTGCTTGTTTTGCAGATACTCTTGTTGGTAGGGTTAGCGATGGCGTGGGTCCGATGTCCTATGTGTCGGTTTATCTCAAAGATAAGCCAGAAATTGGCACAGTAACCAATCTTGAGGGCGTTTTTAAATTGCCAGATTTGGAGAAAAATACCACTGTGGTTTTGTCTTTTGTTGGTTATAAAACTATGGAACTAAAGTTCAAAAAAATACCAACAGATACCCTTGAAATGACCATGGAGGAGCAACCTATTCTGCTTACCGAAACACTTATTCCTTCAAAGACCAAGAAGTTGAGTAAACGTAAGCAGATGAAGCAATTACTTGCCGATGTAAGGGCTCAAATGCTTAAAGATTTCCCGGAGGAAACTAGAAAATACAAAATAGTTTCCGACTATGATTTGTATGAAAAGGGCAGGGTGGTGGCCAAAGAAGAAATTATTGGTACAGTGGCAGAAATTCCAAATGTTGGGATGAAAGATACAGACTCCATTCAGATAGTGATTGATGTGTGTAAGCGATATAGAGACAAACTTGTGCAACACAAACTCGACTCTATAGAAGGTACTATGAAGGGTGGTAGAAGTCAAACTCTAGTTGAACTTACCGATTCTAGTAAGTTTATACACAGGGTGTTGTGGGGTTCTGATATAAAATGGTTGTTCCTAGAACTTGATGGAAAAATCTCTCGTTGGTCTATGGAGGAACAAGATTCAACTTTTTTGTTGACATACAGAGAAAAGAAGAATTATTTAGGCATTGTGAAGTATGAATTGGTGTTGAATTACATTCTTGATATTTATTCATATAGGGTAAAAAGTCTTTCTCAGTCACTACAAGTGAGTGCCAATATTCCTTTTGGTTATAAGCTTGATGCAGACCAACTTGCGATAATTAATACAATAAATTTTGCTGGTCAAGAGTTTGAAAAATATCGTGCAAAATATATCAATGCCGATATAAAACGAAATATAATTTATCGCGAAGAATACAATCAAGTGATACCTTCCGAAAAGAATATAGTTACCAAGGTGGAAATGGCGGAACGTAAGCACCGTAAGCCAATTACGGCGCATCAAACAGGGTCGATAAAAGTAATTTCTGCGCAAACCTCAGAGGTAAAAGCCTTCACAGAATCTGATATCAAGAAATCCTTCCCAGTAGAAGTTACATTATTAGAATAAATTATCACCGAAAAATTCTTATTAAATAAGGTGTAAATCTAAATAAAAATCGTTAAATTTGCGTGCTTATAAAAAACTACACATAAAAATTAAATAGTATGACACAAAAGAAATTAAACTTTTTGGCAGACTTTCCTGCAATTTCAACACAGGAATGGATTGACAAAATTACAGCAGACCTTAAGGGTGCTGACTTTTCTAAAAAGTTAGTTTGGAGAACTCCAGAAGGTTTCAATGTAAACCCTTTCTATCGTGCAGAAGATATTGAAGGTTTACTAACTACTAAATCAGCTCCAGGCGAATTCCCATATGTTCGCGGAACAAAAACCGACAACAACTGGAAAATCCGTCAAAACATTGATGCAAAATGTGCTAAAGCTGCAAATGAAAAAGCATTAGACATTTTAGGTAAAGGTATCAATTCTTTGGGTATTAAAGTAAACAAAGCTGAATTATCAGAAGAATATATCGCTACTCTTTTAAATGGCATCGATGCTACTAAAGTAGAATTAAACTTCAAAGTATGCGTTAAAGAAGCTGCAAAACTTGCTTCTCAGCTTAAAGCTTACTTCGCATCTGAAAAATACGACCTTTCTCAAGTGTACGGTTCTATTTGTTGCGACCCAATCAATAGAATGCTTTTAAAAGGCAAAAAACTATCTGCAGAAGAAATTACAAAAATCTTAATTGAAGTTCTTCAAGAATCAGAAGCACTAGTAAACTTCCCAGTTATCGGTGTAAATGCAGTGAGCTTCAACAATGCAGGTGTTTACTGCGCACAAGAACTAGGTTATGCATTAGCATGGGGTAACCAATACCTAGAACTTCTTACAGAAGCAGGAGTAGATCCAATGGTAGCAAAATCTATCAAATTTGCTTTTGGTGTAGGTGGTAACTACTTCATGGAAATTGCAAAATTCCGCGCAGCTCGTTTATTATGGGCAAAAATCGTAGAAGCATACAATCCTTCTTGCCTATGCGCTGCAAAAATGAAAATCCACGCAGAAACATCTACATACAACAAAACTATTTATGATGCACACGTAAACATGCTTCGTACTCAAACAGAAGCTATGAGTGCTGCTCTAGGTGGTGTAGATTCACTTACAGTTCTTCCTTTCGATGCTACATTCAAAGCATCTGATGAATTCTCAGAACGTATCGCTCGCAACCAACAACTTTTATTAAAAGAAGAATCAAACTTCGACAAAGTTATCGACCCAGCTGCTGGCTCATACTATATCGAAAGCCTAACTGCTATGATTGCAGAACAAGCTTGGAAAATCTTCTTAGATATTCAAAACAATGGTGGCATGCTTGCAGTAATCGAAAGCGGTGCTATCTTTGCTCAAGTAAAAGAAACTGCAGACAAACGCAAAAAAGACGTTGCATCTCGCAAAGAAATCTTACTTGGTACAAACCAATTCCCTAACTTTAGCGAAATGGCTGCAGAAAAAATCGTAAATAAAGAATGTGCTTGCAAATGTGGTTGCACAGTAGAAACTTCAGGTGTAGTTCTTCCTACAGAACGTGCTGCAGAAGAATTTGAAACTCTACGTCTTGCAACAGAAGCTTCAGCTAAACGTCCTAAAGCATTTATGCTTACAATTGGCAACTTAGCAATGCGTCTTGCTCGTTCTCAATTCTCTTGTAACTTCTTCGCTTGTGCTGGTTACGAAGTTATCGACAACCTAGGCTTCTCTACAGTAGAAGAAGGTGTAGCTGCTGCAAAAGCTGCAGGTGCAGATATTATCGTACTATGTTCTAGCGATGATGAATATGCCGAACTAGCTATCCCTGCTTTCCAAGCAGTAGGTGGCGAACAAATCTTCGTTGTAGCAGGTGCTCCAGCTTGTATGGAAGATTTGCAAAAAGCTGGTATCGAGAACTTTATCCATGTTCGTGTAAACGTGCTTGAAACTCTAAAAGGCTTTAATAACAAATTAGGCATTTAATAGAAGGAGAAATTATTTATGAAACCAAATTTTAATAATATAGATATTAAGTCTGTTCAAGCTAGTGCTTTCGCAGGCAATAACGAATCAAACTGGACTACAGCGGAGCAAATCCCAGTAAAACCAGTTTATACAGCAGAAGATACAGAAAACCTAGACTTCTTAAACTATGCTTCTGGTCTTCCTCCATTCCTACGTGGACCATATAGCGCTATGTACCCAATGCGCCCTTGGACCATTCGTCAATACGCAGGCTTCTCTACTGCAGAAGAATCAAACGCATTCTATCGTAGAAACTTAGCATCTGGTCAAAAAGGTCTTTCTGTAGCATTCGACCTTGCTACACACCGTGGCTACGACGCAGACCACGAACGTGTTGTAGGTGACGTAGGTAAAGCAGGTGTATCTATCTGCTCAGTAGAAGATATGAAAGTTTTATTCGACGGTATTCCATTGAATAAAATGTCTGTATCTATGACAATGAACGGTGCCGTTCTTCCTATCCTTGCTTTCTATATCAACGCAGGTCTAGAACAAGGTGCAAAACTAGAAGAAATGGCTGGTACAATCCAAAACGATATCTTAAAAGAATTTATGGTGCGTAATACCTATATTTACCCTCCAAAATTCTCTATGAAGATTATCGCAGACATCTTCGAATACACATCTAAAAACATGCCTAAATTCAACTCAATCTCTATCTCTGGTTACCACATGCAAGAAGCAGGTGCTACAGCAGACATCGAGTTGGCATATACACTAGCAGACGGTCTTGAATACCTACGTGCTGGTATCAATGCAGGTATGGATATTGATGCATTCGCTCCACGTTTATCATTCTTCTGGGCTATTGGTACAAACCACTTCATGGAAATAGCTAAGATGCGTGCAGCTCGTATGCTTTGGGCTAAAATTGTAAAACAATTCAACCCTAAAAACCCTAAATCTCTAGCTCTACGTACACACAGTCAAACATCTGGTTGGTCTCTAACAGAACAAGACCCATTCAACAACGTTGGCCGTACTTGTATCGAAGCTATGGGTGCTGCTCTAGGTCACACTCAATCACTTCACACCAATGCGCTTGACGAAGCTATTGCACTTCCAACAGACTTCTCTGCACGTATTGCTCGTAACACACAAATCTATATCCAAGAAGAAACAAAGATTTGTAAAGAAATTGACCCATGGGCAGGTTCTTACTATGTAGAATCTCTAACCAACGAATTAGTAGAAAAAGCTTGGGCTCACATCGAAGAAATTGAAAAACTTGGTGGTATGGCTGCAGCTATCGAAACTGGTATTCCAAAAATGCGTATTGAAGAAGCAGCTGCTCGTACTCAATCTCGCATCGACTCTGGCAAACAAACCATCGTTGGTGTTAACAAATATCGCTTAGACCACGAAGATCCAATCGATATTCTTGAAGTAGACAACACTGCTGTACGTAAACAACAAATCGAACGTCTAGAACAACTTCGTGCAAACCGCGACAACGAAGCTGTGAAAAAAGCTCTTGAAGCTATCACAGAATGCGTTAAAACTGGTAAAGGTAACTTACTAGAACTAGCAGTAGAAGCAGCTCGCGTTCGTGCATCTCTAGGTGAAATCTCTGATGCATGCGAAGCAGTAGTAGGACGTTATAAAGCAACAATTAGAACAATCTCAGGCGTGTATAGTTCAGAAATTAAAAACAACGAAGAGTTCAAAGAAGCAAGCGAAAAATGCGCTGCCTTTGCTAAAAAAGAAGGTCGTCAACCTCGTATCATGATTGCAAAAATGGGTCAAGACGGACACGACCGTGGTGCTAAAGTAGTAGCTACAGGTTATGCAGACTGTGGTTTCGACGTGGATATGGGACCTCTATTCCAAACTCCAGCAGAAGCTGCAAAACAAGCTGTAGAAAACGACGTTCACGTACTAGGTGTTTCTTCACTTGCTGCAGGTCACAAAACTCTAGTTCCTCAAGTTATCGAAGAACTTAAGAAACTTGGCCGTGAAGATATCGTAGTTATCGCAGGTGGTGTTATCCCAGCTCAAGACTATGACTTCTTATACAAAGCAGGTGTGGCTGCAATCTTTGGTCCTGGTTCTTCAGTGGCTAAGTCAGCAAGCCAAATTCTAGATATTCTAATGGCAGAATAATATACATTAAGTATAAATATTACAAAAAAAGGGTTGACCGTATGGTCAATCCTTTTTTTGTAATATTTTTGTAACACTTGGAAACTTTTCGAGTAAAAAAGTTTCCATAAAAGGCATTGATAATCAAAAAGATACGTAAATTAAATATTTATTAACGTAAAATTTAACATATCAAAAAGCGCTAAAATCAAAATAGAATGTATCTTTGCATTCGTTATTTTGGCTGTTAATGCCTACACATGGATATAAATTTACGTAAATCGATATTAAAAACGGCTGAAGGACTTTTCACAAAGTATGGAATTAAGTCTATCAAGGTAGATGATATATGCAATGAACTGCATATATCAAAAAAGACTTTTTATACCGAGTTTGAAAACAAAGAGGCACTTATCGAGGTTGTTTATAACTCAATATCAGAAAAAACACCACGTAGATTTGATATTAAAGAGGAGATAGAGGCGTGTGATAATGTTATAGACTTATGGCTTAAACGTCCATCAATGGCTGTGCGTGAGCATCATAAAAAGTATGAGGTATTCATGTACGATTTGCTTAAATATTATCCAAATATACGCGAGGCGAGAGATAAAAAAGAATTTGAAAAAGTTCACACTGTATTAACATTATTATTGGATAAAGGAATAGAGCAAGGATTGTTTAGAGATGATATGGATAAAGAATATCTTATTTCATTTTCTCTTGATATGAACAATCAAGCCATAAATAGATTGCTTCAACTTCCTAAACACGAACATGTCAATTATGTTCTTTTTCTTTTAGATTTATGGGTGAGGGCAGTATGTAGCGAAAAGGGACTTGAATATTATTTAAACAATTATACAAAAGCAGTAAAAAAATAAATATATAATAATAAAGTATGAAAAGATTAATTATTAGTTTAATTACCCTTTTATCTTGTGTCTCTATGATGGCTCAAGAAGCGGTTTCTAAAGATTCATCATTGGTGGTATCTCTAGACGAAGCTAAGCAATACGCTGTAGAACACAATAGAACTGTACAAAATGCTGGACTAAGTGTAAAACAAGCAGAAGCAGCACGTTGGCAGTCTATAGCATCTATGTTGCCTCAAGTGTCTGGTACTTTAGGTTACACCAATATGTGTGGTTATGAAATGAAACTAGCAGGTATGCCAGTTCCTATGAATCCAACAGGAGAGTTAGGAATTAAAGCAACTATGACTATTAGCGGTCAACAAATTGTAGGTTCACTTATCTCAGACCTTGCAAAAGATATGCAAGATGTGGCTAAGGCTAAAACAATTCAAGTAATTGAAGCTAACGTGACCAATATTTATGTAAATATCCTTGCTACACAAGAAACAGTAGAGTTGCTACGTAAAAATATGGTAAACTTAGAAAGTCTATATAAAATGACAGAAAACGCAGTAAAAGTAGGTGCTGCAGAACAAATTGATGCAGACCAACTTTCTGTGCAAGTAGCTTCTATGGAGAGTGCAATTAATACAACAGATCGTACTATCGAAGTACTAAAAAGTTCATTACAATTATTATTAGGTGTAGATGCTAGTACAGAAGTTGTTTTAAGCAACAAACTAGACGATATTCTTAATGTAGATGAAGCAATGAAGTTGTTGTCTTCTGAATTGGTTTTAGAAGAAAACTACGACTATGCACTATCAAAACAACAAGCAGAACTTGCTAAAAAGCAAGTAACTATGAAAGCTATGGAATATGTTCCTTCTATCACTGGTTTCTATCAATATAGTGGAAAAACATATTTCGGAGAAGCTGAAGGTATGAATATGACCCCTCCAAATACAGTAGGTGTAACAGTGAGTGTGCCAATTTGGTCTAGCGGTGTGCGTGCTGCAGGAGTTACAGAAAAGAAACTTGCTTATCAAGCAGCTCAAAACACATTAGCAGACACAGAAGACCAATTGAGAGTGTCAGACCGTCAATATCGTTACGATTTGGTTTCTGCATACGACAACTATCAAATCCAAAAACGCAATATCGAGGTTACTCAACGTGTGTTCGACAATATGTCAAAGAAATTTGAGTATGGTTATGCTTCTTCTTTAGATGTTACAAACACAAGTACAAACCTTATTACAGCACAACAAAACTATATTCAAGCTTTAACTTCAATGGTTAATGCTCATATCAATCTTAAAAACTTGCTTAATAAATAATAATGCGAGTAATATCAGTTAAATGAATAAAACAATAAATAATAATTATATGAACAAGATTTTAACAGGTTTATCAGCATTAGCGTTAGTATTTACGCTATCTGCATGTTCAGAAGAACAAACTACCACCACACAAGTAGTGGAAAAGGTAGAAAAAGTTCAAGTAATGAAATTAACTTCTACAGAAATTGAACGTGAAGTTGTTTTACCTACCACATTAGAAGGTTATGACAATATGAAAATTTCTTCATCTGTGAGTGGTATTATCAACGATATTCTTGTAGATGTTGGTGACAAAGTATCTAAAGGTCAAGTACTTGTGAAAATGGATCCAACTCAATACACTACAACCAAATTGCAATATGCAAACTTAGGTGTAGAAATGGGTCGTATGGAAGCTTTAAAAGAAGCAGGAAGCATTTCTCAACAAATTTATGACCAAACCAAAACTCAATACGAACAACTTAAAGAACAACTTGCTCTTTACGAAAAAAACACATTTGTTCGTGCAGACTTTGCAGGTGTGATTACTGCTCGTAACTTTGAGCCAGGTGAGCTTTGCGCAGGTCAGCCAATTCTTCAACTTGCTCAAATTAATAAGTTGAAAGCATACGTTAATGTGCAAGAAACATACTTCCCACAATTCAAAAAAGGTATGAAACTTGCTATTTCATCGGACATTTATCCAGGTAAAACTTTCAATGCTACTGTGGAAATGGTTTATCCTACTATCGATCCTTCTTCACACACATTTACTGTGAAAGTGGTTGTCCCAAATGCATCTGAAACATTACGTCCAGGTATGTATGTAACTACCTCTATTCCAGTGGGTAAAGTAAAAGGTTTGTTAGTTCCTTACCAATCTGTGCTTAAACTTATTGGTTCAAACGAACGTTATGTTTTTGTTAACGATAATGGCGTGGCAAAACGCGTAAAAGTTACCCTTGGTAAACGTTACGACCGCGATGTTGAGGTTATCTCAGAAAACCTTAAAGAAGGTGACGAACTTATTATTGTAGGTCAAGGTCGTTTGGTAGAAGGTGTTAAATTAGAAATCATTAAGTAATAAGCAGTTATGAGTATTTACAAAACGGCGATTAATAAACCAGTTACCACTATACTTATCTTTATAGCGGTAATGATTATTGGTGCGTTTTCTTATATAAAACTGCCAATAGACCAATTCCCAGAAATGGACCCTCCGTACGTGATGGTTATGTGTACCTATCCTGGTGCAAATGCCTCAGAAATGGAGACTAATATCACAAAGGTATTAGAAAATAGTTTGAACTCTGTAGATGGTTTGAAGGAAATTACTTCTACCTCAAAAGATAATATGTCTGTTGTTACCCTAGAACTAGAGTGGGGGACAAATATGGACGAGGCGGTTAACGATGTGCGTTCATATATAGACTTAGTCAGGGATAATCTGCCTGATGGTACTTCAAACCCATTTATCTTTAAATTTAGTTCTAGTTCAATGCCTATTATTCAATATGCTATCACAGCAAAAGAATCTTATGCAGGTCTAGAAAAATTATTGGATGATGAGGTAATTCCAGTGCTTAACCAAGTAAATGGTGTAGGTAACATCTCTATGTCTGGTCAACCAGACCGTTATGTATATGTGGATATCGACCAAGCAAAACTTGATGCTTATCATATTCCACTAGAACTTGTTGGTCAAGCAATTAGTTCAAACAACTTGAACCTTGCATCTGGTAATGTAAAAATGCTAGATGAGCAATATCAAGTGCAAGTGCGTAGCGAATACCTAGAAAGTGCTGAAATTGAGAATGTAGTAGTTACTACAACTCAAACTGGCAAACAGGTGTATGTTCGCGATTTGGCAACTGTGCGTGACACTATCAAGGACCTAACTCTTGACGAAAAAATCAATGGTCAAGATGGTGTGCGTCTTGTTATTATGAAACAATCTGGTGGTAATACAGTGCAAATCTGTAAAGATTTGAACGAAAAAATGGCTCAAATCAAAACCCAACTTCCTCCAGACATTAATATCGACGTTATTTATGATGGTTCAACAGAAATTCAAAACTCTGTTGATTCCCTTATTGAGTCTATTCTTTATGCGCTACTATTCGTGGTGCTTGTGGTGCTATTCTTCCTAGGACGTTGGCGTGCTACACTTATCATTAGTGCTACAATTCCTATCGCGCTTATTGTTTCGTTCATCTATCTATTAGGTGTAGGAAGTTCGCTTAATATTATTTCGCTTTGTTCGTTAACCATTGCTATTGGTATGGTTGTGGACGATGCTATCGTGGTACTTGAAAACATTACTACCCATATAGAACGTGGCTCAAATCCTCGTGAGGCCGCTATTTACGCTACCAATGAGGTGTGGATTTCAGTTATCGCTACTACTCTGGTTATTGTGGCTGTGTTCGTTCCACTTACCATGCTTACTGGTATGGCTGGTATTATGTTTAAAGAACTTGGTTGGATTGTAACCATCGTGGTATGTACATCTACAGTGGTGGCTATCACTCTTACTCCAATGCTTTCTTCAAAACTTCTTCGTGCTAAAAAAGCAAAAGTTGTTGATGGAAAACTAATTGAAGAATCAGTACAAGCAGGCTGGTATCAAAAATATGTGGTAAGTATGCTAGACAAGGTAGATGCTGTTTATGCAAAAATTCTAGGTGCTTGTCTTCGTAATAAGACTATTACCATAATTGCTGTAGTTGTATTCTTTGTCTTATCAATGGTTCCTGCTTATTTGGGCTATGTTGGTACAGACTTTATGCAAAAAACAGACAACGGTCGTCTTACTATTAAAGCAGAATTACAACGTACTACTCGTGTAGAAGAAACTGCTGCACTTGCTCGTCAATTAGAAAGTCGTATTATTGAACTTGTTCCAGAAGTTCGTATGCTATCTTCTACTACTGGTTCTCCAGACGATGCAGGTTTCTCAGCTTTAATTAATAGTACCTCAAATAACAAACTACAAATGACAGTGGTTTGTACCAAAAAATATGAACGTGAACGTACAATTTTTGAAATTGCTGAGGTAATACGTAAGGAATTGGCTCAATATCCACAAATTCTAGACTATAGTTGTGAACTTTCTGGTGGTATGGGCGGCGGTGGCGCCTCTACTGTGGATGTTGAAATTTATGGTTATGATTTCGATGCTACCAACCTTTTTGCAGATCAAGTAAAACGTGCAGTAGCTGAAATTGAAGGTGCTCGTGATATTATTGTCAGCCGTGATGAAGACCGTCCTGAATTAAAAGTCTTAGTAGACAAAGAAAAAGCAGCTCGTCATGGTTTAAATTCTGCAACAGTAGCTACATATGTACGTAACCGTATTAACGGTATGAGTGGTGGTTACTTAAAAGAAGATGGTGATGAATATGACATTTTAATACGTCTTTCAGAAACTGACAGAAATAGTATTTCAGACTTAGAAAACCTTACTATCCCAACAGCTACAGGTAGCTTAGTAAAACTTAGCGAAATTGCTCAGGTAGAAGAATACTTTGCTCCACCAGAAATTGCACGTAAAACACGTCAACGTATGGTTTCTGTAAAAGTTACTCCACACGAGGTTTCTCTAGGTGAATTAGCTGCTTCTATTCAGTCTGTGGTTGATAATATGGAACGTCCTGCTGGTGTAACAGTACGTTACGGTGGTGACTACGAAGAACAACAAGAAAGTTTCGCAGATATAGGTCTATTGTTTGCACTTATCATTATCCTTGTATATGTGGTGATGGCTTCTCAGTTTGAGTCTCTATCTAAACCATTTATCATTATGATGTCTGTGCCATTTGCTATCTCTGGTGTGATTATCTCACTTTGGATCACAGATACTTCTTTAGACATGATTGGTGCTCTTGGTATAGTAATGCTTGTAGGTATCGTTGTGAAAAATGGTATCGTGCTTGTAGACTATATCAACCTAATGCGTGACCGTGGTTACGAACTAAACGAGGCTATCCAACTTTCTGGTCAATCTCGTCTTCGTCCTGTGCTTATGACTGCGTTTACCACACTTCTAGGTATGGTGCCAATGGCAGTAAGTAGTGGTGAAGGTTCAGAAATGTGGAGACCTCTAGGTATCGTAGTTATCGGTGGTCTATTAGTTTCTACCTTAGTAACCCTTATCGTAGTACCAGTAATGTATGGTATTATGTCTCGCCACGGCGAACGTGATAAAGAAGAACAACAACGTCGTGACTATGTGTTTATGCAAATTGATGACAAATCAGCAAAATAATAAGCCATGAAATCAGTATTTATAGTATTTAATCAAGCCAATACCGAACGTGTAGAATACATGTTGGATACACTAAAAATTAGTGGCTTTACATTCTTTGAACAAGTTCAAGGTCGTGGTACCAACGGGGGCGAACCTCGTCGTGGTACTCACACCTGGCCTGAAATGAACTCAGCCGTAATGACTGTAGTAGAAGATGAACAAGTCCCAGAACTTTTAAGCGTAATTAAAAGACTTGATATGCGTAACCCTCAAGTAGGGGTGAGAGCATTCGTATGGAATATCGAAGCTACAGTGTAAAGTTATTTTATAGACTTTACAGAGAGTGTTATAAAATTTCAAAAAAATCGAGCTAACTTTTATGGGTTGGCTCGTTTTTTTATGCTGTTTTCAGAAAATATAAATTTTAACATTTTAGGGGCGAAAATTCTGTATATGGGGCGAAATTCCGGTGTTTGGGGCGAAAATCTACTATAAAATATGTTGTTTAACATAAAAAGTGATTATTTTCTCGTGAATTTTTCGTACCTTTGCACCCGATTTTTATAATTAAACTTTAAACAATGGTAAAGAAATTAAAATTAGTTACGTTATTCACTCTGTTTTTCTTGTTAGGAACTTCCCTGCAAGCACAAACAGTAATGACAGGAACTGCAAAAACAGATGGCCTTCAAGTAGCCGATCCTAGTTTTGAAAATTGGAGTCAAACATTTGATGGACAACCAGCTCTAGGTGGTGGTTCTACAGGAGAGAACACAGGTAAAGGCTTGTGGTATGGAGCAAATGTTTATAAAGACTTGGTGGGTGGTGTCTATGGACAAGTTGTATATCAAACTAAGGAAGCAAAAAGTGGTACATATGCGGCTAAGTTGATGGATACAGAAGTTGGTGTTGAGATTCTTGGTATTCCAATTAAGGAAACATCTCCTTCTTGGGTTACATTAGGAAGACCTTGGTCTCATTTAAATGGTACAGATACAAATTCTGCAACAGCAGGTACAGATGGCGGTATTAAATTTACTGCACGACCTGATACTATGGCAGTGTGGATTAAACGTGTTTCTGAAGGTACTGAACATATAAATCTTGTTTATTATTCTTGGATGGGAACAGCACAAGGTGCTAGTTATAAGAATAAAGGTGGCGGTTGTACATCTACTTCACACACAGATGAAGAATCTGATATCCGTACTCAAACCGACCCTAATATTTGTGGTACAAGTGGTAATGCTGTGCAAATAGGTGAGGGTGCAATTCAAACATCTAAAACATACAATAACTGGACACAAATAAAAGTTCCTATTAAGTATTATACAAATGATATTCCAGAAAAGATGAATATCATTCTTTCTGCGTCAAACTATCCAGAAGGACGTAGAAATGATGGTTTAGTACCAGGGAACTATATGATCGTGGATGACCTAAGTCTTATTTATAGTTCTAAAGTATATAGTATAAATATTGATGGAAAACCTCTTGCTGGTTTCAATGAAAATAAATACGAATATACAATTGAGTTGGGCGAAGATGCTACAGATGCTAGTATTCCTAATAATATAGAATGCTTCCGTAGTAATCGTAAACTAAGTGGAAGTGAAATCTCTATTGCACATTCTACCAAATTGGGTGAGCCTACTATTATTACAGTAGAAGCGGAAGACGGTTCTTCTATTTCTACATATAAACTAACATTCGTCCGTGCACTTAGCAAAAACTCTTCTTTAAATAATATTTTTGTTAATGGCACAGCAGTGCCTTCATTCGATGGTGCTGTAACAGACTATAATGTTATTGTTCCTTATGCTACAACTGAAGTTCCTGTTATTACAGTAGATAAAGGTCATGTAGCTCAAGATGTAGTTATTACTTCATGTAATACATTCCCTTGTACAGCTACAGTGGTAGTTACTGCAGAAAATAATGCATATAAAACTACATACAAACTTACCTTCAAAGAAGCTGAATTAACAGATAATACCTTGGAAGATATTTTAATTAATGGAAAGTCTATTCCAGGATTTAATCCAACTACAACTACTTATCAAGTAGAAATGCCTCTTGGTACTACAGAAGATCCTACTATAGAAGCCGTTTCTAAATATCCAGAAGGTAAACAAAAAATAGAAATAACAAATAATGGTCTTAATGGTCGTTCTACCATAGTGGTCACCCCTCCATCTGGCACAGCACGTACCTACCGTATTTCATATGTAATAAAAGAATCTAGCTATTCTAAACTTAACGATTTAAAAGTAAGTGGATATGCTTTAACCCCTGCATTCTCTCCAGAAACTACACAATACACTGTATCTTTACCAGTAGGTGTAGAAACAGTACCAGAAATCACTTGGGAAAAAGGAGATGAATATCAAATTGTTGCACTAGTTAATGAAGGTGTAAACGGCACATCAAAAATCACTGTAAAAGCACAAGATGGTACTCAGACTATATATCGTATCACATTTAGTGTAGTAAAATCTAGTGTAAATACACTAAATAATATCTTTGTTGATGGTGTTGCTCTTGCAGGATTCTCTCCGGATGTTAAAAACTACGATTATAATGTAGCTCCTACAGCTACCACACGTCCTGTTGTTACTTGGGAATCTGGTGATGCTTACCAAACAGTAACTAAAAACCCTGCTTCTGAGGCAACTGCTAAAATTGAAGGTGAAACTAAACTTACAGTTCGTGCTCAAGATGGTTCTGTTAGCACATACATTATCAACTTTACACAAAAATTATCTGATAATTCAAAATTAGCAGGTCTTTCTGTGGCAGGTTATGAGTTGTCTCCTGCATTCTCTGCAGATGTAACAGCATATACATGTGCTTTAGGTCGCGGAACTACATCAGTTCCAACTATTTCATACGTAAAAGGTGACGAAACACAATCTGTACGTATCGACGAAAATGGTGTGAATGGCACTGCAAAAATCACAGTTAGAGCTCAATCTGGTGTAACTACAACTTATACTATAAGTTTCTCAGTATCAGTATCTTCTGATGCTACATTAAAAGATATTAAAGTAGATGGTGAATCTCTTGAAGGATTCTCTGCAGAAACTCTATCTTATAACATAACTCTACCATCTGGAACAACAGTACTTCCAAGCATTGAAGCTGTGAAGAATGATGATGCTCAACGTGTAATGATTAATAAAGGTGGTGTAAATGGTACTACTACTATTCGCGTTATTGCAGAAGATGGTACAGAGCAAACATATAGCTTAAATTTCAGTGTAGAAAAATCTGCAAATGCATTTCTTCAAGATATTTTAATTGATGGTATTTCACTTGTAGGTTTTGATCCAGAAACACTAAACTATCAATATATTCTACCAGAAGGAGCTACTCGTTGTCCTGTAGTTAAGGCTGTTGGCTATGCGGGTCAAACTATTACAGTTACTACTCCTCAACTTGTAGGAATAGCTCGCATCGAGGTAAAACCAGAAACAGGTGCTTCTAATATCTATACAATAGTATTTACTTACGAAAAATCTTCAAACAACTTATTAGCTGATATCCAAGTAAATGGTGTTAGTGTAGATGGTTTTGACCCAGCTAATAACTACTACACTGTAGTTGTTTCAGAAGGATCTCCAGCTCAACCAGTTATCACATATACAAAAGGTGACGACACTCAAAAAGTACAAGTTGTAAATGGTGGTTACAGATTTGCTTCAGAAATCAATGTTGTAGCAGAAGATGGTAGCGTAAATACCTATAAACTTGCTATCTTACAAAATGTATCAAGCAATGCTCAACTTGAATCTATCATGCTAGATGGAGTATTATTAGATGGTTTCTCTTCTGATGTTTATTCATATAATGTAGTGTTACCAAGTAATGCAACTTCTGCTCCTGTAGTTGCTTATGTAAAAGGCAATGATGCACAACAAGTATCAATGGTTGCTCCAGCGCTTCTTGGAAATGCTATTATTAAAGTAATAGCAGAAGATGGTGTTGCTTCTAATACTTATACAATTACATTCTCAAAAGAAGCAAATTCTGATGCAACTCTTAAAAATATCCTTGTAAATGGTGCTGGTATTGCAAACTTTGATGCTGCAACCACAGCATATACATTGGATTATTTAAGTGGTTCTACACTTCCTGCTATTTCATACGAAAAGGTTGATGCTACACAACAAGTTGTTGTAAATAACTCTGGTGTTAATGGTTATTCAATTACAGTGACAGCTCAAAATGGTGCAACTACAACTTATGTTATTTCATATAATGTAATTCCTAGTGATAATGCATTACTTTCTGATATTCAGTTCTATAATGCTAATGCAGAAGAATTTGAGTCTATTGCTGGATTTGATGCTAATATAAAAGAATATAACTTTACATTAGCATGGCGTACAAAAGTTCTTCCTGTAATCAATGCTGTTCCTGCAACAAAAGGTCAAGTTATTACAATAAACGAAGGTGGAGTAGAGGGCGCTACAACAATTCATGTATTAGCTGCTGATGGTGTAACCGAAGCAACATATACATTAAACTTCAATGTAGAAAAAACTTCTGATGCTACACTTTCTAATATCATTGTAGATGGAAACGACGTGGCAGATTTCTCTGCTGATATTCTTAACTATACTATAACTCTTCCATACGGAATAACAGAACTTCCTGCTATCGAGTATGTAAATGCAGAAAAAGAAGGCAAGGAAATCACTGAACAAAAAGTAGTTGTTACAGACGGTGGTTTATACGGTGTTTCTACTATTAAAGTTACCTCAGAAGATGGTGTGAATGAAACAGTTTATACTCTAAACTTTAAGGTAGCAGACTCAGGTAAAGAGAATGTTTTAACACAAATTTTAGTAGCTGGTAATAATATTCTAGAAGAAGGTAAATTTGACTATACCTTAGAAATTCCTGTTGGTTCTGATCTTCCACAACTTTCAATTTCTAAAAACTATACAGAACAAGAAGTTAAAATTGTAAAACTTTTGGATTCTTATCATATAGAGGTTATTTCTAATCAAGCAGGTGTAGAAAACGTAGTTTACAATGTAAACTTTACATATTCAGAAGTACAAGAAAAGATTTATATCTCAGATCTAACATTGTCAAATAATGCTAAATTATATCCATCATTTGATGTTAATGTAGAAAAATATGTGGCATTGGTTACTTCAGAAAACGATGTTAACGCAGTACTTGCTGATGGTCTTACAGATGAAGAAAAAGCTGCAATTACTCAAACTCGAGTTTCAAACCGCTACACAGTAACCACTCCAAACAGAACTTATACTGTGTATATGCACTATAATAGCGATGTTATCCCAAATAATAACTTTGATAGTTGGGGTACTGCAAAATATAATAGTGCAGCAAAACCAACAAGTTGGAAAGTCCCTGCTGATGCCGCAGAAAAGAGAGACCAATCGTATATCATTGTAACTCGTACATATAAAACAGGTCAAGAAGTACAAAAGAATTCTACAAGTGGCGTAGTAACTCTTTCAACACGTAATAGTTTGTCTGTCTTGGGAGGTTATTTCCCTGGTGTAATGACATTGGGTAATATGTCAGTTAATTTAGCTAGTGCAAATAAATCTACTATCTCTATTTCTGGTGGTGTTCCATTTAGAAATACACCAGATGCAATGGTATATCGTTACAATTATGCTAATAACTCTGATACAGACTCAAACAAAAATACACATATTTATTGTACATTATCAGATGGAGATACCACTGTTAAAGGAGAACATACAGACTCAAATGTTGCTAATACTTGGAAAGAAGGAGTTGCTTCATTAAAATATAATGGCCCATTCTCTCCTACAACTATGAACATAGTTATGAATGTGGCGCATTCTGAGAACCCTGCAGATTTAAGTAATGATATATGGGGTGCAGAGAAGATAAATGAGAAGGTAGCAGAAATGTATGTTGACTGGGTTAAATTTACTTACAGTTCAAACATTTCAGACATCAAAGTTAATGGTGTATCTGCATCAAAATCTGGTAATACATTCAGCGTTGAAATTGATAGCGAATATGATGGTGAACCTATAGTGGATATTATTGGTGAAGTAGAAGACCAAGCATACGATGTAGTTTGGACTATACATGATAAATATTCACGTTCTGCTACAATTCGTTCATACGCAGAAGATGCTTCATATACAGATTATACTCTGACTATTACACGTGCTAAATCTGCAAACAACAATCTAGCTGCATTACAAGTGGTAGATCTACCTGCAGATGGTGAAACTTTAACTATCTATCCAGTAGAATTTAATGCTGAAACTACAGAATATACAGTTTATCTTCCTTGTACAGCACAAACATTGCCAGACGTAGTTGTATATCCACAATCAGTTTATGCAACTGCTAATATCACTGTTGCAGACTCAAAAGCAACTATTACAGTAAATGCAGAAAATGGTGATTCAAAAGATTATGTAGTAACATTCGTAAAAGAAAAATCAAACATTGCTACATTAAAATCATTAGTTGTAGAAGGTTATGATATAGCATTTGATGCTGCAACACTTGAATATACAGTAACATTACCAGCAGGTACAGAAATTCTACCTAATGTAATTTATACTAAAGAAATTGATTTACAAACTGTTACTCTTTCTAAAGGACTAACCACTACAATAGATGTTACCTCAGAAGATGGAACAGAAACTAAAACCTATACAATTAATTTCTCTATAGAGTCAGCTTCTACTTCTGCAAAACTATCTGCTCTATCTGTAGCAAACGGTTCTGCTCTAGAACCTGCATTTAGCTCAGATGTGTTTGAATATGCTAGTACACTAACAGAAGCTTCTGCTGCATTAGTATATGCAAAAGAATTTGCTGATGATGATTTAGAAATTATCTTAACTGATAATAAAGCTACTCTAAATGTATCAGAAACTAATGAATATGTAGTTAATTTTAGCAAAGTTCTTTCAAACAACGTATTATTATCAAATATTAAAGTAAACGGCGCAGACTTAGATGGTTTTGACCCTCTAACAACTGATTATGAAGTATACGTAGATAAAAATACTGTTTGTGACTTAGAGCCAGTAATTGCAGAAGAAGGTCAAACAATGGAAATAACCTTCGATGAAGCAACTTCTACTTATACAATTGTGGTAACTGCAGAAGATGGTGTTACAACCAATGCAGAAACTCCATATACAGTTAAAGTTACAGTTCTAGAAGATAACAATGCAGAACTTGCTGCTATCTTAATAAATGGAGAAAATAAAATAGCAGAATTTGATGCAGACCTTAAATACACTTATTTAGTAAAAACCGAAATGCCAAAATGGAATTCTCCTGCAATTCCTACAGTAGAGGTGATTGCTGGTGCAGATGGTCAAACAGTTGAGGTTGAACTAAATGGTCTTGATGAGGTTTCTTATATTACAGTAACAGCAGAAGATGGTAAAACTCAAAAAGTATATGAGTTAACTCTTGTAGAAGAACAATCTACATATGCATATCTAAATGATATTTTTGCAGATTATGTAGTTCTAGAAGGTTTTGAAGCAGAAAAACTAGAATATACTATTACAGTTCCAGCTGATAAAGAACTTCCTGTTATAACAATTGAAAATGGTGATTATTACCAAAAAGCAATAGAAGAACAAATAGGAAATGTACTTACAATTACTGTATATGCAGAAGCAGGTAATACAGTTGATTATGTAATCACATTTGAAACTCTTTACACTGGTAATGCTACTCTTGCTGGTATTACATTAGATGGTGAAATGCTAGATGAATTCGCTCCTGAAACAACAGAATATAATGTAGAACTTCCTGTTGGTACCACATCTCTACCAGAAATTGGTATTATTAATGGAGCCGATGCTCAATCAACAAATGTTGTCACAGGTGGTGTAAATGGTGATGTTATTATCACTGTTACTGCTGATGATGGTGTAACAACAATGGAATATACAATCCACTTTACAGTTAAACTATCAGAAGTTGATACATTATTAGATATTCAAACAAATGGTAATAGCATTGAAGGCTTCGACCCTAATACATTTGAATATACTCTAGATTTACCTGTTGGTACTCGCGTTTGGCCAGTTATCACATGGACTACAGGTGACGAATATCAAACAGTAGTTGCAGAAGAAACATTAGTAGATGATTATAATAAGGTGGTTACTTTAAATGTAACAGCACAAAATACAGCATTTACTAATGTTTATAAAGTAAATCTAGTAATAGAAAAATCTTCTGTAAACACTCTTAAAGATATTCAATTAGACAACGTTTCATTAGAAGGTTTTGCTCCTGAAACAAACAACTATGTAGTAGAACTTCCTATTGGAACAACTGAATATCCAGAAGTAACTTATACTCTTGGTGACGAATATCAAAATGCTACTCTAGTAGTAAACGACAATGTCGCTACTATTAATGTTGTTGCAGAGGATGGTACTACAAATGAATACAAAGTAGAATTTGTAATCCTACATTCTAGCAATGCAAATCTAGCTGGCATATATGTAGATTATGAGTTAGTTGATGGATTTGAACCTGCTGTTACAGAATACAATTATGTATTACCATTTGGTACTACTGAAATGCCAAAAGTAACATTTGATTTAGGTGACGAATGGCAAGAAGTTTCTGAAATTAATAATGGTGTAAATGGTGATTACATTCTAAATGTAAAAGCAGAAGATGGTACAACAAATGCATATACCATCCACTTCTCTGTAGCTAAATCAGACAATGCGCTACTTTCTTCAATCCTTGTTGGTGAAGAAGTAATTCCAAACTTCGATGCTGAGGTATTTGAATATACTTACTACTTACCATATGGCGAAACAACTATTCCTGCTGTAAACTATATTAAAGCACTAGAAGTTCAAGTAGTAACTCTTGTAGAAGCTACTTCAATAAATGAAGTTACTACAATCACAGTAGTGGCAGAAGATGGTAAAACAACAAATGTTTACACTATCAAATGGGCAAACGAAGAATCTAGCAATGCTAATCTATTAAATATCTTTGTAGATGGCGAGCCTTTAGAAGGATTTGATCCAGCAGATAATGAATACGAAATTGTATTGCCATACGGAACAACAGAACTTCCAGAAATTACATGGACACTAGGTGATGCAGATCAAGTAGCAACAGTAGATGTTACAAATAATGTGGCTATCATTTCTGTAGAAGCACAAGATGGTACACCTAATGAATATACTATCTATTTTACAATAGAAAAATCTGCAGAAAACAGACTTAAAAACATCTTTGTAAAAGGTACACAATTAGAAGGATTTAACCCTGAAACTTTAGCATACAATATTGTTTATCCATATGGAACTAAAGAATCAGATATTCCAACTACAGCAGACCTAACTTATGAAGTGTTTGATGAATCAGAACAAGTAGAACTATTGAATAATGAAACTACTTTATTGATTCGTGTTACAGCAGAAAATGGTGATGTGAGAACATATGCTATTGTTCAGTCTATAGCCCTTAATAGCAATACTCAAATAGAAGATATTCTAATCAATGGTAAATCAATTGATGGATTTGACCCAGAAATTCTTGAATATACATACGTATTACCATATGGTTCTCTAGTGGTGCCAGAAGATATTCAATATGTAACATCAGATACAACTCAAACAGTTGTAATGGCTATCAACCCACTAGGTGAGCCAACTAGAATATTCGTAACAGCACAAGACGGTTCAGAAGCAATTTATAAAATTCACTTCACAGTAGATGAATTTGACCCTTCTGTAGAACCAACTTCAGATAATGTATGTATCACAAGTACACCAGATGGTAAATGGAAATTTACAACAAATTGTGCTAATGTATCTGTGATGATTTCTACATTGAGTGGTAAAGTGATGTTGTTAACAAACCTAGAACTAGTAGATGTAAATGTTCCAGAAATTTGTAGCCCAGAAGCAAATGGATTTATCTACAATGCTCCTGAAGGACAAATCTTGGTTTACTACTTCATTCACGTGAATAAACGTACAATTAAGTCTGGTAAGTTTAGAACTACAATTAACGATTAGTAAACAAACTCTTTAAATAGAAAAAGTCGAAAATTTGTATTTTCGACTTTTTTTATTATATTTGCGAAGATAAACCTTTAAAAATCAAATTTAAAATGAAAAAATTCTTACTTCTATTAGCTTCAATTTTTGTTGCAATTTCTACTTGTAGTGCTGTAGATATTCCCAGAGGTACTATTTACTTCGACAACTCTGTTACGAAATATAAGACTGTAAAATTTGCATATGGATATGAAGATGCAACAAAAGGTACCATCCTTGTTACAATGACAAAAGGCGAAAATGATATATGGTCTTATAAATTCAATAATTCTGTAACAAATGTTTATCGTTATATTTTCTTAGAAACTTCAAAAACCGATAAAACTTATAAACAAACTTTCTCTTCATTTAAAGATGATATAACATCTAATGGAGAAATTCGTACTGCAACTACAGATAAGAATATTAGAAGTAATTATATTTTCGTTCCACAAAACAATGCAGATGGAAACTGGTATCAAGGCTCATGGATGTCTTTGTCAGATTTTAATGACCAAGAAGAAGATTCTGGTACTCAAACTGCAACATGTAATCCAAACTCAAATACAGTGCCAGTGGTATATCTTACCACAGATAGTGGAAAAGATATTACTTCAAAAGAAGAATATGTAACTGGTACTATTTATGTAGATGCAAAAGGTATTGCAGGATATGAAAATGCAGGTAGCGCTTCAGCTCCACTTGTTACAGAACTTAAAGGTCGTGGCAACTGGACATGGAATGGTTTTGATAAAAAACCATATCGTATCAAAATGGATAAGAAGGCTTCGCTTCTAAATCTTACCACAGATAAAAGCTTCAACCTACTTGCACATGCCGATGATAATTATGGTTTTATACGAAACACAGCAGGTTTTGCTTTGAGTCGTTATTTTGGTCTTAATTATACTCCAACACAAGAGCCTGTGGAACTTTTCTTAAATGGAGATTATAAAGGGTTATATTTCTTGGTAGATCATATCAAAGTGTCTTCAAATCGTGTGCAAATTGAAGAACAAGAAGATAACGAAACTAATGCAGAAAATATTACAGGTGGTTGGTTGCTAGAAATAGATAATTATAGCGAAGATCCACATATTACAATTAAAAAAGGTTGTAACGATCCATTCGGAGAAGAAATGTGGTTTACATACAAATCTCCAGAGGAGTTGTCATATCAACAAGAAGCATATATTACAAATTTCCTAACAAAAACTACTTGTGCTATTTATAGCGAAGATAAAACAAGTACAGAATGGGAAAAGTACATTGATATGGATACCTTAGTTAATTATTATCTAGTGTATGAGATAATGGGTAATAGAGAAGGTTTCCATGGTAGTTGCTATATGCACAAAGATAGAGGAGCAGATACCAAGCTAATCTTCGGACCAGTTTGGGATTTTGGTAACTCTCTATGGGATATGAGTGATACCTTTATTTATGAAGAATATCCATACGGTATTAAATGGATTGATGAAATAGCTAAATACCCACGTTTCCAAACTGCGGTGCGTAAGCGTTGGAAGGAAAAACGTGGAGAACTAATGGCATATTTGATACAAGAGGTGGATGCATTTATCGCAAAAATTAATAACGCATCACAATGTGATTGTAAAAAATGGCCTGAATATGGTAACAAAAACGTTATTTCTAGAAAAGAAGCGTTCTATGACATAATAGAACACCGTCTATCTTGGTTGGATGCACAATTTGGAACAGTAGGTATAACAGATGAAGAAACATTAGAGTTCAGTGTTTATCCAAATCCAACATCAGGAAAAATAAGTGTAAACACCAATGAAGAAATCATTTCTATCTCAGTTTATAATTTGTCTGGTAATAAATTATTAGATCTAGATGTAAATGAATCAGGATGGGATTTAGGTTTAGATGCTGGAACTTATATTATGACAGTGGAAACAGCAAAAAATACTATTTCTAGAAAGATTATGGTTAAATAATTAAGGTAAATACCAAAGTTATAGGTATTTGAGTAAAAAAACTTATATTTTTTACAATTAATTATTTTTTACAAAGAAAAAAAATACTATATTTGCACTCTGTTTCGGAAAAAATAAATATTAAATATAAATTGTCATGACAAAAGCAGAAATAGTAAGTAAAATAGCTGACAACACTGGCGTAGATAAAACAGTAGTTTTAGCCATTGTAGAAGAATTTATGACACAAGTAAAAGACTCTTTAATTGAAAGAGAAAATGTGTATCTTCGTGGTTTCGGTAGCTTTATCGTAAAAGAAAGAAAACAAAAAGTAGCTCGTAACATTTCAAAACAAGTTACAATTACAATCCCAGCTCACAGTGTACCTTCTTTCAAACCAGCTAAAACATTCGTTGAATCAGTAAAAGAAAAATAATATTATATAACTAAAATTTTATAGCTATGCCAAGCGGAAAGAAAAGAAAAAGACATAAAATGTCTACACACAAACGTAAAAAAAGATTGAGAAAAGATCGTCATAAAAAGAAAAAATAAGATTTTTCACAATCATACATAGAACAAACTTTCCGTATAAGAAAGTTTGTTCTTTTGTTTAGTAACAAAATCTCATGGAAAACAAATTAATATTAGACGTACAAGATTCTCAGATTTCTATCGCACTTGCAGAAGATGGTAAGTTGGTAGAATTTAGCAGAGAAAGTAGGGAAGCTACATTTTCTGTGGGTAATATTTATTTGGCTAAAGTTAAGAAGATAATGCCAGGACTTAACTCTGCATTTATTGATGTGGGTTATGAAAAAGAGGGCTTTTTGCATTATCTAGACTTAGGTTTAGATTTTTCTACGATTAAAGATTTTTTTGCTAAACACAAAAGTTCAAGTTCTTCATATAATATGAAGGATGTTGTCTTCAAGGAGGAACTTCCAAAAGAAGCAGAGATAACTTCTTATCTTAAGGTTGGTGATTCTATTTTGGTTCAGGTGGTAAAAGAACCAATTTCTACAAAAGGTCCACGTCTTACTACAGAGATTTCTATAGCAGGACGCAATCTAGTATTTATTCCATTTTCAAATAAAGTTTCTGTTTCTACAAAAATAAAATCTCAAGGAGAAAGAAATAGACTTAGAAAAGCAGTTTTAGCTGCGAAAATACAAAATTGTGGTGCAATAATTAGAACTGTTGCAAAAGATAAACCAGAAGAGGAAATTATTTCTGAGTTAAAATCTCTTGAGCAAGTTTGGAAAACCATTCTTGATAAAATTCAGGGAAGAAAAGAAACTCCATATTTGGTTTATGAGGAGATGAGTAGGGTAGAGGCGATTCTGAGAGATAGACTTAATGCAAATTTTGACCAAATTGTGGTAAATGATAGAACTGTATATGAAGATTTGCATTCATATATTAGTCAAATAGAGCCAGGGAGAGCTTCTATCGTAAAATTTTATGATGATACTTTGCCTATTTTTGATGTTTATAATCTAACAAAGCAGATTAAATCGTCATTTGGCAAGATTGTGCCATTTAAAAAGGGTGCATATCTAGTTATAGAGCATACAGAGGCACTTCATGTAATAGATGTGAACAGTGGGGTGAGAAACAAAAACTCAAATGACCAAGAGGATAATGCCTTTGAGGTGAATATGGCAGCAGTTGATGAGGTGGCTCGTCAAGTAAGACTTAGGGATTTAGGCGGAATTATCATTATTGACCTTATAGATATGCGTTCGGCAGAACATAAACAAGCTGTTTATGAACGTATGTGCGAAATGATGCAAAATGATGCAACCAAGCATAATGTATTGCCGCTGTCTAAATTTGGTCTTATGCAGATTACTCGTCAGAGAGTACGTCCTGCTACAGTGATAGATACAAAGGAAAAGTGTCCTACTTGTGGTGGAGTGGGTTCTATTAGATACTCTTTGCTGTTTATAGATTTGCTTATAAATAAAATAGAAAGGGTGCGTAAAGAACTTAATTATCATAAGTTTACTTTATTTGTTCATCCATTTGTATATGCTTATATGAAACAAGGTTTCCCTAGTCTTGCGTTCAAATTGAGATTAAAATACGGATTGTTATTTAAAATATTACCAAATCAGTCTTTTTCACTTCTGGAATATAAATTTATTAATAGAAGAGGAGAAGAAATAGATGTGCTAGATGCTAAAGAAATGGCTTAATATGTCATTTCTTTTTGTTTTATGAAACTAAACGAAAAATATAATAAAATTTTAGATTGGTTCTCCGAAAATATGCCAGTGGCAGAATCGGAACTAAATTATACCAATCCTTTTGAGTTGCTAGTAGCTGTGGTTTTGTCTGCTCAGTGTACAGATAAAAGGGTAAATCAAGTAACACCAGCTCTGTTTGAGGCTTTCCCTACTGCAGAAGAAATGTCAAAAGCAAGTTTGGAAGAGATTTTGCATTATATTTCTTCGGTGTCTTATCCAAATAATAAAGCAAAGCACTTGTTAGGCCTTTCGAAGGTGTTGGTGGAAAAATATTCTGGCGTAGTGCCTGCTTCGCAAGACGAGCTTCAAACATTGCCTGGAGTGGGTAGAAAAACTGCCAATGTGGTAATGGCAGTGGCTTTTGATAAGCCTGCAATGCCTGTTGATACTCATGTATTTAGAGTATCTCATCGCTTAGGATTGGTGTCAAAAACAGCTACAACCCCTCTTGCTGTAGAGAAGAAGTTGGTAAAGAATATTCCACACGAGATACTAGGATTAGCACATCATTGGCTACTTCTACATGGTAGATATGTGTGTAAAGCATTAAAACCAGATTGTGAAAATTGTGGTTTGCATTTATATTGCTCTTTTAAGAGTAAAAAAATAGGAAAATAAAACAATAATTGCTTTTTAATTAGTAAATTTGCAGTTCGGATTAGAAATAATTAAAAACTAAGAGATATGATAAAAATTACATTTCCTGATGGCTCTATTCGTGAGTATGAAAATGGAGTAAACGGATTTCAAATAGCTGAGAGCATTAGCTCAAGACTAGCTCAAGATGTTATAGCTGTTCAAGTTAACGACGAAGTTACAGAAATTAATCGCCCTATAACAGAAGATGCTACTATTAAACTTTTCAAATGGGATGACGCAGAAGGCAAACACGCATTCTGGCATACTTCTGCTCACCTTATGGCAGAAGCTCTACAAGAACTTTATCCTGGTATTCAATTTGGTATCGGACCTGCTATCGAAAATGGTTTCTACTACGACGTAGACCCAGGTACAGCAGTTATCAAAGAAGGTGACTTTGCTGCTATCGAAGCAAAAGTAATGGAAATTGTTGCTCGTAAAGAACAAGTTGTTCGCGAAGAAATTTCTAAAGCTGATGCTTTAGCTATGTTCGGTGCTAAAAACGAAACATACAAACTAGAACTTATCAACGATCTAGAAGATGGTAAAATTACTATTTATCGTCAAGGTAATTTCGTAGACCTATGTAAAGGTCCTCACATTACCAATGTTGGTATGATTAAAGCATTTAAAATCACCGCAGTGGCTGGTGCTTACTGGCGTGGTGACCAAACTCGCAAACAATTGACTCGTCTTTACGGTATTTCTTTTCCTAAAAAGAAAATGCTTGACGAATACCTAGAATTGATGGAAGAGGCTAAAAAACGTGACCACCGCAAAATTGGTAAAGAACTAGAATTGTTTACTTTCAGTGAATCTGTTGGTAAAGGTCTTCCATTGTGGTTGCCAAAAGGTACAGCGCTTCGTCTTCGTCTAGAAGATTTCTTAAAGCAAATCCAAAAACGTTTTGGTTACCAACAAGTTATGACTCCTCATATTGGTCAAAAAGAACTTTGGGTTACTTCTGGTCACTATGCAAAATATGGTCAAGACTCATTCCAACCAATTCACACTCCAGAAGAAGGTGAAGAATATTTATTAAAACCAATGAACTGTCCTCACCACTGTGAGATTTACAAGTTCAAACCACGTTCTTATAAAGATCTTCCTCTTCGTTTTGCAGAATTTGGTACAGTATATCGTTACGAACAAAGTGGTGAACTTCACGGTTTAACACGTGTACGTAGCTTTACTCAAGACGATGCTCACATTTTCTGTCGTCCAGACCAATTGAAAGAAGAGTTCCTTAAAGTAATGGATATTATCTTCATTATCTTCAATGCTCTTGATTTCAAAAACTTTGAAGCACAAATTTCTCTTCGTGACCCAGAAAATAAAACTAAATACATTGGTAGCGACGATGTTTGGGAAAAAGCAGAAAGCGCTATTATTGAGGCTTGCCAAGCAAAAGGCTTAAATGCTCGCGTTGAACTTGGTGAAGCTGCATTCTATGGTCCAAAACTAGACTTCATGGTGAAAGACGCTATTGGTCGTCGTTGGCAACTAGGTACTATCCAAGTAGACTACAACTTACCAGAACGTTTCGACCTAGAATACGTTGGTGATGATAATCAAAAACACCGTCCAGTTATGATTCACCGTGCACCATTTGGTTCTATGGAACGTTTCGTGGCTGTACTTATTGAACACACTGGTGGTAAATTCCCATTGTGGTTAACACCAGACCAAGTAGTTGTTCTTCCTATTAGTGAAAAATATACAGACTATGCAAATGAAGTGGCTCGTGCTCTTGAACTTGCAGATGTTCGTGTAACTATCGACGATAGAAATGAAAAAATTGGTCGTAAGATTCGTGACAACGAATTAAAACGTATCCCTTATATGCTAATCGTTGGCGAAAAAGAACAAGAGACCAAAACTCTTTCTGTTCGTCGTCAAGGCGCAGGAGACTTAGGTGCTATGTCTGTAGAAGAATTTGCAAAATTAATCAATGATGAAGTTTACGAACAAACTTCAAAATATCTAAACAAATAAGATATGAAAAAGATAATTTTATTAGCTATAGCTAGTGTTTTTGCTACACTATGCTTTGCAAAAGAAGATGGAGTGAAAATTACAGTAGATCAACTTCCAGAGAAAGCAGGTCTTTTTATCAAAGATTATTTCCCAGAGTCTAAAATTAAGGCTGTTTATAAAAAATGGGATGATGGAGTTGTAGAATATAAAGTGATTTTCAAATCTAAAACTACTATTGAGTTTGATATGGTAGGTGCTTGGTCAGAAATAGATGTAAATATCAAAAAAGATAAAATGCCACGTTTTATTTATTCAAATGAAGTAAATGAAGCCATTGATAGGGAATTTTACGACAAAGAAATAGATAAAGTTGAAAACGATGGTGTTTATTACGAGTTTGATTTTGCTGATGATTCTGAGGCAAAAATTAAAACAAACGGAGAAGTTTTAGAATTTGAAACAAAATAATTAACTATTTTTTTGCTCAGTTAATTAAAAAGTAGTATATTTGCACCCGATTTTTTATAACTTAATTAATAAACGTTTGGAGGACGTATCGTATCGCAAAAACTTTTGTACCGAGAAATAACAACAATGTTAAACCTCGCCAAAAAGAAGACCAACATCGTATAAACGATAATATCTACGGTGTAGATGAGGTAAGACTAGTTGGAGATAATGTAGAGCCCGGTATCTACAAATTTAAGGAAGCAATGCAAATTGCAGATGAGCTTGAACTAGACTTAGTTGAGATTTCACCTTCTGCAAATCCTCCGGTTTGTAAAGTTATAGACTATTCTAAATTCCTTTATCAATTAAAGAAAAAGGAAAAAGAACAAAAAGCTAAGAATGTCAAGGTAGTGGTTAAAGAAATTCGTTTCGGTCCACAAACAGACGAACACGATTACAACTTTAAACTAAAACACGCTATCAGCTTCTTAGAAGAGGGTGCTAAATTAAAAGCATATGTGTTCTTCAAAGGTCGTTCAATTCTGTTTAAAGAACAAGGTGAAGTTTTATTACTTCGTTTTGCAAAAGACTTAGAAGAATATGGAAAAGTGGATCAAATGCCACTTCTAGAAGGCAAGAGAATGATTATCATGCTTTCTCCAAAGAAAAAGAAATAAAGATTTTATTTACCTAATAATTTATTTACAATGCCAAAAATGAAAACTAATTCCGGTGCCAAAAAAAGGTTTGCCCTTACCGGATCAGGAAAAATTAAAAGAAAGCACGCTTTCAAACGTCACATTTTGACTAAAAAGACTACAAAAGCAAAACGTAATTTAACTTACTCAGGACTAGTGTCTCCAGCAGACGAGTCAAGTGTAAAATCATTGTTGGGTCTTAAATAAGAGTTATTAACCGAATGTTTAGCTTTAAGTTCGCCACAAGGCGACGCTAACAATCAAAAAAATTAAAGAAAATGCCAAGATCAGTAAATCATGTTGCTTCTAGAGCAAGAAGAAAGGAAATTTTGAAATTAACCCGTGGTTATTTCGGCGCTCGTAAAAATGTTTGGACAGTTGCTAAAAATACATGGGAAAAAGGTCTACAATATGCTTATCGTGACCGTAAAAACAAAAAACGTAACTTCCGCGCATTGTGGATCCAACGTATTAACGCTGCTGCACGCTTAGAAGGTATGTCATACTCTAAACTTATGGGTGCTATCCATAAAGCAGGTATCAACATCAACCGCAAAGCTCTAGCTGATTTAGCTATGAACGAACCTGCAGCTTTCAAAGCAATCGTAGATCAAGTAAAAGCTTAAATATAATTGCTAAGAATAAAAGCCTCGATTCTTTAAAGAGTCGAGGCTTTTTTATTGAGTTTTTCTATAAATGCCTATAATTTTTTTATCTTTGTAGAACTAAATGCATCACTTATGTTGTCAAAGGCAAAAATAAAACTAATAAATCAACTAGCACAAAAGAAGTATCGTAATCAGACTGGACTTTTTATAGCAGAAGGACATAAAACAGTAGGTGATATGATGGAGTATTTTATACCAGAATATCTTTATTATACTTCTGATTATAATGGCAAGAAGTCTGCAAATGAATCTTGTGTGGTTACATACGAAGAATTAAAGAAGATTTCTCGTTTGGAAACTCCGCAAAATGTGCTTGCTGTGTTTAAAATGCCTGTTCATGACAATGTGGCAATTAATCCAGATGAGTTAACATTGGCTTTAGATGGTATACAGGATGCAGGAAATATGGGAACTATAATAAGAATTGCAGACTGGTTTGGTATAAATAATATTTTTGCATCTAAAAATACTGTTGATATTTACAATCCAAAGGTGGTGCAAGCCACTATGGGGGCTCTCTCTAGGGTGCGTGTGCATTATGTAGATTTGGTTGAGGAGCTTAGCAAACTTGATGCTCCTATTTATGTTACAGCACTTGATGGTGATAACATCAACAAGTCTTTTCTTACTAAAAATGGTGTGATAGTAATGGGAAATGAGGGTAATGGTGTATCTTCTGAGGTGATGGCAGTGGCAAATAAAAAACTTTTAATACCAAGTTATCCACCAGAAAGACCAACTTCTGAATCGCTAAATGTATCAGTTGCTACTGCTATAGTAGTGTCTATGTTTAGGAGTCAGATTTAGTAGTTTCCAGTCTTTTAATTTCGTCTCTAAGCTGAGCTGCAGTGATAAAGTCCATAGACTTTGCCGCTGTAGCCATTTCTTTTTTAAGTTCTTCTATAAGTGCAGAAATATCTTTTTCTGATAATTTCTTCTTGCTAGCGGTGTATTTTACTTGAGGTTCAGATGCCACTTGTACAGGTATTTCTGTTTCCTTACTTAATGCAAATTGGTCTTTTGGTTTGAGTGGTTGAGGAGTAATGTTGTTCTTTATATTATATTCGTGTTGAATTTTGCGTCTTCTGTTGGTCTCATCAATGGTTTGTTTCATACTATCAGTAATAGTGTCTGCATACATTATTACTCTACCATTGATATGACGTGCTGCACGGCCAGCTGTTTGGGTGAGTGCACGGTGCGAACGCAAGAAACCTTCTTTGTCTGCATCCAAAATGGCAACAAGCGACACTTGTGGTAGGTCGATGCCTTCACGAAGTAAGTTTACACCAATAAGCACGTCGTAAAGTCCTTTTCTAAGGTCTTCTAATATTTGAACACGTTCTAGAGTGTCTATATCTGAGTGAATGTATGTGCTCCTAATGCCGTTTCTTTTAAGATAAACATCTAACTCTTCTGCCATTCTTTTGGTAAGAGTGGTTACTATGGTGCGTTCATCTTTTTCAGCTCTTACTGCAATTTCTTCTAGTAGATCGTCTATCTGATTTTTGCTTGGGCGAACGTCAATTTCTGGGTCTAGAAGTCCTGTAGGGCGGATAAGTTGTTCTACAATGATACCTTCAGATTTTGCTAGTTCATAATCTGCTGGTGTAGCACTTACGTATATTGTTTGGTTTTGTTTTGCTTCAAATTCTTCAAATTTTAGTGGACGGTTGTCCATGGCTGCTGGTAGGCGGAATCCATATTCTACCAAATTTTTCTTTCTGGCAGCATCTCCACCATACATAGCTTTAATTTGAGGAATACTCACGTGAGATTCGTCTATAACAAGAAGAAAATCTTTTGGAAAGAAATCAAATAAACAGAATGGTGGTGTACCAGCCTTTCTGCCGTCGAAATATCTAGAATAATTTTCAATACCAGAGCAATAGCCAATTTCTCGCATCATTTCCACATCGTATGTAGTGCGTTCGTAAAGTCGCTTTGCTTCATATGGTTTGCCAATAGAATTAAGGTACTCTACTTGTTTACCTAGGTCTATTTCTATTTCGCCGATGGCGCGGTTAACGTTTTCTTGTGTTGTAACAAAAATATTGGCTGGAGAAATAGAATATTCATCCATGCTTTCCATTAAAGTAAATGAAATAGCATCAAGAAGTTCAATGCTTTCTATTTCGTCGTCCCAAAATACAATTCTGACTACTATATCGGTGTGAGAAAGCCACACATCTACAGTTTCTCCTTTTACTCTAAAATTTGCACGTCCTAGTTGTAGGTCGTTTCTACTATATTGGGCACTAACCAGATTTCTTAAAAGTACATCACGCGCTATTTTTTGACCTACCTTTACATGAATCATATTTTTTGTAAAGTCTTCTGGATTTCCAATGCCATAAAGACAAGATACAGAAGATACAACAATAATATCTTTCCTTCCAGAGAGTAGGGCAGCGGTGGCGGATAAACGAAGTCTGTCTATATCTTCATTAATAGCCAAGTCCTTTTCAATGTATGTGTCGGTAGAAGGAATATAAGCTTCTGGTTGGTAATAATCGTAGTAAGAAACGAAATATTCAACAGCGTTGTTTGGGAAAAAGTGCTTGAATTCACTATAAAGCTGTGCTGCAAGAGTTTTATTGTGGCTAAGTACTAAGGTGGGTTTATTTATTTTTTCAATTACATTGGCAATAGTAAAAGTTTTACCCGAACCGGTAACTCCAAGAAGAGTTTGGTCAGAAACTCCATTTTTTAGTCCTTGGACTAATTGTTTTATTGCTTCTGGCTGATCTCCTGTAGGGTTATATTCCGATTTAAGTTGAAAGTTCATTACTTATTTAAAAGGTACATTACAAATGCAATGACTAAGTAAGCCCAAATACCAATAGTGCCAACAAGGGCTAAGATAACTGTTATAAGACGAGTCATTTTAGTATCCCAGCCACAGAATTCTGCTATGCTTGCGCATACACCAAAAATCATTTTGTCGTCTGAAAGTTTTAATTGTCTTGATATAAATTTATTATTTAAAAAATGTAAGCACAAAGATAGTTATTATAATTAAATATTTAAAATTCTCATTAAAATTTAGTATCTTTGTACTCGTAATTTGAAAATTTATTTTTTAATCTAATAGATATGACTAAAAGTGCATTACAAAAAGCAAGAGCTGCTTACCAACCAAAGCTTCCAAAAGCTTTAAAAGGTGCTATCGCTCTTAAAGAAGGTGAAGCTACTCAATCTGTAGCAGACCAAGAAGCTATCAAAAACTTATTCCCTAACACTTATGGAATGCCAGTTGTAACATTTGAAGTAGCAGAAGAAGCAAAAGAACTTCCAGCTATCAATGTAGGTGTTATCCTTTCTGGTGGTCAAGCTCCTGGTGGTCACAACGTGATTTCAGGTATCTTCGACGGTCTTAAGTCATTAAACAAAGACAGCAAACTTTATGGTTTCTTAGGTGGCCCTAGCGGTTTAGTTGACCACAAATATATGGAACTAACTGCAGAAATCGTTGACGAATATCGCAACACTGGTGGTTTCGATATCATCGGTTCTGGTCGTACAAAACTAGAAGAAACTGCACAATTCGATAAAGGTATTGAAATCTGCAACGAACTTGGTATCAAAGCGTTAATCATTATCGGTGGTGACGACTCTAATACTAACGCTTGCGTTTTAGCAGAATATTACCTACAAAAAAATACAGGTATCCAAGTAATTGGTTGTCCTAAAACTATCGACGGTGACCTTAAAAACAACATGATTGAAACTTCTTTCGGTTTCGATACAGCTTGTAAAGTATATTCAGAAGTTATCGGTAATATTATGCGTGACGCTAACTCTGCTAAAAAATACTGGCACTTTATTAAACTTATGGGTCGTTCAGCTTCTCACATCGCTCTAGAATGTGCTCTTCAAACTCAACCAAACATTTGCATTGTTTCAGAAGAAGTTGAAGCTAAAAAAATGACTCTAGGTCAAATCGTTGACGATATCGCTAACGCAGTTGCTGCTCGTGCTGCTCAAGGTAACAACTTCGGTGTTATCCTTATCCCAGAAGGTCTTATCGAATTCATCCCTGAAATGAAAGTTCTTATCGCAGAACTAAACGACCTACTTGCTCACGAATCAAATGTTGCTAAAGCTCTAGAAGGCCTAACAGCTACTTCTGCGGCTGTTTACGCTTCTCTTCCTGAAGCTATCGCTAAACAATTAACTCTAGACCGCGACCCTCACGGTAACGTACAAGTTTCTCTAATCGAAACAGAAAAACTTCTTATCGAGATGGTTAAAACTCGCCTAGCTGCAATGAAAGCTGAAGGTAAATTCGTTGGTAAATTTGCTGGTTTAGGTCACTTCTTCGGTTACGAAGGTCGTTGCGCAGCTCCATCTAACTTCGACGCAGACTACTGCTACTCTCTAGGTTTCAACGCTGCTCAACTTATCGCTGCTGGTAAAACTGGTTATATGTCATTAATCCGCAATACTACTGCTCCTGCAGAACAATGGATTGCTGGTGGTGTTCCTGTAACAATGATGATGAACATGGAACGTCGTCACGGTGAAATGAAACCTGTTATCCGCAAAGCTTTAGTAGAACTAGAAGGTGCTCCATTCAAAGAACTTGCTAAAAACCGTGCTGCTTGGGCTATCGAAACAGCATACGTTTACCCAGGTCCTATCCAATACTTTGGTCCATCTGAAGTTTGTGATCAGCCTACTAAGACTCTTCAATTAGAACAAAAATAAAATTGTTTTAAAGGGTGCTTTTCTCGTTGCGCTTGTCTTCAAAATCCTCGAGTACGTATGTACACTCCGGTTTTTCAGACTGCGCGACGCCTAAAAATCCCTCCTTTAAAAGCAATTTTATGAGAACAGCATAAAAAAATCTGACGCTTAGGCGTCAGATTTTTTGTTTTATGTTTGTGTAGCTCTACTCGATATTTTTAAGAAACACAATAAATATATTTACTTAACCGGATTCAGTTGAATACCTCTTGCTCTAGGGTGCGAGTAGAATACCTTCATAAGTTTGTCGGCATGAGCTTTTGGGAAGTCGAAGAAGGTAAATTTGGATGTAATATCAATATTACCAATCTCGATGCTTCTATCGTTTAGGATTTCATTTATCATACCTAAGAAACGTCGTGGATCCATTTTGTCCTTTTTACCACGATTAATCTTAAGTCTAATCATATCTTTTCTGTTGCCTTTGCGCATTTCGCGGCGAGAAAGTTTTTCTTGCTCTTGTTTTTTAGCATCTCGTCTGTTTTCTTTTATTTCCTTGCGAACAAGTGCGTTAAGGTCTTGAGCATTTTGATAATAATCTAGGATAGGGTTGAATGCAAGTGACACAAAACGAGAAATTACTTCCTCTTTATCCATATCTTTTAATTGCTCGTAAATATCAGGAAGTAGTTTGTGTAATTTCTCGTTCTTTTCTACAGTTTGCATCTTTTCTACCATATACATAAGTTGTCTTTGGCAGACTGCCATGCCAGTAGGGATCTCCATTTGAGTAAATGTTCTTTTAATCTCTTTTTCTATAGATTTAATAGACATTTTTTCTCTAGGAGTAACAATAGCAATAGAAATACCAGATTTATTTACACGGCCAGTTCTACCGCTACGGTGAGTGTATGTCTCCTTGTCGTCTGGAAGCACATAGTTCACTACATGGCTAAGGTCGTTTACGTCTAGACCACGAGCGGCTACATCAGTAGCAACCAATATTTGTAGGTGTTTAATTCTAAACTTATTCATAACGGCATCGCGTTGAGCTTGAGAAAGATCACCGTGAAGTGCATCTGCGTTGTAACCGTCTACCATAAGTTTTTCAGCCACATCTTTGGTTTCTTGACGTGTTCTACAGAAAACAATACCATAAATATCTGGGTTGTAGTCTAATATTCGTTTAAGTACATCGTATCTATGTGTACTTTTTGTTAGTACATAGTAATGCTCTACATTTTTTGCTGCCTCGCCACGTTGGCCTACAGAAATTTCAATAGGGTTCTTCATGTAGCGTTTAGCAATATTTGCAATTTCTTTTGGCATGGTAGCAGAGAAGAGTAGGGTGCGTCTGTCTTCAGGAGTAGATGAAAGAATATTTGTAATATCATCTAAGAAACCCATGTTTAGCATCTCGTCTGCTTCATCCAAAACTAGGTATTTTACCTTTGATAAATCAACCTTACCTCTTTCCTTTAAGTCGATAAGACGCCCAGGTGTAGCTACCAATATATGTGGAGTGCGGTCTAGCTCTTTAAGCTGTTTTCTAATATCTTCACCACCGTAAACAGCAACAATGCGTATATCTTCCATCAAGCTGCTATAGCGTTTTAGCTCTGTGGCTATTTGTACGCAAAGTTCGCGGGTAGGAGCTAAAACTAAACTTTGTATGTATTTGTCTTTTGATTCTGTAAGATGAATGATAGGAAGACCAAATGCAGCTGTCTTTCCTGTGCCTGTTTGGGCAAGGCCCACAATATCAGATTCGTTATTTAATAAATAAGGTATAACTTGCTCTTGAATAGGAGATGGAGTCTCAAATCCTAACTTGCTTATACTTTCTAAAATACTCTCCTTAAGTCCTAAATCTTTAAATGTCATATATTATTGTTTTTGTTCTTTTTCTTTTTGCTTTTGCTCTTTTTTTAGTCGTTTCTTTTCTTCTTTCAGACGTTTTTTCTCTTCTTTTTGTCGTTGCTTTTCAGCTTTTTGTTTTGCGACGTATTCTTCGTGTCTGCGTTCTCTATCTTCTTTAAGAATACGTTTATTTTCACGTTCTTGAGCTTTTCTTATTTTTTCTGCTTCTTTTTCTTTCTTTTCTTGTTCTTTTTCTTCCGGAGTTTTCTTGCGGAATACTTCTTTGTAATATTTGCCAAGGTTTTCCCATGTGTCGAAATCTTCACGATACATAATACCTAAACCTTGAGTGTAAAGTGCTGTAGAATATAGCCTGTCATTTGTTTTGTTGTACGCTTTCAGACGTAGACGCCCCGATTTAATAAGCTTATATTCCAGTTCGAAGTCACCTATGAAGTCTTCATTTCCATATTGTGTTCTATAACCTACATTGCCATTAAGTATAAGTCTATTGTCTAGGAAGTTGGTAGAAATATTAACAGCAAATTGTCTGTTGTCAAGGTCTGTGTCTGAATTGTCAATATAGTTAAGACCTAGGTTTACATTATTACTAATTTGGCTTAGCCAATAGTTGATTTGACTAGAAATGGTAGCTGCTGCAAATGATGTAGCTAGTTGTGTTGAATAATTTCCAGCAGTATTTTGTGTTGCAGATGGATTGTAGAATCTACCTGTAAGTAGTAGGAATACCATTTGTTGGCTCATCATTTCATCTGTATTGATGGCTGCTTTAACCAAACGTTGCACTTCTTCTTCTGCAGTTGGTAGTTTGATATCAAACTTAACAATAGGTTGTAGAAGTGGACCTGTGATATTTGCTATACAATCTACTTTAACAATATTACTATTAAGGTATGAAGTTACACTGCTTTCAAGTAGGTCTGAAAGTGAAGCGGTGGTTTGATATTTTGCGTTGATATTCATATTACAGTGAGTCATAGGGTCACCGTCAAATGAAATACTACTTTCTGAATCTACTTCAAATCTTTTGCGTAATGCTCCTTGAAGTGAGAAATTGTATTCTCCCTCTGTAATATCGTAGTTACCGTATATTTTTACGTTCACGTTATTATCTACTTCTATCTGTAGGTTGCCATTGCCTCTAGCCTTAATCACATCATCACTCGTATGACTATCCATAATAATTTGTGCCTCTAAATCTGGAGTAGCCTCTACATTAAGTTTTACGTTAAGTTTTGACATTACAGATTCATAAATCCTTTTTCTTCTTTGTTTCTTTCTTTCTTCTCTAGCGTCTTTCTCTTTTTTTGGTGCAATGTAAGTAATAAATTGATTGTCGGTTGCAGAGGAATAACTGTCGATAGGGATGGCGAAATAACTATTTTTCTCTGGTTTGGCAATAACATCTATATTAACATTGTTCATGTCTCCAATAATACTAGCTTTGCCAGTGGCAAAGAATCTACCATAGAAGTCAGGGCTATCTACTTCTGTTGTATTAAATGCTAATATATTGTTTACATCAATATCAATTCTATAGTCGAAGTCTCTGAATAAATGGTGTTTGATCAAACCATTAACCATGCCTTTGTTTCCATATCTGTCTCGTATCTCAATATTATCAAGGAAAAATGCATCTTTATGAATTGTAACAGAGTCCTCAAAATAGAATTCAGATTTTAGGAAGTCAATAGAAAGCATAGCGTCTCTGGCATATGCTTTACCCCATATTTCAATGGCATCTAATGGGCCACCTACGTATAGTTTTCCATTAACAGTAGCCCTTAGGTCGTTGGCAAATGTACTTAAATATGGTTTTATAAAACCTAATTGTAAGTCATTGATATCTATATCTAGTAACATTTCATTTCTTACAATAGAAACGAAACCATTAACCTCCGACGTGTCTTTTGCTGCATTTTCTACTAAACCATGTAGGTCTATTTGCTCTTTTTCATGGTTGTATTTAGCAGTAGCTTCTACTACATCCCCCAGTGGAAATTCGTTTAAGCCAAATTGTTTACAAGTTACTTTGGCATTTAAGATAGGTTTTTTCATTACGTTCCCTGCTAATATATCGCCTGTAACAATACCAAGTAGTTTTATATCTGGCATATATAAAACCTCACTCAAATATTTTAGGTCGATTCTCTTAACAGATACGTGAATTAAGTCTGCCTCTCTATCTTTACTAGAAATACCATCTATTCTTAGGTGTTGCTCTGGTCCATCAAATCTTACACTGTCAACTTTAAGTAAATTGTCGTTGAAATGGATATGACCTTCTCTTACGTGCCAAAGTGAGTCTGCAAGTATCATAGTACTTGGCAGTAGACGGCAATCTAGGTTTATATTTTGGCCGTCTTCTACTTCGTTGAAGTTTATGCTAGTTTTAATCTCTCCAGAAATCTCTTTTTCAACACTATTCTCCCACCAAAAATTTAGGTTTACATTGTTGTCTCCAATGTTTGTATTTATGCTTATATCTGTAGTGTCAATCCAGTTTTGAGAAATAGCATTTACATTTAGGTTAATTCTTTCTGTGAAATTATGTAGGTGGATATTTAAACTATCAATGCTAGATTGACCCAAATCAATGTGGTTTGAATATGCATTAAATTCTATTAAATCTGTACTATCATTGAAGAATGCATTTATATGGGTAGTATCATCTATACTCATTTTTTGTGCAAAGAAGTAACTATAGTCACTCAGTGGAGCAATGTCTGCATTTAGTCTGAAATTGTTATTACCTTGCTTTTTAACAGTAGCAAGTTTTGGAATGTTAGTTAATTCCTTGCAGATTACATATTTAATATTATTAGCGAGAGTGTTGAAATCTATTTGTCCATTTAAATCTATTGCAGCAAAATCAGAATCCAACCAAATATGTTTGCCTTCTTCTGTATTTTCTGCTATAAGAATGATATTCTCTGGATTCATATTAACTTTATCGTTGGTTAAGTTTATAGAATCAATGGCAACGTAACCTTCAATATCGTTAATTGTACTTAGTTTTAGTTTACTTTGGATAGTGGTAGAGAATTTGAATGTAGGGAAGACATCAATCAATTTCATGGCTGCCAAACATACAGTATCTATTCTACCATCTAGTGAGATGTCGTATGTTTTATCAGGATTAATATCCATATTTGCAAGTAAGTGCAGGTGTCCATTTTCTGGGTCTTTATATTCTATTTCTGCATTTACATTCTTTTCACTGAAATTACCATTGATTATAATATTGTCAAATTCATATTTTTTATAGTCAAATGATGAAATTATACCATTAACGTGGCCAGATAAATTTTTATTGGCTTTTTTCTCGCCGTTAAATGTTACGTCTAAGTGAATATCATTAAAATCTGAGTATTTATTTAGAATTTTACCCAAGTTTACGTCTTCTGTACCAATTTTACCATTAAATTTCCAGTCTGTAGTTTTGGTATTGTAATTTATTTTTAAGTCTGTATAAATTTTTCCTGCATCAGTATTAAGTTTGCCGTAGGCCACAATTTCTGATAAGAAACCAACTATATTTCCTGTAAATTTAAATTTTCCTAATTTTTTTACCTCTTGTGGTAAAGTATATGGTTTTTGGGTAATATCAGAGATTAAGTTCTCTAAATCGTTGGCATTTGTACTTATTTGTTGGATATTTGCATAAACATATGTGTCTTCTATGCGGTCTATGCCATTGGCTTGTGCGCTTAGCTTCACCTGCATATTGTCACTATATTTTGCATTAAAACCGTGTAAGTTTAGGTTGTTGTTATAGTAACTGATTTTGCCACTAGTAATAAATGGCTTGTCTAGGTTCTTTAATGCAGGAACTAGATATTTAAAGTCTTTCCCATAAAGTTTAGCATTCTTTAAACTGAACTTTATTTTTACATTTTTCTTAAGAGACTCTTCGTTGAAAATCTGTTGAAGACTATCATAGGTTAATGACATTTCATCTATTTGAACCACAGAGTTTGGTAGTTTTACCTCCAATGGGTTGATGTAAAGTTGATTTTTACCAATACCAAAGGTAAAACTTAAATTATCAAGTTTTAATCCCTCTCTTTCTGTCGCAGAAAGCTCATGAAGGTGTGCATATAGACTATCCTTGGATGCATAATCTATGCTGATGTTTGTATTGATATTTTGAAGTCTGAAGTGATTTGGGTCAAAACTGGATTTGTTTAAATGCTCTCTGTCAACATTATCAAATTGAAAATCACCGTTTTTTATTTTCAAAGAACCCAATTCTAACAGAATATCAGGTATTTGGATTTGATTTTCTGGTTTAGGGAAAACGTCTATGAAGAATTGTAGGTTTGTTTCTCCTTTGTTATTAGTAATGAGATGGAAAGTAGGGGAGTCTAGGGTAATGTCCTCAATTATTAGTTTTTTGCGAATTAATTTTCTCCATTTAACATCTAAATGGAACTCTTCTATATCGGCTACAAGGTTTCCATAAGGGTCTTTAAGGGTGACATCTTCTAAGATAAGTCCAGAGAAAAAAGAAAAACTAACCCCTCCCACAGAGACTTCACCCTTTGATTGAGCAGAAAGTTCTGTGGTAACTTTATCAATAATTGTTCTTTGTACATACTTGTTTGTTATAACCAAAGGAAGGCTCAAGAATAAACAAAAAACAAATACAAATAAGAAAACTAGTATTTTAAGGAATTTTTTAATAATTTTTTTAATAAATTTGTAACCCGTTTAATAACGAACAAAAATACAAAAAAAATAGCACTTATGAAAGAGCAAAACATAAAAAATAATAATGTTGTTATTTTAGGAATTGAATCTTCTTGTGACGACACTTCTGTGGCGGTGATACGAGATGGATATTTGTTGTCAAACGTTATCTCTTCGCAGGCTATTCATAGTGCATATGGTGGAGTTGTGCCAGAATTGGCGTCTAGAGCGCATCAACAAAATATTATTCCTACAATTCATGAGGCAATTCGTCGTGCAGGGGTAACAAAAGAGGATATTTCTGCCATAGCATACACTCGTGGACCTGGTCTTATTGGTTCGCTTTTGGTTGGAACTTCATTTGCAAAAGGTTTTTCTCTTGCACTTAATGTGCCTATGATAGATGTTAATCACCTACAAGGTCACGTGTTGGCTCACTTTATAAAAGAAGAAGGAGAGGATGCTCATATACCAGAATTTCCATTTTTATGTTTATTAGTTTCTGGTGGAAATTCACAAATAATTCTTGTAGAGGCCTATAATAAAATGACCATTTTGGGTCAAACAATAGACGATGCAGCGGGCGAGGCGTTTGATAAATGTGCTAAACTTTTAGGTGGTCCTTATCCAGGCGGTCCTTTTGTGGACAAATTGGCAAAAGAGGGAAACCCAGATGCATTTACTTTCTCAAAACCAAATATCCCAGGTTACGATTATAGTTTTAGTGGACTTAAAACATCATTTATGTATTTTCTTCGTGATGAATTAAAAAATAATCCTAACTTTGTAGAAGAAAGAAAGGCAGATTTATGTGCTTCTATACAAAAAACTGTAATAGAAGTGTTGATGAAAAAGCTTAAAAAAGCCTCAGATGATTATAAAATTAAAAGAGTAGCTGTTGCAGGTGGAGTGTCTGCTAATAGTGGTCTTAGAGCGGCGTTTGAAGACTATTCAAAACGTTATGGTTGGGATATTTTTGTCCCAAAATTTTCTTATACCACAGACAATGCTGCCATGATAGCAATAGCTGCGTTATTTAAATATAAAGATGGTATTTTTGATACAATAGATTCTGTACCATTCTCAAAAGTTGTAATTTAATACATGGAAAAAATTAAAGAATTACTTAAGAAATATTCATACCTAAAAGGTGTGGCATATTTCATTATTATCCTTCTAGTTTCACATTATTTGTGGAAGTTTAGTTTTATAGAAGGCAAAGATTTGCGTGGTCTGCCACAAATCTTCTTATGGAGAAGTTATGATTTGTCTTTTATCTTCAATAATGCTGTAGAATTTCTTACATCACAAGTGCAGTGGCTTATTCAAGATGTGCTGAATATGGACGTTGTGATGCTGAAAAATTCTGTGTATGTAAAAGAAATTTCTTCTTTAGTGAAAATAGTTTGGAGTTGTTCTGGACTTAAACAAATATTTGTATTCTTCTGTATTATAGCATTTTATCCAGGAAGTGCAAAACATAAATTTTGGTTTATTCCATTAGGTATTTTACTAATTTGGATCTTAAATGTAATAAGAATTTCTACTATAATAGGATTATTTGAATCATTCCCAAATCACTTCGATTTATTCCACGAATTATCTAAATATGTGTTCTATTTTATCATATTTATGTTCTGGGTATTTTGGGAAGAAAAGATTAGAAAGTAATGAATCTAGTATTAGATTTTGGAAATACCAAGGTTAAGGCTGCTGTTTTTTCAGAAACAAATGAAATCCTAAAGATTTTTTCTTGGGATAATTATAGTGCAGAATTAATAGATGAAATTAAGTGTAAATACTTGATTGATAGTGTTATATTATGTTCTGTAGTTGATATTTCTGACGAAATAGAAAATCATTTAAAATCTAATTTTACATATTATTTAAGATTAAATTCAGAAACACCGTTGCCTATCAAAAATAACTATTCTACACCTAAAACACTAGGGTTGGATAGAATAGCAGCAGCGGTGGGGGCTAATATGTTAAAGCCAAATTCTCCTCTGTTTATAATAGATATGGGAACGGCTATAACATATGACTTTGTAAATGAGTATAATGAGTTTGTAGGAGGTAATATTGCACCAGGTGTGAATATGCGACTTCGTGCAATGAACAACTTTACAAATAAGTTGCCATTATTGGAAGCTAGAGAAGAAGAAAAATTACTTGGTGATGATACCGCTTCTGCTATGATGGCAGGAGTTTTAAGAGGGATTGAATTTGAAATTGAGGGTTATATTTCTCAAATTAAGAAAAAAAATCCAAATCTTTCAGTTTTTTTAACGGGTGGAGACGTTTTTTTCTTTGAAAAAAGATTAAAAAGTGCCATCTTTGTAGTTTCAAATTTGTTGCTTATAGGTTTGAATGAAATCTTAAGATATAATAAATGTATTTCAAAAGACTAGCATATATAATTTTAGGTGTTTTACTATCAGTTTCTGCTACTTTTGCAGCGGGAACTGCTTCGCCATTTTCTAGATACGGATATGGAGAATTTCAGAATCCAGTTTCTGGAGCTCTTCTTTCTATGGGTGGGATTGGATACGGTATGAGAACCAACAAAGTGATAAATCCATCAAACCCTGCATCATATACCTCTATAGATAGCCTAACATTTATGATGGATTTAGGTGTTTCTGGGGTTATTGATGGAAGTAAAACAGCTGCGGGAAGAAATACTCAGTTTGCTGGAAATCTTGATTATGTGGCATTCCAAATGCCGCTGGCAAAATGGGCTGCTATTAGTTTTGGTGTCAATCCACTTACAGTGGTAGGTTATGAATATAAATTTACAGATACTCAACCATCATATAATTATGAGGATTCATTAAATGTTTCTCAATATTTTTATGGCAAAGGTGGTATAACACAAGTATATTTAGGTCTGTCATTTGATATTTGTGATAGGGTAGCCATAGGTGTGAATGGTAGATACCTTTTTGGTAATATCATGCACTACAGAGAGGTAACATTCCCAGATGAGGCTCTGTTTAATATGACACAATATCAAAATGCAGTTTATGTAAGTGCTTGGGAATGTGATTTTGGTATTCAATATCATCAACCAATAGGTGAGGATGATATGTTAGTTTTGGGTGGAACATATACTATGAAACTACCAATGAAAAACAGTACAGAAATCACTTCTGTCACCAATATAGAGGATTTTGATGGAAAGTCATACGAGTTTGATTATCCTCAAACAGTAGGTGCAGGTGTTTCTTATTTATGGAATAATAGATTACTTATAGGTGCAGATGTTACTTGGATGGAACTCTCAAAAGTGAAATATTATTCTCAGGAAAATGTCTTTACCGATAGATTTGTATATGCTCTTGGTGCAGAGTATGTGCATAATCCATTGTCAAAGAACTATGTTGAACTAATGAGATTTAGACTAGGTGCCAATTATTCAAATTCATATGTAAAGGTAAACGGAAGTGACTATAATAAGTGGGCTATAACTTGTGGTATAGGATTCCCACTCCCAAATACTAAAACTACTTTGAATTTACATTTTGAATATGGTCAACAAGGTAGTGTGAAAAATATAGGTTTGGTGGAACAATATGGAAAAATAGGTATAGGTGTTTCACTGAATGAACGTTGGTTCGTTAAACGTAGGTTTAATTAATAGGTCTAACAAACGGAAATTAACTCAAATAAAAATAGTCTTATGAAAATCAAAACATTATTATTAGCGGTTGCTACAATGGTGGCGTTACCATCTTTTGCTGTAAAAGGAGTAGAAGATGGAAGCAAGTTTGGTACAGGCGAAGATTCAATTCGTTGCTTGGAAAACTTAAGTCTTTACACAAACTATTACAAAATTAAAGATTATAATGCTGCGTATGACAGTTGGAAAGTAGTGTTTGAAGAATGCCCAACTGCTGCTGGTACCAATCTTTATAGCCAAGGTGCTTATATCTTAGCATATAAATTATCTACTGAACAAGATCAAGCAAAAAGACAAGCATTATTTGAAGAATTAATGAAATGCTACGACCAACGTGTTAAATATTATGGTACAAACAAAAAATACCCAGAGTCATATATTCGTGGTCGTCAAGCTATTGACTACATTAAATATTCTGCGGATAAAGATTATGCAACTATTGTTTTACCTTGGTTAGAACAATCAGTTCTTGGTCGTGGAGCAGAGTCTGATAATGACGTTATTCAAAAATATTTTGAACTTTTAGAACACCGTTATCAATCAGACAAAGCTAAATATAGCGAAAGCTTCATTGATTCTTATATCAAATTAGGCGATATTGTTGACCAACGTATTGCTAAAGGTGATAAATATAAAGAAGCTTACACTATTACAAGAAATAATTTAAATGCGATTTTCGTAAACTCAGGTGTTGCAGATTGTGCTACATTAGAAGGTGTATTTGCTACTAAAGTAGAAGAAAACAAAGCAAATGATGCAGAACTAGAAAAAATTATCAATATTTTTGAAAAAGCAGATTGTAAAGAATCTGAAGTTTATTTTGCAGCTTCTAGATATGCTCATGCATTAAACCCAGTAGCAAAAACAGCTTTAGGTTGTGCTCGTCAATATTTAAAGAAAGAAGAATATGCAAAAGCAGTTAAATACTATGATGAAGCATTAACTTTAGAAACTGTAGATTCTTTAAAATATACATACGCATTTGAAAAAGCACAAGTATTATTTGCAAGCAAACGCTTTGCAGAAGCCATTTCATCTGCTAGAGAAGCTATTAAATACGACTCTAACCAAGGTGAGCCATACTTATTATTAGGTCAAGTATATGCAGCAGTAGATCCATATCCAGGAGATAAAGTTTTAAATAGCACTAAATATTGGGCTGCTGTTGATAAACTACAACAAGCTAAAAAAGTTGAACCAGAATTAGCAGAAAAAGCTAATACATTAATTAACTCATTCCGTAAACATTATCCAAATGCTGATGATGTGTTTATGCATGACCAACTAAATGTGGGTGAACCATTTACTGTAGGTGGAGTTATTGGTGAAACAGTTATCTGCCGCGAGTAATAATACAGTTTGAAGACACTATATAAAAATATAAGTTTGGGAATAACGGTTGCCTTTATGGCAATCGTTATCCTTGTTTTACAATCATGCTCTTCTTCTGTAGAAAACACGGCTACGCTAGGTGTTGTAAGAGATTCTGCTGCGGTAATGAAGACATATAATGTCACTACACTAGTCTCAGATTCTGGTATTACAAGATTTAGGGTTAATACTCCAGAGTGGTTAGTTTTTGATAAAAAGGCAAATCCTACTTGGGAATTCCCTCAAGGAATACATTTGGAGCAGTTTGATGTTAATTTAGAGGTTCACTCAGAGGTGGATGCGAAAAAGGCAATTTATTATACAGAACTTGAACAATGGATTTTGTCAGATTCTGTAAGTGCTGTAAATGTGGATGGAGAAAGATTTGAGTCTGAAATATTATATGTGCATCAAAAAGAAGATAGAATATTCACAGACAAGTTTGTAAAAATAACACAAGAAGACAAGATAATTACTGGTATAGGGATGGAATCCAACCAGAGATTGACCAAATATAAGGTTCTTAAACCACAAGGTATTATCCCTTTGGATGAAGAAGAGGAATAAGTCTATAAATAAATGGAATATTAATATAGAATTTTGATAAAAATTTCTTATCTTCGCAATCTAAAATTTTAAAAAGAAAAAATCATAGCAAAATGGCTACATTAGAAAACATTAGAAAAAGAGGTCTGCTTTTAAGTATAGTGATAGGCGGCTCTTTATTAGCATTTATTTTAGGTGGTATTGATTTTCAAACCATGTTCGGCGATAGCCGTACAACAGTTGGTACTGTAGAAGGTAATGAAATTAGTATCCAAGAATATGAGGCACGTATAGATGAGATGACTACTTTCTACAAAATGGAAATGGGTCAAAGTAGTTTAGATGAAAACACTACACGTCAAGTACAAAATTCTGTTTGGAATACATTCCTTCACGAACAACTTATTGGTTCTCAATGTGAAGAACTAGGTATCGTTGTTACAGATGAAGAAATTACCAAACAATTAACAGGTGATGTTCCTCATCCAATGATGGCTTCATTACGTTTGTTCTATAACGCAGAAAAGAATGGTTATGATAAAAATATTCTTTATGACCTTTTAGAAGCTATAAACCAAGAACCAAATGGCGATTTAGCTAAATATTGGTCATTCGTTAAACGTAATGTAAGACTTCAAATGTTGGAAGACAAATACAATACTCTTGTTGCTTCTTCATTTAATTATAGTAACGTAGATGCAACTGCTGCATTTGAAGCAAAAAAAGTAGCTAATATTAGCTATGTAAATCAACCATATTACACTTTAGCTGATTCTTTATTCACAGTTTCTGATAGTGAAATCAATGCATATTATAATGCTAATATCAACCTTTATAACAATGCAGAAGAATCTCGTAAACTAAATTATATTACATTCCTAGTAGAACCTTCTGCAAGTGATTTTGAAAATATCAAAACATGGATTGAAGGTCTTTACAACGAATTCTCTTCATCTAATGATTTTGTTGCGCTTTGCAATCAAAATTCAGACCAACCATATAGCGATATCGCTTTAAGCAAAAATAAAATTGATTCAGATTTCCGTGAATTTGCTTTCTCAGGTAAATCAGGTGAAACAACATTACCTAGATTATATGGCAATACATACAAAATGGCTCGTATTGTAGAAACTGGTATTTCTGCTCCAGATTCTATTAAAGTACGTCATATTTTGGTTCAAACCCAAGCTAAAGCTGATAGTATTCTTGCTGCGTTAAAAGCAGGTGCGGATTTTGCTGAACTAGCTAAAAACAATTCACTTGCAGGTACATCTCAAAATGGTGGTGAACTAGGTTGGATGTCAGAAGGTGACTTTGATGCAGAATTTAGCAAAGCTTGCTTCAAAGGTAAAGTTAACAAAGCATTCTCATTCCCATTCTCTGGAATGGTTCAAGTTGTAGAGATTACAGAAGCTACAAAACCAGTACAAAAAGTTAAATTATGCGTTCTTGCTCGTAAAGTAGAAGCTAGCTCACAAACCTATGGTATTATTTACAATAACGCTAGCCAATATATAGCAAATAACGCGACAGCAGAAGCATTTGTTGATAGCGCAAAAGCAGAACAAGGTTTATTCTTACGTTCTATCCAACTAACTGGCGCAGACAATGCAGTTGCAGATTTAAAAGACTCTCGTCAAATTGTACGCTGGGCATTCCAACACAAGGCAGGCGAAGTTGCAGACCAAGTATTTGAATGTGGTGATAGATTTGTTGTTGCAATGTTAGCAGAAGTAAATCCAAAAGGTAACAAATCTCTAGAAAACGTTAAATCTGATGTTAAATTAGCAGTTATGAATGCTAAAAAAGCAGAAAGCATGATTGCTGATATGCAAGCAAAACTAGCTGGTTCTGATGATATTTCAGTTTTAGGTCAAGTTAAAACTGCTGATAACGCTACTATGAATAGTGCGTTTATCCCAGGTATTGGTAGAGAACCTAAAGTTGCTGGTGCAATCCCATCTTTAATTACAGATGGTGGTATTAAATATGTTGCTGGTAATAACGGTGTTTATGTATTAAAACTAAACAACGCACCTGCAGCTGGTGAAATTAATATTCAATATGAAATTAACAATTTATCTTCTCGTACTCCTTATCAAATGATGATTTTTGAAGCTCTTAAAAATCAATCAGAGGTAGAAGATAATCGTGTTAACTTCTATTAATCAGAAACTTATAGTAATATAAAGGGGCTGACTGAATACGTCAGCTCCTTTTTTGTCCAAAAAAATTGTCAAAAAAATGAATACCTTAAACGAAAGTCAGTATAATGCTGTAATGTACAATTCAGGGCCATCTCTTATTATTGCAGGAGCTGGTTCTGGCAAGACGCGTGTACTTACATACAAAGTGGCTCAACTACTTCGTGAAGGTTATGCCCCAAATTCTATTCTTGTTCTTACTTTTACTAATAAGGCTGCGAGAGAAATGAAGTCTCGTATCACAAGTATGGTAGATCCTCACTTGGCTAGATATGTGGCAATGGGAACCTTTCACTCACAGTTTTCACGCATTCTAAGGGATGAGCATGAGTATATAGGTTTAACTCGTGATTTCACTGTTTATGATACTACAGATACTAAAAGTTTAATTAAGAGTATTGTAAAACAGATGGAACTGGATGAAAAATTATACACGCCCAATGTGGTGGCAGGAAGAATTTCATCTGCCAAAAATAGATTAATTACACCTGATAAATACGGAGATAAAGAGGGTGTAACATACGATGTACTTCATAGAATACCAAAAATAAAGAATATTTTCAAAGAATATGTAGAAAGGTGTAAAATCGCCAATGCTATAGACTTTGATGATATGCTTTTGTTGATTTATAAACTTTTTGTAGAACATCCCGAAGTTTTAGAAAAATATCAGGAGAAATTTCAATTTATACTTATTGATGAGTATCAAGACACAAATTTGGCTCAATATAAGATTATAAAACTTCTTGCAGATAAACATCACAGAGTTTGTGTGGTTGGAGATGATTCTCAAAGTATTTATTCCTTTAGAGGCGCAGATATTAGTAATATTCTTCAATTTCAGAATAATTATCCAGAAGCAAAATTATTCAAGTTAGAAAAAAATTATCGTTCTACAGAGAATATAGTTAAAGCTGCAAACTCATTAATAAAGAAGAATAGTCAACGTATTCCTAAAACTCTTTATTCTGATAATGGAAGTGGTCATCTGATAAAAGTATATAATCCATCTTCTGAACTAGAAGAGGCTGATACAGTTGTTAGGCAGATTACCAGAATAAATAGAGACGAAAATGTTTCATACAATAATTTTGCAGTTCTTTATAGAACAAATTCACAATCTCGTGTAATAGAAGATAAATTAAGGAAGGCAAGGATTCCATATGCTATTTATGGTTCGCTATCTTTCTATCAACGTAAATCTGTGAAGGATATGTTGGCATATTTGCGTTTGGTGGTAAATCCTTGTGATGATGAGTCTTATCTTCGTGCAATCAAAACCCCAAGTAAGGGTATAGGAGATACAACACTAGAGAGATTGCGCAATTCTGCTATAGAAAGAGGAATTTCATTACTAGATGCTACAGATGATTTAGGTGGTACAGAAATTAAAGCGGCAGCTGGTAAACGACTTATTGCATTTACAGAGGGGATAATAAAGCTTAGGGTTGATATGAATGAACTAAGTTTGGAGGATTTAACCAAAAAGATATTGGATTTTAGTGGGTTGGTTCCTTATTATTCTGCTGAGACACAAGAAGATGAGGATGCAAAGGAAAATATTCTGGAATTGATCAATAATATCGCTCAGTATGTGGAAGAAAAAGAGGAGAATGATGAAATTCCTTCTTTGTCTGGCTTCTTAGCTGATGCTGCTCTACAAACTGATGCTGATACCGAGGAAGATGTAAATGCCGAAAAGGTATCAATTATGACAGTGCATGCTTCTAAGGGTTTGGAGTTTGATTATGTGTTTATTGTTGGAGCAGAAGAAGAACTTTTCCCTTCGCCTCGCTGTGTTTCTGACGATGAGATAGAAGAAGAACGTAGACTTATGTATGTAGCAATAACACGTGCTGCTAAACGTTGTTTTATTCTTTATACAAAATCAAGATTTAGATTTGGCAAGACAGTTTATCCTATAAAGAGTAGATTTGTTTCTGAAATTGACGACCAATATCTAGAAATGGGTAATTCGTTTATAGAAAGAAATAGAACTATTTCTACACCAACACATATTAGTTCGTCTTATAGCAGACCTATTACTTCAAATCCTAGTTTACATAAATTGATAAAACCTAGTGTAGGAATAGGTGCAATGGCTTCTGATGATGCTTCTAAAGTAAAGGTAGGAGATAAGATAGAACATAGTCACTTTGGAGTGGGAGAAGTGCTGGAGTTGATTGATGCACCTTCTGGTCGTCAGATGAGAGTGAATTTTGATAAACAAGGTGTAAAACTAATGATATTAAAGTTTGTAAAATTTAAAATAATAGGTTAGTTTTTTCGTTTTAATAATATTGAAGAAATTATTTATCATATTATTAATTTTCGTTAGTATCCCGTTATGGGCTAGTAGTGAAAAAAAAGTTACAGGTTTTGTGCGCACAGAACTTGGAGAACTAATGTCGTATGTAGATATACATAATGCGGACAATACGGTTTTTGCAATAACAGATAGCACTGGTAAGTTCACATTGACAGCAAAACAAGATACTATAACTTTGTTTTTCAGTCATTTAGGTTATATTGAAGAAAAATTGTTTATTAAGTTTTACAATGCACCTGAGAGATTTGTAAACGTTGTTTTAAAAGAAGAAACTCAAGGATTAAGTGGTATTTTGGTGCATGGTGAAAAATTTCAATATACCACTGCGCAGACTGTAGATTTAAGCAATCTTCCAGTATTGCCAGAAGCTTCTGGTGGTGGCATTGAGTCGCTTATTAAGACTTTTCAAGGAGTAAGCTCAAATAATGAACTTTCTTCTCAATATTCTGTTCGTGGGGGTAGTTATGATGAAAATAGTGTCTATGTTAATGGTATAGAGGTGTATAGGCCTTATCTTGTAAGAAATGGGGAACAGGAGGGATTAAGTTTTGTGAACCCAGATATGACTGGAGGTGTGAATTTTTCTGCTGGTGGTTTTGATGCTTTGTATGGCGATAAATTATCTTCTGTATTAAATATAGAATATAGAAAACCAAGAAGTTTTGAAGCTGGAGTATCAGGTAGCTTTACTGGTGCTACAGCATACGTGGGTAGCTCAAATGAGAAATATTCACAACTTCATGGATTTAGATATAAGAATGCCTCTTTTATATTGGGAACATTACAAACCCAGGCTGAGTACAACCCAAATTTCTTTGATTATCAAACGTATATTACTTATAAACCACATGAAAAGGTAGAACTCTCTTTTCTTGGAAATATTTCACAAAATACCTATAATTTTGTTCCAGAAACTCGTTCGACAACATTTGGATCATTAAATGATATTCAGAATTTTACTATTTATTTTGATGGTCAAGAGAAAGATGTGTTCAGAACTTTCTTTGGAGCGTTGTCTGCCAAGTATCAAGTAAATGAAAAACTTAATTTGGGATTAACAGTTTCTTCTTTTTATACAGATGAGAGGGTAAGTTATGATATAGAAGGTGAATATTGGCTAAATAAGGTTTCTTCTATGGATGGTTCTGATTCTCAGCAAACTGGCGTAGGAAACTATTATGAACATGCTAGAAATACTATGGCTAGTGTGGTGGCAAAGGTTTCTCATGATGGTGTTTATTCTTTCAACAAAAATAATGATTTGAAGTGGGGGCTAGAGTATGTTTATGAAAGAGTAAATGAGAGTGTCAATGAGTGGGAATTGCGAGATTCTTCTGGATATTCTATTCCATATACTCCAGATGTCAATTTGTACTATAAATTGGCTGCTAATAATTATCTTTCTGAATCTAAAATAAGAGCATATATCCAAGATACATATCGCTGGCACTTGAATAAGGGTGGGATGATTTCTTTTACAGGTGGTGTGCGTATGAATTATTGGACATTTAATAATGAATTTACGATTAGTCCTCGCGCTGTAATTGCATATTTCCCTGATATTAAACCAGATATAAGGTTTAGATTTGCTGCTGGTTTGTATTATCAATCTCCTACCTATAAGGAAATTGTGGATACTGTGACTATAGGTGGTAATCTTACAAATTACTTAAATAGAGATATTCGTTCTCAAAGTTCTTTGCAGTTTATTGCTGGTATGGACTATTATTATAGAGTTTGGAATAGGCCGTTTAAGTTAACTGCAGAGGTATTTTATAAGTATTTAGATAATATCATTCCATATACTCTAGACAATGTGAGTATAAATTACATGGGTAAAAACTGTGCTCATGGTTATGCTGCTGGTTTTGATGTGAAACTCTTTGGCGAGGTAGTGCCGGGTGTGGACTCTTGGGTGAGTTTTTCGCTTATTAGAACTATGGAAGATATAGATGGCGATGGTCACGGATATATTCCAAGACCTACAGACCAATTGTATAATGTGTCGCTTTTCTTCCAAGATTATATTCCTGGTATTCCTCAATATAGAATCCATGTGTTGTTTAATTGGGCGCAAGGTTTGCCAACAGGTCCTCCACGTAGTTCTAAATATATAGCATCTAGTGCTCGTATGCCAGATTATAGAAGGGTGGACATAGGACTTTCAAGAAAATTTGAAAAGGGTAAAGATGCTTGGATGGGTCGTGGATTCTTTAAACCATTTAGAGAAATATTGGTTTCATTTGAAGTATTAAACTTGTTTGGATTTAATAATGTTAACTCATATTATTGGGTAACAGATATTTATAATATTCAATACGCTGTGCCAAATTATTTGTCTGGGCGTCAATTTAATCTTAAATTACAATTAAAATTTTAGAATATGTACAATTTCGTATTTTGGATAATTATAGCTATAGTTTTAGCTGAATTTGTATTAAATAGAGTGGTTTCTTACCTTAATTCTACTTGGTTTGGTAAGCCTATACCTGCAGAATTGGAAGGAATTTATGATGCAGAAAAGTATGCCAAACAGCAAAGGTATAGTATGACCAACTACAAGTTTAGTACTGTGATGTCTTCTATAAACATTGTTATATCTTTAGTTGCCTTATTTATTGGTTTCTATGGCTGGTTTGATGGTGTTTTAAGAGAAGTAATTAATGATCAAATTTTACTTTCTATAGCATTCCTTGTACTATTAAATGTAATATCTTCTATTATTGATATTCCTTTTACGTATTATTCAACATTTAAGATTGAAGAAGAATTTGGTTTTAATAAATCTACTCAAAAAACCTTTTGGCTAGATCAAATAAAGGAATTATTAGTTTCTGTAATAATTAATGCAGTTTTATTTGGCGCTATTACTGCCATTTACGTTTGGATTCCAGAATATTTTTGGGTATTGGCATGGGCTGTACTTATGGTATTCACACTATTTATGACCATGTTCTATTCACAACTTATAGTGCCTTTGTTTAATAAACAAACTCCACTTGAAGAGGGCGAGTTGAGAACTGCGATAGAAGATTTTGCAAAAAAAGCAGATTTTAATCTTACTAATATCTTTGTGATGGATAGTTCTAAACGTTCTACAAAGGCTAATGCTTATTTTACTGGCTTTGGTCCTAAAAAACGTATAGTTTTATTTGATACTTTAATAGAGAAGTTGACAACAGAGGAGATTGTGGCGGTGCTTGCTCATGAGATAGGTCATTACAAACACAAACATATTATAGGTTCATTGATTAAATCTGCTGTGATTTCTCTATGTATGTTTGCACTACTTGGATATTTTGTATCTTCTGAGGCTCTTACTGTAGCTTTGGGTGGTAGTGAGGTGTGTTTCCATTTAGGCTTTTTTGCATTTATGATGATTTATAGTCCTGTATCTATTTTATTAGGTGTCTTGACTAATATGTCTTCTCGTAAAAATGAATATCAGGCTGATGCTTTTGCTGCAAAATATGGTTTGGGTGAAGCTTTGTGTTCTGCTCTTAAGAAAATTTCTTCTGAAGCGTTATCAAATCTTCAACCACACCCAACATTTGTATTCTTCAAATACTCACATCCAACTTTGTTACAACGCATTAGAAAAATTAAAGGTTAATATAAATAATTAGGAGTTCAAATTTAACTCCTAATTCCTAATTCCTAACTCCTAACTCCTAACTCCTAACTCCTAACTATATGAAAAATTTTACTGTTTGTACTGCGGAGAGTTGTACTGGTGGAAATATAGCGCATCAGATTACACTTGTGGCAGGAAGTTCTGCTTATTATGTGGGTGGAGTGGTGTCTTATGCCAATGAGGTGAAGATAAATACACTTGGTGTGCCTGCAGAATATATAGAGCAGAATGGTGCTGTGAGCAAACCTGTTGTGGAAGCAATGGCAATGGGTGTACGCAAAATCACAAATAGCGATTATTCTATTGCTACATCTGGTATAGCAGGTCCGGGAGGAGGAAGTGCAGAAAAACCTGTTGGTACTGTTTGGATGGCAGTGGCCGACAGAGAAAATGTTTATAGTCAGTTATGTAAATTTGATGGCACTCGTGCAGAGGTAATATCTCAAGCCACAGAAGCTGCATTTGAACTATTCAGAGAGAAATTTGGATTCCCACTCGCTCATGGTAAATAATAAATTTTCAATGGTATAAAACTCGTGGTGATGTGTATTTAGGTGTAAGTCCCATTTACCATCACCTTTTATATTTATCAAAAGTGGAGAGTTTTCTGTTATTTTATAACCATTTCTAAGTAGTGCTCTTTCTGTCCAATAATAAAATACTCCTTTGTCGCCACTAAGGCTCACTTCTTTACTGGCAGAGTAGTTCATTCTAAATCCACCTGTGGTTTCGTCGAAACGGAAATGCTCTGTTCCAAACGTTTTTTGAAGGCTGCCACTTAAAATTAAATCTTCTGGCAATCCTCTTGTAAGTTTGTTTGGAGTCATCATCCATATTTTATCTGCCACTTGTAGGGTAAGTTCCAATTCGTGTGTAGAAAGCAGAATAGCTTTTTTAGTTTTGCGTGCCAAACTTTGCAGAAGTTGCATAATTTCTATGGTATTAGGCAAGTCTAGATGCGATGTTGGCTCATCGAGGAAGATAATAGGGGTGTCTTGTGCCAAAGCTTTGGCTATCATGGTGCGCTGTTTTTCCCCATCGGAAAGTGAACTATACCTATAATCTTTTTTATGTGAAAGATGAACTGCATTAATAGAGTCATCTATTATTTTCTTATCCTTGTCAGAAAGTTTTCCAAACAAATTTGTGTATGGGAAACGTCCCATTTCTACAATTTCACTCACTTTAAGCGAACCTGTAGGCATGGTGTCTGTTAGTACCCAAGAAATAAGTTTAGACTTCTCGGCAAGTGAAATATCATTTAATTTTTTATTTTTAATCTCAATTCTACCGCCTAAAGCATCTTGCAAACCTACAAGTGTGCGTATAAGCGTAGATTTTCCGCATCCGTTTGACCCAATAAGACATACCATTTCACCTGCATATAGGCTGAGCATAAGATTTTTAGCTATGAATGTATTGCCATAGCCAATATCTAGTTTTTTAGTATTTAGTATTACTTCTGCTTCCATTATGAGTGAAGATGTCTGTTTTTAAATATTACCCAAAGTATAATAGGTGCGCCAATAAGCGAACTTACAGAGTTGATTGGTAGTACAGAGTCTGACCATGGCATTTGCGAGATAATGTCGCAGAGAGTAAGTAGGCTCGCGCCAACAATGATACATGCAGGAAGAACTATTCTATGATCTGATGTACGGAATATTCCTCTTACAATATGAGGGACTGCCATGCCGATAAAGGCAATAGGTCCTGTAAATGCAGTTGCTGTACCAGCGAGTAGGCAACACAAAATAATCACAGTGATTTTAATTCCACTTATAGATACGCCTAAGCCCATTGCATAGCGTTCGCCAAGTAGTAATGCGTTGAGTTTTTTAGGCAGAAATAGCGAAATAATAAGACAAATGATAATAATTGGAGCCATTACTTTTAAAAAATCCCAAGTAACAGAACTTAAACTACCCATGCTCCACATTACGAATAGTTTTAGTGAGTCGGCGTTGCTTGCACTTTGAAGAACATTTACTACAGAACCAGCAATGCTACCAAACATCATGCCTACTATGAGTAATGAAACAGTGTCGTTCACCTTGCTAGAAACTGCTAAAACGAGTAGAAGTACGAGCAGAGAACCTATGATTGCTGCGCCAACTTGTGCCCAAGCGCTTGCAACAAGTGCTGCTGGCAGAAACGTACCTCCCATAAGCAGTAATGCCACTCCCAAACTTGCGCCAGAACTAATGCCAAGTACGTATGGTCCTGCTAGTGGGTTTTGGAAAAGTGTTTGCATATAAAGACCTGCCACTGCTAGTGCAGAACCTGTGAGTAGGGCAGTTATAGCCTTTGGCAAACGGAATTCGCAGATAATGTGCCAAAGTCTTGTGTCATTGGCTTCGCCCGAGAATATTTCTTGTATTTCAGAAAGTGAAATGTGTACATTCCCTAGGATTAAATCCAAAGAGAAAAATGCTAGGCATAAAAATGACCAGAAAATTAAAAGCAATATGTTTGATGTGTTTTTCAAAATTCCTAATTACTAATTCCTAATTAGCAAACGTGTTTTGCTAGTTAACTCTTCCCAGCTATATTTTTGTTTTTCTGTGCGAATATGTGGCAAAAATTCAGCAGTTCTGTCATTTTCATAGAAATCTACTATAGATTCTGCCACAGCTTTAGGGTCTACTTCAGTTACATAACCCACCTTGCCGTGAGGCACAATCTCTGCAAGACCGCCCACGTTTGTCACAAGCATAGGTTTTTCTAACTGGTAAGCTACTTGTGTTACGCCACTCTGTGTGGCAGTTTTATATGGTTGCGCCACAATTTCTGCTGCAGAAAAATAAATAGAAACTTGGTCTGTAGGAATAAATTCTGTAAACCAATGAATTCTGCCTTCAAGATTTAGTTGCTTTTCAAGGCGTTTATACTTCTCAGAATTGTTGTAAAATTCGCCTGCAACAATAAGTTTTATATCATTTGGCAAATATTTAAATGATTCCATCAAAATATCTAAGCCTTTATAGTCACGGATAAAACCAAAGAAAAGCACGTATTTATATTTTGGATCAAGTTCCAATTTCTCGCAAGCCAAATTTTTATCACATGTTTCTCCGTAAATATTATATACAGGATGTGGAGTGCACACTTTTGGTTTGTTTTGCTTGTCAAACTTATTTACGTCGTCCAAAACCGATTGAGAAAGGGTTATGAAACCATCTACTGAGTTTACAAAGTATTTACCCAAAGTAATATCGCCAATACGTTTTTCGTGTGGAATCATATTATCCACTATGGCATAAACCTTGGTGTTTTTGTTTTTGCGAATAATTCTGCTTATTGTACCTAGGCATGGGGCCATAAATGGAAGCCAAAATCTTACAAGCACTAGGTCATAGTTCTCTTTGCGTATTCTTCTGCCCACACTAATCCAATTGAATGGGTTTACGGAATTGATTGTGCGTGAGATATTTAAATCCTCTGGCGCAGGGTCTGTGCTATATTGAGTAGTGCCAGGGAAAAGAAAAGAAGGGTATTGGAGAGTAAATGTTTCAAGTTTCACCTCTTCTCCTTCTTTAATAAATTGGCGCGCCATACATTCGTTGAATGTAGCAAGACCACCACGATATGGATATGCTGGACCGATAAATAGAATTTTCATAAACACAAAGATAATATTTTTCGTTGAGATTAGATTAAAAAGTTGTAATTTTGTGGTATTAATTAGGAATTAGGACGTACTGATGAACGTCAGTGAATAATGAGGAATTATATTCTATTTATATTATTATTATTATTATTATTACTTTCAGGTTGTGTGGGTAAGGATGAATCTGGGGGTGCGTCAGCACAACTCCTCACTCCTCACTCTTCATTCCTCACTAATACTGAATATGCACATAACTTCAATATCGAGCACTGCGAGGCCTACACTAAACTCACTATTTTGTCTCCTTGGGAAGAAAATACAGTGCTAAATACTTATTATTTAGTAAAAAACGATAGTGTTGTTGTACCAACTGATGGAGTACGAATAAAAGTGCCAGTGGAGAATGTTGCTGTAAATTCTTGTTCTCATGTGGCATATATAGATGCATTGCATAAGGTGGAAGATATTGTTGCGAGTACGGATCCCGGTTATGTTTATAATGAAAACTTTAGAAGTCTACTGAGTGAAGGAAAAATAGAAAACCTAGGTGGTGCATATGATATGAATTTTGAAAAAATTCTGAAGGTGTACCCTCAGGTGCTTATGGTTACGGGCTTTAAAGGTGTGGATAATATTGCGGTTAGGACTCAAGGGGCTGGCATTCCTGTGGTTTATAATTATGAATGGACAGAGAAAACCGTGCTTGGTAGAGCGGAGTGGATAAAACTTTTTGGAGAACTTTTTGATTGTCGTGACAGGGCAGATAGCATTTTCAATGAGATAAAAACAGAGTATTTAAAGTGTGCGGAATTGGCAAGCAATGCAAAGAATAAACCTACGGTATTAAGTGGTACTCCATATAAAGGTACTTGGTATGTACCTGGTGGTAAGTCTTTTATGGCAGAGTTTTATAGAAATGCAGGTTTAGATTATTATTATAAAGATAATAAGGATAATGCTAGTTTGGCATTGAGTTTGGAAACTATTATAGGTAATTTCTTGGATGCTGATATTTGGGTGGGTGTGGATGTAAAGTCACTTGAAGAATTGAAAGCACAAGATGAAAGAATGATGATATTTAGGTCAATTAAAAATAATAAGGTATATCATCATTTGAATAGGGTTACTCCAACTGGTGGTAATGATTTTTGGGAGTCGGCTATGCTTCGTCCTGATATTCTCCTAAAGGATTTCATTCACATAGCACATCCAGAGCTTTTGCCAGATTGGGAGTTGTATTATTTAGGAGTACTAAATTAAACACATATTTGAATATTAATTGTTAGTTTATTTCTGAGGCGTGACCGCCCGTGGTCTCGTGAACGGGAGGGGCCCGCGACGTATGTCGTGGGAGGGATAGGTCGGCGTGCCGACCGTACCTTAAAGAAATAAAGCTAACAATTAAATAAAGTCTAACCAAATCACTAAATATTTAATAATATTACAATTGTTGAAAACTTTTTTGATTTTTCTTACGTAAAAATTTGTGTATTAATAAAAAAATTACTTCCTTTGCACTCTGAAAATTAGGAATAACAAAAAACAAATATAGCAATGTCAAAAGTTTGTCAAATTACAGGTAAAAAAGCGGGTATCGGAAACAACGTTTCTCACTCAAAAAGACGTACTAAACGTAAATTCGATGTCAATCTTTTCACCAAGAAATTTTACTGGGTGGAACAAGACTGTTGGGTTAGTTTAAATGTTTCAGCTAATGGTCTTCGTATAATTAACAAAATGGGATTAGATGCAGCTATCCGCCGCGCATCTGAAAAAGGTTATCTATAATCGTTAAATTAGAGGAGATCTAGAAAATGGCTAAAAAAGCAAAAGGAAATAGAGTACAAGTAATTCTTGAGTGTACAGAACACAAAGAAAGCGGAATGCCAGGCACTTCACGCTACATTACTACTAAAAATAGAAAAAATACTACAGAACGTTTAGAGTTGAAAAAATACAACCCTATCCTTAAACGTGTAACTGTTCATAAAGAAATTAAATAATAAAGATATACCATGGCAAAGAAAACAGTCGCAACATTACAAAAAGGGGAAGGTCGTTCTTTCTCTAAAGTAATTAGAATGGTACGTTCTGCTAAAACTGGAGCATACGTATTCCAAGAAGAAATCGTTCACAATGATAAAGTAAAAGAACTTTTAGCAAAATAATAAAAGTTTAAACACTATATAATCGGGAGAATCACAAGTTCTTCCGATTTTTTTTGTCTTTTTTTAACAATGTACATATTGTAAAGGAAAATTTTATTATATTTGTAAGTTAAGTACAATAAGCATTGGGCATTAGCCCTAATAATAAATAAAATTAATCAATGGGATTTTTTTCATTTTTCAAAAAGGATAACTCTAAGGAGAAAGAAGAAGTTTTAGACAAAGGTTTAGCTAAAACAAAAGAGAGCGTGTTTAGTAAGATTTCTCGTGCCATCATGGGTAAGAGCAAGGTAGATGATGAGGTACTAGATAATTTGGAAGAGATTCTTATTACCTCTGATGTAGGTGTAGAAACTACGCTTAGAATTATTGAACGTATCGAAGAACGTGTGGCACGTGATAAATATGTGGGTACAGAAGAACTTCATACTATACTTAAAGAAGAAGTAGTAGCATTACTTGCTGAAAATAATCTAGATGATTTATCAGATATAGATTATGATTCATCAGAAAATCCATACGTTATCCTAGTAGTAGGTGTGAATGGTGTGGGAAAAACTACTACAATTGGTAAACTTGCTGCTCAATTTACTCGTGCAGGAAAAAAAGTTTTTCTAGGTGCTGCTGATACTTTCCGTGCTGCAGCAGTGGAGCAACTTGATATTTGGGGAGAAAGAGTAGGATGCCCTGTAATTAAACAAAAAATGGGTGCAGATCCAGCTTCTGTGGCATACGATACACTAGCATCTGCAAAAGCAAATAAGGCAGACGTGGTGATTATAGACACAGCTGGTCGTCTTCATAATAAGGTTGGCTTGATGAACGAGCTAACAAAGATTCGTAACGTGATGCAAAAACTAGTGCCAGATGCCCCACACGAAGTTTTATTAGTGCTTGATGGCTCAACAGGACAAAATGCATTTGAACAAGCTAAACAATTTACCAAGGCAACACAAATTACAGCACTTGCAGTGACAAAACTAGACGGAACTGCAAAAGGTGGTGTAGTTATTGGTATTTCTGATCAATTTAAAATTCCAGTGAAATACATTGGTCTTGGCGAAAAAATAGACGATTTACAACTATTTGATAAAACAGCTTACGTAAATACATTATTGGGTAAACTATAATGAAGAAGCCATCTGTACATTTTATAAGTTTAGGTTGTTCAAAAAATCTTGTAGATTCAGAAAAACTAATGAAGCAATTTTCTGCTTCTGGCTTTAAAGTTTTTTTTGATACCAAGGCAGATGTGGCGCCAATAGTGGTGATTAATACTTGTGGATTTATAGGCGATGCCAAACAAGAAAGCATAGATATGATACTTTCTTATTGCGACCTTAAGGAAGAAGGTGTGATAAAAGAAATCTATGTAATGGGTTGCCTTTCAGAAAGATATAGAAAAGAATTGCAAGAAGAGATACCAGAGGTTGATGGATATTATGGAAAATTTGACCACAATCTGCTGCTAGAAAAACTTAATAAAAAGTATAATTCTGCACTTTGCAATGAGAGGGTGCTTACTACACCAAATCATTATGCATATCTTAAAATTGCAGAAGGTTGTAATAGAGCTTGTTCATATTGTGCTATCCCTATTATTACAGGCCCATACAAAAGTAGAACTATTGAGGATATAGAAGATGAGGTAAAATATCTTGTTTCTACTGGAGTGAAGGAGTTTCAGGTGATAGCTCAGGATTTGAGTTTCTATGGTTTGGATAATTATAAACGTTTAGCGCTTCCAGAACTTATAAAAAGATTGTCAGATATTAAGGGAGTGGAATGGCTTCGTCTGCATTATGCATATCCAACACAGTTTCCTTATGAGATTTTGGATGTAATCAAAGAAAGAGAAAATGTTTGTAACTATCTAGATTTGGCACTTCAACACAGTTCAGACCATATGTTGAAACTAATGCGTAGAGGCATTACATATGATCAAACAGTTGACCTTCTTTCTGAAATTCGCACGTCAGTTCCAGATATTTGCCTTAGAACCACTCTTATGGTAGGTCATCCAGATGAAACAGAGGAAGATTTTCAACATTTGTTGAACTTTGTTCGTGAGCAAAAATTTGAACGCATGGGTGCATTTATGTATTCTAACGAGGAAGGAACTTATGCTGATAAAAACTATCAGGATAATGTGCCAGAAGAAGTTAAGAGAGAAAGATTGGATACATTAATGTCTGTGCAACAAGGTATTTCTTGGGATTGCAATCAAAAATTGGTTGGTAAGAATGAAAAAATCATTATAGATAGGGTAGAAGGTGATTATTATGTGGGTAGAACTCAATATGATTCTCCAGATGTGGATACAGAATGTTTGGTAAAAAGAGAAGAAGGAGAACTTATTGTAGGAAATTTCTATAATGCCGAAATAATCAAAGCAGAAGAATTTGATTTTTATGCAAAGATTATTAAATAAACAGACCTAAAATCATATACTAAATACTGTGAACAACAAGGAATTACTTTCGGAATTATCCAAAAGATTAGGAAAAAGCCAGAAGGAAGTATCTAAAATGCTAGATTTTACCTCTCGGGCAATAGTTTCTACCATAAAAAAGGGCGAAACTATTTCTATACAGGGCTTTGGTAGTTTTGAACCTCGTGAAAAACACGAAAGAGAGATTATAAACCCTGCAACCAAACAAGTAATAAAAGTACCTGCTAAGATATCTGTAGTGTTTAAAGCAGGAACAACATTAAAAGAAAAAATCAAAAACTTAACTCATCGTGGAGAATAAAAAAATATCATTACAAGAACTAGCAGATGCTATCTCTGCACAGTCTGGTTCCACTAAAAAATTCACAGATAGTTTTCTGCGTGAATTGGTGGTGGTTATTCAAGAATATCTTGAAAAAGATGGAATGGTGAAAGTTAAGGGTTTAGGTACATTTAAACTTTTGTGGATAGAAGCTCGTAAAAGTATAAATGTAGCTACAAAAGAGACCATTATCCTACCAGCACATTATAAACTTTCTTTCACTCCAGAGGAAAATGTAAAACAAGAGATCAATGCTCATGTTTCAAGTTTTGGAGGAGCTGAAGTATTGGAAAATTCAGAAAATGAAGCAGAACCAATAGAGGATGAGTCTGGATATAATGAAACCTCAGAGGTTGTAATTAATGAAATTGAGGTAGAAGAACCAGAAGAGCCTGTTCAAGAAATTCCAAGTGTAGATGACACTCCTGCAGAAAATGAAGAAGTTGCAGTGCCGTTACCAGAGGTAGAATCAGAAGACAAAATTGTAGAACCAAAAACAGAAAAAGTATCTAAACCAAATAGAACTCTTATTGCTATTATAGTAATTTTATTATTGGTGATTTTAGGTCTTTGTGTGTATATCTTCTATCCTAGAATAGAAAAATGTGTACTAGGAATGATGAAGCCTTCTCTTCAAGAAAGTAAATTTGAAGTTGTTTCTACTCCAACTGACTCTCTAGTTATAGAAGAAGTGAAAGATACAATTAAATTACCAGTACAAGATACTATTAAGGTAGAAGTAAAAGAGGAAGCAAAAGATTCTATCAAGGAAGAGATTAAAGCAGAACCAATAATTACTGTTGATAATTACACTACAAGCATTGCAGAAAATGCTCCTACTCGTGAGGTTGTTACAGTAATAGATGGTAGTCGTTTAACCATGATTGCATATAGAGCATACGGCCACAAAGCATTTTGGGTATATGTTTTTGATGCAAACAGAGACCAACTTAAGAGTCCTTCTGCTGTAGAAAAAGGTATGCAACTTCGTATTCCAGACCTTCCAAAGTCTCTAGTTAACTCAAAAGACCAAAGGTGTTTGGATAAGGCATATGAATTAGCAAGACAATACGATAAGTAAAAATCAATTTTAAAGGGCAATTTTATTCCCGTTGGTCATCAACACGTCTCGTTGCCCTTGTCTTCGAAATCCTCATTTACGCTTAGTAAACTCCGGTTTCTCAGACTTTGGGACGCCTAAAAATTTCACCTTTAAAATTGATTTTTGGCAACATTACCTTGAAATACTACCATAAAAAAAAGAGGCGTGAGCCTCTTTTTTGTGTTCATATTAAATTGAATTAACGTTTAAGTGTGAAGTGACCACTAATTTGCTCCTCTGTTTCTGGAACTGAGATTACATACCAGTAATCATCTTGGACCATGTCTTTGCCTTCAAACTTGCCATCCCAACCTCCAAATTCAGAACCTTTGCATTGGTAAATCACTTTAGAATAACGGTCATATATTCTAATATATGCATTTGGAGCACTTTCTATACCATCAATAAGCCACAAGTCATTTACATCATCTCCATTTGGAGAGAAGAATTTCATAGGTGTTATAACAGGTAATGTGTATATTTCTACTTTACGAGTCTCTGTTATGGTATAACCATCTGGTAATTTTGTTATACATTCGTATGTGACTGCTTCGTTGGCAGGGAATGTGATGCTAGCGTCTGTGCTAACTAATGTTTTGCTTCCGTCCTCTTCAATTTTGTACCATTCGTATGTAGCACCTACAGTTTGAGAATATTGACTTGATAGGGTGATATTGCTACCTAATAATACATTTGATTCTTCAGAGTTTTTATCTTTACATATACTTGTTTTAACATGGAAAGTTTCTTTATATGTAGTAGTCTGGCCATTTATTGTATTACTAATGATACATGTGTATTCATCTATCTCTTCTTCAATAGGATTTGTATTTACTTTAATTGTAGTGGTGGAAATACTATTGTCATGTAACCATGTAATAGAAGAACCAGAGTGATTGCATGTTAGTGTAACTTCTTGTTCTGGACATGCTTCTAAATAGTGGTCTTCTTCTAGTGTAGTCACACAATTTGTACTTAAAGTTATAGCGAATGTTTCTGTGTAATCAATTGCTATGCCGTTTTCAACTTTTGAGAATGTGCATATGTAAGAAGGAATATTCTCACTTATGATCACTTCAATTGAAGATGTTGCTGTTATAGAAGCATCATGACTCCATTTGTAATTTGTTGCTCCTGTTATATCTGTATCAAGAGTTAATGTTACTTTTTCTCCAGGACAAGCTGTTATATTATGATTTATATTTTTTGCATCATTACATTGTTTTGTTTTAATTGTGATTTCTGCAGAGCTTGTACATACCCCGTTTGTAACGGTTAATTTACCTGTTTTTTCTCCATCAATAGCTGAATCTGATGTTATTGTAGTAGTAAGATTTGAACCACTAGCATCTATACTCCATGAGTATGTAGGATTGTTACCTGCATTTGTTACAGTAGGGGTAACAGAAACAGATTCATTAGGACACGGCTTATCAATGGTTGGCATTGTAATGACAGGCTTAGTGTCTATTTTTAGTTCAAAGAACTCATTTATTGTAGTAGAGGACGCTGAACGAGTCGCACCAAAATAAATCTCATCAATAACAAAGTCATTACCTGCTACTGTTGCTGTGTTAGTGGTATTCTCAATCTTAATTTCTGCGTAAGTGTCACTTTCTGCAGTATATGAAGCTTCAAATTTTTCCCATTTTGCTAAGGTTGCGCTTACTTGTAGATAACCATCAGCTCTACCATTATCAGGAATTAGTGGTTCCCATTGGTTATTAGTGTCTTGAGTTTTTATAAGGAAACGAAGATTTGCAAGAGAGTTCACTCCGTGATTATCTATATGATATAGTGAGTCGATATTAGCTACTTGACAACTAAATTCATATGTTTGTCCTCTTTTTAGTCTTAATTCTCTTACGTAGAAGACTGTGAAGGCATTTGAATTTGTTTCTCCGTCAACAACTAACATATGAGAACCTTCAAATGGCTTGATTTTACAAAAATAGGGTTCTTTTATTTGATTGGGATTTTCTGATGTGGTGTAGTAGCCAGAGTCGCAGTGACCTGAACTATTAAATCTATCTAACTCATATTGAGGATTAAGATTTTGATTTGTAATAGGATCATATACAGGTCCTGCAAAACGAGTGCCTGGGATTTGACTTGGTGCAAAGTTAAAACCTCCATATGTTATTAAATTTCCTGTATATACAGCACCGCTAGTTGTTGTTACTTCACATTTATATTTACCAGCTTCACTTGGGGTATAATTATTTGTACCTCTACTTACTTCTGTCCATGAATTGCCATTTTGTTTAGACCATACATATTCATTACCAGAATTATTTGTTCTGAATTCTGGCATTGCAGGTGGGTTGGCTGGATCGTCACAGATAGTTTGAACAGGGTGGTTGACGTCTGCAAATAAATTACATGAGATTAATAACCCTAAAAGTAGTAATATATTTTTTTTCATAATTATGAGATTTTGCTGTCTTTATACAAACTACAAAGTTAACCAATTATATAAAAAGGTACAAAAAAAACGGCATCGAAATGCCGTTTTTCAAACGATTTAATCGTATATGTTAATTTTGAGCGTACAATCTTTCTTGTGCTGCTTTTACGTTAGCATCATCTAAGTAATCGTCGTATTCCATAACCTTGTCGATAATGCCGTTTGGAGTAAGTTCGATGATACGATTACATACTGTTTGGATGAATGCGTGGTCGTGAGAAGACATTAGCACGTTACCTTTAAATCCTTGAAGCGAGTTGTTGAATGCTTGGATAGATTCTAGGTCTAAGTGGTTGGCTGGAGAGTCTAGCACCATAACGTTGGCATTTTTAAGCATCATACGAGAAATCATACAACGCATTTTTTCGCCCCCAGAAAGTACACTTGCTTTTTTGTAAATTTCTTCACCAGCGAATAACATTCTACCTAGATAACCACGAACGAAAGATTCGGTGGTGTCTGGAGAGTATTGTGCAAGCCAATCTACTAGTTTAAGGTCTGTATTGAAGAACTCAGAGTTGTCTAGTGGAAGGTATGCGTGTGTAATAGTGATACCCCAGTTGTATGTACCGCTATCAGCTTTCATATTATCATTGATAATTTCAAATAGGGCAGTCATAGCACGAGGGTCACGAGAAATAAATGCAATTTTATCTCCTTTTTCTACGTTGAAGTTTACGTCTCTGAATAGAACAGTGCCGTCTTCAAGTGTTTTAGAAAGACCTTTTACTTCTAATACCATATTACCGGGCTCACGTTCTGGAGTGAAGATGATACCTGGGTATTTACGTGTAGAAGGTTGGATTTCTTCAATATTAAGTTTTTCAAGCATTTTTCTACGGCTAGTAGCTTGTTTAGATTTAGCCACGTTGGCGCTAAAGCGACGAATGAATTCTTCAAGCTCTTTACGTTTTTCTTCCGCTTTTTTGTTTTGCATTTGTTGTTGACGTAGAGCAAGTTGGCTAGATTCGTACCAGAAGCTATAGTTACCAGCAAATTGCTGAACTTTACCGTAGTCGATGTCTATAGTGTGAGTACTTACTGCGTCTAGGAAGTGACGGTCGTGAGATACTACAAGTACTGTATTTTCGTAGTTTGCAAGATAGTTTTCAAGCCATGCAATGGTATCGATGTCTAAGTCGTTGGTAGGCTCGTCAAGAAGCAAGTTGTCTGGTTTACCAAACAATGCACGAGCAAGCAGGATACGCACTTTTTCTTTGCCACTCATCTCTTTCATAAGAGTGTAGTGAGAAGTTTCTTTGATGCCCAAGCTACTTAGAAGAGATGCTGCGTCGCTTTCTGCGTTCCAACCATCCATTTCTGCGAACATTTCTTCTAGTTCAGATGCACGGATACCATCTTCTTCGGTGAAATCTTCTTTTGCATAGATTTCATCTTTTTCATTTTTTACAGCCCAAAGTTTTTCGTGACCCATCATTACGGTGTCTAGAACTGTAAATTCATCAAACTCAAAGTGGTCTTGTTTTAGCACAGACAAGCGTTCGTTAGGACCGAAAACTATAGTACCGCGGGTAGGTTCCAAGTCTCCACTAAGCATTCTTAGGAATGTTGATTTACCTGCACCATTTGCACCAATGATACCATAGCAGTTGCCTGCTGTGAATTTTAAGTTAACATCTTGAAAAAGTGTACGTTTGCCAAACTGAATGGCTAAATTTGAAACAGCTATCATAATCTTAATTTTATTTCGGACAGCAAAGATACTAAAATAATTAGTAATAAAAAAACCGAAACGTAAGTTTCGGTCTTTTTATATCTCTATTGAATTTGCAATTATTTTGCTGCCTCGATAGATGCTTTGCGGAATTGTTTCATTAGTTTTTCAATTTCTAATGATGCTTTGCGAGCGCGTGTACCAGCAGCTTTGTTACCTTTTTCTACTTGGTCGTTTGCATTTTTAGCAAATTCTGCCATTTTTGCTTCTAGTTCTTTAACTAATTGTTCCATAATAATTAAATTTTAAAGTATTTTCTAATTTTTGTTTTGATTTAGCAAATATATGTATTCTAGTTTTAAAAAACAAAATATAAATGTAAAAATCTTTATTTTTTAACATTTCGAATGCTTACAGCATTCTTGTGAGCCATAAGTAGCTCATTTTCTGCCATTATTTCTATAGTTGGCCCTAATTTTTCAAGTCCTTCTTTAGAAATTTCTTGGAATGTGATTTTCTTAACGTAACTATCCAGATTCACTCCGCTATATGCTTTTGCATAACCACTAGTTGGTAGGGTGTGGTTGGTGCCAGAGGCATAGTCGCCTGCGCTTTCTGGGGTGTAATAACCCATAAATACAGAACCTGCATTGGTAATTCTCTCTGCCACCTCCTTATAATTTCTACAAGATATAATAAGGTGTTCTGGAGCATATTCGTTAGACATTTCTATAATTTCGTCCATATTATTTAGAACGAAGATTTTGCTGTGCTCTATAGAAGAAAGAATATATTCTTGACGTGGAGATAGTTTAATTTGCTCTATAACAGCCTTTTCTATTTCTTTTGCATATTCTGCATTGTCTGTGAAGACGATAGATTGGCTATCTTTGCCATGTTCTGCTTGCGAAAGCATATCTGCTGCCACAGCATCTGGATCGGCGCTGTTGTCGGCAATAACAGCCACTTCAGAAGGACCTGCAGGCATATCTATTGCAGCGTCTTTAATGCTAACAAGTTGTTTGGCAGCCATCACAAATTGGTTGCCTGGACCGAAGATTTTGTAAACCTTTGGCACGCTTTCTGTGCCGTATGCCATGGCGCCAATGGCTTGAATACCACCTATTTTAAATATCTTTTTCACTCCAGATATTTTTGCTGCGTATAGAATAATAGGGTTTACTTTGCCTTCTGCATTTGGAGGAGTACAAAGTACTATTTCTTTGCAACCAGCTATGTCGGCAGGAATGGCAAGCATAAGCACAGTAGAGAAAAGTGGGGCAGTACCGCCTGGCACATAAAGACCAACTTTTTCAATAGCAACAGCTTTTTGGTAGCAAATTACTCCAGGATAGGTTTCTATCTTTGGAAGTTCGTGTGCTTGCGCTTCGTGAAATTTTCTAATGTTTGCCGCAGCGGTTTTAAGTGCAGATTTAAGCTCGTCAGAAACAAGTGCTTCTGCTTCTAAAATTTCTTCTGCGCTCACAGCCAAGTCTTTAAGGTCTGCTTTGTCGAATTTTAGTTCGTAGCGACGCACAGCTTCATCACCTTCGTTTCTAATTTCGCTAAGTACAGAACTTACGATTTCGTTTAGCGAAGAAGTGTCGTGCTGAGGCCTTTTAAGAAGACTTTGCCAATCTTTTCTATCTGGATTTATTATAATGTTCATACCTCTTGGGCAATATTATAAAATCATTTTTTCAATAGGAATAACCAAAATGCCTTCTGCTCCTAGTGCTTTAAGTTTTGAAATAATTTCCCAGAATGTTTTTTCAGAAATTACTGAATGCATAGAAGACCAACCTTCTTTTACAAGTGGAGTGATGGTTGGAGATTTCATGCCAGGAAGAATTTCGCATACATCATTGATTTTGTCGTTTGGTACGTTAAGGATGATGTATTTTTTGCCTTCGGCATTTTTGTATGAGTTGAAACGGAATAGAAGCTCGTCTAGGATTTCTTGTTTTTCTGCACTTAGGTTTTTGTTGCCAATCATAAGTGCTTCAGATTTCATTACAACTTCTACTTCTTTTAAGTTGTTGGTTACTAGTGTGCCACCTGAGCTAACGATGTCGAAAATACAGTCTGCAAGTTTGATGCTTGGAGCAATTTCTACAGATCCTGTAATGACGTGTACGTCTGCGCTAATATTATTTTCCTTAAGGAAATTTTTAAGGATTTTTGGATATGAAGTAGCAATTTTTTTGCCTTGGAACCATTCAAGACCTTTATAATCAACTTCTTTTGGAATAGCTAATGATAGACGGCATTTGCTGAAGTCTAAGCGACGGATAATGTTTGCGTCTTCGCCTTTTTCTACAAATTCGTTTTCGCCCACAATACCAACGTCGGCAATACCTGTTGCCACTGCTTGTGGAATATCGTCATCACGTAGGAATAAAATTTCTACTGGGAATGATTTTGATGATACTAATAAAAGGCGTTTGCCTAAATCCATTTTTATGCTAGATTCTTCTAGCATTGTCATGGTTTCTTCGTGTAGTCGTCCTTTAGCTTGAACTGCAATTCTTAACATATTTCTATTAATTAGGAATGTGGAATTAGGAATGTGGTATTTTTTGAAATGCGAAGCATTGCGTAAACTTCCTTATCCAAATTTTTTATTATTTTATTTTAAGTTCGCAAAGTTAGCGAAAAATTACATAAATAACAAGTAGATAATGTCGTATGCTAAAAATAAAATGAAAAGTGATAGGATTATCATTAGGTGAAGAGGCTTTTTTGAGGAAATATACACTCTTGTTTGTAATATAATAAGGTATAATAAAATGACCTGAAAAATGGATATGTAGATGTGCTCTACTACTGCAAATGAGATGTCTGAAAAATATTTGACAATGGATGTTAATGTGCGAGATAATTTATTGGTAATAAGTATGATAAAGTTGTTATTAGGGAAATATGATAAAATTAAAAAAATGCTAGAAGAGTAGATTAAAAGTGTGGCAAGTGGTACTACGAATAGGTTGGAAAATAGCGATAAAACGGGTATGTTATGGAAATAATAAATAGTTAGCGGTAGGGTAGTGATTTGTGCCGCAATAGATACGCTTGTTAAACTCCAAAGCCAGATTAAAATTTTGTTTTGTAAGTGGAAAATATTAAAAATTTTCTCTTGAAAGAGTAAAATTCCTGCCACTGCTAGGAAACTTAGCTGAAAACCAATGTTGAAAAGGTAGGTGTAATCATAGATAAGCATGCAGAATGCTGTGAATAGCAAGCAGTTGAAAGAAATATTGTCTCTGTGTAATATTTTAGCAATGATAGGCACAGTAAACATAGTGCAGGCACGAACAATTGAGGGTTGGAGTCCACAAATGAATGCGTAAAACCATAGGAAAATAATAGCAACAATATTACTTATGTTTGTGTAGCTTCTGCGTTTTGAAATCAGGCTTAAAAGAGTAGAAATGGCGGTGAAAATTATGCCCACGTGCATACCACTTACAGCTAGAATATGTGATGCTCCTGCACGAGAAAATTCCTTTTTTGTACTAGATTCTAAACCAGATTTGTCGGCTATGCAGAGTGCTTTGCATAATGCAGAAGTGTCTGAGTCTAAATGTGTTGTAAAAATTTTTGAAAATAGTGAATTTGTGTTTTGGGCTAGTTTTTCTATTACATTAGAGTCTTGTTTTGTAGGTTTTTCAATATGAACAGAGAAGTAGCCCAATGTTATAATAGAAAACATGATTACCAATCCCTTGAAATAAGATTTATTAGGTGGTAACCATGTGCATATTAAACTTATAATCAATGTTATGATTATAAATATTAGTCCTAAGTTAACATCGGTTTTGATTGATGCTAATGCTATACCCAAAATTAGAAATACAAGAAGTCGTAAGAAAGGTATTTGATGTAAGATTCTGATGGGGCTGAACAATTTAATTAGGAATTAGGACGTATTGATGAACGTCAGTGAATAATTAGGAATGTGGAATTAGGGCAATGATAAATTTAGGGCCCTTCGACAAGCTCAGGGACCTAATTAATTAAAGTTTTTTAAGTTCTGCAATTGTTTCTGAAGGATTTTCTGATTTGAAAACGAAGTTTCCTGCTACAAGTGCATCTGCTCCTGCAGATACCAATGCTTGACCTGTTTCTAGATTTACTCCACCATCTACTTCAATAATTGTAGAAAGACCTTTTCTATCAATCATTTCTTTAAGTGCGCGAACTTTTTCTACAGTTTGTGGAATGAATTTTTGACCGCCGTAGCCAGGGTTTACAGACATTAGAAGTACCATGTCTAGGTCTGCAATGATGTCTTCTAGTAGGCAAACAGGAGTGTGAGGGTTTAGCGTAACAGCTGCTTTAACTCCTTGTGCTTTAATGTTTTGGATAGTTCTGTGTAGGTGAGTACAAGCCTCGTAGTGAACATTTATTATCGCTGCTCCCACTTTTGCAAAGCGTTCTACATATTTATCTGGCTCCACAATCATCAAATGCACATCTAGAGGTTTTTTGCATTTGCTTTGAATAGATTCTAGAACAGAGAAACCAAATGAAATATTAGGAACAAAAACGCCGTCCATAATGTCGATGTGTAGCCAATCGGCTTCACTGCTATTAATCATTTGAATATCTTCTTCTAGGTTGTAGAAGTTTGCAGATAATAATGAAGGAGAGATAATTGTGCTCATATTTTTAATATTTTACGCAAAGATATGAATTTTATTCATTTTTTAGGCACTGATAAGAGATTTTCTTTCATTTGCCATTTTTCTCATATTAAGTATTGCGTAGCGCATTCTGCCCAAAGATGTATTTATACTTTCTCCTGTGATATTAGATATTTCCTTGAAACTCAAGTTGTTGTAATATCTCATTTGCACAATATTTCTTTGTGCTTCTGGCAGACTTTTGTAGATAATATAGATTTGTTTTTTTATCTGTCTATCCACCATATCATCCTCTATATTCTTATCGTAATAGTCTGTTGGTACAATAGACGAAAACTCCTCTGAACACGAACATTTGATATCACCATTTTTGTTTAGTCTAGTGTTGTCTATAGCGATATTATGCGCAATGCGAAGTGCCCAATATTTAAATTTTCCAGTTTCGATATAAAACTTTTGTCTTAGGCTACTAATCATGCGCACATAAGCCTCTTGGAGAATATCATTACTCTCGTCGTAGTCTTTTGTAATAGAATAAACGTGTGAATAAAGGAAGCTCTTATAACGTAGTAGAAGAGTATCAAACGCCCTATTATTCCCCTCTGTAAACAATTTTACCAATTGTTCGTCAGACATAGATTTTAATGTTGTCATCAAAAATTGACTTTTTAGTTAATAGGGTAATAGTCAGTCTATAGGCGTTTGATTAATATGAGTTAAAAGATATTTGTTTTTGAAATCGTTTGCAAATGTAATAATAAAATTTTAAAACAGAAATAAACTGATGTTAATTTTTTTATTATCTTTGCACGTTATTATAAAAGGTATAAATAATCGGGCACTTTAACCGATTAATAATAAATATTCAACAACATAAAAAAATGATGACTTCTAAAGAAATCCGCCAGTCTTTTTTAGACTTTTTTGCATCTAAGGATCACAAAATTGTTCCTTCTGCACCTATGGTCATTAAAGATGACCCAACACTTATGTTTACCAATGCTGGTATGAACCAGTTTAAAAACATTATTTTAGGTAACGACCCAATAGTGTATTCTCGAGCCGCGGATTCTCAAAAATGTCTTCGTGTGAGTGGTAAACACAACGACCTTGAAGAAGTAGGTCACGACACATATCACCACACCATGTTTGAAATGTTAGGTAACTGGAGTTTTGGTGACTACTTCAAAGCAGAAGCTATAGAGTGGGCATGGGAATACCTAACAGAGGTGTTGAAACTTGAAAAAGACCGCCTTTATGTAACTGTGTTTGAAGGTGCTGAGGCAGAAGGTCTTGGTCGCGACGACGAAGCTGCTCAAATTTGGGCTAAATATATTGCAGAAGACCGTATTATCAACGGTAACAAAAAAGATAACTTCTGGGAAATGGGTGATACAGGTCCTTGTGGCCCTTGTTCAGAAATTCACATCGACTTACGTTCAAACGAAGAACGTGCTGCTGTAGACGGTAAATCGCTAGTAAACGGCGACCATCCACAAGTGATTGAAATTTGGAACAACGTGTTTATGCAATACAACCGCAAAGCAGATGGCTCGCTAGAATCTCTTCCAAACAAGGTTATCGATACAGGTATGGGCTTTGAACGTTTGTGTATGGCTGTTCAAGGCAAAACTTCAAACTACGACACAGACGTGTTCCAACCACTTATTGCTGCTATTGGCAATATCTGCGGTTGTGAATATGGCAAAGATTCTAAAGTAGACGTGGCAATGCGTGTGGTAGCAGACCATATTAGAACTATTGCATTTGCTATTACAGATGGTCAACTTCCTTCAAATGCAAAAGCTGGTTATGTAATTCGTCGTATCCTTCGTCGCGCTGTGCGTTATGGTTACACATTTATGAACCAACGCAGTGCATTTATGTATAAGCTTATCCCTGCTCTTATCGACAATATGGGTGAGGCTTATCCAGAGCTTGTTGCACAAAAAACTCTTATCGAAAAAGTGATTAAAGAAGAGGAAGATACATTCCTACGTACTCTAGAAACTGGTATTCGTTTGCTTGATAAAGTAATGAACGAAACCAAAAAAGCTGGTAAAACAGAAATTAGCGGTGTAGATGCATTTACTCTTTATGATACATACGGTTTCCCATTGGACTTAACAGAACTTATCCTTAAAGAAAATGGTTTAACTGTAAACAACGACGACTTCAATGCAGAAATGCAAAAACAAAAAGACCGTGCACGTAATGCTGCTGCTGTGGAAACAGGCGACTGGGTAGTGCTTGCAGAAGGTGATACTACTTTTGTTGGTTACGACGACACAGAGGCTGAAACTCAAATTTTACGTTATAGAAAAGTAACTCAAAAGAATAAATCTTACTTCCAAGTGGTGCTTTCTGTTACTCCTTTCTATGCAGAAATGGGTGGTCAGGTAGGTGACTCTGGTGTGCTTGAAAATGCAAACGAAAAAATAGTTGTTGTTGACACAAAACGTGAAAACAACCTTCCTGTTCATATCTTAAACGAACTTCCAGAAAATCCTGCTGCTACATTCGTAGCAAAAATTAATAAAGAAAACAGAGCTGCTAGTGAGGCAAATCACACTGCTACTCACTTGCTTCACGAAGCATTGAGAGACCTTCTTGGTACTCATGTGGAACAAAAAGGTTCTTTTGTGTCTCCAAAAGTGTTACGTTTCGACTTCTCTCACTTCCAAAAACTTACTCGTGAAGAAATCGTGGCTGTAGAAAAGGCTGTTAACAAGAAAATTCGCCAAAATGTTTCTCTTGTAGAGCATAGAGAAATGCCAATTGAAGAGGCTAAAAAACTTGGTGCTATGGCACTATTTGGTGAAAAATATGGCGACAAAGTACGTGTTATTTGCTACGACAAATCTGTAGAGCTTTGTGGTGGTACTCACGCTTCTTCTACTGGCAATATTGGTCAATTTAAGATTGTATCTGAAAGTTCTATTGCTGCAGGTATTCGCCGTATAGAGGCTGTTACTGCAGAACAAGCAGAACTTATGGTTTACGATATGCAAAACACCATTACTTCTTTCAGAGAAATGTTTAACAACGCTCCAGACCTTCTAGTGGCTGCTCAACGTCTTATTGCGGATAATCAAAACATGAAGAAAGAGGTTGAAAACTATATCCAACAACGTGCTCTTCAAATGCGCGATGCTCTAATTGAACGTGCAGAAGATATTCGTGGTGTGAAAGTAATCCGTGTTACAAGCAACGAAAATCCTGATATGCACAAAGCATTGCTTCCTCTATTTAAAGGTAAATTTACTGAAGTGAAGTTTATGCTTGTAATTGGTAATGTGTACGAAGGCAAACCAAACTTAACAGTCTTCTTAAGCAAACCAATGGTGGACGCAGGTTTCCATGCTGGAAATATGGTGCGCGAAGCTGCTAAATTTATCCAAGGCGGTGGTGGTGGCCAACCTTTCATGGCTTCTGCTGGTGGTAAAAAACCAGAAGGTATCGATGAGGCTATAAACGCAGTAGTTGAAATGATTTAATATTGAAATTACTAAATAAACAACAAAAGACTAACATCAGGTGGTGTTAGTCTTTTGTTTAAATATTACAAAATGAAACCAGAATATACATTGATAGAGGCAGCCATAGAACACATACCTACTATCCATGAAATGGGTAATGTGGTATTTAGGCATACCTATAGAGAAATGCTATCGCCAGACCAGATAGACTATATGGTAGAATGGATGTATTCCATACCTAGTCTTCATAAGCAATTTGAGGCTGGACATCAATATTATATTGCTATGCGAGGTGATATTCCTGCTGGATATGTGTCTGTGCAATACGAGGGCGAAAATGCTGAGGGCAAGGCGCAGTTTCATCTGCATAAAATTTATGTGATGCCGTCTGAACAAGGCATGGGATTAGGCCGCATTCTTTTTGAAAAGGTGTTGGATTTTGCCAAAAATATTGCCTCTGGCAAACCTTTCCTTATAGAACTCAATATGAATCGTGATAATCCTGCACTGCATTTTTATCAACACATGGGGCTTAAAATTTTGCGTAGTGGCGATTTCCATATTGGGAATGGTTACTATATGAATGATTATATCTTGGGTTACGAGAGTTTGTAAAACTAGGCTCAAAAAGAGCCAAAGTGTTCTGAAATTATTTTTGTTAATTTGTGTTTCAAATTGTAAACAAATTTCAATAAATTAAATTAACATTATTAAAAATTATTATTATGAAAAAATTAGTATTCTTACAAGTTATTTATGGAATCTTGACATTCTCATTCTTAGGGTTATTGATATTATACTTTTTTACAAATTTAGTAGATTGGTATGGATGGATAGGATGGTTATGGACAGTGTTCGCAGGTTTAATGATTGGTGCAGGAACTAAAAAGAACGCAATTAAATCGCTTATAAAATTTTGTTGGATAGCCGCATCACAAGATAAAGAAATAGATACAAAAGAATCTGTTTATATTCAATTATTAGCTAAACACTTTGGTTTAAGTGAAGCTGAACTAATGAAAATTGCTAAAGAAGTTAATGATGGCAAAGAGATTGAACTACCAGAAAGTGAAGCGGATAGAAAAGTTATCTTAGAAAATGTGGCTTCTATTATCAAAATAGATGGTAAAGTAACAGACAAAGAACGTGAATTTTTATTTGCTGCAGCAGAAAAATTGAAATTCTCTAAATCTGATGCTGAAGCTTTATTATAATTTAAATTAGAAAACAAATCCGTGTTATATCATGAAATATATTTCGTTTAGTAAAGTATTATTTGTAGCCATTATGGGTTTAGCGGCATTTGGTCATCACTATATGTGGCAAAATTGGGATTTTTTACAAAATAATCCATATATGTTTATTGTTACAACAATAGTTATGGGGATAATTTTATGTTTTGGCATGGGAGTATTAGCGGCAATGGTAAATAAAATAGCTAAAGAATCATCTAATAATAGTTTAGTACCTATTAGTGTTTATTCTTTGATAGGTGTTGCAATAGCAGTATTGGGTTCTGTATTTGCTCCAGTATCTATGATCTATTTGATAATAGGTATAATACTAGAGATTTTAATTATGTTATTCGGTCCTATAGCTGTAATAAAAGATCTCTGAAATAAAAAAGAAGTAGAATAATATTAATTAACTAAAATAAAATAATTATGAAATATCTTTTAAAATTTTTATTAGCTTTCGTAATAGGTTGTTCATTTCTAGTATTAGGTTCATATCTTCTAGATTTAGGCGGTCTTGAAATTCAATCAGGTACTGAATATGGTTTTTGGTATGGTTGGTTGCATGGACTTTTCTCTGTAGGAACTTTCATTAGAAGTTGGTTTGTAGATGTTATGTGCAAAGCTGATACATGCACAACTGGATATAGTATTATGTATTGGATCCTGACTATTGGTACAATAATCGAACTTCTACTTAGAAGTGTTAAATTTATGCTTAAAGGCTAATAAAATACTAAGCCAATTTTGAAGATTTATAAGAATAAGTAGAATATATTCTACAAAATAATAATTAAAAGTGGGGTCAAGTAAATGAAGTGGCTCCACTTTAATTATAAATTACTTTAAATTATAATTTTTAATAGAGAATATTAATTATATCAATTATGAAAGATTTAAAAATATTAGTTATTTGTGCCTTATTAGTGGTAGGTGGTTTTGCTTTTTATTTCTATGGAGAACAATCTTACCTTAAAGATTGTCCACCATTAGAATGGGAAGAACTTACAGAGGAAGAACAAAATGCGTTATCATTAGAGACTTATACAAAGCTTTCATATAGCTCTACTGCAGGATTTAAAGATAACTATACTAAAAAGTTTTATTGGTATGAGTGGGTGGATTCCACTAAAATAGTATCATCAGATTTATTCAAATTAACAATTCCTTTTGAAGATTGTTCTGATGTCGACGCAAGTAATCTTGTTAGGATTACAAAACCATTTGAAGCTGATGTCTTGGTTGCAGATGTTATGAAAGAAGACCAAACATATGTTTTGATTTATGTTAACTTTCCAGAATCAGAACGTAATTTCTCATTTGCAATGTATGTGAACCCACAAGACCTTGATAACACTTTTGGGTTTGAAACAAGAGAAGAAAAGGGTGCATTTGTAATTAATGCAAGAACTACTATGGGATATGGATATACAGATCATGTATGTACATTCATTACAGTTAAACGAGGTGATGTGTTACATCGCCTAGAATATATGGGGATACCTATAAAACCAAAGACAGAAGAAAAATAATAAAAAATATCAAGAATAAAATTATAAAACTCCAAATATCGCAAAAACGCAGGTTTAAGAAATAGTTTTATCTAGTTTGTTATATTATATATTTTTGTTATATTTGCATTATTAATTCAAAAAATAAATTTAAAAGTATGAAAAGATTATCTATTATCGTAATCAGCGTATTAGCCATGGTATTTGGCTTAACATCATGTGGTAACGGCCCTGAAACAGCAGCTGAAAATTTTTATAACTCAATTCAAAAAGGTCAATTTGAACAAGCTAAATTATATTGCACTGAATCTACAGCAGAATTGGTAGATTTGATGAAAGCATTTGGTTCATTGAGCAAATTAGATCCAACTTTTGAAGTGAAAGCTGTTAGAGATTCTGTTGCAGGAAACTATGCATGGGTATGGGTTATCAACGAAAAAGGTGAAGAAGAGAAAGTAGATTTGATGAAAATAGACGGTGAATGGCTAGTTTCTATTACAAAATAACACTACTTTGTGTATTGCTATTTTCACTTTGTCAATGTACTCAAAAACAAAATCAGACAGTCTCTTTTAATAAAGAGGTAGAAGATGGCGATATTATATTACGTAAAGAGGGAGGATTTATTTCTTCCCTTTTTTCTTCTGTAGCTACCCAAAATAATGCCTTCTCACATGTGGGCATTTTAGTTCATCAAGCAGACGGAAGTTTGGCTGTGATTCATTGTGAACTAAAAGATAAAAAAGAGCTTAGTTCTTTACGCAAAGATTCAATAGAAACTTATTTGTGTATGGCTGATACCTTTGCTGTGTATCGTGTTGTCTTGGAGGATGTAAGTGGTAGTGATATAGTTGATCATGCCCAGCAAAGCTTAAGAAAAGGCTATATGTTTGATATGGACTTTGATTCCAATACAGATAGTGTTTTGTATTGCACAGAATTTGTAGCCAAAACAATTAATAAGGCAGCTGGTTATGAATGTGTTAAGCCTACAAAATATATAGCAGGCAAAGTAGGTTATTCAATAGATGATATAATTACCTTTTGCAAATTGGTAGATTAAAAAAATATCTTTTTGTAGATGGCTGTTGTTATGGAGATTCGCTCCAGCTTATCAACTCCATATAAATGGAATCTTGTTCTTCATTAGGTAAGGTAAGCATGGTTGGAAGACCTTTTGTTAGGGAGTCTAATACAACGATTTGTTCGCTCAGTACTGCGTCGTAGGCTGAGCGTTTTTCTTGTGGTAGAGTAGAGTAAATGTTGTTGCAATACATCAAGTAGAAATTTCTAGCAGCATGAGCTGTTTCGTGGAATGGAAACATTTCTATTCTTTTCAAAGTGTTTTGGTATGCAGAGTCTAGAGAATAACTAATTTCTGCCTTGTAATCGGCTTCTTGACTTACAGTTTGAATTTCTTTTGCAGTAGGCAAAAGTGCAAAAAATGCTATAATAGCTATAGCAATAATGCTTGTTATAAGATATGGTTTACTATCTGCAAGTATTATTGCTTTTTTTAGTTTGCCTATGCTTTGATAGCGTAGCGAAGGGTCTATTTGTGTGCATTTTGCAGAGATCTTCTTGTACTTTTTAGGTGAAAGTTCTCTGATAATAAGACCAAGTGAGTAAATGTCTGATGGTGCTCCTGCATGACCGCTTCCATTTAAAATCTCTGGGGCACTATAGCCTTCTGAACCGCCAATAACACCGCTATAAATACTATCATAACTAGATGATAATCCAAAATCTATTATTCTAGCATAGCCTAGTTTGTTTATGATAATATTGTCTGGTTTGATGTCGTTGTGAAGCACGCCTTTGTGATGCAAATAGTCTATGCCATCTAAAATATTATTTAATATGTGTTTGCGTTGTTTGCTTGATGGTGTGCTTTGTGATAAATAATGAGTTAAAGTAACGCCATCTATGTATTCCATCACTATGGCTGTGCCCACAGGAGTGTCTTCTTTAAAAGCAATGGTGGAAACAATGCAAGCGTGAGATAGGGTAAGTCCAATTTCATACTCGCGATGCAAAATTTCTGTAAACATAGCATCTTTTATGCGAGTAGTTTTAAGTATCACATATTTTGTGCCACGTCTTGCCTTGTGCAGAACAAATATTTTGCCTTCACTTATGGTGCTTTCTATTATATAAGGTGTTTCTGTCATCCGGAAAAGTTAAAAATGCAACTGCAAACTTACATTTTATATTCCGAAATAGCAAAATTTTCAACTAGAACCCAAAAAATAAGAAGAGAATTTGATTGGGGTTGATAAATCAATAATAAAAGAATTAATGCTCTATGATTGTAAATATAAAAATCATAGGGCATTTTTATGGTTCTAATTTATTTTTGAAAACTTTTGAACTAGAACCAAGTTAGAACCAAATAGTCTAAATGGTTGTTCTTATCTTTGTTTAAAAATATGAAGTAGGTACAATGCAGTGTGGTTACGTGTATATATGGGGCGAATAGATGTTGTAAAAACTATAATTCTGTTCGCTTAAAGAATTCGCTAAGTGAAATTTTGTGAATGTCTAGAATCTTTAATAACGAAATCATGGTAATATTGCACCCTTTTTCTATGCGCCAATAACTCACTCTATTCAGATTATGTTCATACGCAAAAATTTCAGCGCTACTATATCCCATTTCAATGCGCAACTGTCTTATTTGCTTGCCAATAGCAAGTAATCTTTTTTCTTCTATAGTGTTCTCTTTTGGATTCATAAATAATGTTTAAAATTCAAAATTACACTTTTGAAAAATATATTTAAACCTACTATATTAAACAAAATAGAAAAACTATAATATAAAAAACATAATAAATGTAAATATTTTCAAAAAAAAGATTATATTTGCATTTCACAATGTGGTAGAATAGCCTTTTTACCATTCAGAAATTTAAAATTTACATAATCTAACTTAAAATTAAAATTTATGAAAAATTGTTTTTTGTATTTAATATGCTTAATTGCAATCTGTTGCACTTCATGTGACTTTAATTTGGAGAGCCGCTGTGCAAATCTAATAACAAGTATCGAGGAATGTGGAGGTTTTATCGATAGTGATAAATTTGCAAACTTCTCGAAAAAGATAGAGTCTTTAAAAGAAGATTTCAATAAAAACTTTGAATCATATACCGAAAATGAGCAAAAGCTAATTAATAGCACAATAGAAAAAGCTTATTTATTATTGATAGATGCTAAACTAAATGAAATTGAAAAATTTGTAAAACAAGTTGAAGTATCTAAAGTTAGATATACAGATTTAGATTGGCAAAGATCTGATTTGCAATTCACAGAGAAGATTTCTAGTCTTTTAAATGAGTTTGATGGAGTATTTTCAAGTGAGCAAAAAGTAAGACTTCGTGAGATGGAAAGAAAATATAATGCCTTAAAACCTATGTCGATAGAAGGTGCAATAGATGCTATTGGTGAAACTATTGGTAATGAAATAAATGGCTTAATAAACATTGTAGAATCTTTCTTTAAATAATCTTGCACATGATTTCTTTTAACTCAAAAATAAAATTTCTTATCTTCCTGCTTGGCATATCTTTCTCTTTATCTGCATTCTCACAAAATGAAGGTAAAGTAAGAATGATTTATTTGTGGGATGTAACATTGTCTATGCAAGGCAAGTCAAAAGGATGCCCTGATATTTGGGACGAGGTGAAAACAGCTATATGCAATGACATAAAGAGAATTAATGATGAATCTACCGAAGTGATTATTCTTCCTTTTCAACATAGAGCTATTGTGGAATCTATGGTGAAAGATAGAGCTACATCTCAAGGGAAACAACGATTAATAAATTATATAAAAGAATATGAGTTGCCAAAACTTTGGTTAGGTTCTGCTAACACTGGTAGTGAGTCAGTAAATGGTAATACCACAATGACTGCTATATACCAACCTTTTAAATATTGTATGGATTCTCTATTACATAAAGATAAAAAGAATATAATAGAGTTCTTAACAGATGGCAGAAGCGATTTCCCAGAAGATGAAAAGAGTTTTAATAAATATCTTTTATCAGAAGATTGGTGTAGCTATGCAAAAGAATTAGACGTTCGTTTGTATTATGTTGCATTAACTAAACAAGGTGTAAATAGTGCATTAGATAATATTAAATGCGATAGAATAACACCAATCCCTCCAGGTAAGTCTATTACTACTTCAATAAAGCTAATTCAGCCACAAGATAGTTTGATGTTTAATGTTTACGATGATTATGCTAAAGACCTTAATCTAAGATTTAAGTCGCCAACTGCTATCCCTCTTGAAGCTGGTTATAAGGTAAATGTTAAATGTGCAGAGAATCCATTCTTTGAAATTAATCAAACTGTGGTGGTGAATGAAGATCTATCAATTAAACTAACACCTAAATACAAATGCGATTCTAATCAGATGAAACAGTTGTTGGATAGTGGTGTAAATAGTAAAGTAGAAATTTTGTATGAGAAAGCAGAAGGAATGAATGTGCTTCCATACGAAATGGTAGATGTGGAGGAAGATGTGAAAACCATTGTTTCTGTAGTGAATACAAGATTTAGTAAAGTAGAACTTAGATGGGAATAATATGAAACACAGATTATTATATATTCTAGCGGCTTTTATGCCGTTTATTTTGTTAAGTTGTAGTACAGAAGAGCTATCTGTAAGCCATTGGGGTAAAACCGAATATTTTGAAGATTTTTTATATAAGAAATGTCCTCCATTGAAAATGGAGAAAGATTTGGTTGTGGCAGCTAACGAGGATGCGTTGTCTTTGGCTAAGCCAATCAAACTTGTTTTATGTAAAGAATCTGATGGTAAATTTATAAATGTAGATAAATCTGAAATTTGCCTTTTCGTAAATAACGAGGAGCAAGAAAAGAATTTTATCGAAATAGTACCAACTAAAGAGGAACAAAAGATTCATATTGAGTTGATTTTGCAAAACTCTTTTGTTATGGCTTCAGAGGCTGATAATTTTAAATATTATTTCCGTTTAGAAGATAATCCAGGTTTAGACTATATCAATAATGTAAAAGTTGCAACTTGTAAATCATTAGTACTTTCTAGTGATGAATGGACGCCAATGGATATATATGTATATAGAGTAGCAAACTCATTGAAGGTAACTCTTGTAACAAGTTTAATAGTTATAGCAATTTTATTTGTAGCATGGTTAATACTTTCAAGGTTAATATTCTTCCCTGCAACTAAATTTGGTCGTGTCACAATAACTTATAAAGATGGTATTGAGAGTGTACTTAGAACAAATGGTGCATACGAAGTAGTTTTAACAAATAATTCAAGATTAAAAGACTCATTACTGCATAGAATATTTATAGGCAAGAGAGTATATGAAGTTAATGATTTCTGGGAAAGAACAACTATTATGAAGTCTTTTACTATTGGTAAAAGAATAAGAATTATGCCAATGCGATATGATTTAGAAGGTGAGATGGTGAGAAGAGAACAATTTAGATTGATTAAAGATAATAACGAAAAAGTAACAATAGAAACAAATTAATAAATAACCTAAAAGTAACTTAAAAATTAAAACTATGTCAAAAAGAAGACCAACTATTTATATCGGTTTAGGAGGAACTGGTATAAAAGCAATTGCACATGCGAAGAAATTATATGAAGAAGAATTTGGTATTGGTCAAGTACCACCAGAAATAGCATTTTTAGCTATTGACTTTGATGCTAAAGAGGTTGAGGATGGTGCACATCCTGCAGACTTGAAAGGAGATTTTCTTCAGTTAGTAACTGCAGTAAATCCATTAGAGCACTATATGGTAGGAAGAGATCAGAATAATGCATATAAATGGATGTTTAAAGGAAATGCAGGCTATATTGATAAGAATATTAATAATGGTGCAAAACAAGTAAGAACAACAGGACGTTTATATACAGAAATTGTTATTAAACAAATTCAAGCGAAAATTACATCTTGTTATAATAGAGTACAAAGTATTGCAAAATCTAGAGGTTATAATCAAAATGTAGATGTGCATCTTGTTATGTCATTAGCAGGTGGTACTGGTGCAGGAAGTTTCTTAACTGTAGCTTTATTGCTTGACAAAGAATTTCATGGTAAGATAAATTTATATGGATATGGTGTGCTACATGGTGTGTTCAAAGCTATGGATACTTATGGTAATAAGACTCCACGTGTTGTAGCCAATGCATATTCTGCAATTGTCGATGTGGATTATTTATTGCATGCATCTCCTGAAAATCCTGTGCAAGTAGCTTTAGGACCTACATATCACAAATTACAAGCTCCTTTGTTCAATGAATTCTATGTTGTAAACAATGAAACTCAAGATGGTAAAGTAGTAGAATCTATCAAACAATTAAGTGAAGTAGTAGGTACTTGTTTATATGTTTCTGGAAATGATTTAGGAAATAAGAAAAGTTCCCTAGCAAGTAATGTAGGTTGGGAATTAGGTAACTTTAACGTACAAGCAAAACGTGGTTGGGTATATGGATTAGGAGCGTGCCAAGTGGTATATAAAGGTGCTCAACTAGCTCAAGTGTTTGCACTAAAAGCTTCAAGAGAGTTAATGCGTCAAATGCAAGCTATAGGAGACGATGTTCAACAAATGGCTATTAATTGGACAGAAGAAGTGGATATCCGTGAAGATGGTGAAGAATATAATCTATTAACTGACCGTATATATGCTCCTTCTGCAATAAATTCAATTAAGCTCCCTTTGTTAGATGTTAATGCTACAGATAATGCAAATAAAACAGAGGTTAATAAATATCTATCTGCATTACAACCTGAGTTCCCAGATGCTCAAGCAGAAGAAAAGATAAAGAAGGATTTAATAGATAAGTTGGATAAAAAAATCTCAACTATTGTTGACAATACAAATGGTATAGGTAATGCAATTTCTTTCCTTTCAAATCTGAAGAAATTATGCGAAGGATATAAGGGAGAAATGGAGTCTGAAGAGAAGATATTTAACCAACAAATAGAAAAAGCAAAAGAAACATTAGAAAGCAAAGTTTGGAAAGATTATAATGATAGCAAGAAAGGCTTCTTTACAATTAATAAAGATTCTAAAAATCAAGATTTATTAGATGATTTAGTAGGACTTCTTGCAAAAAAAATCAAAATGCAAATACATGAAGCAAAACGTCGTAATGTAGCATACAACGTTTATGTGACAATACTTGGAAAAATAGATGAATTAATTAATAAAGTAGAATTACTAAGTCAATCATTGAAGCAGTTGGATGAGAAGTTTGAAAATGAACTATTGTCAATGCAACGTTCTACTGCATCTTCATTGGTATTTGAATATGATTTATCACACAAAGAGAGAGTTAATCTATCTGTAAGCAAGGACGAGGTAGATGTGCCTCTATTTATTCAGTATCTTCAAAAATCATTACTAAATGTAGATTTAGAAGATTTAGAAAAACTATTTGTAGATTATGCATTAACCTTACCAAGAGCAGATGTCTATAGAAATACACTAATCAATGATGTAATTAGAGACTTATCTGATGAAGAATATGCAAAACTAAAAGATGAGATAGCTTCAAAATCTAATTTATTATTACGCCTTGATGGTCGTGGACAAACAATTGCAGGTGTACCAGTAAGAGATACTATGGTTAGCAATTATATGATTGCAGGATATGATGATGGCAAAAATACTCAATCACGTTTAGCTGCGGATCAATATTTCTTGGGTCATATAGTAAACAAAGATTGGGTTACATCTACAGCAGATGTAATGAAACAAAAAATCATTTTTTATAGAGTTGATGGCGCTATCTTACCATATTGTATTGAAGCGTTTGACCCATATACAGTATCAAGTGAATATGAAGGTCAAATTAAATCTGCAATGGCTAGTGGTTCTATTACATTCAACCCACACTTTGATGCTGAAATCTACGAAGATATGCTAAAAAATGATTTCAAATTAAAACCAGAAATGAAAAATGAAGCATTATTCTATTGGGTCTGTGGTCAAATTTTTGGTTGGGCTAGTATTCCTGAAGAAGAAAAAGAAATGCGTAGAGATGACAAAGGCATGGTAATTGGTGAGGATAAAAATGCAGAAAAACAAATTGTAGAACATACTAAATATATTGCTAACATCAAGAAAAAATATTACTATTGGGATGAAGAAGCAATGGAAGGAAGTATGCAAAAATGGCAACCTATTGATGGTGCAGGTACATCAAGACGTGATACTGCATACAATTACTTTAAATCAATTATTTTACCACAGAAGAAAGAATTGTTCCATGGTTTAATTAAGCAAGAGTTCTCTAAAATGGGTAATGAATATTGGCGCCTAAAAATTGAGCAAATTGCTAAATCTGGTATTGAAGAGTATATAAATCGCTTATTGTGCTCTAATAAGATTAGTACTACATATTTCCAAGATAATGGAGGTGAAATACAAGTTATTAGAGAAGAATTTGATTTTATACAAAAACAACTTTACACAATTCTAAGTTCATTAAAATAATATTTTAAATATTAAAGATGTTATATTCAGCACATTTTTTCATAGGTAAAGAATTTGGTCCATTGTTGGAAAAATTATTATTACAGTTGGATGAAAATCTAACTCAGTATAATTATTTCTATAATGTAAACCATTTATCAAATAGTGAAGTATCAATATGTAAATTAAGTGTTGAGGAACAAGACCATCAGTCCACTGTAGGGTGGACTGATTTAGGTCTTTCTAGCTATACCAATTGGTCAAATGTTTTTCAACAACAAATATTTAATAAGATACTTACAATATCACGAAGCAATCAATCTGTATTGCCAGTGTTTATATATTTCCCTTTTTATAAGGCTGAGAATATAGAATGTTTGAAATCTTTATGTAAAGGACTAGAATCTTCTGGCTTAAATATTAATGTTCATTTTATAGGATATGGTGATGATATGTCTGAAATCATTGAGCCTGCTTATAAAATAAAGTCAGCTTCGTCTAAACAGTTAAATAACTTTGAAAAATTAAGAACTGAATTATTAGCATCAAAAGAAAATAGTCGTTTCTTCTTTATTCATAATTCAAACTTATCTGGTGTATCATTGGGTATGAATGCAGATTCATTTGTAGAAATGCAAAGGCAATTTGTATTCTTATTTTCATCACATTTAGAAGAAATATTACCAATGGAATCCAATGATGTTACAGCAGTTGGTTTTTCTTCTTTAGAATTTAATAAGTATCAATTTGCTTCATATTTGTTAAATAGAGCACTTTTAACTGTATTAGAAAACTCATCTGCCAATGCAGAAGAGGTAGATATTAATCAGATTTATGACAAAGTTAATACATTATTATACGATAAAGATAAAGTCTTATCTCATTTCTTAGAAAAATATAAAGGTCAATTTACTACAACCAATTTCAAAGAAATAGAAGAGGTAATAGAAGAAATAAGACAAAAGTTGTATAAGGTTTTATCTGAGAATAAAGATATTACATTTAATGCAGGTATTTTGGCGGCTTTGTTGTCAAAACCAGAGTATGAACTATTCTCTAATACAGATTATACTTCTAATAATGCTTGTGTTTTAGATCTTTATAATGAAGCCATCAATTTAGTTATGGAAATTGATGAGGCTGAGTATTATAAGATAGATGATGAAAAAATTATTAATCCAATAAAAGCAATAAAAGATGTTGATAATGCTATTTTAAATTCTCAAATAGAAGTAAGAGAATTGGAAGAACGCTTAGCTGAACAACAAATACAAGTGCAAGACAATGAAAATGCACAAACTTGCTTTATAGAGGATAATACTTTTCATTTTCAAGAAAATAAGTTTAAGTTATTACCATTTGAAGAAGGTAACCCTTTAGATGAAACATACGAAGCAAAAAAGGTGAGTAAAACTGACGTTGATTTAAGAAAGAAATTTTCGAGAATTAAAAATCAGGGTCAGCAAGGTTCATGTCTTTCTTTCGCTATTACTTCAGTCTTTGAATATATGATGAAGATTAACGAATTAGAAGATTGTGACTTGAGTGAAGCGTTTTTATACTACAATGCAAGACATCTAGATGAAAATGATGATGTATCTGAAGATATTGATAGTGGCTCACGTATTATTCCTTCTTTAGATTCTATTAAGAAATATGGTATAGCATTAGAGAAGTATTGTCCGTATAATGACAATATATACAACCAAAAGCCTAGCGAGACTGCATATAAGGATGCGGAAACTAGAAAACTTATTAAAGCTTTAAATGTTGAAAAAAGAATAGAAGATATAAAATCAGCGATTTCAGAAGGTTATCCTGTAGTAGGCTCTTTTGTATTATGTCCTAGTTTTAACCCAGACGAAGGATTTATAAAAGTACCTACTCAAGAAGAATTGCAAACTGTAATAGATTCTATTAGGGAAAAAACAGCAAAAAAACATTCTTGCCATGCAATGGTTGTTGTTGGATATAGTGATCAACTTGGAATGTTTATAGTGCGAAATTCATGGGGTGAAAATTGGGGTGATAGAGGATATTGCTATTTGCCATACGAGTATATAACCACTCCAGAGTTATTAAATAATGCGTTTATAATTACAGATATTGCATCTCTGCAAATAGAAAATAATGTTGTGCGTTTTATAGAAGGCTTAAAAATAGATAGTTCTGATGCTATGATAAGATATTATATAGCGCAGGCAAATTTAAAAAAGGAAAAGAAATTTCTAGAAGAAAAACAAGCAGAAAGAATAGGTTATTTAGAATATTTCGAAAAATTACGTGCCAATTTGTCTAATGCAAATTCAAGGAAACGATTTGTTGATGCCAATATGAGTAAGTTCCAAGAACAAAAGGATGAATTGAATAAAACCATTAAGCAACTAGAAGCAAGCCGCGACGAGAAAGAACAAGAATGGGTTAATTATAACAAAAAGCGTTGGTTTATTTTTGGTGGTACTGTACTGTTAATAGTTGGTATATTTTTTCTTCTAAGATGGATTTCTGCACAAATAGGTACCTCTGAACCAAATGAATCTTTTTCTATGCTGTGGTTAGTTCCAATCATATTAGTAGATTTTTTGGTTTTTATAGTAATGTGGTTCTTAAAACGAAAAGTCTGGCGTGAAATAAGAGATGGATTTGATTTAGATATAGACAATGCTAAACGTTCGTTGAAAATATTGAATCAAAAGATTGAATCATTCAATTTTAAATCACTTGCAGCATGGACTGCAATAAAAAGTGTGGATTCTTTCCATAATGATTCCCAAAATATTTATAGCAATCTTATTTCACTAATTAATAATATTAGAGCTTGGTATGCTGATATTGAGGGAAGAAACAATGATATGAGTTTTGAACAAGTATTCCCTAAAATCTCATTGTTGGAAAAATCAAAATTAGATAAATATTTTGCTTCAACAGTAGTTAATCTACCAGAAATTAAAGAATATAATCTATGTGAAGGTATTGAACAATACAAGGTGCAATCTACTTTCATTAATGAGTTTAAAAATACTATTACCACAGATATCAAGGCAAAACTTGTAGAACAGTTGGAAAAAATAGGTTTTGATATGTCATCTCATATTGCAAATGGTAGTTTTGTTGAATTAGCTACCGAGGTAGAACCACAAATCATAGTAAATATGGGAAATCAAGCTAATATTTTTGTTAGAATAAATCTAAAGAAACGTGGTGATATGCCTATCGGAAGGATTCTTCTAGCACCAAATTTAGGTCAAAACGAACTTCAATTGAGAGATAAAATTGTTCCTTATTGTGGAGTACAAAGTTTTGGCGAGTTAGAAGATAATTATAGAGTAATGCTTGTAACTACTGCTTCTCTGAAATATGATGAGTGTGTGTTATTAAGTTAAAATACTTGGTAAGATGAGTGAAATGGAAAATTCAAAAAAAAATAGCTCAAAAGCAAGTAAATTAAGAATATTGATGAATAGTGCAAGTTTTGCACTATTCTTGTCTCTAGTGTTGTTCTTATATCAAGAAATCTCAACTAAATCAGATTTTATGGAAGTCGTAGACAACCTTTCTGAAATTGAGAATTCTTTAACGACACGTTACATAGGCATTTTTCCAGAATATATTTCTGATATAGACCTATTAATGGAGGAGGTAATACAAGAACAAAATAATAATGGAATAAAAGATAGTGTAGTTATCTTTCAGGATGTATTGTATTATGGCATGAGAAGTGATGCTAATGGTTTTAGAGACCTCATGAAAGATTTATTAACTATATCTGAGAATGGTTCTCATGTGACTATCGCTTTTTATGACCCAAAATCAATGAAGTTTGAAAGACTTATAATGGATGAACTAATTTCATTGCAATTTCAAGAACAATATCGCAAAGAGAGGGAAACCTATCATGAGATATTAAGGGAGTGTAGAGCGAAGGGAGATATTATAAGGACTACATATTCTGATTCTGAAATCCCTAGTAAGATGCAGGAGTTAGTTGCTCAATTATTTATTCCATATTATTCCAAATATACAACAGATGAATACGAACAACGTAAATTATTAAAGGAATTTGGAAGATTTGCTAATGTAAAACCCTATATATTGCAATCTTGTTTTGACTCAACAAAGAAGGTAAACAGAGCGGAAATAGAGGAGCTAATGAGAAAAACCAATACACCTTTGCCTCAAGTTGAAGAGAACAATAAGGTAGATGCTCGTATTAATTTATTATTTAATCAAATAGAGAGTATAAAGCAAAAATATTTAAGTAAACCTTTAGATGATATTAAATATTTCGATTATGAGAAAGCTCATAGAGAAATATCTGCAGCAATTATTACAATGCTATCAGAAAGTAAAAATATAGAGTTGTTGCCACTGAAAGAAGATTTAATGATGTGCTGTTGGATGAGAAGTTATAAGGGTAAAGGTAGAGCAATATTTGCTTTCCCTAGTAAATATTCTACAGATGAAATTGGGTTTATATCACAAGACAAAGCATTTGTACGTTATATAAATACAATGCTTAAGGGTGTGAAAGGAAGTCTGAACAGCGAAGAATAGTTGTGTTTTAAAAATAGAAGAGTAGAGAACAAGTGAGAGTGATGATTAGGATATAAGGAAGTGCTTAAAGAGACTTGATTGGTTTGATAAAATAGAAAAAATAGAATATAAATCTGATGATACAGAGTACGTCTCCTAATCGTATTATTAGAGATATAATTGAGATTGTATACAGATAATTTAATAAAACAGAAAATTATATAACCAAATAAGTTTAATATTATGAAAATTTTCGATTTAACAAGAGGCAAATATAATGATTTGTATGATCCTCTTTACAATTATAGATGCTATTTGGATGAAATGGCGGAATTATGTTGTGATTTCGTAAAAATATTTACTAATAATAAAATCTCTAAAGATGATATTGTAAAATTATTAAGCAAAATACCAGTATTTCTTGTTGAATCTACAATGGAAGGAGAGTATGTTAATGTGCCTCAAAATAACTGCTTAATACAGGTTCCAAATTCAATGATGGTAGAGTCTTGTGAAGATTTTGATATAAATTCGTGGCTTGAGCATAAAGAAGGTCTGAGAAAAAATAATGAGCCTAATAAGATAGAAATTAGGGATTTGTTAGGAGCATATTATGCAGATGATAGTGGAATGCTTGTGCCAAGAAAAATATTTATTTGGGTAGATAAAATAAAAGAAACAGCTAAGAATCTTTCTAAACCAAATGAAAGATTACGTGATAATATTTATTGCTTATTTGATAAAGTGTTGTTTCATGAAATGGCTCATGCACTTATGGATGTGCAAGTTTACGGTATATATCCAGAAACAAAATTCTCATATAAAAACGATTATGTATATAGATTTTATGAAGAGGCTTATGCTAACTATATTGCGCTTAAGATTTTAGATAAGACGCCTAATAAAGTAAACTATTTTATTCAGCGTTTTGTAGAGAATCAAGGAGATGGTTATGCAGCAGGTTGGGACTTGTATAAGCGTTATTCTGATGATGCAGATCAATGGATGGCAATAAAGGTGTTATTTAATTATGATATTGCATGTTTAATAAAAGAGTCTTGGGATAGATATATAAAACTACCAGAATGTTTTAAACGTGTATTTAATGCAAACTGGATTGCAGTAAAAAATAGATTTGAAAAATTCTATTTACTTGATGCATTAACACTACAAAGAATAGATGGATTTAAAGAATATGATTCATTCTGGTCTTTTGGAGAAGATGGTTTGTGCATGGTGCGTTTGGATCAAGAAAAAGGTTATTTATACGGTTTTATCAATTTGTACGGCAAAGAACAAATACCTGTAGAATATGACTACATTTATTCTTTTGAAAATAACATAACTATTGCTAAAAAAGATGGTCGTTATGGTGCAATTGATATGAATAATAATGTAGTAATTCAATTTAATTTGGATTATGAAGATATTCGTGCCTTTAGAAATGGTAGAGCTGCTGTAAAAAACAGTGCTGGAAAGTGGGGTGTGATAAATACAAAAGGTGAATTAATAGTACCATGTGAGAATGATACAATAATTCTTTAATTAAAAAATAATTATTATGGTAGGGTTAATTACAGTTATAATTCTTTTAGGAGCGATGTTTTATGGTTTAGTAGAGGCGGAACTCTTAAACTTTCCATGTGCAGGTTTACTTCCATGGGTATTGTGGGGAGTGGCTGCAGCTCTTTTCTATAAAGAGACTTTGGGGTCTAATAAAAAAGGAAAATCAAAAAAGACTCTAGAAGAATTTAAAGAACCAGAAATGTTTATAAGTGATGATGATCTAGTTCAAGAGTTAGATGCAGTCTTTGAAAATGGAGTTCTAACTATTAATGAAGGAGTAGAAATAATTGACTTCAAAAGTATTTCTGGTTATGAAGGTCTAAGAAAAGTAATTTTCTCAGCTTCGTTGAAAGAAATAGCAACATGTGCAATTACAGAACAGTATGATATAGAAGAATTAGATTTTTCTAAAGTTACAAAATTGAAAGTATTGCCAGAGTACATGGTTAAATTTATGAACATGCCACTTACTCGTTTTGTTATCCCTCAAGGGGTAGAAGTGGTAGAAAAGTCTTTCTTATGTGCGTGTGATTTAAATGAACTTTATATTCCAAATTCAGTGCGTTCTATTAGATTTCCATTGGACTTTGGTGAAGAAATGGAATGCGAAGTTTATGTGTATGCCAAAAATTTAGATATTCAAAGATTGGCTCACAATCCAGTAGGTTTAGATATTTATGTGTTGGAAGAATATTATGACAATTATAAAACACAGTTAACTAAATTAGTCTGGAATGATTGGACAGAAGATCTAATTAGACTACACAAAATGCCACAAAATAAAAGAAATTTTTATGGTACACCAGTGGTATTATAAAAATACAATTACTTATAACTACAAGGCTCAGAAAAGGACTAACTTTTCTGAGTTTTTCGTGTTGTTGAATCTTTAATTTTTTAGTAAAATTTCTATATTTGTAAGTAATCAGAATACAAAATTTTATGGCAGAATACGAAATAAAAGATGGTGTATGTATTATTCCGGAAGGTACAACAGAGATTCCAGATTGGGCTTTTGATGGATGCAGTGAATTAAATGAAGTGGTGATTCCTGCTAGCGTAACGCAGATACGTTCAAACGCTTTTTCAGATTGCACTGCTTTAGAGAAGGTGAGTTTATATGACTTTACCCTAAAAAGAGTGGCGCACCCTAAATGAACAAAGGGTACGCCACTTTTTCTTTACAGAGTTATTGCAATTAGAGATAAATAGCCACTATGACCAAGGCATAATTATTCTTTAATCACTGGAACTTGCTCAATGCTCCAAGTTTCGTTGCCAGCCTTATCCTTGGAGTGTTTGAGTTGTCCCAATTTAACTTGAATTTTCTTGTCTCTGATGAGACATTTTAATTCCTTTTCCATTGATAGATTTTGTATGCTTGGTCATAGTGCTATTTTTTTATCTCAGAGTTACTTAAACAAGAAGGCTATGATTTTTATCTATTCAAACACTTTACGATATACAGCCACTACTGACCATCCGTGTTTAGGTGAATAGTCAAAGTAACTGTAAACGAACTCTAATCAGTAAATGAATGATATAGTCATAGAAGAGAGCAAGACATTACGAATAGAGAGTTGATTTTAGATTCTAATGCGTTTTATCAACGCACCATACATAAGACTACTTTCAGTGTAGAACCAACCTTTCCACACTATGACTTCTTGGTATGAAGTCATGTATATCTTGATGATGTTCTCTATTCATATGTCTTGCTTGTTTTTTTCTTTAACTTAAATAAAACACTATGACATTTTTTAGCAGACTTAATATTTAGGGATTAGGATTTGTTCTATGTACCATTTGACGTTACCTTTATTATCATGAGTACAATAGAACGTTCCTAATTTAACTTGAATTTTCTGGTCTTTGATTAGACTTTTTAAATCCTTTTCCATTGATTAATTTTGTCTGCTTTGTCATAGTGTTGATTTTTATTTTTTTCATATAATAACAGGCAAGCATACGAATTTTATAAAAAAAATGAATATTTAACAAGAATTTAACAAATGAACGAATCAAGAATTATTATAGATTGGAAAGAACAAGGAGATGACTCATATGATATAAGTGTTATAGGATATAGGAATTTCAAGCAACACTTCTCAGAAGCATTCTACTCAATTGAAAGACCGATATCAGTACTTTCTGTTAGCGATAGCAGTATAAGTGGCGAGGTTGCTTGTAACTCAGCGACAAGCACACTTCTGAAACATCTTATGAAGATTATCAGTAACGGAGTAAAAACGAAAGGGCATATATTCACAGAGAAAGAGTTGAATCTAAAATTCCCATTTGTGGATTTGCTAGTCATTGAAAGGTTTGAACAAATCACTGGCTTAAAATTTGACCATAGTAAGTTCAATAATCTTAAAGAGTTTCAAGAGTATTTTAGTAAATGGCTGAAGGAGGATAAGAAATGAACTCAAATATTAAAGACATTCACTCACGAGAGGAATTAGAGGACTTTATTCAGAAAACAATAGGTAAAGAAGCAATATCTGAATTAGTGGAGAAAATCCTATCACTCCCATCAGGAGAAATTATTAGTTTTGTTTGTCGTCAATATGACCCAGTTCTTGGTCATAAGCAACAAGCAATTCGTGTTTTCCACAATAAGGACAATTAAAATCTATAATTTCATTGCTACTCCCATTTGAAGTAACATATGAGATTTTTCCGCAGTGATTGCATTTAACTTGTATTTGATACGGCATATTTTACTAATTTGAGTTTATAGTGCAAAATTACAAAAAAAATCCGTATCTTTACATCGTCTTTTAGGACAATACATAGACATATTATAAAGAAAGTGCCTCATTTCTTGTAAAATCGCCAAATTAAACAAAGAATACACGAGGTACGGAGCAACTCATATATGTGGGCTGCCTATCCGTGCGTGTATTCAGGTGTTTGGTGATACCTACAAGGAAGCAGGATGGCAGTCCACTTTCTTTTTCTATAAGTAACATTGTAAAAAAACTTCTCTAATCGTCTGCCCACGGAGAGCCTTGTAAAATTCGCCATTATGAAAGTAAATGAAATTATGATTGCTATCGGTCTGTTAGTCCCGATACTTATCGCAATTCCTGCCTATGGTATGGCAAAGAAACGTAACCGATTGGGGTGGTTATGGTTTATTAATTGTTACTTTACAGGTTTAATCGGTCTTTTAGTCCTTTATCTTTCTAAGAAACTTAAACCTAAAGAAATTCAAACATTACCATATTCTAAAAAAGAAATTGAGATTATAGACCCAGATGTATTAGGATGGGTTATTCTTTTTGTTGGATTATTTATTTTTGTACTTCAAATCTTATTTGGATATAGTTTAGCAGAAGAGTATCATCGTCAGATGTTTTGGAATTATCATAATTCATTAATAATGGGATATTAGAATATGGGAAAATATTTAGGTTATGGCTTATTTTGGTCATTAATAAGTGGTGTTGCTATATTTATAGTTACTGATATACAAGAATTAAAATTACCTATTTGGTATTATATTGGTTTTGTTATATTATTTACACCCTTTATAGCTTGGTTACGTAAAAAAGAAATTGAACGTAAAAACAAGAATAGTAATTAATAAGTATAAAAATTAAGCGACAATTTATCATTTACAGATAATTGTCGCTTTTTATATATGAAAGTCTAATGATTAAGTGCTCAAACTGCTAATCTTGCTTTTTAGCAAACTTTGTTATTTCTTTTCACCCTTTTTCTTTACATTATAGGACAAGGCTTTCTTCATTACAGCATTAAAATCCACTTTCTCCCCAATAGGCTTTTTTAATTCTTCTATGGGTTGGTCAAGAATCGGAATATAATGCTTATCTTTCTTTGTCTTCATTATGCTGCAATTTGCTTTTGAGTTATACGAATATTAGAGTTTGACATCATAAATTCAAACCTCTGAGCATTAGAAACTTTGCGGTGGTTATAGCGTACGCAAAACTCATCAAAGTATCTTTGCAAATATTTACGACTAATGTTATTATAAATTCCATTTATTGGACGTTTGCAATAATTCCCCAAAAACCTTCAATGCTATTAGTATATGCATTGCCATTTACGTATAGACCTTTCCCATGGTCAACCATTTCTGTATGATAAATTTTTCGCACCTTATCATATCCATACCATTCATCAGTATAGAGCGTTGCACTGCGTTTTATGGTTCTAAGTATGGGCGGTGTAAGAGAACGAACAGAAGTGTCGTTTACAACCTTGCAAACCACATTTCCGCCACGCTCAAGCATACCCATAACAGGAACTTTATCAACGAATGCTCTGCCTTGGCATTTCTTTGCTTTCTTATTTGCGTGACGATTCTTATTCTTGCCACCAACGAAAGTTTCATCTAATTCAACTTCACCGTCAAGTTTGATTCTATGTACTCCACGATGCAATGTTCTGCGTACTTTCTGGAGAAGAAACCACGCAGTTTTTAAAGTAACACCTATATCCGAAGAAAGTTGGGTGGCTGATATACCTTTCTTGTGATTAGCCACGAAATACATAGCAAGGAACCATTTACGCAAAGTAATCTTGGTATTCTCAAAGATTGTTCCAATACGGACATTGAAATTCTTACCCGTATTCTTACAGCGGTAAGAACCATCGCCATGCTTGTACACCTTGGAACTTACATCATAAGGTGATATAACGCCATTGGGCCATAAGACCTTTTCAAGATATGCAATACATGTTTCCTCATTAGGGAATGCTGTGTAGAAGTCATAAAGCGATTCAAATGCTCCAAAGTTTATATCTTTCATAAGCAAGCCAGTAATCTGTTTGCTTACATAAACTTTGGTGAGAAAATTGCTTGGCAAAAAATTAAGTCAGAGGACACTGAGAGAAACATTGTTTAGTGATACACCTTCTTGTAGAGAGTTTCAAAGGCATATCTACCATTGATAGTAGTGAGATAAGTTTTGACCCTTACCCACTCAAATGTTCTTGAATGCTCCATAATAACACCTCCTTTCTTTTTATGATTCATTGGAAAAGAATTTGGGGTTATAAAGAGTTAATGTGTCCTCTGACTTTATATGTTTAGTAATAGATACGGAAGGATGGAGATTATCACACTTATTTAGGCTTTTTGTAGTACATTGCAATGACAAGCTTGCCTTGTTCATCGCATTCCAAACGAGTAAAGACTAATATTTCCATACAGTATAATCGTTTTTAGGCATTTAGAGTACCTTGTGATAAGTGAAGCCTTTTCTGTGAATAGACATCCTTTCCGTATCTTTTACAAAGTTACGAATAAAAAAGGACATAGAGTCATAGGGACATTACAACTCTTGATAATCAATACCTCCTTTCTCTTTGGGACATAATGGAAAGAAATTTGGGGAGATTTACAAGATTAACTCTATGTCTTTTTGAAGATAACAGAGTAAAGCGATATGAGAAATCAACTATAATCTAATGCGTTTAATGATGACTCCGTACATAAGTCCGTTATCGGTACGAAACCACCCTTTGTAGATGATTTGTTCAACTCTGTAAATGAAGATAGAGATAGATGATGCAACAATTTAGATAGTTATGCGTTTATAGACAGATACAACCTGCCAACCTTGGGCGGTGTACAGGAAGTAACTGCCGATGAATATTTCCCTGAATTCATCCATATCGTATTCTTATCTTGCTGCTCATCTTCTCTATCTTTTTCATATATAAATTCGGTAGAGTTTGATAGATAGGCAAGTAGAACGCAAGGAAATTTAGATACGAGTTTTCTTTATGATGGCTCCATAAGTCCATCCACTATTGGTATGGAACCATCCTTTGAATACAATTTCTTCAATGACCATTTTACGAAGATGAAATTTCCTGCGCTCATACTTTGCCTATTTTTCATACATAATAACCAGCAAGGTTATTCTATATACAAAGAAAACCACCTAAAATCTGTGGAGATTAGGTGGTTTGAGAGAGTAAATAATTGATTGGCAATAAATTGCAGTCAGATGTTAAAAAACACATAAATCAGAGGCGATGAACATTTCGCTACAAATAAATTCGTTCAAAGACAGTAACTATTTCAAAACCTTTATCTGTCTGGTGAATATATTGTTGTTTAATACGTTCAATATATTTTCTCTTCATAATCAACACCTCCTTTCCTTGATGAGTTTTGGAAGAAAATTGGGGAATGTATGAGAGAATGCCTCTGATTTTTTACAAAGGTATAAATTATAATGTTAAAAATCTATAACGAGTAGGGTAAACTCATATAAACTTACCTTAGAGAAAATTGTAGTAGAGGAGGGTAATCCTAAATACGATTCTCGTGAGGGTTGTAATGCAATTATTGAAACGGCTATCAATAAGCTGATATATGGATGTAAATCAACTGTTATTCCTGCAAGTGTGAAGTCGAGAGGATATTTCCCTAAAGGTTTATTTAGAAGAAATAGTATGGGTATGTTCTTGAAAACAGATAAGGATAAGGCTAAAAGAAATTACCATTATTACACGGTAAAAAGTTACGAAGAGGCAAAAAAACTTGCATACAATATATGGTCTTATCATGACACTTTTTGTTATATTATAGATGAGGTTGTCGAGAAAAAGAATGTGTTGAAGATAAAGTTTTTCCTTCCTTGTATTGCCTGCGATGATGAAGGCAATTTTGCAGAGAAAGAATTTTACATCTATGAAATTTTCAAGATAAAACTTCGCTACAACAAAGGCATTAAGCGAGAACCTCTGCTAGATTTAGGAGAGTAAAAACAATATCACCGTTCCTATCATGGCATTAAAACCAGACAAAGAACGGTGATTTTTTATTGATTTGAGGAAGCAAAGTCAAGCATTTCTATTTTGATTAAATCCCATTGTTTGTGTCTAAAGCAAATAGGGTCAGGTTCGTCATCAGCCTTGGTAAAATTGTTTAAACCTTTCACAATGTCTTCTCTAGAGAAAACGTATGGGTATCTCTCTTCGTATAAGGCTAGCATTTGGTTCAATGAGAAGTGTGATTGAAGTTCATTTAAATCCCAAAAATCTTTCTTTCTGCCACCAGTGCCTATTACATTTAATTTCATAGTTACTATATCTTCAAGAGATGCCATCCTAATACCATCTATCACTTGGATGTCGCGAATGAATGGTTCTGTATAAAATAAATCCAACTTAACCGAATCTTCTTTAGAATCTCCAATAAGGTATGATGTGCCAAAACTTACTATGTCTCCACATTCACCATAACAATAATTGAACTTCTTTCTTAACATATCTTGTATTGCTTTAAAGTCCACGGTTCCATAAAGCGACTCAGTGAATAAGTCAATGTCAATAGATATTCTATGACCTAGTTGCAAAGACAATGAGGTACCTCCTACAAGATTAAATTTGTTTAATAGTGGTTCGTTCATTAGTTCTTTTAGGCACTTGACTAATGTTTCAGATACTGTGTTGTAATGTAGTTTCTTCATAATTCAAAAATTTTTTAGCGTTAATTTTTACGTTAGGCTCGAATTTGTTGTTTAGATTAAGATTCTTGATAATTGTATCTCTACCGTAAAATTTTATTATTTCATTTATTTCTTCTGCATTGCCACGGGCAAAAACTCTTTGTATGACATACTTTTTATGCTTCTGCCAATCGATATTTTCTATTTTAGTGTCCCAAAAAAGAACATTAGAGAAAATTTCTAAATTAGGTTTTATATATGAATTCTTTTTTAATGAGTTTATATCATAATAAACTTGCATGCACATAAGTAACCCTTCGGATAGTCCAAATTCTTTTTCTATTTTCATAGACAAAGGGGTGTTCATAGCTCTACGACCAAGTATAATAGAACTCATAGTTTGTGGATGCTCATTAACAAGTAATGAGAAATCCTTCTTCTTGATCTTATTTTTCTTTAATAAATGACCAACAAGAACACCAGGGTGAATGCCTTTTAATTTTTCTATTTCTAATTTCATACCGCAAAGCTAAACAAAAATGTTTAGATTTACAAAAAAATAGGTAAAAAAACAAAAAAAGGAGAGTAAAAACTCTCCTTACAATCTTTCTAATATGGTGATGCCATTGTTGATGCCCATGGAGTAGCGAGGGCAATGCTCGCCGCCATGAACAAGGTTTTCTACGAATAGTGGGAAACCTTTTAATATGATACTGCACTCAAATGTGTCACCTATTTGAAGGGTGGAGTTGATGGCGTCTAGGGCTTTAAATGTGCGTCCGCCCACGTATTCAATAATACAAATTCTGTCTGGTAGCCAACCCATGCGTATTCTGTCGCCTACTTTTAAATCTTCTACGCTTATAGATAAACCTTCTCTCACAATGTCTGACTCTTTGTTTGAATCGTTTTTTAGAAATTTACAATATAAACTCCAATGCTCATGGCCTACGTATTTACAGATAACATCTAGTGTGCGTGTGAATACAGTTTCGTAGCCTGCGATGCGCCCCCATAGCCTACGCAGAGTGTTTTCTGCAATGTGACCTCTTGTAGTACGTTCTATATCTGCGGCTAAAAGTGTAAAGTCACTTCTAGTTTCTATTGGATGACCAAATCTTTTTTCTACAGCCAATTTTAATGCTGCAATTTGTGGTATGCTTGTATCTACTGCCATAGTGCAAATATAGATATAATTTTATATTAAACATCAAAAAGGGTCAAAAAGGGCCAAAAATGGGGGGTAAATTGTATGAGGGTAGTTTATTAGGACCAAAAGGAGTCAATTTGAGGGAGTTGCAATAAAAAAGGCTCCCAAGTATTTGAGAGCCTTTCGTTTTATAAGAGGGGCGGGAATTATTTATTTAGTGCTTCAGCAACACCTACGGCAACTGCTACAGTAGCACCTACCATTGGGTTGTTACCCATACCTAGGAAGCCCATCATTTCTACGTGTGCAGGAACTGAAGAAGAACCAGCGAACTGAGCATCAGAGTGCATACGACCTAATGTGTCAGTCATACCGTAAGAAGCAGGACCAGCAGCCATGTTGTCTGGGTGAAGAGTACGACCAGTACCACCACCAGATGCTACTGAGAAGTATGGTTTGTCAGCAAGTACACGTTCTTTTTTGTATGTACCAGCTACTGGGTGTTGGAAACGAGTAGGGTTTGTTGAGTTACCTGTGATAGATACGTCAACGCCTTCTTTCCACATTACAGCTACACCTTCGCGAACGTCGTCAGCGCCATAGCAGTTTACTTTAGCACGTGGACCGTTTGAGTAAGCTTTAGTTTTAACTACGTTAAGTTCACCTGTAGCATAGTCAAATTCTGTTTGAACGTATGTGAAACCGTTGATACGTGAAATAATCATAGCAGCGTCTTTACCAAGGCCGTTTAGGATAACACGTAGAGGGTTTTTACGTACTTTGTTTGCCATTTCAGCAATTTTGATAGCACCTTCAGCAGCTGCGAAAGATTCGTGACCTGCTAAGAATGCGAAACATTGTGTTTCTTCGCGAAGAAGACGAGCAGCTAGGTTACCGTGACCTAAACCTACTTTACGGTCATCAGCTACAGAACCAGGGATACAGAATGCTTGAAGACCTTCACCGATAGCTTCAGCAGCGTCAGCAGCATTTTTGCAACCTTTTTTAATAGCGATAGCAGCACCAACAACGTAAGCCCATTTTGCGTTTTCAAAACAGATGTTTTGAGTTTGTTCGCATTCTAGATATGGGTCTAAACCATATTGGTCGCAAAGTTGGTTAGCTTCTTCGATAGAAGCGATACCGTATTGGTTTAATACTTTATTGATTTGAGCCTCACGACGATTTTGGCTTTCAAATTTTACTTCTCTAATCATAATTTGTTTCTCCTTTCAATTAATCAATACGTGGGTCAATAAATTTAACTGCACCTTGTTCTTCGGTGAAACGTCCGTATGTAGCAGTAGCTTTTTTAAGAGCTTCGTTTGCATCTACACCTTTTTTGATTTGTTCCATCATCACACCTAGACGAACGAATTGATAACCGCAAACTTCATCATCACAGTCTAGAGCGATTTTTGTTACATAACCTTCAGCCATTTCTAGGTAACGAACACCTTTAGCTTTGGTAGAGAACATTGTACCGACTTGAGAACGTAAACCTTTACCTAAGTCTTCAAGACCAGCACCGATTACAAGACCACCTTCTGAGAAAGCAGATTGTGTACGTCCGTAAACGATTTGTAGGAATAATTCACGCATTGCTGTATTGATAGCGTCACACACTAAGTCTGTGTTAAGAGCTTCTAATAATGTTTTTCCTGGAAGGATTTCTGCAGCCATAGCAGCTGAGTGAGTCATACCAGAACAACCGATAGTTTCAACTAATGCTTCTTCAATGATACCTTCTTTTACGTTTAATGTAAGTTTACAAGCACCTTGTTGAGGAGCACACCAACCAATACCGTGTGTTAAACCAGAAATATCTTTAATTTCTTTTGATTTTACCCATTTACCTTCTTCTGGAATTGGGGCAGGACCGTGGTTAGGACCTTTTTTCACAACACACATGTGTTCTACTTCATGAGAATAAATCATAGCGTTTTGTTGTTTTATTTATGTTTATAAAAAAATAATTGCTTAATCCTTGCAAAGATAATAAAAAATTCCTAATTCCTAATTCCTAATTCCTAATTATTTTGCATATCGGCGAAGAATATTATACGCCCCATAAAGTCCCAACTCTCCTGCTTTCGATAGGTCTTCGCGGCCTTGCTCTGTGCGGCCTTGGAAAATGTAGATAAGACCTCGGTTGTAGTAGCCTTCGGCAAAGTCTGGATTTATCTCCAATACTTTGTTGAAATACTCTATTGCCTTGATAAAATCTTTTTGTGAAAGATAAATGTAGCCAATATTATAAAGTGCATACACAAGTGAACTGTCTTCTTGATATGCCTTGGTGAAGTCGTTGATTACAGATTGGTAATCGAGATATGAATTGCTTCTGATGTCTTCTGGAAGCGATTCTAGCTCGTTTAGTCTTACATTTGCACGGTTGAAATATGCAATGGCAGGGCTCTTATCTGCAATCAAACTATCAAAATCTGCTATAATATTGGTGTAATCTATAGCATAAAGGTCGTTTTTGGTGCAAAATTGCAGATTTGTATTGTGGTTTTTGTTGTACCTTTCCAAATCGGCATTGTGCCATCTTCTGGTAGGCGAATCTTTTGGCAAGCCAATAACAAAATATTGTATAGGCTCAATATCTATGTCGTTGTATTGCACTTGACCTCTAATCTCGCTCTTGTATTTGTCCTTGATTTCTGTGTTCAAGTTGTGCACAATGGCTCTTGCCTCTGCGTTTGGCTCAATCTTTTTGTCTTGAGCCGATTTTGGAGGTCTTTTGCCAGTTTTAATTTCGTCTTCTATCTTTTGTGCTGTGTAAATATCCTTTTTGGCATTGGTTGTTTGTCTTATTTTCTTGTAAACCTCACTTCTGCCGTAATAAGCAGGAATAAAGTCTGGATAAACGTCCAAAATAAGAGAATAATCTGCAATAGACTTTTTGTATTCGCCCAATTTGTATTCCAATATGGCACGTTGTAGGTATGCATTATAATTGTTTGGCTCTAGAGCAATGCAGGTGTTAAGATCTTCCAAGGCTCTATTGTCGTCACCAACTTGAGTGCGCAAAAGGGCTCTGTTGAAGTATGAATTGGAGCTTTTATTGTCCATTTCAATGCTTTGGTCCATGTCTTGCATAGCGCCTCTAATGTCGTTGAGATTCATCTTTATAATAGCGCGGTTGCCAAAATAATCAGCTCTAAAAAGATTGAGCCTAATGGCACTATTTAGGTCTTCTAATGCATGAGCATAGTCTTTTTGACCATATTTTACCATACCTCGTATAGCGTAGGGTAGGTCTGCCAATTTGTTGTGCACAATGGCAGTGTCGAGGTCGGCAAGAGCAAGTGTGGTGTCTTGTTTAGCAAGGTAGATTTGGCTACGAAGTATATAACCGTTTAGGTTTTTTGGATATTCTTCTAGCAGTTTGTTGCTTTCTGTAAGTGCCTCGTTTATGCTATCTTGTCTAATAAGATTTTCTATAACAAGGCTGCAGGTATTAATGTTATTAGGATCAAATTCAAGTGATTTTTTGAAGTCAGCGGTAGATTTACCCATGTCGCCGAGTAGGCGATAGGCATAGCCACGGCAAAAATAAACTTTTGGCAAGAAAGGGTTGATTTCTAGTGCCGCATTGCAGTCGGAAATGGCTCCGTAGTAGTCTTCGAGGTTCAATTTGGCAAAAGCCCTATACAAATAGGGCTCTGTTAAATATGGTTTGGCATTGATTACTTGATTGAAATTTTGGATAGCCACCACGTAGTCTTCAAAGTACATTGCGTTTCTGCCAATGTCTAGAAGACGTTGGGTGTTTACCTGTGCCACCAACGAAAAAGTTGAAAATATTAGAAGAAATATTGTGTTTTTTAATCTCATTTTAAAGCAAGCTTAAACACCTCTTTAAGGTCTTTTACATAATGAAATTTGACACCTTTTACATAGATAGGTTTAATATCTTCTATATTTTTCTGATTTTCTTTGCAAAGAATAATATCTGTTACTCCAGCACGTTTTGCCGCTAGGATTTTCTCCTTGATACCGCCCACTGGAAGCACTTTGCCGTGAAGGGTAATCTCGCCTGTCATGGCAATGTGTTTGCGCACTTTTCTACCTGTAATAGCAGAAAGTAGGCTAGTAGCCATAGTTACACCAGCAGATGGACCATCTTTTGGAATAGCACCTTCTGGCACGTGAATATGAACATTCTTGTCGTCGAAGAAATGTTCGTCTATGCCGTATTCGTCCATATGAGCTCTAATGTATTGTAGACCAAGTGTGGCAGATTCTTTCATTACATCCCCCAAATTGCCTGTTAGAACAAGTTTACCTGCTTTAGATTTGCAAATGCTAGTTTCAATTTGAAGAATCTCTCCGCCCACAGAGGTCCAAGCAAGACCTGTTACAATGCCCACTTCTTCTTTGTCGTCTTGTTCGTCTTTGCTAAAAGGAGCAAGTCCTAGATATTCATATAAAGAACCTTCTAGAATGGTTTCTTTATAATTTTCGTCCATAGCAATTTTTCTAGCAAGCTTGCGTGACATTTTTGCTATAGTTTTGTCAAGCGCACGCACACCAGATTCACGTGTATATTGTTCTATAATAGTGCGAATAGTTTTCTTAGGAATGCTAATTGCTCCCTCTGGAATGCCATGATTTGCGAACTGCTTTGGAATAAGGTATTTGTTTGCAATCTCTATTTTTTCTTCCACTATATAACCACTTATGTTGATAAGCTCCATACGGTCTAATAGTGGTTTGGAAATAGTACTTAGAGAGTTGGCTGTTGCAATGAAAAGAACATTAGACAAGTCAAAATCCATGTCAATAAAATTGTCGTGGAATGCCTTGTTTTGTTCAGGGTCTAGCACCTCAAGTAGAGCAGATTCTGGGTCGCCTTTATAATCGGTTCCTACTTTATCAATCTCGTCTAGGATAAACACAGGATTTGAACTTCCTACTTTAAGAAGGTTTTGGATAATGCGTCCTGGCATTGCACCAATGTATGTGCGACGATGACCTCTTATTTCAGATTCGTCGTGCAAGCCACCAAGTGAAATGCGAGCATATTTTCTGCCAAGTGCATCTGCAATAGATTTGCCCAAAGATGTTTTACCCACCCCTGGAGGGCCATAAAGGCAAATAATAGGAGAGTGAAGTGTTCCTTTAAGTTTAAGCACAGCAAGGTGTTCTATAATTCTTTCCTTCACATCGTCTAGTCCAAAATGGTCTCTATTTAGGATCCTTTCGGCAGATTTTAGGTTGTAATTATCTTTGGTATACTCGCCCCAAGGTAAATCTACCAATGTTTGCACATAATTACATTGCACAGAATAGTCTGGAGAATGAGAAGATAAAGCTTCAAGTTTTTGAATTTGTTTTTCAACAGCAGCTTTCACCTCGTCAGACCATTTCTTTTTGGCTGCTTTTTCTTTTATTTGCTTTAAATCTTGCTCAGAAATACTTCCGCCCAATTCTTTTTGAATGGTTTTAATTTGTTGTTGTAGGAAGTATTCACGTTGTTGTTTGTCTATATTTTCCATAGCCTGAGATTGGATAGAAGATTTTATCTCAAGCATTTGGCACATAGTGCTTAGTTTGTTTAGTAATTCTGTAGCACGTTCTTCTATGTCATCTATTTCTAGGATAGTTTGACGCTCTTCTTTTTCTAGCCCAACATTAGATGCTACGAAATTAATAATTTGGTTATCTGCATCTATATTTTTAAGTGCAAAAAGTAAATCTTGTTGAACATTGCCAGAAAGGCGAATAATTCTAACAGCAGAATCTTTAATTGCAGAAATAAGTGCCTTAAAGTTTTGTGAAGGATTTTTTGGATTGTGTCTAGAAATAATACTTCTAGGACTAATAGTACCAGTTAGGTAACCCTTTTTATTTTCAATAACAGATTTTAGGGTAAAACTTTGCTTGCCTTGAACAATTACAGTGGTGGCACCGTCTGGCATTTCCAATATTTTTAGGATAACAGCAGTGGTACCAACCTCGTGTAGGTCTTCAAATTTTGGATCATCTACACGTTTGTCTCTTTGAGCAACACAACCTATTCTGTTACCTTTTTTATGATTCTCTCTAATAAGTTTTAGAGATGATTTTCTGCCTACATTAATAGGCAATATAACACCAGGAAATAGTACAGTATTCCTAAGTGGAAGAATGTCTATTTCCGTGTTGTCGTCTATTACATTAAATTTGCCTTCAGATTCATCTTCAGAAACTAGTGGAATAAAACTAGTTTCTTCCAAATCGTCTCCCAAGGCATTTATTATTACCTTTTTTATTTCTTTCATGATAATTAAAGGGCAGATTCAAATTGTTTTAAGAAGCGTAAGTCGTTTTCTGAGAACATACGTAAGTCTTTACATTGATATTTAAGGTTGGCAATACGTTCCACACCCATACCAAATGCATAACCAGTATATACTTTAGAATCAATACCACATTCTTCCAAAACGTTTGGATCTACCATACCACAACCTAAAATTTCTACCCAACCAGTGTGTTTACAGAAAGGACAACCTTTGCCGCCACATAAATTACATGAAATATCCATTTCTGCACTTGGCTCGGTGAATGGGAAGTATGATGGACGAAGACGAATTTGTGTTTCTTCGCCAAACATTTCTTTTGCAAAATATAAAAGTGCTTGTTTTAGGTCTGCAAATGAAACGTTTTTGTCTATGTATAAACCTTCTACTTGGTGGAAGAAACAGTGAGCACGATAAGAAATAGCTTCGTTTCTATATACTCTACCTGGGCAAAGCACGCGGATAGGAGGCTCTTGGCTAGTCATAACGCGAGATTGCACACTAGAGGTGTGAGTTCTAAGTAGAATATCTGGATTTTTCTCTATGAAGAAAGTATCTTGCATGTCGCGAGCAGGGTGCTCTGGTGGGAAGTTTAGTGCACCAAACACGTGCCAATCGTCTTCAATTTCTGGACCTTCTGCCACGGTGAAACCAATGCGTGAGAAAATGTCGATAATCTCATTTTTCACAAGTGAAAGTGGGTGACGTGTACCTAGGTTGAAGTCTGAAGCGCTACGAGAAAGGTCGATTTGCTCGCCTTGGTCGCCACTTTCAAAACTATCTTTTAGAGAATTGATTTTTTCTTGTGCTGCGTTTTTAAGCTCGTTAAGTAGTTGACCTACAGCACGTTTTTCTTCGTTAGGAACGTTTTTGAAGTCGTTGAACAAATCGTTCAAGATACCTTTTTTACTTAAATATTGTATTCTTAAGCGTTCTACTTCTTCTTTGTTACTTGCTGTTAGATTTTTGATTTCTTCAAGCAGGTTGTTAATTTTTTCTATCATGATATATTTGTTTAGTCGTTTTGTCGGTCCCTGAGCTTGTCGAAGGGCCCTCACTCTTAATGATTTAATCGAAAGCGACTGCAAAAATAGCATTTTTCTTTTAGAAAATTAATTTTTTATAGCACTTTTACTCCTCAAACATTCCTTTTTTTTATTACTTTTGCAAAAATATTTATAATATGGGAAAAATTATAGCATTAGCAAATCAGAAGGGTGGTGTAGGTAAAACTACAACAGCTGTAAATTTGGCGGCTTCACTAGCTGTGATGGATAAAAAAGTATTGTTGGTAGATGCAGACCCACAAGCCAATGCTTCTTCTGGTTTAAACATTGATATCACCAGTATAAAAGAAAGTATCTATGAATGTTTGATTAATAATCTTCCTGTGGAACAAGCTATTAAGAAAACAGAAATAGAAAATCTTGACATTATTCCATCTCATATCGACCTTGTTGGGGCAGAAATTGAAATGTTGAAATTGGAAAATAGAGAGGAATATTTAAAAAGAATTCTTTCTTCACAAAAAGATAAATACGATTATATCCTAATAGACTGTTCTCCTTCACTTGGTCTTATTACTGTGAACTGCATAACAGCTGCAGATTCGGTAATTATTCCTGTGCAAGCAGAATATTATGCTCTAGAAGGAATTTCAAAATTACTTGTTACTATCAAAATTATTAAAGGTAGATTAAATCCTGCCCTTGAAATTGAAGGTTTCCTTCTTACTATGTACGATTCTCGTTTGCGTCTTGCTCGTCAAGTGTACGACGAGGTGAAACAACACTTCCAAGATATGGTGTTCAAAACTGTTATTCAAAGAAATATCAGACTTAGTGAATCGCCAAGTCATGGTGTGCCAGTGCTTATATATGATGCTGAATCTACAGGTGCTAAAAACTATTTATCATTAGCTCAAGAAGTTATAAATAAAAACAATTAATGGAAAAGAAATCTGCATTGGGTAGAGGCTTAGGTGCCTTAATAGATATTCAACCTACTGTTCAAACTAGTGGGTCTTCGCTAATAGACGAGGTGGAACTTTCTAAAATAGAGGCAAATCCAGACCAACCTCGTACCAATTTCAACGAAGAAGCACTTCAAGAACTTGCTGCGTCTATTGCCGAATTGGGTGTAGTTCAACCTATTACCATTCGTGAAATAGAACCAGATAAATATATGATTATTGCTGGTGAACGTCGTTTTAGAGCGTCTAAACTAGCTGGTCTTACCAAAATTCCTGCATATATTAAACGTGTTTCTGACGAAACAATGATGGAGATGGCGTTGGTGGAAAATATCCAACGTGAAGACCTTAATGCCATTGAAATTGCTCTCACATACCAACGTTTGCTAGACGAGTATAAGTTTACCCAAGAAAAACTTAGCGAAAGAGTAGGTAAGAAACGTGCTACAGTGGCAAACTACCTTCGTCTTTTGAAACTTCCTGCAGAAATTCAACTTGGTCTTACCAAAAAAGAAATTGATATGGGTCATGCTCGTGCATTAATCAACGTAACAGACCCTACCAAGATGATTAAACTTTATGAAGAAGTTGTTGCAAAGGGTTATTCTGTGAGAAAAGTAGAAGAACTTGTAAGACAACTAAATGAAGGAGGCGAGTCTTCTGCTGTGGAAAAGAAACCTGCCGATCCAGAACTTCAAAAAGCATATTCACAAATTGCCGACCGTCTTTCAAATATCTTTGGAGCAAAGGTAAAAGTGGATAGAAACGAAAAAGGGAAAGGAAAAATTTCTCTTGTTTTCTCTTCTGACGAAGAACTTGAAAACATTTTAATGGTGATTGACTCTATAAAAAATTGAGAATTAGATTAACATTCATATTATTCCTTATAACATTTGTTGTAGCAGGTAAAGCTTCTGCTGCAGCATTGCAAAATGATAGTATTTATCTTGTGCCTTCGTCTGATACAGTAAAGGTGGTAAAGGCAGAAGAGGAGTATGTTTCTACTTCTACTTTTCAGCCTGATGCACAAAAATCTGTATGGTTGGCAGCAGTGGTTCCTGGTTTAGGACAAATTTATAATAGACAATATTGGAAGGTACCTATTATATATGGTGGGGCAATGGGCTTGGCCTATGGTATTACATGGAACGATAGAAGATATGTAGATTATAGAAAAGGTTATGTAGATTTGTTGGATACAGATCCTAATACCAATTATTTCATTTATTTATTGCCAGAGGGTGTAACTTTAGATAGTTCAAACAAAAGTTATTATACTCGAATATTTAAAACTAAATTAGATACTTATAGAAGAAACCGAGATTTGTGCATTATTGCTTCTGCGGTGTTGTATTTATTGTCGATTGTAGATGCGTATGTGGATGCACAAATGTTTGATTATGACATTAGTCCAGATTTGTCGTTGGAGGTGACACCTACTGTCATAGCGCCTAGTTCTTTGTATGAACAAGATTCTTCTGTAGGTCTAAGTTGTAAATTGAAATTTTAATGAAGAAATTTTATATATTGCTAGCAGCGTTAGGTCTCTCTAATGCTGTTTTAATTGCTCAATCGGTCCCTGAGCTTGTCGAAGGGCCCGTCTCTGAAAATGCGGTCACTGAGTCGGTCACTAATTCGGTCACTGAGCTTGTCGAAGTGCCCGAAGGGAATAGCGGGAATAACGTGCCCGACGTTGATACTCTTACAGTGGACTCACTAGAAACAGCAGCATTTGAGTCTGTTATTGAGGAAAAGTTTGTAAATTGGTATAGCGAAGTTACTTTTACCGATTCTTGTTTCAACAATCCTGTAAAAGAACCACTTTCAAAAGAAGAATACGTTAAGAAAATGTCTGAAATACCTGCCGTGATGGAACTCTCTTACAATCAGGTAGTTCGTTCATATATTGATTCTTACGTGCATCGTTATCCAAAGAATCTTTCAAAACTTCTTGGGCTATCGCAATATTATTTTCCTATTTTTGAGCGAGAATTATTGGCCGAAGGCTTGCCTGTAGAACTTAAATATCTGCCTGTAATTGAGTCTGCTCTTAACCCTACAGCGCGTTCTAGAGTGGGGGCTATGGGACTTTGGCAATTTATGCCATACACAGGTAAACTTTATGGTTTGGAAATAAATAGCTTGATAGACGAACGTTGCGACGTAATCAAATCTACCAAGGCTGCTGTAAAATATCTAAAAGATCTTTATGGTATTTACAATGATTGGCTTTTGGTGATTGCGGCGTACAATTGTGGTCCGGGCAATGTGAATAAAGCTATTAAACGTGCAAATAAAGGCACCGATTATTGGGCAATTTACAATTATCTACCTCGTGAAACTCGTGGTTATGTGCCAGCTTTCATTGCTGTGAACTATGCTATGGAATATGCCACCGAAGTATATAATATTTGTCCAGCAGAGGCTGCAATGCCAACATTAATTGACACCGTAATGGTGTCTGAAAGAATGCACTTTGAGCAAATTGCGGCAAATATGCCTATCACAGTGGAACAACTTAGAAAACTTAATCCACAATACAAACTAGATATTGTGCCTGCACACAAAAAGCCTTGTGCAATAGTTTTCCCAGTAAACGATACGCTAGATTTTATTGCTGCAAAAGACTCTATTTTGGCGTATGAGAAGGAAAAATATGCAAAACGAATGGAAACAGCAGTAGTGCTGCAAACCACATATAAAATACGTTCTGGCGACAACCTTTGGGATATTGCCAAAAAGAAAGGAACCACCGTGGCTGCTATTAAAAAGGCGAATCCGGGTAAAAATCTAAAAGTATTAAAAATAGGACAAGTAATTAACCTTCCAGTAAGATAAAATATTATGGCAAATTGGTATGAATGCAAAATCCGTTACGAAAAAACTATCGATGGTAAAACAAAAAAAGTGAATGAATCATATTTGGTAGATGCTCTAACCTATACAGAAGCAGAAACTCGTATTTTAGAGACTCTATGTCAATATATTTCTGGTGAATACACCATCACAAACATTAAACGTTCTAGAATTATCGAAATTTTCACTTCTGAAGTGGATGCATACGACAGATGGTACAATTGCAAAATTAACATCATCACTTTAGACGAAGAAAAAGGTGTAGAAAAGAAAACTCCACAACTAATGCTTGTGCATGCCGACACCATCGACACTGCCCTTGCTCGCCTAAGAGAGGGTCTTAAAGATACTCTTTACGATTACACTATTGTGTCAATTGCAGAGAGTGCGATACTAGATTATTTTCCATACAAAGTTGATTAAAATTGATTAAACTTAACCCGTTTATTTAATTGTTAGCTTTATTTCTTTAGGTACGGTTGGCACGCCAACCTATTCCTCCCACGACTACGTCGCGGGCCCCTCTCGTTCACGAGACCACGGGCGGTCACGCCTCAGAAATAAACTAACAATTAAACAATGAATTCGACTCACCAAATAACCAAATCACCGTGGGTCGCCTAAACGCCTAAACAAATGTCGGTCACTGAGCTTGTCGAAGTGCCCGACTCTGAGAAAAAAATAAACAAAAAACAATGAACGAAGAAATAAAACGACGCCGTACATTTGCGATTATATCTCACCCCGACGCGGGTAAAACCACACTTACCGAAAAACTTCTTCTTTTCGGTGGTGCTATTCACATAGCTGGGGCTGTGAAGTCAAACAAAATTAAGAAGACTGCCACATCAGACTGGATGGAAATAGAAAAACAACGTGGTATTTCTGTGGCAACTTCTGTAATGGGATTTGAATACAAAGATTACAAAATCAATATTCTAGATACCCCTGGTCACCAAGACTTCGCAGAAGATACATTCCGCACGCTTACTGCTGTGGATAGTGTTATCATTGTGATAGACTCTGCAAAAGGTGTTGAAACACAAACTCGTAAACTTATGCAAGTTTGTCGTATGCGTAAAACTCCTGTTATGGTGTTTATCAACAAAATGGACCGTGAAGGTAAAGACCCATTCGACCTACTTGATGAGGTAGAATCAGAACTAGGCATCCGCGTACGTCCACTTAGCTGGCCTATCAATAGTGGTGCATCTTTTAAAGGTGTATATAATATCCACCAAGAAAGCCTAAATCTTTACACTCCAAACAAACAAGTTGTTACAGAAACAGTGGCAATAGACCTTAATAGTAAAGAGTTGGAAGACTATGTAGGCGAAACCGATGCTGCAAAACTTCGTGACGACCTAGAACTTATCGAGGGTGTTTATTCAGAATTTGATGTAAATGAATACCTTGCAGGCGACCTTGCTCCAGTGTTCTTTGGTAGTGCACTTAATACCTTCGGTGTAAAAGAATTGCTAGATTGTTTTGTGGAAATTGCACCATCACCACGTCCTGTAGATGCTATTGAACGTACTGTTGATCCATACGAAAAAGGATTTTCTGGATTTATCTTTAAAATCCATGCGAATATGGACCCTAATCATCGTAGTTGTATAGCATTCGTAAAGATTTGTTCGGGTAAATTTGAACGTAATGTCAACTACAAACACATTCGTCATGGCAAGATGATGAAGTTCTCTGCACCAACATGTTTCATGGCTCAAAAGAAAGAAACTGTGGATGAAGCATATGCAGGTGATATTGTAGGTCTTCCAGATACTGGCAACTTCAAGATTGGTGATACCCTTACCTCTGGTGAACAAATTCACTTCAAGGGTCTTCCAAGTTTCTCTCCAGAAATGTTTAAATACATTGAGAATGCCGACCCTATGAAGCAAAAACAACTTCAAAAAGGTATCGACCAACTTATGGACGAGGGTGTGGCCCAATTATTTACAAACCAATTCAACGGACGTAAAATTATTGGTACTGTTGGTCAACTTCAATTTGAGGTAATCCAATATCGCTTGCTTCACGAATATGGTGCTCAATGTAAATGGGAACCAATAAATCTTTATAAGGCTTGTTGGATAGAAAGTGATGACCCAGCCGAACTAGAAAACTTTAAAAAGCGTAAATAACAATATATGGCCAAAGATAAAGAAGGTCGCGACGTGTTCCTAGCAGACTCAAACTACGTCCTTCAAATGGCACAAAGTGACTTTAAGAATATAAAATTTCATTTTACTTCTGAATTTTAGTGCAAACCGAATGCAAACCTCAATGAAATTGAGGTGTTTTATGTAAAATTTGATAAAGAAAAGTTTACTTGGATTTATCAAATTGATACATAAAATAAAACCTATTTATAGGTTTGCTGAGGTGCCGCCTAAAATCACGAGCGAAGCGAGTAATTTTAAGAATATGATAGGTTCATACAATACTTTACAAGTAGTAAAACGCGTAGCGTTTGGTTTATATCTCGATGGCGAGGAAATGGGCGAAATCCTACTTCCAAATCGTTATGTACCAGATAATGCACAAATAGGCGATTATCTAAATGTTTTTGTATATACCGACGGTGAAGACCGCCCAATTGCCACCACAGCAGAACCACTTGTCGTGGTAGGAGACTTTGCATTTATGCAAGTGAAATCTGTGGCATCTGTGGGAGCGTTTCTAGAGTGGGGTATTATGAAAGACCTTCTTGTACCATATAGCGAGCAAACAGTTTCTCTTCACACAGGTCAAAAAGTGTTGGTTTACGTTTATCTAGACAATAAAACCAAACGTGTGGTTGCCTCTGCAAAATGGGAAAGATATACCGAAAAACAAGACTTTTCAGAAATATCAGAAGGTGATGAGGTTGAGGTGCTTGTGGCATCAGAAACCGAACTTGGTTACAAAGTGCTTATAAACAAACGCTACGTAGGTCTTATTTACAAAAATGAGGTGTTCTCAAAAATAAATATTGGCGATAGTCTTACAGCTTATATTTCAAAAATCCGTCCAGACGGTAAAATTGATGTGCGTATGCGTCGCTCTGGCTACGAAGCAATAGAAGGTGAAGCGGGCAAACTTCTTGAACTAATTAAAAAGTCAGGCGGCTCACTTCCTACCACCGACAAATCTCCAGCAGAGCTTATCTACGAAGTGTGCGGAATGAGTAAGAAAACTTACAAAAAAGCAGTAGGTGAGTTGTACAAAAAAAGACTGATTTCTTTAACAGATTCAGGTATAAAACTTAATTAATTTTTACCCAAAAATAGGAGGCTAACTACAAAGGTTAGCCTTTTGGGTATCTATAAGGCAAAATATTTTGTATTTTTCAATCTAATTCCTTAAATTTGTCTTTTGTGAATATTATCATTAACAACAATAATCAATTTATGAAAAAAATCAGTTTAATTGTCTTCTTGGCAATGGCTTCGCTAGTGAGCGTGTTTGCTCAATCTTACACTGGCGACCAAGCCAAACGAGGTTATGCTATCTTTAGTGATAAAGTAACCTTCATCTTCGACGAAAACATTTACGGAGTGCGCCCAGAACGCGTGTTCGTAACAGGTGATTTTCGTGGTTGGGACGCTTCTACAGAGGTAGGAGAGTGGGAACTTAAAAAAGTGGGCGAACAATGGATGCTTACTTTCGACAACGTTGACGAAAGCGTTATTAAACCAAACACTGGTTTCAAATTTCGCATCAACAACGAAGGTCAATGGCTAGACCCAACAGACCAATCTCCAAACGTAAAAGGTGGCAACCTTATCTACGAAATGGACCGTGTAGTAGCAGGTCTTACTGCAGAAATCCGCAAAAGCAACCTTATTTGGGCTACCATTTCTGGTGTTAAGCGTTCTTTCAATCCTGCAGATTACATCATCAAAGATGCTCAAGGCAACGAAATTAAAGTTGTAGGTGTGCTTCCAAACGAATCTACTACAACTCTTATCGTTCCAGAAAAAGACTTAGACATTCGTCGTGTTTATTATCTAGAAATTCCTTCTCAAAAACTTAAAGCAGCTTGTTCATACGACGGTTGGTTCCGTGAGGTATATTCTACAAAAGAATTAGGTGCAAACATTGATAACGGAGTTACTTCTATTCGCGTATTTGCTCCTCGTGCAGAACTAGTTAAACTTTATCTATACAAAGGTGCTAATGACACCGAGGCATATCAAACATACGATATGACTGTTGACCAAGACGGTGTTTGGGAAACAATTATCAACGAAGACCTACACGGTGTTTACTATGACTTCACAGTTCATGGTTCTACAGACCCTGGTAACTTCTTCTATGAAACCAGACCAGAACACATCAACGACCCATACGCTCGTGTAAGCGACGATACATTTGGCAAATGCCGTATCTGGCACAGAACACAAGCAGCTACACCTCTAAAAGGTGGTATTCCAAAAATGGAAGACGTGATTTCATACGAAGTACACGTACAAGACTTCACCGACAATCTACCATTGCCAGATAGCTTAAAAGGAACTATCCGTGGTATGATTACCCCAGGACTTCGCAACAAAAATGGCGAAAAAGTAGGTTTCGACTACTTAGTAGACCTTGGTATCAACGTGGTTCACTTAATGCCAGTACAAGAATATCTACACTTCCCAACAGATGACTGGTACGAATCATTCAAAGACGACCCATATATGATTGAGCAAGGTATTGCACACGAAAACTATCAATGGGGTTATCGTACATCATTTGCTATGGCAGTAGAATCTCGCTATCGCGTGAAAGGTGCAGAACTAGGTTCAGAACGTGACGATATGCGCGACCTTGTACAAGCATTCCACGACAAAGGTATTGCCGTGATTATCGACATTGTGCCAAACCACACAGCAGAAGATATGGATGGCAAACAATTCTTGTTCAACTTCAACGGTTTTGACAAACAATACTACTATCGTACCAAAAACTTTGAACACATTGGTGCATACGGTAATGAGGTGAAAACAGAAAACCGTCCTATGACTCAACGTTGGTTAATCGATCAAGTTAAATACTTCATCGACGAATTTGGTATCGACGGTGTACGTGTTGACATCGCTGGTCAAATGGACCAACAAACTCTAACAGCATTCTGGGATGCAATTGGTCGTGACAAAATCGTTTATGGCGAACCATGGATTGCATCAAACGACCCAGACTACGAAGCAAACCCAGATTGGGACTGGTACAAAGAAGATTCACCAATTTGCTACTTCCAAGACGAGTCTCGTAGCTCATACAAAGGCCCTGTATTCCAATTGGTAGATCCTAAAAACGACCGTGGCTGGGCTGGTGGTAAATACGACGAACGCGAAGGCGTTATGCGTGGTTTAACCTGTACTTGCAAAGACGACAAAAATCCAAACAGCGGTATTTCTTATCTAGATATTCACGACAACTTCGCACTTGCAGACCAATTTGGTCGCAACTTCGATGGTCGCGACTCTGTATACGAAAACGAATACAAAATTGCTGTTACACTTCTTTACACCACACTTGGACCTATCGTTACTCACGGTGGTTCAGAAATTATGCGTAGTAAAGCACACGCTCCACTTCGTGAAGAAGTTCGTACAACAAAAGCAGGTTACAATGCTTACATGCACGGCTACCGCGACACCTACAACCACCGTACAGCAAACACATTTGTTTGGGAACAAGTAGGTCAAAAGCCAACAGGAACAAACTACAACGACTACGACAATATGTACAAATTCTGGCGTGGTTGGAATACATTCCGTAAATCAGAATACGGTAAAGTGTTCCGTCAAGGTGAAGCAGTTCCAGAAGGTTACTACAAATGGTTCCTTCCAGAACCAGAAAGCGCACTTGGTTATTTAGTTGACGACAAAGTATTAGTTCTTATCAACGCAGGTCACGAGCCTATCGACTTTGAAAACGTTGAACTACCAAAAGGTAAATGGCAACTAGTAGGTACATCTGAAGCTATTAATATTAAAGGTGTAAAATCTAAAAACAAAACAACAAAAGTGAAAGCAGGCGTAAACAAAGTTACTGTTGAACCACTTTCTCAATACGTTTGGATTAAAAAATAAGATTTAACCCAATAACCCTCCAAGAGCCGACTTCCTAAACAGGTCGGCTCTTATTTTTTGTAAAAAAATAAATACTTAAAAATTGTAAAACTCATATATCTTTAGTATTTTTGCAAACGAATGCATAGCATTTAAACGTATTATAAATGGTTTTTCTATGTATTAGCTAGTATCTATTTAGATATAAATAAATTACGAATATAACAATAATTAAATACATAAACTATGGCATTAATAGATTGCGTTTCATGGACTCCATCGGATGGCGAATTTATATTTGCATATCGTTATCCAGAAACAAATTTAAGTACTTATACTCAGTTGATAGTACACGAATCACAAGAGGCTCTTTTGTTCTCTAAAGGTCAGCTAATGGGAAAATTTGGCCCAGGTAAGCATACTTTAGATACCGAGAACCTACCTGTTTTGCGTTCACTTTTTGGAATTCCTTTTGGTGGAAAAAATCCTTTTACAGCTGAGATTTGGTTTGTAAATAAACTATATCCAACTAATTTATCATGGAGAGTAGATAAAGTAACTATTCATGATGCAGATTACAATACCATGATGCCTTTGCAAGCTATTGGTCAGTATGGTATTAAGATTGAGGATTCAGAGCGTTTCTTAATTAAAATGGTAGGAACCAAGCGTGTTTTTACAGAAGACGATATGCTATCGAATGCTTACGGTGAGTTTGCAACCAAAGCTAAAAGCGCTATTATTCAGTTTATGAATAATAATAACATTGGTTTAAAACGTGTTTCGGCACATATAGATGCATTGTCAGAGTATATTAAGTCTAACGTACTTCCATATTGGTCTGATTATGGCATTACTTTAACACGTTTTTATGTAACCGAGATTAGTATTGACGAAAGTACCCCAGAAGGCAGGAAAATTGCTAATGCCATTGCAACTCAGGCAGAAATGTCTATTACTGGTCATTCTTGGCAACAAGCACAAATGTTCGATCTAACCAATAATGCGGTAGAGCAAATGGGCGAGATGTCTGGAGGTAATGGATTGATAGCTGGTATGATGGCCCTTAATATGATGGGCGGTGGAGGTATGATGGGCGGAGGCTCAGGAATGTCTGCAGGTATGATGCAACCTCACAATAGTCAGCCTACTTTCAATGCCAATCAACCTTACTCGCAACAAACTATGGGTCAGGCTAATTCTATGCACAGCCAAGTAAGAGAGGTGTACTGTGCATCTTGTGCTAAAAAGCATTTAACAACCGAGCGTTTTTGTCCTCATTGTGGAGCAGAATACAACCCTTGTCCTAAGTGTGGCTCTGACAATTTAAAAGGTGCAAAAAGATGTATCTCTTGTGGCACTTCTCTACAAATGGGTGGTGGTATGACATGCTCGTGTTGTGGGGCTCCTTTGATGCCAGGTACTGCTTTTTGTCCTAGTTGTGGACAGAAACAAACTGCAGCTGGTTTAGGAAATGTGTGTCCTAGATGTAAAAATCCTATTACCCCTAGTACTCGATTCTGCCCAGCGTGTGGCCAAAAAATCTAATTTTAAATAGTATACCATGACAAATGCAATGTTTATTCTAAGAATTGTTATAACCTTGATAGGTTATGGCTTAATTATAGGTGGTTTTTTACTATTTGGTGATTTCTTGCCTGAAGATGTAATGTACCTAGATATGGTAGTTTCTTGTCTTATCTTTACACAACTACCAGTACTTCTTTATTTCCCCCTTATTAACCTTAAAGATAAATCGCAAAAAGAGGTAGGATCGTTGGGAATTCAACTGCATGGTTTTACTCTTTATAATATTGCTGCTATTGCAGTAATGGTAGTAGGAGCTTGGTTGCAGTGGAGTTTTGAAATACAACTTTATATTCACATCTTTCTATTCTTTTTGCAACTAATAATGATACTAACCTCATTATTTGCAAGTAAAAAGGTTAAAGAAAGATATCATGCAGAAGATGAATTAATAAGAAAGAAAACGGTGTTTAAAGCAAAAATGGCAGAATTGATGGACGAGGTAACGATTGCTGCAGATCGTCTTCCTGCAGAAATTAGTCAACCATTGCAAGCTATTAATGATAGCATGACTTACTTGGTTCCAAGTTCTAATCCAGAGGCAACTTTACTAGAAGATAATTTCTGCTCTTTAGTAGACGAGATACTAGTGTTAATGCGAAACATAGAATTAAATCAATCACTTATTGAAGAAAAAATAAAGCGCTTAGAACTTATTTTAGCAAAAAGAAAAAAATACTAAATAAAAAACCTTAATCCTAAAATCAAATGGCAACAACTGGAAAAATTTTCAAAGACTCTAGCAATGTGCATCAGGACCAAGCTAGATTGCTGTTTAATTATTATCAACAAGCAGCGGAACGTATTGTAATACAAGAAGAAAAAATCGAAAAAGAAATTGCTGATTTAGAGTCTGACAGAGAAAAAGTAGAACTTAAAAAGAGTGACATTTGGAAGTGGTTCTTAACCATTATCTTATTCTTTATGTATTGGGTACGTCGCAATCAATACGACAAACAAATTGCCCTTATCAACAGTAAAATTGAAGAGAAAAAACAAGAACATAATAATATCTTTAGAGATTACAAAGTAACCAAAATGGGTGTTGCTTATGTGCCTGTTGCACAACAAATAGCATACGAAGACAAGTGCTTTGTTGTAGATTATACAGGTAATGTAGATAACTCTAAAGTAAGTTTACAAATGTCTCGCCAAAACGATTTGCTATGCGAAACTATGGCGCAAATGGAGAAGTTGGCAACAGAAGCTCCTTTGGTTGAAACATCTGACGAGGCAGAAAGTATTGATACCAACGATTATTCATTGTCTATTCAAGAAATCAATCAATCAGACTACATTGGTAAATTGGATAGATCGTTACGTACCATTTCATTCTGTATGAACGATACAGAAACCAAATCTGTAGCTTTACCATTGGTGGCAGATAATAGCGATTATTTGAAATTCTTAAATGAGTTCTCTACAAATGAAACAGGTTCATATCCTGTGATGAATGTATTCGATGAAACAAAATACGACAAAGAGGTTAAAGATTTCTGTGCATTGAATAAATTAAAAGATTCATTGTCTAGCGATACCGAACAGTTTGAAGATGTTTTAAAACACCTAATGCATACCATGGCAGTTTCTGTTCAAACTATTTCTGCTATGAAGTTGGCTTCAACAGATAAGGTGGTTAATGATTCTAATAAATTATTATTCAAATTATTAAAAGCACCATACAACCACTATTCTCCATTGTTAGAGGCAGACGAGATTAGCCGTATCCGTATGGAAAACTTTAATTATGCAGACTCTATTCAAGGTTACGAACCATTCCAATTGCGTGAAAGTTCACGTGTTCGCTACAACCTATTTGCTGACGAATGGACTGCAGAGGATAATAGCACAGCGAGTGTGCCTTTTGGTGTTCACCAAATTTACGAAGAAATTGTTGCTCCTATGGTGCAACGTTTGATGATGGAAAATCGTATTGAACGTATTAAAGTATATGGCAATATTCACGATCAAAAATTAAGCTACCTAAATAAATGGCATCAAGATGTAGATGCATTCTATCGTTCTAATCATGCCGAAAGTGCTGATATTATCAACAATATGCAACAATCATTGAGCGAATATGTTGAGGCATTTAATACATTAGCACAATTGCAAAAAACCATGGATGCTATGGGTACAGAAGGTGCTTCATTAGAAGATACCGTTGTACAAGGTAGTGATAATAATACAGAAACCTTATTGGCATTTGAAATGCAAGCTCAAGAATTTAAAAAGGTCCAAGAAGATTTTGCTGATTATATGGATCGTTTACAAGATGACATTGCATTAAAAGCTGAACAATTTGGTCATATAGAATTTTACGATGCTCGTTTGCAAGATGGTTATTCAAATGCCATGGCAGTAGCGGCAAGCGAAGTACAAGCTTTGGATGAACGTCGTAAACCTTTAGCTGCTACCAACCCATTATTGGCAAAAGAATCAGTAATGTTGCCAGAACCTAATGTAGAAGCAGTTACTTACGAACATTTGTCGCTAAACTTACCTTCAATTGCGGTTAACTCATTGGATGCAGTTAGTCGTATTGCTGTTGAGACTCAAGAACAAGAAGAAGAGGAAACAGAAAATGATTCTATTGAACAAGAGGAATATATCAATGAAGAAGTTCCTACAGAAGTAGATTTAATAGAAAATGAAGAAGAGTCTGAAGAAGAAGTTGAAGAAGAAGTTGAAGAAGAAGAAGAAGAGGAAGAATATGATGAGGAAGAAGAAGAGGAAGAGGAAGAAGATGATGATGAAGAATATGATGAGGAAGAGTATGATGATGAGGACGAGGACGAAGATGAAGACTATGACGAGGACGAAGATGATGAAGAAAAATATCTTTAACCAATTATAGGAGGAAATTACAATGTCAACATTAATTCCATGTAAGGTAGATACCACTCCTATGGCCGACCAGATTAAATCTGTATCAAGGTCAGTTACAGGTACAACGGCGGCAGTGGTTACTATGCAAAGTGCAGTGATAGCTGCAGAAAATGCAGGGGCTAATAAGGTATGTAGCAATGTTAATAGAGGTTTCTTTACATTGATGCAGTCTCAAATCTCACAAAAAATAGCTCAGAAAAAGAGTAGAGTAGATGCTTTGCTTATGAAATTGGCTCAAAATAAACGTCAATTGTTAGGTATAAAAGCTACTATGGAACGTGAATACGAACGTATAGCAGCTAGGTATCTAAAAACATTTACAAGCATCAACAAAGAATTGGCTCAACGTATTCAGCAAATAGATCAACCTGTGTTTGACCTTGTTAACAAGCACATGGCGGCATCTACCAATAGAATGAATGCTATTTCAGCTTGGGCAATTACTTCACAGATCGAAGGTTTAACCAAAGGGCAACAGATTCTTGTTTCAAAAATGAAAAGTAATGCCAATACAGCATTAGAGCAATCTACTCAATTTTTGACTCAAATTAGTGAACAACGCGTTTTAACTAATAAAGTGTTAATATCAAATCCAGCAGGAAACGACGACAAAGAATGTAAAATTCCAGTGGTTGTTTGCGAAACTATTAGCAATGATGTAGGGTTAAAATGTGTGGATATAACCATGCCGAATGGTTTTAATCAACAGGTCAAAGGCGAAATTAACAATGCCATTCGTAGCAAAGAATTGGAATGGAAAGATGAGACTCCTTCTGATATCATTGCAGAGGAATTCGCTATGTTGTTAGAATCGTCTCAAACTTCTCCTCGCGTTAAGTCTATGATGAGAGATTTGTATGCAAAAACTAAGTTTCAGGTACTTTAAACAGATGTCCTATGAGTTATTCACAAAAGTTTAGACGCACCATTTCTGTACCGTATAGCGGAACCGTGCGTGTAAGTTACCCAGCCTCGGAGCATGGTGGTACGGTTACAGAACATTATAGTGGTACTGCATACGAAGATGTAGAAGTAGATATTTTAGTTGATACTAATCCTTTTGATCGTAGTATTGATGGATGTAATGGCAGTGTTACAGGGTTAACTGCTAGTGTGGCTGCTATGAACGCCGCACAGTGTGCAGCTATTTCTGCTAATGCCGATAAAGTGGCCACCACTATAGTAAATGGTTTCTTTCAAACTGTAAAAACAGATTTATCTACACAAATAGCAGAGTTGAAGCAAAAATTGGATGCACGTTTAATTTTGTTACAACAACAAAAAAAGACTTTGTTAGAGTTGCAAAATAAAATGGGAGAAGATTATGCTCGTACATCTGCAAGGTATACTAAGATTTTCTCTGAATTGAATGATGAATTATCAAATCGTATTCATGAGATAGATAAACATGTGTTCCGTTTTGTAGGCCAAGTCGAAGAACAAAACAACCGCATGCTTAAGACTGATATGATTCAATCTGCCGTCACAATGAGCAAAGAAACTAGTATTCTACAAGCTCAGTTAAGTGCAGCTACCATGAAAAAACATGCTTTGCAAGCAATGTCTCAAGCACAAAACTTCTTGGTAAACAAGGCAGTTTCTGAAAGAACCATTAAGCAAAGTGTAATAGAGGGTACAGGCGGTGATGCTTACTATGTTCCTGTTTGTTATATACGAACAGAATCAGAAAATAAACAAGTAAATCAGGCTTGTGTTATCCCAGATTACTATAAGACAGAAAAAAGTCAGATTGAGCAAAAAGTGGTAGATAAATTTGAACAAATGGATCAATCGTTCGAAAAAACGGAAGAAATAAAATCTTATGTTCAAGCAGAAATGGCACAAAATATCACCACGAATGATGCACATGCTGATAGAGTTAGAGAGATGATTATTAAGATGTTAAACAAATAATATATAGAAATATGAGCAACTTAAAAGAACTTTATATAACCGATACCAATCTAAGATTAGATAAAAATATAGTAAAAGGAGGCATCCTACCTAATAAGTTTTCAGAATTATCAAGAACCGTCAATGTGGTGGGCGAAACTATAGTAGAAGGCCCTGTGTATGCTAGTAAATTAACCATAGAAAGTGCTCCATTAGAAATTAAAGGTGCTGTATTTACTCAACACGAAATTTATGTAAATTCTGATGTAGCAGGTGATGTTACTTTTAATAAAGCAGTAGGAACAGCTTCTTCTATTGTATCTAGAGCTGCTAAATGTAACTTAACTTTTAGTTCTGATGTAAATGCAAAAAGCGTAACACTAAATAATGCTTTTATTTCGGGTAGTGTATATGGTGACGAAATTATCTTAGAAAATTGTGTGGTAATTGGTGGTGTTTTTGCTACACAATCATTAACCCTTAAAGACTGTATTGTGGGAACATTCTTATCGCCTTTTGTAGAAATAGAAGGTAATGTAAGTTTATTATTACCATCTGTGTTTAGTATTAAAGAAATTAATTTCTCAAATACTTCACATTTGTATTCTTTGGCATTGGCCGATTTGGGCTCTTTGTATCGCAGACAAGAAGAAGCGAAAGAAAGTGGTCGTATCGAAATTAACATGTCAACCGACGACCTTAAAACTACATTATCAGATGCTACACAGCAACGTACCATACATAGCTATAGTGTTATTGGCAAGGTATTGGCAGCAGATTTGATAGATACAGACAAGTTCCAAAATCATTTCTTATTAACAGCAGCAGCCCTAGGACCTCAAATGTTAAAAACTTACGATTTAGGTGTAGATGCTGTAGGACAACCATCGTTGCTTACAACTGACCGCATTCGTGCTTTCTTCTTTGATTTATTACAAGGCAAAATCAAAGTGCAAGATATTGATGGTAAATTTAGCATTGATAAATTTGCTCGCACCATGTAATGGATGCAGTTTACATAAAAGAGGGGCTAACTAGGTTAGTCCCTCTTTTTGTATTATTGTCACAATATAAATGTATTAAAATTTGTAAAAACAATTAATATTTGTTATATTTGCAACGTATGCGTAACAATTTATTACATATTAACAATGGCTTTTCTATGCATGAGCTAGTATCTAGTTCATACATACATACATACATACATACATACATACATTGCGCGCCGCGTATGTAATATTTGCTGTGATTTTATATAAAGTCGCTGTTCTGTAAATATGCAGGATAGCGACTTTTTGTGTTTAGAATAATATTAATCAATAAAATAAACAAAAATGAAAAAGTTAAGTTTTTTTGCTGCTCTTGCAGCTATGTTAATGGGTTTCGCATCTTGCGAAAAAGTAGAACCAACAGCGCTAGAAACTAGCGACTTAAAAGGTACAACCCTTGCTGGCTATGTATATTATGGTAAATTGGACGATAATATGACTCCAGAGGGAATGCAACTATTTGAAGGCAAAACCAATGTAACTATAGAAGTAACTGAACTAGGTGCTGACGACAAAGCAACTGGCAATGTTATGATTGTTACAGCTGCTCTTAAAGGTGGCAAATTTGAAGCAAGCATTCCAGTGGCAGCAGGTAAAAAAGCATCTTGCAAAGCAACTTGTATGTTCCAACAAGAAAACTACGATGCAGAAGTGAAACCAGACGATGCAGACATTAAAAAAGTAATGCTTACTTACAAAGGCGAAGCAAATCAAACTATTACTTACGGCGAAACTATTTATGTTGACCTAATTGGTAAAAGAGTAGGTGCTACAAACGATCCTTATCACTTCAATCCTTAATAGCGAATCTGTTTTTATCAACATTTAAAGAGTATTATTATGAACAAGATAAAAGTAATAACTGTTTCGCTATTATGCGCCTTGTCTATGGGTGCCATGGCACAAACAGAAAAAGAGGCTAAAGTCTATACACCAGAAGTGGGAAGCAGTGCCATCGGTGTCAATTTTAACCCAGTAGCCGCTGCACAAGGTGGTAGTGCCGCTTCATTTTCTAGTGTAGGTCAATTTTTGTATGGCACCGAAACAGAAGATGGTATTATCAAAGGTGCCGAAGCGAAACCAAACCAAATGTACATTTTAGCACAACAACCAATGGTGTCTATTTCGTACAAATACCAAGCAAAAGAACACATGGCGTTCAAAGCTAGCATTGGTTTTAGCGGTGGCTATGTAAACTATCGTGAATATGTAAATGACGACAAAGCTATGGCTTTAAACCCAATGTCTGAAGCTCAAGTAGCCGATGCTGTGATGTTAGACTATAAAGGTGGTGGTATTACCGCTGGTCTAGAGTTCAATGCAGGTAAAAACTTACGCTTTGTAGGTGGTTTTGGTTTGATGTATTCATTTGGTGGTGGCGATGTGAAATTTGAATATGGAAATCAAATCACTGAAGCCAACCAACACCCAACCACAATGGAAAAAATCGACAAAAATATCAACGAATTTGCGTCAAGTGGTTGTACATGGATGGACTATGGTCGCCCTGTAAAACAATACAATGTAGGCGTTAGCCATGGTATTGGTCTTTATGCCAACTTAGGTTTGGAATGGTTCTTTATGAAAAACGTTTCAATAGGCGCAACCGTAGAACTTACCCCTATTATGGTGGCATTCCAACCACAAACCTATACCATTTACGAAGGTTTCGATAACTACCACGGTCAAGTGGCTCAATACAATGACTTGGTTAGTCCAGGTAGCACCTACGTGCTATACGGCACCGAAAACATTGGCGTGAACATTTCATTCCACTACTATTTTTAATAGTTAAACGTATTAAATAGCATACAAGAGTGAGGGGGGAAGAGCAAAAACCACCGTCACTCTTGTTTTAATTTTTGAGATTATGAAAAAGATTATTCCATTTCTTGTTTGCTTGCTAGTTGCTGTGATAGCATGTAAAAAAGAAGACATTTTTCCACTTGCAGAAAGTATCACCTTTGATGATACTTCTATTGAATTGCCTGTAGGCGAAAGCAAGTATCTTTACTATACTATTTTGCCAGAGCAAGTGGGCGATACGGCTACGGTTTATTTTACCAGTGCAGACGAGACCATTGCCACTGTAAGCGAGTGGGGGTCAGTAACTGGTGTAAAAGAAGGACATACCACAGTTACAGCCACAGTACATGGCAAAACTGCTTCTATAGAAGTAGAAGTTTTAAAAGCGGTGATTACCAAATTTAATCTGAAATACAATGGCGAGGCTTTGCCAGAGGTATTGGATGTTCCATACGGAGACAATGCTGTTAGTGTAGATATTACCGATATAAAACCATCTACTGTAGGTGCAGAAGGTATCACAGTAAGTTCAAAAGATAAATCTATTGCCGAAGCCAAACGTGATGGCAAACAAGTAGTTATCACTCCAAAGGGCGAGGGTGAAACCACTATTGTGGTAAGAGGAGGTGATGTTAAAAAAGAAATAGACATCAGTGTAAAAATGATTCATGCCGAAAAGGTGGTTATTGACCAAAAAAATCCAGAAGTAGGCTTGAATACTACTTTGCAACTTACCGCAACTACTACTCCTATAGATATTAGCCAACCAAAGCGCACATGGAGCAGTTCAAATCCAAGTATTGTGGAAGTAGATGCAGAAACAGGTATAGTTACAGGTAAAGGCGATGGCTCTGCAACTATTACAGTTACTGTAGATGGCAAAAGTGCTTCTGCACAAGTGAAGGTGTTATATGTTAAACCAAAAACTGTAGCAATAAATCCTACTTCTAAGACTTTGGTATTAAACGATACTTGTCTGTTGAGGGTTCTTACAACTCCTGCCGAAGTAACATATCCAGAAATAACTTGGAGTAGTTCAAATAGCAGTGTGGCGAGTGTAGATGAAAACGGTATCGTTACAGCCAAAGGTTTAGGCTCTGCTACTATTTCTGCAAAAGTGGATGGTGTTGTAGGCACATCTACCATTACTGTGAGCGAGTTTCCTCCAATTACAGGATTTGAGTTGAGCGCATCTGCCACAGAAGTAGCAATTAATAAATCTATTACCCTTTCAATCAAAAACTTAGAACCAAGTGGAGCTTCCTATGGCGATATTAAATGGTCTATAGACAATACTTCTATGGCAACTATTTCGGTGAACAAAACCAACGGTACTTGCACCCTTACCGCAAAAGACCAAGCAGGCTATGTTTCCATAACAGCAGAAAGCAATGGTGTGGTAAAAACACGAGCAATTAAAATAACTAAGATAGCAGTAAAAAGTATTTCTGTTTCATCTAATGTAAAAAGTATAAGTGCTTATTATTGCTTTTGGGCACCTTCTTCTGCTTCGGACTATGCCGAAACAGCTTACGGAAGTGGTCAGGATATAGAATTTACAGTTTCTGTATCTCCAGCAGATGCCAGCCTTGCTAATAATGTGACCTTTACATCAGACAACTCAAACGTACAAGTTAAAAAAGTAGGTAATGTTTATAAATTATATGTCTCTAAAGATGCAAAAGGTGAATATAGATTACAGGCTAATTGCGATGGGAAAGGTTGGACTGGTAAGGTTCACGTAATCCCAGCATCTTATAATCCAACAATTTCAACCATTTACGGTTACCCAGGCAAGAAGACTACTATAGATGAGTCTAGTTTTAGCTCAAATATTAAAGATTATACTCCTCTTGAAGATTTGATTAAATATAGTAAATGTACTCCTAAAACTAAAAATTACCATACCTTCACTGAAGGTAGTACAAATGTAGTGATTAAAGGAACAGATTTAGCTTATGGTGATAAGTATTATGATACATTCGCTGTAGAAGCGGATATATTGGGTAAGAAAGTTACTGCTAATGCTACGATTTACAATTCGTATTATGGCCTCTCTATTAATAATGTGGATGGATCTCGTAATGATCTTCTTATAAAACATAAAGATACAGGTTACTATTATTATATTTCAGAAGGAAAGAAAACATCTGAATGTAACCTAATCGGATATGATACTCCTAAATTTAGATTTAAATTAGATGCGGGCAATACAATTAATCCATGTTATGGTTATGATGTAAATATACATTACTATAATCCTAACTTCAATAATGGAGTTGGTGATTGTAGATTTACGTCATACGCATATGAAAAAATCGCAGAAGAAGGTGAATGTATGAAAGATGAAACATCGATTTATAATGTTCCAAATTCCAATCTACAATATAAAGTAGACTTTTATTTTTAATCCATAAAAAATAATATCATGAAAAAAATACTTTATTTAATAAGCTTTTTATTTGCGGTGGCATTGGTGGGTTGCGAGGAAAAAGAACCTGCTACATCTGCAAAAGTGAGAACAGGGCAAGTAATCAATATTACAGACGAATCAGCATTAATCGAAGCATCTGTAAATGTGGATATTTCAAAATACAGCTCTGTTAATTTTGGTGTGATGTATTCTACCTATTTAGAAGATATGAATTTTCGCAATGGTAATGAGGAATTTGCTTCTTATATGAATGGTAAAGAATACGAAGTAGAGATAACCAGTTTGTCTCCAGATACAAAGTACTATTATTGTGCATACCTAGTCCTAAACGGTATTCAAAGAGAGTTTGGTCAAATTAAAGAATTTACAACACTTCCTGCTAATGAAGGTTCTGAAGATGAAGGTGGCTCAGAAGGAGAAGGTGAAGGCGGTACAGAAGATGAAGGAGATGGCAATGCTAATGGTTATGCATACGTAGATTTAGGCCTTTCTGTGAAATGGGCAACCATGAATGTGGGCGCTACTTCTCCAGAAGAATACGGTGATTACTTTGCTTGGGGCGAAACTGAGCCAAAAGAAGAATATAACTGGAGTACTTACAAATGGTGCGATGGTGATTATAATAATTTGACCAAATATTGTAGCAGTTCAGACTTTGGTATAGTGGATAATAAAACCAAATTAGAACCTGAAGACGATGCTGCTACTGTCAATTGGGGTGGTGCTTGGCGTATGCCAACCAAAGAAGAACAAGTTGAACTTATCATAGAGTGCAATTGGACCTTAGATACAATGAATGGTGTTGATGGATATACTGTGACTGGCCCTAATGGTAATAGTATTTTCTTGCCAATGCCAGGCTATTTTATTGATACAAATATTGAAGATATCGGTTATAATGGAACTTATTGGAGTAGTGAACTAAAAAGTGATTATTCGTCTCAAGCATATGTAATCGATATGTATAATGATGGTGATATCTCATTATTTGCCAATAGCCGCTACTACGGTCTATCTATCCGCCCTGTATTGCCATAAACAAACTATTTTATTTAATACATAGTTAAAACCCTCGCAAGAGGGTTTTTCTGTTATATATTATTATGTTTCAATGATTTTTTGTATTTTTGCACAAAAATATGATAATTACATAAACACATATCTTTATGAAACTAAAATTACTTTTTTCTGTGCTTGCTCTTTCTCTGGCAAGTTTTCTTTATGCAACAGAACGTGAAAATATAGTAGCAGTATCTGCCGATGGTGATAAAACTACATACGCTCTTGCTACTGTAAGCCGTATCAATGTGATTGCGGATGCTAATAGTGCTTCAATGACAATTGTTGACAAAGATGGAAATCAATTTGCTGGTTATGTAAAGATACTTTTTGCTGAGGCTCCAACAGACATTGAAGAAATTGGTTTTACACAAGTGTATGTATTCCCAAATCCTGTGGTGAATACTTTAACCATTCAAGGTGTAGATGAAAATACCCCTCTCGAAGTTTACAACTTAACAGGAAAATCTGTTCTAAAAGATAAAGGCGCAGAACTTGATGTAACCTCACTAAGCCAAGGTACCTACATCCTTCGCATCAACAACCAATACGTAAAATTCATCAAGAAATAAATAGAAATCTTTTATAAATTCTCTACTACAACCGCAATCAAATAAACTTTGGTTGCGGTTTTGCTTTTATGTGGTATTTTTTGCATGTTTAAATGCGGGCCAATTCTTTATTATTTACTATCTTTGTGGAAACTCTTGTACCTCAAGCAAGGGTTAGGTCTTGATTACATTGTGTAAATAGTTATATAACTAGAGTTATTAATCTTAATTTTTAATCGAAATGAATAAAAAATTAACATTGGGCAACGATGCGTTGCAAACAAATCAAAAGAAAAGTATCCCTTATCGTTCATACGAAACATTTATTTTAGAAAATCAAACTTATTCAGTAGCATCAGAACCGTTTATTAGTTATAATTCAAAGTATCCTCTAGATGAGTTTGATTTAATTCAAAAGTCCGCTGTGCGTAGCAAAGGTAGGTATTGTTATGCCTCATTTAAACAAGAGTTTTGTTGAGATTGTAAATGTGGAATTACACGACTTCAATAGTAACGATCCACTTAACGAAGCAAAAAAATGGGCAGAACAAAATTTGGTTAATACTTATGAATCACACGTAGGTACGTTTGACGAATTTAGATATGAAATTAGCAAGAAGGCGCTAAAGAAATACTTAGATTCTTCTGCTATAAGTAAGAGTGATAATATTCATGTGCACTTGTCAGTATTAAAAGTATTGCCGAAGATAATAGATGCAAGTATTGAGGTGGAAGTGCATGCAGATTATACAAAAGTTAGTGGTATTCGAACAATAGAAAATCCTATAAATGATAATGTTTTAATACATAGGTTCTTTGGAGCAATATTGTTTCAAAGTAAACCTTATCGAATAAAAACAACAATATACGAATATCGTGATAGAAATTATAATAATAAACCTTACACATTCGAGATAATAAAAATAGAACTGTTTGACTACGAATCAAACAGTTCTATCTCGACGCCTAATCATCCTAACTCACGTGGAGGTCTGATCATTAGGGTGGCAAAGTTACTACAAAATGTTGAGAAATCATACGATAAAGGAAAATTTTTGCTGGAAGAGTCTGAAAATTAATCTCTTTTTTATTCTCAATTCTATAAAATTTTATTTAGTTAAATATAAACCAATGATTTTTTGTATATTTGCAATTCTTTATATTTAGTAAAAATAATAAAAACACAATATGTCAAAAATTATTTTAACAGGAGATAGACCTACAGGAAAACTTCACATAGGACACTATGTGGGTTCATTACGCAGAAGAGTAGAACTTCAAAACTCTGGGGAGTTTGATAAAATCTTTATTATGATTGCCGATGCGCAAGCATTGACCGACAACGCAGACAATCCAGAAAAAGTTCGTCAAAATATTATCGAAGTGGCATTAGATTACCTTGCTTGTGGTTTAGACCCTGCAAAATCTACACTTTTCATCCAATCACAAGTGCCAGAACTTACCGAACTTGCGTTTTATTATATGAACCTTGTAACAGTTTCTCGTCTTCAACGCAACCCAACTGTGAAGACAGAAATCCAAATGCGCAACTTTGAAACTAGCATTCCAGTAGGTTTCTTTACTTATCCAATCAGCCAAGCTGCAGACATCACTGCGTTTAAAGCTACCACAGTGCCAGTAGGAGAAGACCAAGCACCTATGATTGAGCAAACAAACGAAATTGTTCGTCGTTTCAACGGTATTTATGGTGAAACTCTTGTGGAACCAAAAATTCTTCTTCCACAAAATGCAGCTTGCTTACGCCTTCCAGGTATCGACGGCAAAGCTAAAATGAGTAAATCTCTAGGCAACTGTATTTATCTTTCAGAAGAAGCAGCAGACCTTACTAAAAAAGTAAAAGGTATGTATACAGACCCAAATCACATCAAGGTAGAAGATCCAGGTCGTGTAGAAGGCAACGTAGTGTTTACATATCTTGATGCATTCTGCAAAGACGAATATTTTGCTAAATATTGGCCAGAATACAACAATCTGCAAGAAGTGAAAGACCACTATACACGTGGTGGTTTAGGTGATATGAAAGTAAAGAAATTCCTAAACGCTGTGCTTGAAGAAGAACTTTCTCCAATCCGTGAGCGCCGTAAAGAATTCCAAAAAGATATTCCATACGTTTATCAAGTGCTAAAAGAAGGTAGTGAAAAAGCTCGTGAAGTAGCTGCGCAAACACTAGCAGAAGTACGTGCTGCCATGAAGATTGACTATTTTGATAATACCGAATGGATCAACGAACAAGTAGCAAAATTCCAATAATCATGTTAGAGCAAGCTAAAGCACTTTTAAAGGCAGGCAAAACCGAACAAGCAATTTCGGTTTTAGACCAACATCTAGAGTTTGTAAATCCACGCTCAGATGAGGCTTATTTCCTTATGGGCAATGCTTATCGCAAACTAGAAAACCTAAGCGAAGCAATGAATTGCTACCTAAAAGCAGTAGAGTTCAACCCAAAAAGCCCAGCAAAGGAAGCGTATGAACAGGTGTCTGAAATATTGGATTTCTACTTTAAGGATATGTATAATCAATAAAACTTAAGCGGTCCCTGAGCTTGTCGAAGGGCCCGCTTAAGTTTTATACTATCATACCATCTCGCATTTCTATTATGCGGTCCGAGGTCTCAGCAAGTTCGTTATCGTGAGTTACTAAAAGGATAGTCAAACCATATTCATTGCACAGTTTACGTAGTAGGCTGTGCAATTCTTTTTTATTCCCACTATCAAGACTACCAGAAGGTTCGTCTGCAAGTATAAGTTTAGGGTTGTTTATAAGAGCCCTTGCTACTGCAACCCTCTGTTTTTCACCGCCAGAAAGTTCGTTAGGTTTGTGATGAAATCTATCTTGAAGTCCAAGTTTTGTAAGAAGTTCTTTTGCCTTTTCTTCCACTTCTTTACTGTCCCTACGGGCAATGTGTCCCGGAATACACACATTTTCAAGAGCAGTAAACTCAGGCAAAAGTTGGTGAAATTGAAAAACAAATCCCAATTCCTTGTTTCTAAAAGCAGAAAGTTGTTTATCTGAAAGTTTCTTGATATTCACACCATTAATTATAACTTCTCCCTCGTTATCTGTGTCTAGTGTGCCAATAATTTGAAGTAGGGTAGTTTTGCCAGCACCAGAAGCACCCACAATAGACACAAACTCACCCTCTTTAATGTGTAGGTCAATGCCTTTTAAAACTTCCAATTGACCAAAACTTTTATGTATTTCTGTTAGTTTAATCATAAATTTTCAATTACGTAAGCGGCTAAATAACAGCCAAATAGAGCAGGGAAGTAAGAAATTGTTCCAAGGGTAGAACATTTGTTTCTTTCGTCGCTCACCTTTATTATAGATTCTTTTTTTACTGGTTCTGTCGAAAATACTGTTGGCAGACTTTTGGTAATGCCTTGCTTTTTAAGTCTTTCTCTCACAGTGCGTGCAAGAGCACAATTCGTGGTTTTAGAAATGTCCGCATATTGTATTTTTGTAGGGTCCTTTCTGCCACCAGCACCCATAGAAGAAATTATTTTTACATTATTTTCTATGCAATATTTTATAAGTGCTATTTTAGGTGAAATAGAATCAATGGCATCAATCACAAAGTTTGGCTTAAATCTTCTAATGAACTCACTCACATTGTCTTCATCTATAAATGCCTTAATAGCCAACACGTTAGCTTCTGGGTTGATGTCGTTGATGCGGCATTTCATTAATTCCACCTTGCTTGTGCCCACATTTTTTGCAGTAGCAATTATTTGGCGATTAATATTGCTCTCTTTCACCACATCATCATCTATAATGATAAGGTTTCCCACGCCAGCTCTTACTAGCATTTCCACAGCATAACCACCCACGCCACCTACACCTGCCACAAGCACTGTAGCAGAGCAAATAGCATCGTTTCTTTCTTTGCCCAAAAGCAATTCTGTTCTGTCTTTCCAATTCATAAATACAAAGATAATTATTTTAATTAGGAATTAGGAATGAGGAATTAGGAATTTTATTAGAAATTTTAGAAATTTATTTATTTTCCTATATTATTAATTTATGTTAACTTTGCACCCCGAAAAACTTATACTTTATAACCTAAACTTTATGAAAAAACTTTTTACACTTTTCACTCTTGTCGTGCTGCTTGCTTCAACAGCCATAGCACAGATAAAACTTTTTGTGCACCAATCTGATGGTTCTCGTGTGGAATTTATTGCATCAGAAGTTGATAGTATCACTTTTAGTGAAACTCACACTCCAGATAATCCTCTCCCAGATGATGAAGAAGACGAAGATGATGTAGTTTATGATATTGAAGCTGTAGATTTAGGACTTTCTTCTGGAATCCTTTGGGCATCTTGCAATTTAGGCTCAAAAAATAATAAGCCAGAAGGTTATGGCGATTATTTTACATGGGGAGAAACTTCTCCAAAAGATAGCTATACATACAACAATTATATTTGGAATACACAAAACAAGTATAAAAACAAGTCATATATAGAGCTTGAAGATGATGCTGCACGTAGTATCTGGGGAGAACTTTGGCGTATTCCATTGAAAGAAGAACTAGAAGAACTAGTAGAAGAATGTACTTGGACTTGGATCACCCAAAATGGCGTTGCTGGTTATGAAGTGCAAGGACCTAATGGAAATACTATTTTCTTGCCAGCTGCAGGTATGAATTATAGCGCAGAACCAGTAGATATAGGTACGATGGCAATTTATAGAAGTAATTATAAATACGGTCAAACATTTAATCTTCATTTAAGTGAGAATAATGTTTCTACATTTGCTGAAATGGATGCGCATCATGGATTATCTATTCGTCCAGTTTGCAACCAATTCTATTTCCCTTATATTTTATATTTCAATTCAAACGGTGGAGAAGGAACGATGGAACGAATTGAATTTGAAACCTCAGAATATAAAACTTTGCCAAAATGTACTTTCACTTACGAGGGTTACAAGTTTGTAGGATGGAATACTACTTCTGATGGTAGTGGTACATCATATAGTGATATGTCACAAATAACATACTCTGGAAATCCAGTATTATATGCTCAATGGCGAGAACTTGAAGAAGGTGAAGATGTAGAAGAAGGTGAAGATGTAGAAGAAAAAGTTGAGTTTGAAGCAGTAGATTTAGGTCTTTCTGTGAAATGGGCTAATATGAATATCGGTGCCGAAAACCTAGAAGATAATGGTGATTACTTCGCATGGGGTGAAACCACAACAAAATCAATATATGATTATTCTTGGGCTAAATATAAATGGTGCGAAGGCACAGAAACCTCTTTTACTAAATATTGTATAAGTTCTGCACATGGTGAATTTGATAATAAATCTACTTTAGAAGCTACAGATGACGTAGCGAATGTAGAGTTAGGTGGTACTTGGCGTATGCCAACAAAAGAAGAATTTGCAGAGTTGCTTGCAGAATGTGAGATTACAGAATTGCCAGATGGACTAAAATTTACCGCTAAAAATGGAAATTATATAATCTTGCCATTTGGAGGTTTTAGAAAAGAAGATGGTACTATAAAAAGTGTAGGGTCGTATGGTTATTATTGGACAAATGAATTAAGTGAAAATGAATCTTCAAAAGCAAAAGATTTAATAATCTCAGAAGATAACAAAGTTCTTGATTTCTACGATGGTAATAGATGTGCAGGACTTTCTGTTCGTCCAGTATTACCATAATTATCTTGATTTACAAAAAAATACGCACAAATGTACTGATAATTAAATAATTTATATTATCTTTGCAAAAGAATAAGAGGGGGACACCAATGTCTCCCTCTCGCTTTTATTAAAATGATAGATAAAGTAGTAATAGAAAATTTGGTTACAGAGTGTTTGGCAGACACAGACTGTTTCCTTGTGGACGTGAAAATTAGTCCATCAAATCAAATTGTAGTGGAGATAGACTCAGATACTATCGTGGATATTGAGCTTTGCGTGAAAATATCTCGTCATATCGACGAAAATATGGATCGCGAGGTAGAAGACTTTGAGCTTGAAGTAGGCTCATGCGGTATCACATCTCCATTTAAACTAGTTCGTCAATACATCAAAAACATTGGCAACGAAGTAGAAGTACTAGCCGATGGTCAAAAAATGTTTGGTGTGCTAATAGACGCAAATGAAGAAAACTTTAGTGTAGATGTACAGGTGAAAGAAAAAGGCAAAAAGAAACCTGTTATTGTAACCAAAGTGTTCGACTACAAGAATGTAAAATATACGAAATATAACTTAAAATTCAACTAATCAAAAAATGGCAAAAGATTCATTAAAAACTTCGACAATGATTGAAAGCTTTGCGGAGTTTAAAGAACTAAAGAATATTGACAAAACTACTATGACTAGTGTTTTGGAAGATTCTTTCCGTTGTGTAATTTCAAAAATGTTTGGTTCAGACGAGAACTTCGACGTAATCCTAAACCCTGATAAGGGTGACTGCGAAATCTGGCGCAACCGCGAAGTAGTAGCAGATGGTGAAGTAGAAGATTCTAACAAACAAATATCTCTTTCAGAAGCTCTAGTAATAGACCCAGAATGTGAAATTGGTGAAGAAGTAGCAGAATCTGTAAACTTCCTATCATTTGGTCGTAGAGCTGTATTAAATCTTCGTCAAACATTAGCTTCTAAAATATTAGAACTTCACAAAGAAAACATTTATGACCAATACAAAGACAAAATCGGTCAAATCGTTTATGGTGAAGTTTACCAAATTTGGTCAAAAGAAATTCTTTTAGTTGATGCTAATGGTAACGAAATGTTATTACCAAAATCTGAACAAATCCCTACCGATTTCTATCGCAAAGGTGATACAGTTAAGGCAGTGGTAATACGTGTAGATAATAAAAACAATAAATTAAGAATTATCGTTTCTCGTACATCAGAAGAATTCCTAAGACGTTTATTTGAACTAGAAATTCCAGAAGTTCAAGAAGGTATCATCACCATTAAAGGTATAGCTCGTATCCCAGGCGAACGTGCTAAAGTGGCAGTAGAAACATTCGATGACCGTATCGACCCTGTAGGTTCTTGCGTGGGTGTTAAGGGTTCTCGTATCCATGGTATCGTACGTGAGTTACGTAACGAAAATATTGACGTTATCAACTACACATCAAATATCTCTCTTTACATTACTCGTGCATTAAGCCCTGCCAAAATCATCTCTCTACGTGTAGACGAGGCAAACAAACGTGCAGAAGTAAGTTTAAAACCAGAAGAAATTTCAATGGCTATTGGTAAAGGTGGTTTAAATATCAAACTTGCTGATAAACTTACAGGTTACAAGATAGAAGTGTTCCGTGAACTAGAAAGTTCAGACGAAGAAGATATCTATCTAGACGAATTTAACGACGAAATAGAACAATGGGTTATCGATATCCTAAAAAGTTTAGGTTACGACACAGCTAAACGTGTTCTAAATGCCTCTCGCGACGAATTAATTAAGAAAACAGACCTAGAAGAAGTAACTATTGATAATTTATTAGCCGTTATACGCGCTGAATTTGAATAATATGCCAGTAAAGTTAAATAAAATAATGCGTGAACTAAATGTAGGACTTCCTACTATCGTTGATTTCTTACAAAAGAAAGGAATCGAGGTAGAAGAAGGAAATCCTAATGCTCGCGTTTCTGATGATATTTACGAAATTCTACAAAAAGAATTTGGTAACGATCAAAATCAGAAAAAAGAGTCTGAACTTTTACGTTTACGCCACAAAGAAAAATCTAAAAACGAGGTAGTAACAATAGAATCTGTACAAAAAGAAGAACCAGAAGAAGTAAAAATCGAGGTTGCTGCTCCTGTACAATTCAAACAAGTAGGTAAAATAGATTTAGACTCTTTGAATAAAAAGCCTAAAGCAAAACCTGCTCAAGAAGAACCTAAGGAAGAAGTTAAACCAGTAGAGGTGAAAGAAGAAGTTGCTGCTCCAGCTCCAGTTGTAGTAGAAGAAGCACCTGTAGTGAAAAATCCAAAGGAAGAACCTGTTGCTATAGTAGAAAAGGCGGAAGAACCAGCTCCTGCAGAGCCAGAAGTGGAAGAAGCGCCTGTAAGCAGACCAAAAGTTGAAAACAAAGTGAATGTGGTGGGTAAAATAGACCTAGATAGTCTAAATCAACAAACACGTCCTAAAAAGAAATCTAAAGAAGAACTTAGAAAAGAACGTGAAGAAAAATACGCACCAAAAAACAAAAACAAACACAACAACAATAACTCTGCTGACTCAAACTCTAACTCAGACGAGAAGAAAAAACGTAACCGTATACAAAAAGAACGTATTGATATAAACAAAAATTACGATAACAATAACAATAATAACAAAGGCCAAAAAGGTGGCAAAAACAATCGTAATAATCGTTCTTTTGAACGTGTTCAACCAGACGAAGAGGAAGTACAACGTCAAGTGCGCGAAACTTTAGCAATGCTTACCAACAAGCAAAAATCTAAAGGCGCTAAATATCGTAAGGACAAACGTGAGGCTGCATCTCAACGTATGCAAGAAGAAGCAGAACAAGAACGTATCAACAGCGAAATCATTAAAATTACAGAATTCGTTACTGTAAATGACCTAGCAAACATGATGGACGTTCCTGTAACCAAAGTTATTGGTACTTGTATGAGTCTTGGTTTGATGGTGTCTATCAACCAACGTCTTGATGCAGAAACAATCAATATCGTAGCTGATGAGTTTGGTTTCAAGACCGAATATGTAAGTGTTGAGGTTTCTGAAAAAATCGTTGAAGTAGAAGACAAACCAGAAGACCTTATCCCTCGTGCACCTATCGTAACTGTAATGGGACACGTAGACCATGGTAAAACTTCACTTCTTGACTATATCCGTAAAGCTAACGTTATTGCTGGTGAGGCAGGTGGTATTACCCAACACATCGGTGCATACAACGTTACTCTAGAAAATGGTCAACACATTACATTCCTTGATACTCCAGGTCACGAAGCCTTCACTGCTATGCGTGCTCGTGGTGCTCAAATTACGGACGTTGCTATTATTATTGTAGCAGCCGATGATAGCATCATGCCTCAAACTGTAGAAGCTATCCAACACGCTTCAGCAGCTGGTGTGCCTATTGTGTTTGCAATCAACAAAATTGATAAACCAACAGCAAACCCAGACAAGATTAAAGAAGCTCTTGCTGCTATGAACTACCTAGTAGAAGAATGGGGTGGTAAATACCAATCTCAAGATATTTCTGCTAAAAAAGGTATTGGTATCAACGAACTTCTAGAAAAAGTATTGTTAGAAGCAGAAATGCTTGAGCTAAAAGCAAACCCAAATAAAAATGCTGTAGGTTCTATTATTGAATCTTCACTTGACAAAGGTCGTGGTTATTTAGCAACAGTACTTGTAGAAGGAGGTACACTTCGTCAAGGTGACGTTTTAGTAGCAGGTACACACCATGGTCGTGTAAAAGCTATGTTCAACGAACGTAACCAAAGAGTGAAAGAAGTACGTCCTGGTGAACCAGTTCTATTACTAGGTTTGAATGGTGCTCCTCAAGCAGGTGAGAAATTCAATGTAATGGATACTGAACAAGAGGCTCGTGAAATTGCAAACAAACGCGAACAACTTAAACGTGAACAAGACACACGTACACACAAACATATTACTCTTGACGAACTTGGTCGTCGTATTGCACTAGGCAACTTCCAAGAACTTAACGTTATTGTTAAAGGTGACGTGGACGGTTCTATCGAAGCGCTTTCAGATTCATTAATCAAACTTTCTACTCCAGAAATTCAAGTTAATGTTATCCGTAAGGCTGTAGGTGCAATCTCTGAATCAGACGTTCTACTAGCTGCAGCATCAAATGCTATTATCGTTGGTTTCCAAGTGCGTCCATCTGTAGAGGCTCGTCGTTTAGCAGAAAAAGAAGAAGTGGATATCCGCTTATATTCAATTATTTACGACGCTATCGAACAATTGAAAGATGCTATGGAAGGTATGCTTTCTCCAGAAATCAAAGAAGAAGTTACTGCTACTCTTGAAGTACTTAATATCTTCAAAATTTCTAAGGTGGGTACCGTTGCCGGCTGTCTAGTTCGTGAAGGTAAAGTTAAACGTTCAAATAAAGTCCGCTTAATCCGTGACGGTATCGTGGTTCACACTGGTGAACTTGGTTCACTTAAACGTATGAAAGACGACGTTAAGGAAGTTGGTACTGGATTTGAGTGCGGTCTTAACATTGAAAAATACAATGATGTTAGAGTAGGTGACTTTATCGAAACCTACGAGGAAATCGAAGTTAAACGTACATTCTAATGGAATTTAGTTATTTAGACTTATTTTTTGCTATCCCTCTAGTTTGGGGGATAGTAAGAGGTCTAATGAGCGGATTTATCCGTTCATTATCAGTCTTTGTAGGGTTGATATTAGGTATAACTTTAGCTCAAGTATTTGCTTCTGATTTATCACCAACCATTCAAGAATGGTTTACAATGTCTGATAAACAATGCCTTTCACTATCATATGTGATTATTTTCATAATTGTGATGGTGCTAGTGGCAATAATAGCTAGAATTTTAGATAAATTTATACATTTAATCTTATTAGGTTGGTTAAATAAACTATTAGGAGCCATATTTGGCTTCTTTAAATGGGCAATTATTCTTAGCTTCTTCATAATGGTAATAGAATATGCAAATAGTAAATTTGAATTCCTATCACCAGAGAAAAAATCAGAATCTATTCTATATGACCCTATTAAAAAAATAGTTCCAACCATTATGCCATACGTTAAGCTATAAATATGGAAAGTAAAGAAAACGGAATTATAGACGAAATAGCTTCAGGCGAATATAAATACGGATTTACCACAGATATTGAAACCGATACCATTCCTATTGGTCTGTCAGAAGATGTGGTAAGATTAATATCAGCAAAAAAGGAAGAACCAGAGTGGCTTTTAGATTTTCGTCTAAAAGCATTTGCTTATTGGAAGACTCTTCCACTGCCAACATGGGCACATTTGGATATTCCAGAAATAGACTTTCAGTCAATTTCTTATTACGCAGCACCTAGAAAAAATGCTCCACAAAGCCTAGATGAGGTAGACCCAGAATTATTAAAAACATTTGATAAATTGGGTATTCCACTTGAAGAGCAAAAACGTCTTTCTGGCATGGCTGTAGATGCTGTAATGGATAGTACTTCCATTAAAACTACTTACAAAGACGAACTTGCCAAACTTGGTGTTATTTTCTGCTCAATAAGTGAGGCTGTAAAAGAATATCCAGAACTAGTAAAAAAATATCTAGGATCTGTAGTTCCTTATACAGACAACTATTACGCTGCGCTAAACTGTGCTGTGTTTAGTGATGGTTCATTTGTGTATATTCCAAAGGGAGTGCGTTGCCCAATGGAACTGTCTACATATTTCCGTATAAATGCGGTAAATACAGGTCAGTTTGAACGTACACTCATTGTGGCAGATGATGATGCTTATGTCTCATATTTAGAGGGTTGTACCGCTCCACAACGTGATGAAAACCAACTTCACGCAGCCATTGTAGAAATTGTAGCTATGGATAGAGCTGAGGTAAAATATTCTACTGTGCAAAACTGGTATCCAGGCGACAAAGACGGCAAAGGCGGTATTTACAATTTCGTTACCAAACGTGCTATCTGCAAAGGTGAATCTTCAAAAGTATCTTGGACACAAGTAGAAACAGGTTCTGCAATAACATGGAAATATCCAAGTTGTATTCTTAAAGGAGATAATTCTGTTGGCGAATTTTATTCAGTAGCATTTACAAATCATTTCCAACAAGCCGATACAGGTACAAAAATGATTCACTTGGGTAAAAATACCCGTTCTCGCATAGTGTCTAAAGGTATTTCTGCAGGCAAAAGTCAAAACTCATATCGCGGACTTGTTCGCGTGGCTTCAAATGCAGACAATGCTCGCAATTTCTCACAATGCGATAGCTTATTATTAGGTTCTGAGTGTGGTGCTCACACATTCCCAGTAGTAGATGTGCACAATCCTTCTGCTATATTGGAGCACGAAGCTAGTACATCAAAAATCAATGAAGACCAACTTTTCTATTGCAACCAACGCGGTATTTCTACAGAAGATGCTGTAGGCCTTATCGTAAATGGTTTTGCAAAAGAAGTTCTAAATAAATTACCAATGGAATTTGCTGTAGAAGCACAAAAACTATTGCAAATTTCTCTAGAAGGAAGTGTAGGTTAATATGTTAGAAATAGTAGATTTACATGCCGAAATTAACGGCAAAGAAATATTAAGAGGGATTAACCTTAGTGTAAAAGCAGGTGAAGTACATGCCATTATGGGTCCAAACGGATCTGGTAAAAGTACACTTTCATCTGTGCTTGCAGGTCATCCAGCATATACAGTAACAAAAGGTTCTGTAACATTCAATGGAAAAGATTTGTTGGCTATGCCAGCAGAAGAACGTTCTCGTGCAGGTCTTTTCTTAAGTTTCCAATACCCAGTAGAAATACCTGGTGTGAGTATGGTAAACTTTATGCGTGCAGCAGTAAACGAACATCGCAAATACAAAGGTCAGGAAGCACTTTCTGCTGGCGAATTCCTTAAACTTATGCGTGCAAAGAAAGATATTGTAGAACTAGACAACAAACTTGCAAATCGTTCTGTAAACGAAGGTTTCTCTGGTGGCGAAAAGAAACGTAACGAAATCTTCCAAATGGCCATGCTAGAGCCATGTCTTTCTATTTTAGATGAAACAGACTCTGGTCTAGACATCGATGCTCTACGCATAGTAGCAAATGGAGTAAACCAACTTAAAACTCCAGAAAATGCGTCTATTGTTATTACTCACTACCAACGTTTATTAGATTATATTGTACCAGATATTGTACATATTCTATATAAAGGTCGCATAGTGAAAACTGCAGGACGTGAACTAGTAGCAGTGCTTGAAGAACAAGGATACGATTGGATTAAAAAAGAAGTAGGTGAGTAATGGTTCAAGACAGTTACATAACATTATACCACGACAATAAGGCTCTATATCAAGTAGATAAACCTCTATGGTGGGAAGAAAGACGCGCAGAATCTTTAAATCTTCTGCAAAATAAAGAAGTAGAGTCTTTCAAGGATGCATATACCCTAGACTATGGCATAAATGTGCGTCGTATCAAGTTTTCTGGCGACCCATTTAGTCTATTTAGATGCGACATTCCAGGCCTAGCTACATCAAACTATCTTGTACTTAACGATAGTTTTTATTCTCAAGTAGAAAATCCCAACTTGCCAGAGGGCGTTATCATTTGCAGCCTTTCAAAAGCATTAAAAGAGCACGCAGATTTAATTAAGCCATATTTGCTTCAAAGTAATATTTCAAATGCAGATATTGCTTTTAATGCAGTACTTGCCCAAGATGGTATGTTTATTTACATTCCAGATGGTGTGCAACTAGAAAAACCAATCCAACTGGTTAATTTAATGTATGGCAAGGTGGATATGATGGCTATTAGCCAAAATCTTGCTATTATAGGAGAAAATGCAAAGGCACAAGTGTTGGTTTGCGACCATGCGTATGGTGAAGAAGTAAATTACCTTTCAAATCGCCTTACACAAGTATTTGTAGGAAAAAACTCTACATACGAACACTACAAACTAGAAAGTTCATCATCAAAAACCACAAATATTTCTACTCTTCAAATCTATCAAGAAGAGGGAAGTCAAGTTCTTTCAAACCTTATTACATTAGCCAACGGCAAAACGCACAATAGGGTAGAAGTAAACTTAAATGGCAAAGGTGCATATCTTTCTTTAAACGGTTTAGGTTTAGGTCAAGACTCAGAAAAGATTGAGAATCACACCTTTATCAATCACAATGTGGCAGGAGCAACAAGCAACGAATTATTTAAATACATTCTAAACGATAATTCAGTTGGCGATTTTTATGGTCTAATCAAGGTGCTGAAAGATGCTCAACAAACTCAGGCGTACCAAACCAACAGAAATCTTTGTCTTTCAAAAGAAGCTCGTATGTACACACGTCCTCAACTAGAAATCTATGCCGACGACGTAAAATGTAATCACGGTGCCACAGTAGGTCAACTAGATGAAAACGCACTTTTCTATATGCGTGCCAGAGGTATCGACCCAGTAGAAGGTAAAATGCTGCTAATGTTCGCATTCGTTCACGATGTACTAGACAATGTGCGCATAGAACCGCTAAAAGACCGTTTGCAATTATTAATTGAACGCCGCCTACGTGGAGAAAATTCACACTGCAGCGGTTGTAAAATTTGCAGATAATGTATATTAAAAACAATATAGAGCAGATACGTCAGGATTTTCCAATCTTAAATGAAACAGTACACAAACACAAGTTGGTGTACCTAGACAATGCTGCCACCACTCAAAAACCACTTTCTGTTATTAAAAAGATAGAAGAGGGTTATACACGCCAAAATGCTAATGTGCATCGTGGAGTACACTTTTTAAGCCAAATGGCAACGGAGGCCCATGAAGATGCACGCAAAACAGTGCAAAATTTCCTTGGTGCTGAGCATTCACACGAAATTATTTTCACTCGTGGCACGACAGAATCTATCAACCTTGTAGCATATAGTTTTGGCGAAACTTTTCTAAAAGAAGGAGACGAAATCATCGTTTCAGAAATGGAACATCACTCAAATATTGTTCCATGGCAACTTCTTCGCACACGCAAAAACATTACTCTTAAAGTAATTCCTTTCAACGAAAAAGGTGAATTAGACCTTGATGTTTATGCGTCGTTGTTCACCGAGCGCACTCGTTTAGTGGCTGTAAATCACGTTTCAAATGTGTTAGGAACAATAAATCCTGTAAAAGAAATCATTGCAACTGCTCACTCTCACAATGTGCCTGTTCTTATAGATGGAGCTCAATCTGTACCACACATTTCTGTAAATGTAAAAGACTTAGACGTAGATTTTTACGTATTCTCTGGTCACAAAATCTACGGTCCAACAGGTATGGGTGTGCTTTATGGCAAAGAAAAATGGCTTGATGCCATGGTGCCATATCAAGGAGGCGGTGAAATGATTGCCCAAGTGAGCTTTGAAAACACCACTTTCAACGAACTTCCATACAAATTTGAAGCAGGAACACCAGATTTTATTGGCTCCACAGCACTAGCAGAGGCAATTCGTTATGTACAAAACATTGGTATGGACGAAATTGCTGCCTACGAAACCTATTTGCTAAATTATGCCACAGAAAAGCTGAAAAATCTAGGTGATATTCGCATTTTTGGCACTTCAGAACACAAAAGTGCAGTAATTTCTATGCAAGTAGGTGATATTCATCACTACGATATAGGTACACTTCTAGACAAACTAGGCATAGCATTGCGCACAGGTCACCATTGTGCACAACCTATTATGAGGCACTTTGGTATAGAAGGCACACTTCGTGCATCATTTGCTCTATACAATACCACAGAAGAAATCGATGCCCTTATTGCTGGCATCCAACGAGTAAAACAACTATTTTAAAATTCTGTTATGACAATAAATCAACTACAAGACGAAATTATCGAAGATTTCTCAATTTTCGACGATTGGTTCGACAAATATAGCCGCATTATAGAATTAGGAAACGAACTTCCTGCATTTCCAGACGACAAAAAACTCCCAGAAAACCTTATCGAAGGTTGTCAAAGTAAAGTTTGGATTGATGCTTCTCTAGATGCCGAAGGCAATATCATCTTCGCAGGAGATAGCGATGCAGTAATAGTAAAAGGAATTCTTGCCCTTTTATTAAATGTAGTAAGTGGCCACAAACCACAAGAAATTCTAGATAGCGAATTATACTTCATCAACGAAATTGGCCTAAAAGAACACCTTTCTCCAACACGCAGCAATGGTCTGCTTGCCATGGTGAAACAAATCAAGTTCTATGCAATAGCATTTAATAGATAAGATGAAAAAGTTAATCCTATTAATTAATATTCTTCTATTGTATATTTATCCCATTTACTGATACTTTTGATGATGGTGAGGGTGTTGGTATTTATTGGGCTAGTACGATTACATATACAAGCTGGCCTGAAATGGCATATGCTTTATATATGAGAGGAAATAGATTTACTTGGGGTACATGGGATAGGTTTTATGGAATGTATATTCGTCCCGTGTTATTATAAAGTATATTTAGATACAATTAAGGCTGATTCATTTCTTTTGAACCAGCCTTTTCTCTTATATATAATAAGGTGTCATTTTTATAACATACTTGAAATAATCTTGCCCACGGCAACAAAGTGAAATGCATCGCCAAGCATAATAAATATGTGGAAAACAGTATGCATGTATTTTACTTTGTGTACACAATATAGTACAGCGCCTGCAATATATGCTACGCCTTCCAATATTACCCACATTACAGTATCAAAACCAACAATATCATAGAAGTTTTTAATGGCAAAAACTATAGTAAGTCCCATTAGCACATAACATGCAGTTTCAAAAATACTTTTCTCTTTTACCTTTCTTAGCAGTAAAGCAGAACCCACTACAGCAAATAGCCAGCAGAAAATAAACATTCCCCAGCCAAGGGCAGTTTCTCCACCTCTTAAAAACGCAATAAGCGTGATAGGGGAGTAGCAAGCTGCAATATGCCAAAATATAGAAGCATGATCAAATTTTCTTAAAGTTTGTTTCACAGGGTTGGTATGAGAAATACCATGATAAACAGAAGAAAAAATATAAGATATACTCACGCCAAAAAGCATAAGAATAATACTTAAAAAATCTAGTCCGTTACCTTTTTCATAAACTTGTACCGCAAAAATTCCACAAACCACTAACGTTCCCACAGCACCAATACTATGAGTAATGGTGTTTACAACCTCTTCTTCTTTACTGTACTTTGCTTTTTTCTGTTCTTTTTCCATAAAAATAGGGGTGTCTTTAATTAATAATGTATTTAATATCAGCACAAATATACTAAAATATTACTCTTTTTAATAGAAATCTAGTATTTTATAGATAAAAAATGAATCAGTTTATGCAAAGTCTAGGAAAGTATAATAAGACTATTTAATTAGTTTTGTAACATCATTGTAACATTAGCGAGAATAGTCTAGAAAAGCGATTTTTTTACCACGCTTGATTTTCAAGCAGTTATAAAAAAGTTGTATTTTTCTTTAAAAAAAGTTGCTGGAATATTTGGAGCGTATGGTGAAAGTTTCTACCTTTGCACTCGCTTTTCGACCAAGAGTGGTCAGCACAACAAAAGCTTTGGTAGTTTGCATGAGATGAGGTTTAATGCTTCTAAAAAATATTTTGAAAAATTTTCTCGAAATATTTGGTAGATTGAAAAACTTGACATATCTTTGCAATCC
>JAZOMZ010000001.1:0-148230 GCA_045654205.1 Candidatus Enterocola sp. | reverse complement strand
CATGCAGGTGTTTCTTGGAAAAGCCTGTAGTCCCAACCTTTAAGTCTAGTTTTGTCCACTATTATTTCCCTGCAAGAAGTAAAGGTAAAACATATTATTGCAATACAAAAGATACAACTGAAACTCCTTAGATTAAACATTTTTAAAAACATTTTATTATATTATCTATGCTATGGCTAGTAGAAAGTACTAGACCTTTTGTATAGAATGAATTGGTAGCGTATGCTGTTTTAGTGGTTCTATAAATAGAATCACCTTGTAAAGTGTTTAGGTTACTTACACTTACAGTGTCAATAGAAATCAAATTATCTGTTAAAGCATATTTATAACTCTTTGATGATAACATGAACAATGTTTTGTATTGCTTGTTTAATTTTTTTAGATTGTTAACATTTATGGTCCTGGTGCTCTAAATTTATCATTGTTTTCTACTTGATAAAAATAAATGCTATCAGTTATGATTGTGTCGTATTCTATAATGAGTGGTGTGCGTTTGTCAAAATATAAACCATCTTCTGTATTTGTTAGGAATGGTGAGTATCTAATGTTTTTTATTTGCTTTTGGTATGTTATAATATAATCATAACGATTAAAATCAAAAATATTCGCTAACGAATCAACCAATGATGAATTATATCCAGTAAACTCCCCCTTTAATAACCATTGTCTATTTATATAATATCCTTGCATAAAAAAGAACAATCTTTCTTTATTGTGAATATAATGGTAATATGTGGACTGACTATAATCTATAGGAGATTCGTTATGAATTTTACACACAAACGTGAAACTATGATTTCTGGGATAAAAGATATATAGAATAATACTGCTTACTACAAATAATATACAAAATAGATATTTTTTCATGTAATTATTTTTTTATCGGTTTCATATAATGCCAATCATCCAAAAAATGATGAGGTTCAGGTTCTTTGGTGAACCAGTTATAGCTAACACCTGCATCAGTACCTCTTACTTTATTGAACAAAAATCTTTGTGCAAAACCACGCATTAGCAATACAAAAAAATATAATTTAATTTCCTTAGATTAAACATTTTTTATTTAATAAATGTAATGCCATTTAGCATCTTCACATCCGTAATATATATAAATATTATTCCACCAACAAATTAGACCTATATATATAATTTGTTCAAGTTTCAAATTATTAATATCGTATGTTTCGATTGTTTTATCTATACCATGTAGATTATAAAATTGTTCTATCTCTATATCAGGAAAAACTTTATAATTTAGTATTTCTTCTGATAAATCATTTGTTACAATAATGTTTCTATTATATTCAACAATATTATTTAAATCTTCTTCAGATAAAGTTTCAATAATTTCATCACCAGATTGCACTAAACACCAAATTGTATCTGAGTTGTTTAGAATCGGCAAATAAACAGGGTAAAATCCTGTTTCGTATAACATGGAATGAATATGGTTACTTGAATTATATTTTCTACAAGAAGTGCAAATACTAATTATAACAAAAAAAAGAATTAGAAAAATATTTTTAGTTTTCATAATCGAATGGAATGGTTTTATTATCTCACTGTAGTAAGCATTTTGTGCAGTGCCGTAGCGTTTAAGAATACGTTCTCCAACTCTTTTCAAAATTCTAATTAGTTTTGTTTAAATCGGTTGCAAAGGTAAAATTTATTTTTATGTTATACAACACCTTTAAAAATGTCTTAATAAAACATAAAAATAAATCCCTAAAAGCATAAAGCCATTAGGGATATACACAAGAGTTAATCAATTTTAATCTCTTCTTCCTGCAAGTATCATTACGTAGTATATCAGCGTTGCTAGTGAGCTTAACGCTGCTACTACGTATGTGTATGCTGCAGACTTAAGTGCGTCTATTGCCATAGAACGTTTTTCACCTTCTACAAAGCCTTTAGCAGTAAGCCATTGCACAGCACGAGAACTTGCATTAATTTCTACTGGAAGGGTAACGAAACTAAATATTGTGGTAAGTGCAAAAAGGCCAATTCCTACCTCTAATAACATAGGTGTAGTTTCTATCATTACTATACCTATTAATATAACCCAATGCACCCATTTTGACGCAAAACTTACAGCAGGCACAAGAGCAGAACGCATATTAAGCCATTTGTAAGCAAACGCGTGTTGCACAGCGTGACCACATTCGTGCGCCGCAACCGCAGCCGCAGCAATAGAATTTGAAGCATAAACTCCTTCACTCAAGTTGACAGTGTGGCTTTGTGGATTGTAGTGATCTGTAAGCATACCTGATGTTGAAACTACTTTTACATTTGTAATTCCGTGATCACGAAGCATTTTTTCTGCCACTTCTTTCCCTGTCATTCCGTTTGTCATAGGAATTTGGGAATATTTTTTAAACTTACTTTTCAGTCTTTGTTGTACCACAAAACTTAAAATTGCGATACCGATAAATAAAATAATGTACATAGTTCAAAAATTTTATAAAATTTTAGTTAGGAGTTGGGAGTGAGGAGTGAGGAGTTAACACATATTATTTAGAGAAAAACCCTCAAAACGAGGGCTTAACTTATGATTATCTATATTTAGAAGATAAATTTACAAACTAAATTCAACTCCTAACTCCTAATGATTACCTTTTTATAAGACTTACTTTTAAAGGAGGGATTTTTAGGCGTCCCGAAGTCTGAGAAACCGGAGTGTACAAGACGTACTCGAGGATTTCGAAGACAAGGGCAACGCAGAAAGCACCCTTTAAAATAAGTCGTCGTTAGATATAGCGTACTATTGTTTGTTCCCTATCTGGTCCAACAGAAACAATCTTAATAGGAACTTCTAGTTCGTCTTCTAGGAAGTCTAGATATGCATTGAATGCTTCTGGGAATTCGTCTTCAGATTTCATTTTTGTCATATCTGTTTTCCAACCTGGAAGTTCTTTGTAGATAGGTTCGATGCTATCGTTGATTTCGTATGGGAAGTAATCAATTTCTTCACCATTTATTTTGTAACCAACACAAGCTTTGATGGTATCGAAATCGTCTAACACGTCGCTTTTCATCATAATAAGCTTGGTAACACCGTTTATCATTACAGAATATTTAAGAGCAACAAGGTCTATCCAACCACAACGACGTTTACGTCCTGTAACCGAACCAAATTCGTAGCCTTTTTCGCAAAGTGTTTCGCCAACTTCGTCAAACAATTCACTTGGGAACGGGCCAGCACCTACACGTGTACAGTATGCTTTGAAGATACCATAAACGTCGCCTATTTTATTAGGTGCAATTCCCATGCCAGTACAAGCTCCAGCACAAATTGTGTTTGAAGATGTCACAAATGGATATGAACCAAAGTCGATATCAAGCATTGTACCTTGAGCACCTTCACAAAGAATTGTTTTATCTTGTGCAAGAATATCGTTTAAGTAGTGTTCACTATCTATTAATGTGAAGTTTTTAAGATATTCCACACCTTCAAGCCAAAGTTTTTCTGCCTCTTCGATATCGTAAGCAAAATTCATTGATTTAAGAATAGCTTCGTGACGAGCTTTTGCCACTGCATATTTTTTGTCAAAATCTAATAGAATATCACCAACACGTAGACCATAACGACCAACTTTGTCGGTATATGTAGGACCGATACCTTTACCAGTTGTACCTACTTTTGCATCACCTTTTGCAGCTTCGTTTGCAGCATCTAGCATACGGTGAGTAGGCATAATAAGGTGTGCTTTCTTTGAAATGTATAGTTTTTTTGTTAAATCGTGACCAGATTTTGCTAGCGCTTCTGCTTCTGCTTTGAATAAAGCTGGATCTAAAACCACACCATTTGAGATAACATTAATTTTATCTCCTTGGAAAATACCAGAAGGAATAGAACGTAACACATATTTTTCACCATTAAATTCTAATGTGTGACCTGCGTTTGGTCCACCTTGGAAACGTGTAATAACGTCGTAATTTGGAGTTAACACGTCGATTACTTTTCCTTTACCCTCGTCACCCCATTGTAGGCCGAGTAATACGTCTGCTTTTGTCATTTTATTATAGTTTTTGTTTAATTTCTATCAAAACGGTTTCAAAATTACAAAAAAAATCCCAATTATTTCAATTACCACTCAAAAAATTCCTCATTCCTAATTCCTAATTCCTAATTAATTACTATCTTTGCATTAAATTTATTAATTAACTAAATTACATATTATGGCACACGTTATTTCAGACGATTGCATTGCATGTGGCACTTGCATCGGCGAATGTCCAGTAGAAGCTATCAGCGAAGGCGATATCTATTCTATCAACCCAGACATTTGCACAGATTGTGGAACTTGCGCAGAAGCTTGCCCAACAGGAGCAATCAACCCAGCTTAAGTTCAACATTAGAACAAAATAAAAAGCGAAGATTTCTCTTCGCTTTTTTATTTTCCTTAGGATAATTTCTTATTCAGAATCTTTCTCCTCAGAAGGTTGTTCATTTAATTGAGCACGCATAAAATCTAAAGCTTCTTTAAAAGCAGATTCGAATTTATCAAAATCTTCTTTGTATAAGAATATTTTATGTTTCTCAAAAATGAATTGTCCGTCTTCTGTCACCGATTTACGTTTACTTTCTGTAATAGAAAGGAATAAGTCATTTCTTCTATCTTTCTTTACATCTAAGTAATACATACGTTTTCCCGCCTTGATAGATTTAGAAAACACTATTTCTTTATCTTCGCGCTCAACACGTTGTTCACTGCGCTCTTCTTTAACCTCGGGTGCAGAGGTTTTAAAAGTTCTCTCTTGCAGTCTTCCAAAAAAGTTTAACATCTTATTTTTTATTTTTACAATTCGGTTACAAATATGCATTTTTTCTTTCTATTTACAAAATAATTACAAAAAATTTAATCTTTTTTATCTAACATCTTTTTTCTTAATAAATAAAATCTTAACTTTGCACTATTGTACACATAAATATCATAACGATGATAAACAGAGTCTTAATCCGTATTAAAATTATTCAACTCCTTTACTCACACCAGTTAAACGAGGGAAAGAGCATTGCAGATTACAAAAGAGAGTTGTCTGAGAGTCTTGACAAAACCTACGAACTTTATCACTGGCTTCTTCAGTTAATTATTGACCTTAGAGATTTTGCAGAGAAACGCATTGAATTTGGTCTAAATAAACGTTATCCTCTAGAAGAAGATTTAAATCCAAACAGACGCTTTATACTAAATAAAGTAGCTCTTGCTGTGGCAAACAACGCAGAGCACAAAGAATTTGCCAAAGCTAATGGAATTTCTTGGGAAGAATATAACGACCTTATCAAAGGATTATTTGAAGCCATCTGTGCATCTGAATATTATAAAACCTATATGTCTGCAAGAGAAAATACATTTGCAGACGACAAGATGATTTGGAGACAAATATTCAAAAAAGTCATTTTCACATACAAACCATTTGAAGAACGCCTAGAAAGCATGGATATATATTGGAATGACGATGTTGAAATTGTATCTAGCTTCGTTGAAAAAACTATTAAGAAACTAGAAGAAGGTAGCACAGATATCGAAGTTCTTCCTAAATATAGAGATGCGGACGACGAAGACTATGCAATGCTAGTACTTTCTAAAGCTATCGAAAACGGCGAAGAATACAAAGAACTTGTTAAATCTTTCTCTCAAAATTGGGAAAAAGACCGTATCGCAGTAATGGATATGTCTATCATGCAAGCTGCTATAGCAGAAATCAACTTCTGCCCTACTATTCCAGTAAATGTTACACTTAATGAGTTTATCGAAATAAGTAAATACTATAGTTCAGAAAAGAGTAGCTTATTTATCAATGGTATCCTAGACCGCGTAGTAAACAAATACAAAGAAGACAGTTCTATACTTAAAGTAGGAATGTTTGTTAAATAAAGCAACGAGTAAATAAACGACCAAACAACTAAATACTGAATATATGAATTACATTTTATTAGAAGCAGCAGCTCCTGCAAACACTGGTTCTGGTTGGAGCTCAATTATTATGATTGTTTTAATGTTTGTGGTAGTCTATTTCTTTATGATTCGTCCACAACAAAAACGCCAAAAAGAGATTAAAAAATTCCGTGATAGCATTAAAAACGGTGATAAAGTTATCACAGCTGGCGGCATCTATGGTAAAGTAAAAGATGTAAAAGAAACTACTGTTATTCTTGAAATCGCAGACAATGTACGCATTACTATAGACAAAAACTCTGTTTACGCAAATGCAGTAGATTCAAACGCTGAAGCTAACGCAAACGCTAACAAAGCATAATATGCACAGCACAGAAAGAAATAAAATCACTAGATTGATAAAAAAAATGAAAGCGTTCCTTATTTCAAGGGATGCTCTCATTTTTTTGTTTTTTCTTATCTGTTCCGCTATTTTCTGGTTTACCAACACCCTTAACAAAACATACGAACTTAACGTAAACTTCCCTATTGAGTACGTTAATGTTCCACCAGAATTGGAATTCACCACAGAACTACCTAATTCTTTTAGCGTAAAATTAAAAGACAAAGGTACTACTACACTTGTCTATCAATACACAAATTTTGACCCTGTCATTATCAATTTCAATGACTACTCTGTATATTCTAGCAATAATACATGGTCAATCCCTACCGCTACTCTATTTGAAAAATTTATAAAAAAACAAATAGACCAGAGTTCTATAATTATTGATTATTACCCAGAAGAAATAGTTATAGAAAAAAAACTTTTAGACTCTAAAAAAGTTAAGGTAGAGACACGTATCAACCTTAATTTACAAAAACAATATTTCCTTTGTGATAATATCACCACCTCTCCAGACTCAATTACATTATATGGTTACAAAGAGATTTTAGACACTCTAACTTGTGTATACACTCAAGAATACACATCTGAAAAACTAAAAGACACTCTTAACACCGTATTATTACTAGATATACCCGAGCATTGCAAAGCAAATCCTAGCAAAATAAACGTTACTGCTCCTATAGAATTTTATACAGAAAGCGATATTGATTTGTCTATTACAATTAAAAATCTACCTCAAAATATTTCTGTTAAAACAATTCCAGAAAAACTAAATGTAAGTTTCCTAGTTGGACTTAGCAAATACAAAGAAATAAGACCTTCAGACTTTATACTTTCTCTAGACTACGAAGTATTAAGAAAGAGCGATTCTAATAATGAAACTGTCACATTGGAGTCTTACCCAATATATATCAAAAATCCTTATTTAAAAGATAATAAGGTTAAATGGTTAATTGAATTTGTAGAACCTAAATGATAAAAGTTGGCGTAACTGGCGGTATTGGTTCTGGTAAAACTTATATCTGCAAACTACTAGAACTTATGAATTTTCCTGTATATTATTCCGATACAGAAAGCAAGAGAATTCAAAACGAGAATGCAGATGTTCGTGCAAAACTCATTGAGCTCTTCTCCGAAGAATGCTACACAGAACAAGGTCTGAACAGACAATTCCTAGCTCAAATAATATTTAGCGACCCTACTGCAAAAAAACAAGTGGAAGAAATCATGCACCCTACTGTGGCTAAAGATTTCGCTTCTTGGTGTACAAAAAAAGAAACTCAAGGCGAAAGAATAGTCTTTATAGAAAGTGCTATCCTATATGAGAGCGGTTTTGATTCTTTGGTAGACAAGGTAATTATGGTGTATGCCGACGAGGATGTACGCATAGAAAGAAGTATGAAAAGAGATGGTGCAGACCGCGCCGCAATAGAAGAAAGAATCAAAAATCAATCTTCTGACAATGACAAACGTCTAAAAGCAGATTTTGTTCTTCACAATAATCCAGACAACAATGTCAATAAGCAAATCTTCGAAATCATCAAAAAACTATACTAAAAGGAGCTGAATAAAAAGTTCAACTCCTATAAAAGAGGGCAACCAAAATTTTAGTCGCCCTCTTCTTTGTCTTTAATTCAGCTCGATTACTTCTTTAAGAAGGCTCTCTCTAACTCTTGCGAAACATTAATCATATAGTCACCCATTTTTTCTAGTTCGTTTATAATGTCGATGTAGTAAACGCTATTTTGGTAACTCTTGATATTGTTTTCGATTTCGTCAATCTCAATTTCTCTAAGATCATTTCTTAAAGCATTGATTTTATCTTCTACTATGTATGCATTTGAGATAGAAAGCAATGTACCATCATTTGCAGCTACAAGATTTGAAATCATTACATCGTATGCTTCATCTACATGAGACACCATTGCTAGCAATTTGCTAATAGTTTCTGTGTCAAATGATTTTTTGTGAGCATTTCTTCTTGATAAAATACGGCTGATAGAATCGCCAGAGTCGCCAAGTGATTCAATTTCACCTATTATTTTATACATTCCTTTTATCTTGTTTGAAGTTTCTTCACTAATATCACCAGATGAAACTGAGTTTAGGAATGAAGCTATTTCTATTTCTATTCTGTCAGAAATTTCTTCATACTTCGCTAGTTTAGCACGTAGATTTTCAAATTTTTCTAAATCAGTTTCTGTAATGGCTTGTTTTGCATAACCAAGACCTTTTTTAGAAATTTGAGCGAAGTGGATAATTTCATTCATTGATTGACCAAGAGCAAGTTCTGGGGTAGCTATAGGACCAGCCTTGATGTATTTGAGTGTATGTTCTTCTTCTTCGGCATTTTTACGACCTTTAATTACATAGCACACAAGTTTTTCTATCATTGGCACAAACCATATAAGAACAAATGTATTGATAGTATTAAATAATGTGTGAAGCATTGAAAGACCGTAAAGAGAAGCAGTTTGAGCATCTGATTGAACAACCACTCCTTTTGCATCATATTCCACATTTACTGCAAAGTCTGGTGAAGCAGGATTTGGAAGACCAAAGATAGTAGATGTAACCCAACCTACCAATTTAAGGAAATATGTGTAAGTAACAAGTGCCCAAACCACACCAAACAAGTTGAATACGGTATGTGCAAGAGCAGATCTACGTGCAGAAGTATTACCTACCGCTGCTGCGATATTTGCTGTAATAGTAGTACCAATATTTTCACCAAGCACCATAGCACAAGCCATATCAAACTTAATCCAACCCATATTAAGCATAATAAGGGTAAGGGCCATTGTAGCACTAGAAGATTGTAGAACCAATGTGAGCAGTGTACCAAACACTAAAAATATCAACACAGAACCAAATCCATAACCTTGCCAACCTTGAATAAATGAAAGTACTTCTGGAGTTTCTGAAAGATTAGGCACTGAGTTTTTCATTAAAGAAAGGCCTAAGAAAAGAAGAGAGAAACCAACGATAAGTTCTGAGATATTTCTTCTATTGTCTTTTTTAGACATTGAAAGAATGAAACCGACAGCCATAAGAGGCACTGCCAAAACAGAAATATCTGCTTTAAATCCTAGCCATGAAACCAACCATGCTGTAACTGTGGTACCAATATTAGCACCCATAATCACGCTAATGGCTTGCGCAAGTGTTAGTAATCCTGCATTCACAAAGCTTACCACCATCACGGTAGTTGCACTTGAAGATTGAATTACTGTGGTAATGCCAAGACCTGTTAAAACTCCTTTGAATGGGCTCGAAGTCATGGCAGAAAGAAAATTGCGAAGTCTATCGCCTGCCGCTTTCTGAAGGCCAGCACTCATTAAGTTCATTCCATAAAGGAACATACCCAAGGCGCCGAACAACGTAAGAATTTTTAAAATAGCGTCTAAATCCATAAAATAAAAAAATATAATGTATTTTGTATTCTCTCTAAAGACCAAAATTTTTAGCGCAAGCAAATTTAATTAAATCTTTAAATTTACCAAACTTTTTAAGTGTAAATATACAGACATTATTTGTACTATTATTGGCAATCTTATTGGTAATTACAGTTAAATTCTTTAACTTTGCACCATTATGGCAAGGATTTTGGCAATTGACTATGGTAGGAAAAGAGTTGGCGTGGCTGTTACAGATACGTTACAACTTATTGCAAATGGACTAACCACTGTCCCTTCTGCTTCTATTGTTGATTTCATTTGTGATTATGTAAAAAAGGAAGATGTGGAAAGAATTATTGTTGGACTTCCTAAACAAATGAATAATCAACCTTCTGAATCGATGAAGTATATTACTCCTTTTGTGAATACTTTGAAGAAAAAACTACCTAATATGCCTATTGAATTTTCCGACGAGAGATTTACATCCGTTTTGGCACACAGAGCCATGCTTGATGGAGGTTTAAAGAAAAAAGACAGACAAAATAAAGCATTGGTAGATGAAATAAGCGCTACCATTATTTTACAAGATTACTTAGAATTCAAAAAATACAGTTTATGATTTACCCAATAGTTATTTACGGAAACGCAGTACTAAAAAAACAAGCAGAACCTATCACAAAGGACTACCCAGAGCTTCCAACTCTTATTGAGGATATGTACAAAACTCTAGATAGAGCAGAAGGAGTGGGCCTTGCTGCACCACAAATAGGTCTTCCTATCAAATTGTTTATTGTAGATTTAAGTCTTTTAAAAGATGAAAATCCAGCATGGGCAAACTTTAAAAAGGTGTTTATCAATCCTGAAATTACATTTTTTAGCGAAGAAAAAGAAACTAAAGAAGAAGGTTGCTTGAGTATCCCTGGCATTTCTGAGAGAGTACCTCGTTCACTTTCTGTAACTATCCATTATTTTGACGAAAATTGGGTAGAAAAAACTGAAACTTACTCTGGTTTTGAAGCTCGTGCCATTCAACACGAGTATGATCACTTGATGGGTCACGTGTTTGTAGATAGAATTTCAACCATCCGCAGACAAATGATATCATCAAAACTTTCATCGCTTGCCAAAGGTAAAGTGAGAACACATTATAAAGTAAAAAACTAACAAATCAAACAATATGAAAATTTTAGTAACTGGAGGTACTGGTTTTATTGGTTCTCACACTGTGGTGGAACTTATAAATGCAGGTTGCGAACCTATAATAGTAGACAATCTTTCAAACTCTAACATTGGAGTGCTAGACGGTATAGAAAAAATCTGTGGCGTTAGACCTAAGTTCTACGAAATTGATTGTAGAGACAAAGATGCTCTAGATAAATTAATGGAAGAGAACAAAGGCATCGACTCTATTATTCACTTTGCGGCAAGCAAAGCTGTGGGCGAATCTGTAGAAAAACCACTTTTATACTATAGAAACAACCTAGTTTCTCTGCTAAACCTACTTGAACTAATGAAGAAACACGAAATCAAAAACATTGTTTTCTCTTCTTCATGTACAGTTTATGGTCAGCCAGAAATACTTCCTGTTACAGAAAATGCTCCTATCCAAACAGCACTTTCACCATACGGCAACACTAAACAAATCTGCGAAGAAATTATTACAGATACAGTAAACGCAGACAAAAACATTTCTGCTATTCTACTTCGCTACTTCAACCCAATTGGCGCTCACGAGAGTGCAGAAATTGGCGAACTACCTATTGGTGTGCCACAAAACCTTATTCCATACGTTACTCAAACTGCCGCAGGCATTAGAGAATGTCTAAGTGTTTATGGCGACGACTACGACACACCAGATGGTTCTTGCATTCGAGACTATATCAACGTGACCGACCTTGCCAAAGCTCACGTGGTGGCAGTGAAACGACTTGCAGAAAACCTAAACAAAAAACAAGTTGAAGTATTCAATATTGGTACTGGTAGAGGGCTTTCTGTACTAGAAATCATAGACGTATTCCAAAAAGTTACTGGAGTAAAACTTAATTATAAAATTGTTGGCCGCAGAGCTGGCGATATTGAAAAAGTATGGGCAGACCCTACTTGGGCAAATACAGAACTTGGATGGAAGGCAGAAAAAACAGTAGAAGAAACTCTACTTTCTGCATGGCGCTGGCAAGAAAAACTTGGCACTAAAAAATAAACAACAATGAAACCATACGTATTTAATGTAGCAGAAATTACAGAATCTTGTATTAAATGGATACAAGACTGGATGCAAAAAAATGGCAACAATGAGACAAAAGTGGTTATTGGCATAAGTGGTGGAAAAGACTCTACCGTGGTAGCAGCACTTTGCGCAAAAGCACTTGGCAAAGAACGTGTGCTTGGTGTAATGATGCCAAACGGCATTCAACCAGATATTTCTGACTCACAAAAAATCGTAGACCACTTGGGCATTCCACATATTACTATTAATATAAACAATGCTTATACAGGACTTACAGATCAGGTTAAAACTCAAATGAACATAGATGCTCTAAGTCCGCAATATTTAACCAACACCCCTGCCCGTTTGCGTATGACCACCCTGTATGGCATAGGTGCTATAATAGGTAACGCGCGCGTGGTGAACACTTGCAACCGCTCAGAAGACGTACAAGGATATTCTACCCACTATGGCGACAGCGCTGGCGACTTTGCCCCTGTGGCAAAACTTACCACCGAAGAAGTGGTGGCTATGGGCGACTACCTAGGACTTCCTTACGACCTTACACACAAAGCACCATCTGATGGTATGTGCGGCAAAACAGACGAAGACAACCTTGGCTGGACCTATCATGAAATAAATCAAGTGATAAGAGAAAACGAGATAGGTGAACACTACGAGCAAATAGTTAGAAGATACAAGTTTATGCAGTTCAAACTGTATGCAGTACAACTACCTGCATTCCTACCAAATTTACCTGACTATTTCTTAGAGGAATACGGGATTTAATTAGGAATTTTGCGAGTAAGCGAGAGCAATGATAAGCTTGCTTAAGCATTGCCGAGCGAAAGCAAAATCACGAGCAGAGCGAGTAATTAGGAGTTAGGAGTTTGTAGTATTTTTGTAACAATTATGCTGTAAAACATAAATTTTGAGAGATATTCTTTTGTATCTCTCATTTTTTTTGTATTTTTGCACAAAATTTTAAAATTTGTGCAAAAATGATTGAACAAAATCTTATCAAACTTTTTGAGCATAGTTTCAAAACAAACTGGGAACTACCTGCTTATACAAATTATTACAAAAAGCAAACTCTAACCTACGGAGAAGTCGCAAAACAAATAGCAAAAATCCATTTACTATTTGATCAACTACAAATTCAACCAGGCGACAAAATCTCTCTTATTGGTAAAAATACTCCAAACTGGACACTTACATACGTGGCTTCAGTTACCTACGGAGCCGTTATCGTACCTATTCTTCAAGACTTCAACGCAAATGACATCCACCACATAGTAAATCACTCAGACTCAGTGCTATTGTTCTGTAGTGACAACATTTGGGACAAACTTGAAGAAGAAAAAATGGAAAACCTAAACGGCGTTTTCTCACTAGACGACTTCCGTTGTGTTCACCAAAAAGATGGTCAAGGCATTCAAAAAATTATGCTAGACCTTGAAAATAGTTTCAACGAAAAATACGCAAAAGGTTTTTCTGCAGAAGATATTTGCTACGCAGAACGCGACAATGCAGAGCTAGTAATGATTAGCTACACTTCTGGTACAACTGGTTTCAGCAAAGGTGTAATGATTTCTGCTAATGCGCTTGCTGGTAATATTACATTTGGTATCCGCACCAAACTTCTAAATCGTGGCGACAGAGTGTTAAACTTCCTTCCACTTGCTCACGCATACGGTATGGCATTTGACTTTTTAACAGCAACTTGCTGCGGTGCTCACACATACCTATTAAATAAGATACCTAGTCCAAAGGTACTTTTAAAAGCATTTGAAGAAATACGTCCTACTGTAATATTTACAGTGCCATTGATTCTAGAAAAAATCTATAGAAAACAACTTCAACCTACTCTAAACAAGAGAAGTATGAAGATGGCTTTAAGTATTCCACTTGTAGACAACAAAATATACTCACAAATAAGCAAAAAACTTCACACCGCATTTGGCGACGAGTTTAAAGAAATCATTGTGGGCGGTGCTCCTCTAAACAAAGAAGTAGAACAATTCCTACGCAAAATCGGTTTCCGCTTCACAGTTGGTTATGGCATGACAGAATGTGCTCCTCTTATCAGCTATGCTCCTTGGAAAGAAAGCAAACAAGGCGCATCTGGAAAGGTTCTAGACATTATGGAAGTGAGAATTGATTCTACAGACCCTTACAATGTGGCTGGTGAAATCCAAGTACGCGGTGAAAACGTAATGAGTGGCTACTACAAAAACGTTGAAGCTACAAAAGATACATTCACAGAAGACGGTTGGCTAAAAACTGGCGACGTAGGCGTTGTTGACGAAGAAGGATTTATCTTTATTAAAGGTCGTTGCAAAACAATGCTTCTTGGAGCAAATGGTCAAAACATTTACCCAGAAGAGATTGAAACAAAATTGAACAATATGCCATTCGTAGGTGAAAGTATTGTTATTGAAAAAGATGGCAAGCTTTATGGCCTAGTATATCCTGATTATGAAGCAGTTGACTCTGCTTGCATTAGCACAAAAGACCTAGAAGTGGTAATGGAAGAAAACAGAAAGAATCTTAACAAGATTGTTGCTTCATACGAAGGAATAACAAAACTTATACTTTATCCTACTGAGTTTGAAAAAACACCGAAAAAAAGTATAAAAAGATACTTATACACAAATATACAAGTATAATTAACTTTTTTTAACCTAATAAGTTTTAAGCAATTTTGTTATATAACTATCTTTGCACCGTTATTAACAACAGTTGTTTAATATTTAAAATTTTTAGAAAAATGAAAAAAATCGTTTTATTCGTAGCTGCTGCTGTTGCTGTTGCTTTCGCATCTTGCAACGCTTGCCAAGAACAAGCTGAAGAAGCAGTTGTTGAAGAAGTTGCAGTAGAAGAAGTTGCTGAAGTTGCTGACTCTGCAGTTGTTGTAGAAGAAGTAGTTGAAGCTGCTGCTGATTCTGTTGTTGCTGAATAATTTCTCAACACAAAAAAAATAAAACCGTAAGGCTTAGCTTTGCGGTTTTTTTTGTATCTTTGCGTCGCTATGATTCAACGTATCCAAAGTATATATTTATTCATTGTATTTATACTAAGTATTGTACAATGTTTTTACCCTTTTGCCTCTGTAGGAGAAATGGCATTAGGAGTATCTAACTGTGTGATTTACGCCGGAATAAGTGTTATTATTCCACTTATGGCAATAGTTAGTATTTTTCTGTTCAAAAAGCGCATTTTACAAATGCGACTTTGCAGTTTTAATGTAATCTTAATGATTTTCCAAATCTTGAGTATGGGAGGATATTTTTATTTTGCCACTACTATTCAAGAAACAGAAGAGTATACTAAAAATGTACTTTTAGTAACAGCTCTTCCTTTCATTAATATTATATTAACATATTTGGCTATTCGCGCCATCGGAAAAGACGAAGCGCTAGTTCGCTCGCTTGATAGACTTAGATAAATAAATAAAACAACATAAACTCATGAGCAAAAAATTTACAGAGTATCAACAATTTAACCTTTCTGCTGTGGGTAAAGAAGTACAAGCAGAATGGGAAAAGAATGATGTTTTCAAAAAAAGTATAGAAACTAGAGAAGGTTGCACTCCTTTCGTATTCTTCGAAGGTCCACCTTCTGCAAACGGTATGCCTGGTATCCACCACGTAATGGCTCGTTCTATCAAAGACTTATTCCTTCGTTACAAAACTATGCAAGGATTTAAGGTTACTCGTAAAGCAGGTTGGGACACACACGGTCTTCCTGTGGAACTTGGTGTAGAAAAGGCACTTGGCATTACTAAAGAAGACATTGGTAATACTATCTCTGTAGAAGATTACAACTCTCACTGTCGTAAAGACGTGATGAAATATACCAAAGAATGGGAAAGCCTTACCAGTAAAATGGGTTACTGGATTGATATGGAAAACCCATACATCACTTATACCAACGACTATATCGAAAGTTTATGGTGGCTATTAAAACAACTTTACAATAAAGGTCTGCTTTATAAAGGTTATACCATCCAACCATATTCTCCAGCTGCTGGCTCTGGTTTGAGTTCTCACGAGCTTAACCAACCTGGTTGCTACCGCGATGTAAAAGATACTACTGTTACTGCTCAATTTAAAGTTAAAGGTGAAGAAAATCTATATATTTTAGCATGGACCACTACTCCATGGACACTTTCATCTAACACTGCTCTGTGTGTTGGACCAAATATAGATTATGTTCGCTACGCAACACAAAACCCTTATACTAAAGAAGATATAGAAGTAATTCTTGCAAAAGACCTATTCAAAGCATACTTTAAAGATGCTGAATGCCCAGCAGAAACATTTAAAGGTTCTGAAATTGTTGGTCTTGAATATGAACCACTTCTACCTTTCTTCACTCCACAAGAAGAAGGAGCATTTAGAGTAATTGCAGGCGACTATGTTACCACAGAAGATGGTACTGGCATCGTACACATTGCTCCTACATTTGGTGCAGACGATGCTCGTGTGGCGAAAGCTGCAGGCATTCCTCCAATGCAAGTGCTTGACAAAAACGGAAACCTACGTCCACTAGTTGACCTTCAAGGTAAATTCTATGCTATTGAAGACATGGACGCAGACTACGTTGCAAAATATGTTAACGTTGAAGCTTATAAAGAATTCGCTGGTCGCTTTGTTAAAAACGCATATGATGCAAACCTAACAGACCAAGACGAAACTCTAGATATTTCTATCTGCATGTACCTAAAACAAAAAGGTCAAGCATTCAAGATAGAAAAACACACTCACAACTATCCTCACTGCTGGCGTACAGACAAACCAGTACTTTACTATCCACTAGATAGCTGGTTTATCCGTTCTACTGCTTGCAAAGACGAAATGGTAGAACTAAACAAAACTATCAACTGGAAACCTGCTTCTACAGGTGCTGGACGTTTTGGCAAATGGTTAGAAAACCTACAAGACTGGAACCTTTCTCGTAGCCGTTATTGGGGTACTCCACTTCCAATCTGGCGCACAGAAGAAGGCAAAGAAGAAATCTGCATTGGTTCTATCGAAGAACTTATGAACGAGATTGAAAAATCTATCGCAGCAGGCATTATGACAGAAAACCCATTCAAGAACTTTAAAGTGGGTGACTATTCAAAAGAAAACTACAGCACAGACAACATCGATCTTCACCGCCCATACGTGGACAACATTGTGCTTGTTTCTGCTTCTGGCAAACCAATGTATCGCGAATCTGACCTTATCGACGTTTGGTTCGACTCTGGTGCTATGCCATATGCTCAACTTCACTATCCATTTGAAAACAAAGAACTTATCGACGACAATAAGTTCTTCCCAGCAGACTTTATCAACGAAGGTGTAGACCAAACACGTGGTTGGTTCTTTACTCTACACGCTATCTCAACCATGATTAAAGGTTCTGTAGCATTCAAAAACGTTATATCAAATGGTCTTGTTCTAGATAAAAATGGCAACAAGATGTCTAAACGTCTAGGTAACTCTGTTGACCCATTTGGTGCTATTGAAAAATATGGTGCAGACTCTGTTCGTTGGTACATGATGACAAACTCTGCTCCATGGGACAACTTGAAATTTGACCCAGCTGGTGTAGAAGAAGTATTAAGAAAATTCTTTGGTACACTTTACAATACATATTCATTCTTTGCACTTTATGCTAATGTGGATAATTTCACATATTCAGAAGCAGAAGTTCCAATGAATGAACGTCCAGAAATTGACCAATGGATTCTTTCTAAACTTAACACCCTTGTTAAGGAAGTGAAAGACGGATTTGATGCATACGAGCCTACTCATGCAGGTCGTGCAATTTCTGACTTTGTAACAGAAAGTTTAAGTAACTGGTATGTACGTCTAAACCGTAAACGTTACTGGGCAGGCAAAATGGATACAGACAAACTTTCTGCATACCAAACACTTTACACCTGTTTGGAAACTGTAGCTCGCCTAATGGCTCCTATTGCTCCATTCTATGCAGACCGCCTATTCAGCGACTTAAACAACGCAACAGGCAGATTCTCAGAATGTTCTGTTCACCTATGCCGTTTCCCAGAAGTAAAAGAAGAGTATATCAATAGCGAACTAGAAGACAAGATGGATATTGCTCAAAACATCACATCACTAGCTCTTGCTCTTCGTAAAAAAGCTAACATCAAAGTACGTCAACCACTTAGCCGTATTATGATTCCTAGCACAGATGCTACTACAGACTCTCATATTAAGAGTGTAGAAGACTTGCTAAAAAACGAGCTTAACATAAAAGATATTGAAATTGTAACAGATTCTCAAGGCGTATTCGTAAAACGTATTAAACCAGATTTCAAGAAACTTGGTCCAAAATGCGGTAAGAATATGAAAGCCGTGGCTAATATGCTTCAAAATCTTGAACAAGCAGAAATTTCTCGCTTCGAAGCAGATGGTTTATACAAACTTTCTATTGATGGTGCAGAAATAGAAATTAGCACAGAAGACGTAGCTATCTTCTCTGAAGATATTCCAGGATGGTTAGTGGCAAACGAAGGTAAACTTACTATTGCTTTAGACATTACCCTAACTGCAGAACTAGAAGCAGAAGGTACAGCACGTGAGCTTATCAACCGTATTCAAAACTTGAGAAAATCTAACGGTTTAGAAATTACAGACCGTATCAACATTAGCGTTTATGCAGAAGGTCAAAACCTATCTGACATCAACAATGCTATTGCAAATCACAAAGAGTATATTCAAACTCAAATCCTTTGCGACAGCCTTGAAATTTCTGCTGAAAAAGCTGGTGAAGAAATAGAATTCGGTGCTGAAAACATATTTATTCTATTAAAAAAAGCATAAATGTTTATAAAAAATGACGGGAATGATTAGTTAATGTCGAATATTTTTTATATATTCGCATAACACTTTAAAATCATTACGTTATGACAGAAAAAACCAGATATAGTGATGCCGAACTTGAAGAATTCCGCACACTGATTTTGCAAAAGCTAGAGCAAGCAAATGCAGACTATGAGATGTATAGAAGGGCATTGAACAATGTAGATGGAAATGATGTAAACGACACATCACCTACATTTAAAGTGCTAGAAGATGGTGCCGCTGCAACAAACAAAGAAGAAATCGGACGTTGCGCACAACACCTAATGAAATTTATTCAAAACCTGCAAGCTGCTTTAGTTCGTATAGAAAACAAAACTTATGGTATTTGTAGAGTAACAGGCAAGTTAATCCCAAAAGAAAGACTTCGTGCTGTTCCTCACGCTACCTTAAGCATAGAAGCTAAAGAAGGTAAAAAATAAATATGAACTCTATCACAAAAAAGGCACTGTATAGTGCCTCTCTTGTTTTTATAATCTTACTACTCGATCAGCTATCAAAGATTTGGGTAAAATCTTCATTTGAACTATATGAAGAGTTATATATTTTCTCATGGTTCAGATTACTTTTCGTTGAAAACGACGGAATGGCATTTGGCATAGAATGGGGAGATAAAATCTACCTAACACTATTTCGTATAGTTGCATCATTAGGCATTGCTACTTACCTAGGATATTGCGTTAAGAAAAATGAAACCTGGACATTACTTACCTGCATTGCATTAGTGCTAGCAGGAGCTACAGGTAACATTATTGACTGCGTTTTCTATGGAAAGTGGTTTGATTACGCACCATACTTCTATGGTAAAGTAGTAGATATGCTATACTTCCCACTTATAGAAGGTCACTATTGGGACTGGATTCCTGTGGTTGGTGGAGAACATTTCATATTCTTCTCTCCTATCTTTAATCTAGCAGACTCAGCCATTTGCATTGGCATATTCCTATTATTAATTCTAGAGAAAAGATTGTATAAATGAGAAAAATATTGGCCATACTATCCATATTTTGTCTATTGGTTTCATGCACAGATAAAACAGAAACAGAAACCAATAACATTCTTATCAAGGACAATAGAATTATGGCCGACCTTTTATTTGATATTCACCTTTCAGAAGGCATGGAGTCAAGTAACTTTATAAATGGGAACGAATGTAAAATCATTTATACAAAGATATTCCAAAAATATAACATTACACCAGAAGTGTTTGATGAAGCTGTTTTCTACTACTCAAACCACAATAATAAACACAAAGAAGTTTATAATATTGTAAGAGCAAAACTAGAATCATACATCAAACTATGCGATAAAAATTTCTTCAATAGATACCCCGCAGAAAATACAAGTATCTGGAAAGATTATGCAATATTTCCTGATGGTTTATATAAATACACCCAATTTCTACCATATTATATCTGCCCAAAACCAGATTACTTAAATAAACCACTCATAATTGATAATAATCTAGATTTTAAGCAATTCTACATTTTTAATTTTTAATTAAATTTATTATATTTGTAGTGCCTAAAATCAAATATATGAGTGAGATTACCAATACTCCCCTTAACGCACACGACTACGCAGAAGATAACATCATAACACTGGAAGGTCTTCAACACGTTCGCCTACGCCCTGGCATGTATATAGGGAAACTTGGCGACGGTTCTTCAAATGATGATGGTATTTATGTTTTACTAAAAGAAGTAATAGACAACTCTATTGATGAATTCCGTATGGACTTCGGAAATCAGATAGAGATAAACATTAACGAAAGAGAAGTTAGTGTAAGGGACTATGGCCGTGGTATTCCTCAAGGCAAACTTGTAGATTGCGTAGGTATCATGAATACTGGCGCAAAATACGACACTAAATCTTTCCAAAAATCTGTTGGACTAAATGGTGTAGGTACAAAAGCTGTTAATGCCCTATCATCTTCATTTATTGCTATTTCTTATCGTGATGGGATGGCAAAAAAAGCAGAATTCTCAAAAGGCGTACTAGTTAAAGAATATGATCTAGAACCAACCACAGAGAAAAACGGCACATACATCTGCTTTACTCCTGATACAGATTCTTCTATATTTGGAAATTATCATTTCAGATATGAATATATAGAAACAATGCTTAGAAACTATTGTTACCTAAACCAAGGTTTGGTAATATGGTTTAACAAACAAAAATTTGTCTCTAAAAATGGTCTTCTTGACCTACTTAATGAGAAATGTACTTCTGATGTACTTTACCCTATTGTACATTTAAAAGGTGAAGATATTGAAGTAGCATTTACCCACACTAATCAATATGGCGAGGAATATTATTCATTTGTAAATGGTCAACACACCACACAAGGTGGTACACACCAAGCAGCCCTTAAAGAACATATTGCTCGCACTATCAAAGATTTCTTTGGCAAGAACTTTGAATTACAAGACATCAGAAGTGGTATTGTTGCTACTATAGCTATAAATGTAATAGAACCAGTATTTGAGAGTCAAACAAAAACCAAGCTTGGTTCTACAAACATGGCTCCAGACAAGGATAAAGATGAAAATCCATATCCACTTTCTGGCACTAGTGTAAATAAATTTGTTGGTGATTTCTTAAAGAAAGAGTTAGACAATTTCTTACATAAAAACCCTGATATGACAGAAGTATTGGTTAAGAAAATCCAAGCTTCTGAACGTGAACGTAAGGCAATTGCCAATGTTTCAAAACAAGAAAGAGAAAGAGCCAAAAAAGTAAACCTTCATAACAAAAAACTTCGCGACTGCCACATTCACCTAAACGACAACAAAGGTGACAGAAGAGAAGAAAGTTGTATATTTATCACTGAGGGCGACTCTGCAAGTGGTTCTATTACAACAAGTAGAGACGTTAAAACACAAGCAGTATTCTCTTTGCGCGGTAAACCGCTAAACTGCTTTGGAATGAGCAAGGTGGAGGCTTACAAAAATGAAGAGTTCAATCTTCTTCAAGCTGCTCTTAATATAGATGAAGGTCTAGAAAACTTAAGATATAATAAAGTGATAATTGCTACCGATGCCGACGACGACGGTATGCACATTAGATTGCTTCTTATGAGTTTCTTCCTTCAATTCTATCCAGAACTAGTGAAGGCTGGCCACGTTTATATTCTACAGACTCCACTTTTCAGAGTTAGAAATAAAAAAGAAACACATTATTGTTATTCTGACGAAGAGAAAATAGAAGCCATTAAAACTGTAGGAGCTAAAGCTGAAATTACTCGATTCAAAGGTCTTGGTGAAATTTCTCCAGATGAGTTTAAATGCTTTATAGGGAAAGACATTAGATTGGAACAAGTAAGTCTAAACAAAGAAGACGCCGTAAATCAGCTACTACGTTTCTATATGGGCGAAAATACCACAGAAAGACAAAACTTTATTATAGAAAACTTAAGAATAGACCAAGATATAAATGAAGAAATGTTTGATGAAGTTTAAAATTTAATTCACTTTTCTTTGTTTACATAAAAAATATTGATTTACTTTGCATATTCAAACAGAAATAACCAATAAAAAATAATAATATTATGAGATTCATAGGCGTAATAGTAGTTCTTATCGGAGCAATAGTATTAATTGCTCAATCATTCCTAGCCACAGCTGATTACAGCAATATGATGCTAGCTGTTGGCGGTGCATTATTATTAGTAGGTGCTATCCTTCACGTATTCTGCACTAGAAAATCTATGGATTAATTTTCTTTTTAGAATTACCATAAAAACCAATGACCTCAAAATTTTGAGGTCATTGGTTTTTTATTATCCTATATAGACTTGTACAGGAGTTAGATTGTGATACAGTTTACCCCGTAGGGGTTATTCTCTAGGTAGGCAGTTATCAGAGTAATGCGCAGCAAAACTACCAAGTCATTTGATAAATTTCAATATAAAAATCCTCTCAAAAATAATATGAGAGGATTCTTACTTTATTTTATTTCACTATAGTAGGTATGAGCATTAATATAATCCAGAATTAAGGCACATATCGACCATAGATTTAGTTTATTCAAGTTAAATAGAATTAATAATCACATGTTGGATTTGAAATAGATACTCGTACATTTCTAACATATCCAGCATGTCCAGATAGAGTTTTTAACTCTATTGAAGTATCTGAATAAGGTTCACATTTTTTATGATATGTTTGATCACAAAATGTTTTAGTCGCCCAAGTTAATTTACCATGAGAATAGGTAGTAACAACTTCTGCAGTAACTGTGAGACGATACGACATCAAAGGCTTACTTGAAGAGTTCGAAATATTAACATAACCAGAAATTTCACCATTAGATGCTGTTAAATATGCAGTAGCTTCTACATAATCATTAGAAGTACCTCTAATTATACATGATCCTGACCCTGAATCAGTACCAGCATTAATGGTTATACAAGCACATAATAAAGTAAACATTAATAATAATTTTTTCATAATAATTTAATTTAAAATAATAATTCTACTCACTTAACGGCTTTTCGAATACTCCGTTGTACCATTCTTCTGAGTTAAAATATACGCACAAAAAAAGCGTGGTACTTTTAGTATATCCTTACTCTAGGTGTTTGGCGTAACCTACCGACAGAATAACTAAAAGCCCACACAATTAAGCGTGAGCATTTTTGCAGTATTCTTGTCGGTATCTATTAGTCGCCAAACTTTAGAGTAACAGAATAAAGCTAAAACGCTTTCCTAATATTTAAATTGTACGTATAACTAATACGTTATTATATCATCGGCAATAATAATTTTATGTTTACCCTACAAATTTAGAAATATTTTTTTATTTGATACAATTATTAAATGAAATAATTAGGAGATTTTTAACGTGGGCGGTGCGCAGTGCTGAATGCACTGCAGGGTGTTTGCTTTAATTTATTGATAAGACAACAATCTTGATAGAGTTTAGAATATTAATGCAAGCGCACACTCGCTTTGCGAGTGGCACCGCCCACGTTAAAAATCCCTCCTAAAAAATCAAACATTTCATAAGATACACCCTTCTACAGGGTGTGCTGTGGTATTTGTGTTTTCACATGCAGGTATCAACAATTATGCCTATATTTATGTTTTGTTATTTCTCTAGTTTTTGCTACCTTTGTAACACCCTTGACCTCAACAAGGAACAGCTCTTGATGTTGTGTTTGTGATTGTAAAATTAATGCCACAAACAGCAACTTTTGTTTTAATTAACTGAACTATAAATCTTAATTCTTAGTAATTATGAAAAATCAAAATTTAGATCAAAATCAAATCATTCTTTATTCTCCTAATGAGAGTATTAGTTTAGAAGTTCGCTTGGAAAATGAAACTGTTTGGTTGAACAGACAACAAATAGCACAACTTTTTGGACGTGACATCAAAACTATTGGTAAGCATATTAATAATGCACTAAAAGAAGAGTTGGCTAATTTCTTGGTTGTCGCAAATTTTGCGACATCCAAGAAATATGGTCGTAGAGACGGGTTTACTCAAGTAGTAATAAGTTGAAATAATAAATCTCCAAGCGCATACAAAAATAATGACCTCAAATTTCTGAGGTCATTATTTTTATTATTTAGGTTAAATTTTACAAACCAAGAGATGCTTTCACTGCAAGTACTTTCTCTTCCGCAGCCGCATTTACTGCGTCGTAGTCGGCGCGAGAAGCGATAGGAAGTTTCACTTCGATATAGAACTTGATTTTTGGTTCTGTACCAGAAGGACGAACAGATACTTTAGTACCGTCTGCGGTGAAGTATTGAAGCACGTTAGAAGATTCTGGCATTTCTAGAGTTTCGGTTTTGCCTGCTAGAACGTCGATCATACGTAGTGTGCTGTAGTCTTTGATAACTACTACTTGAGAACCTGCTAGTTCTTTTGGAGGAGCAACACGGAACCCAGACATCATTTGTTTGATTTCTTCTGCACCGCTCTTACCTTTTTTCACTACAGAAATACCTTTTTCTTTAGAGAAACCAAATTCTAAGTAAATATCTTGGATAAGTTCGTAAACTGTTTTGCCGTTGTCTTTAGCCCAAGCTGCAACCTCAGCAATCATGGTACAAGCAGAAACTGCGTCTTTGTCACGAACGAAGTCTTGGCATAGGAAGCCGTAGCTTTCTTCACCACCACCGATGTATTGCATTTTGCCTTCTTGTTCACGAATGATAGCTGCAATCCATTTGAAACCAGTGTAGCAGTCGAAATAAGGCACATTGAACTTCTTAGCCATAGTAGCGATAAGTTCTGTGGTAACGATAGTTTTTACTAAGTATTCTTTACCAGTGATTTTGCCTAGTTCAGACCAACGTTTTACTAGATAGTAAACAAGCATCATAGCTGTTTGGTTACCATTAACTAGAATCCATTCGCCTTTATCGTTTTTCACTGCGATACCAACACGGTCTGCGTCTGGGTCTGATGCCATAACGATGTCTGCACCTACTTCTTTAGCTTTATCAACAGCCATTTGTAGAGCAGCTGGTTCTTCTGGGTTTGGAGAAATTACTGTTGGGAAGTCGCCAGAAATAACGTTTTGCTCTGGCACGTCGATAATATTTTCGAAACCATACATTTTAAGAGCACGAGGAATCACTGTTATACCAGTACCGTGGATTGGGGTATAAACAATCTTCATGTCTTTGTTTCTCTTGATAGACTCAGGAGAAAGTGTAAGTTTGCTAATTTTGTCTAGGTAAACGCTATCGATATCTTCGCCAATGATTTGGATAAGTTCTTTGTTGCCTTCAAACTTAATTTCATCAACAGATTTGATTTTGTTTACTTCGTTGATAATATTGTGGTCGTGTGGAGCGATAACTTGCGCACCATCAGACCAATATGCTTTATAACCGTTGTATTCTTTTGGGTTGTGGCTAGCGGTAATTACGATACCACTTTGGCAACCTAAATGACGGATAGCAAATGAAATTTCTGGAGTAGGACGAAGTGATTCAAATAAATATACTTTAATACCGTTTGCAGAGAAAATATCTGCTGCGCTTTCTGCGAAAAGACGGCTATTGTTGCGGCTATCGTGACCTACAACTACGCTAATTTCGCTTCCTGCAAATTCTTTTTTAAGGTAATTGCTTAAACCTTGTGTAGCACTACCTACAGTATATATATTCATGCGGTTTGTACCTACACCCATAATGCCTCTTAAACCACCTGTACCAAACTCTAGATCTTTGTAGAAAGATTCCACTAAATCAGTTGTATCAGAGTTTTCTAGCATAGCACGAACTGCACTTTTTGTAGCCTCATCATAGTTACCATCTAACCATACTTGAGCCTTCTTCTTTACATCATTGATTAAATTGTTTTCCATATATTTTTCAAAATTTATACGGCAAATTTACGTTATTTTTTCATATTGACAAAATCAGTATTAAAATTTATTTAACTTTTCATTTTTCTGTTGTATCTTTGCAGAAATAGACATATAAAAATATTACAAAATGAATACAGTAGAAAGTTTAGTAGCATCTCGCCTACTTGGCGTTCAAGCCGTTAAGTTACAACCAAATCAACCTTTTACATGGGCTTCTGGCTGGAAATCACCTATTTATTGTGACAACAGAAAAACTCTTTCTTATCCAGATGTTCGCAGTTTAATCAAATTGGAGCTTGCTCGCATCATTTTAGAAAAATATCCAGATGTAGAAGCTATCGCTGGTGTGGCTACAGGTGCTATTGCACAAGGTGCTTTAGTTGCTGATGCTCTTGGTCTTCCATTTGTATATGTGCGTTCTTCTAAAAAAGACCACGGAATGGAAAACCTAGTAGAAGGCTATCTAGAAGAAGGTAAAAAAGTTGTTGTAGTAGAAGACCTTATCTCTACTGGTGGTAGTAGTTTAAAAGCTGTTGCTGCTCTAAGAAACGAAAAGAAATGTAACGTACTAGGTATGGTTGCTATCTTTACATATGGTTTCCCAGTAGCACAAGAACAATTTGCTGCGGCAAACGTAGAACTTACCACACTTTCAAACTACGAAGCTGTGCTTAAATTGGCTTTAGATACCAATTACATTAGCGAAGAAATGCTTCCAACCCTACAAGAATGGCGTAAAGATCCAGCAAACTGGAAAAAAGATTAATATGGATACATTTGAAAGCAAGATAGTTCACATTAATAGTAATGCTAAAGCTATTTTTGAAAAACTTTCTAACCTAGAAAATCTTAGACCTATAATTGCAAACATTCCACAAGACAAGATAAAAGCAGAAGATATTAAACTTACTGCCGACACTTGTAGCTTCAAGGTGGACTCTGTGGGCGAAGTAGGCGTAAAAATAATTGAAAGAGAAGAATTTAAGTGTATTAAGTTTGCCTCAGATAATTCTCCAGTTCAGTTCAATATTTGGATTCAACTAGTTGAGAAGGCTCCTTACGACACTAAAGCCAAGATTACATTCAAGGCAGACCTTCCTTTTATGATTAAAATGTTTATTAAAGACAAACTTGCTAATGGTCTTGACCAAGTAGCAGATATACTTACTAAAATTCAATACTAATTATATGGCAAACAAACTTTGGCAAAAGGAAACCATCGTAAATAGTGACATAGAACGTTACACCATAGGCAAAGATGCAGAGATGGATATGTACATAGCACGCTACGATGTGTTAGGCTCTATGGCTCACGCCAAAATGCTAGAATCTATCGGTCTTCTTGAAAAAACAGACTTAAGTGCAATCCTAAAAGGTCTGAAAGAAATCTTTGAACAAATTGAGAAAGACGAGTTTGTAATTGAAGACGGCGTAGAAGATATTCACTCTCAAGTGGAAATGCAACTTGGCGAAGTAGGCAAAAAACTACATAGCGGACGTTCTAGAAACGACCAAGTCCTAGTGGACCTACGACTTTTCTCTCGTGCCAAACTTAAAGAAGTAGTAGAATCTGTTTATGCTCTATTCTGCAGTTTGATTAGCCAAAGCGAACGCTACAAAAACGTTCTTATGCCAGGCTATACTCACCTACAAATAGCTATGCCATCGTCTTTTGGTCTTTGGTTTGGTGCATACGCAGAAAGCCTTTTAGACGATATGCAACTACTTTTAAGTGCTTATAAAGTGGTAAACCGCAACCCTCTAGGTTCTGCTGCTGGTTATGGTAACTCATTCCCACTAAACAGACAAATGACTACAGACCTACTAGGTTTTGATAGCATGGACTACAATGTGGTTTACGCACAAATGGGACGTGGTAAAACAGAACGCATAGTAGCATCTGCCCTTGCTTCTGTGGCTGGTACAATATCTAAACTAGCGTTTGACAGTTGTATGTTTACAAACCAAAACTTTGGTTTCTTGAAACTTGCAGACGAGTTCACCACTGGTTCTAGTATTATGCCACACAAAAAGAACCCAGATGTATTTGAATTAACTAGAGCAAAATGTAATAAAATACAAGGTGTACCTCAACAAATCACAATGATTATAAATAACTTACCTTCTGGTTATTTCCGTGATTTACAAATAATTAAAGAAGTTTACCTTCCTCTTTTCGACGAAATGATAGACATTCTAGCTATGACACGTAGCATGATTGAAAAAATCAAAATCAACGAAAACATCCTAGACGACCCTAAATATGACCTAATATTTAGTGTAGAAGAAGTAAACAGACTTACTCTAGAGGGCACACCATTTAGAGATGCTTACAAACAAGTGGGACTTGCAATTGAAAAAGGTAATTTCACACCAAACAAAACAGTTAATCACACCCACGAAGGCAGTATTGGAAATCTTTGCAACGACAAGATTTCTGCACTTATGGAAAGCATCTTAGCAGAATTCCCATTCGAAAAAGTAGAAGAAAAAGAAAAAGAACTATTAAATGTTATTTAATACCACTATATTCGGACCTATCCGTAGTCGCAGACTAGGAAACTCGTTGGGTATAAACCTTTTACCTAACAATGGGAAAATATGCTCATTCGACTGCATTTATTGTGAATGTGGACTAAACAAAGATGGCAGAGAAGACACAAAACTATCAACCAGAGAAGAGGTTGCAGCAGAGCTTGAAGCTAAACTAAAAGAGCTTAAAGCCTCAAATGCCATTATAGACACATTTACCTTTGCAGGCAATGGAGAACCTACTATGCACCCAGATTTTAAAAACATAGTAGAAGATGTAATCCATCTGCGCAACACCTATTATCCTGAAGCAGTAATTTCTGTGCTTACAAATGCTTGGCAACTAGCGAACAAAGATGTGGTTTTTGCTCTTAAACGAGTAGATAACAATATCCTTAAACTTGACAGTGCTAAGAAAGAAACTATCCTTAAAATAAACCAACCTGTGAATCCAAACTTCGATGTAGAAACTCTTATTTCACAGATTGCGCAGTTCAAGGACAATTGCATTGTACAAACTATGTTTGTGAAAGGTCCTGGCATAGACAATACCACAGAAGAAGAGGTAACAGCATGGATAAATGCTCTTAAAACCATTCAACCTAGACTAGTTCAAATCTATAGTATAGATAGAAAAGTACCTATCGAAGGACTAGAGCACGTAGATGAAGATATACTTAGAGATATTGAAAAACGTGTTAAGAAAATAGGTTTAAATACACTAGTTACTCCATGAAAACTCCTAGACGCATATTAATATCACCACTAGATTGGGGATTGGGTCATGCGTCTAGAATAATCCCAATTATAAACAGACTTTTAGAACAAGGCGATAATGTTATTATCGCCGGTTCTGGTTTGTCTTTGAATCTACTCCAACAACATTTTCCTCAGCTTAAGAGCATAGAAATCCCTTCATTTAAAATGAAGTATTCTGCTGGCAAATCGCAAGTCTGGGCAGTAATTAAAGCATTTCCTAAGCTTATCTACTATAGCATTAAGGAGCATCAAGCACTTAAACGCATTGTAGAGGAGGAAAATATAGACTTTATTATCTCCGACAATAGATTTGGTCTATACCACAAAAGAGTGTCGGCTGCATACATTACCCACCAACTTATGATAAAACTACCAAAGGAATGGTCGTTTTTAGAACCTTTTGTAGCATGTGTACACAGAAGCATTATAAATAGGTTTACAGAATGTTGGGTACCAGATTTCGCTTCCTTAGATAAGTCTCTTGCAGGCGAGCTTTCGCATCCAAACAAGAAGCCACGAAATGTGAAATACATTGGGACGCTGTCAAGATTTTCTAAAAGATGCACACCCTACGGGCGTGAAACCATAACTCCTAACTTAGCATTAGCAATTCTTTCAGGGGCGGAACCTCAACGCACAATGCTTGAAGAAGAACTGCTAATGTCACTTCAACATGATCAACACGAAAACATCATTTTGATTCAAGGAAAAATAGAAGCAGAACAAAAGGTAAGCAAAGTGGGTAAAATAACTGTGTACAACTACATGAACACAGAACAGTTACAAGAACACATACTTAAAGCTAATGAGATTATCTGCCGTAGCGGTTATAGCAGCATTATGGATTTATATGCACTAGGAAAACTAAAAAATGCTACACTCATTCCTACCCCAGGACAAAGTGAACAAGAATACCTAGCCGAGTATATCAGTAATCACATCAAGTGATTTAATCGCACCCATAGAAGGTAGAAAATATTGGTAGTACTTAAGAAGAACACTTATTGTTTTACGTCTTTGCATTCTACTTAGTGCCGAAGTATCCTCTAAAGCCTGCAACATTAATAACTTTTCCTCAGCACTAATCATTCTAATAAACTCGTTAGACTCGCCATCATCTGGGTAAATACCTAAATATTGGGCATAACCAAGCAGAAAATCTATTGGGAAAGTTCCTAAACCTTCTGAGATAGAAATTGTAGAAACTAAAGAAGTAAAATAATCGAAAAGTTGATCGTCTGCATTGTTTGATTCCAATGTTTTGCTCACAACTTCTGCCATAAACTGACAGATAAGCCCCTTGACAGGACTATCTACCACTGTATAGCATTCCGCAGCAAGGCTTGCCTCGCGTATTTTTTGAATATCTCTATTCTCTTTGTATTCTATCTGCATATCAAGAAGAGAAAAAGGCATAAGATGATAATTTCTTATCGTTGCCTTTTTGCTCTGTGGACGATGTACAGAAAAACTAATCTTACCAAATCTTTGAGTATAAATTTCTGCAATATAACTATTGTCCTTATATTGAACCAAACGCAGAACTATACCTTTTGTAGAATATAACATTAATGGCAGATTATTTTATGAGTTTCTTTTTTTCCTGTATTTGAAAGTAATTCCAATAAATAGAATCCTTTTCCAGAAATATCTATTTGATTATTATAGACTCCTGCATCTACCATTTTCCCCGTCATATCAAACAACTTATACTCACCATCAAACGAAGGAGTTACAACAATTTTCCCGCGAGTTGGATTTGGATATACCGTATAACTTAGTTGTGCATTCCCTACTTCCTCAATATCTGTTACATTAGCCTTGCCAACAACTGGATCTATCCATATACTCAAATTTTGTCCACTAACAAGATATTCATTAAATGGTACCCAGCCCTCATAATAGAAATATGCAGTACATTTACTTCCTCCCATTACACTTAGTAAAGAGACTATATCATCCTCTGTAAGATTATCGTATGTAATATTTACAACTACAAACAAGTTTTTTGTAACAACAGTAGGTCTTTCCAATGGCACATATATTTCTTGCATGTCTAAATCTACTATATCTTCTTCAAAATATGTTCCAGACCTATAGAAGTTTGCCTCTGTTGGATGCACTACAGTACTTGCAAGCAATTGTTCTGGTTCTTCCTGACCAGAATAAATTTCTATAGTAATAGGCATAGAAGAATTATATCTACCCCAAAATGGCATCATATACACACCATACACAGTAGCAGGTTCTTTTAATTCAAACTTCTCTGCAAATTTTGTAAAACCATCGTAGGTATGACCAATAAGCGGTGTATCATTTACAATATAATTAGTAACCTTATCACCTACCTTAACATTACTTATTCTTTCTACTTGCAATGCTGCATAAGGATCATAACCATCCATAGACATCACATCTGTACCTTTGGGGTCTAGATGATTTGCTAGTTGTTTTGTATCATCAGAATAATAATTCCATGCCGCAGAAACCTGACAGAAATAATCATCTACAGGAGAATCACATTTAGAATTTCCTCCCGTTAAGTTTCCTATGATACGACCATCTGCATCAAACAATGGAGAACCAGAAGAACCCTTTTGTGTAACACCTTCTGTCCAACGTTTTACCCACCAGTATGTTCTAATTCGAGGAGTATCAAAATATGAAACAGAAATCTCATCTGTTGTACTTATTTTTTTAATATCCCCAGATGGATGTTGTATACACACATAAGGAGCTTTTGGGGTTTCTCTAGTCCAGCCTGCCAAATATGGACGATAGTCTGCTGGAGGCATCTTATATAGTTCTGCAAGTGCAAAATCTACTTTTTCATCTCTAGAAATAAGTGTTGACCCAGAAATTGTAAACTGTCTAGAACCTTGGAAGTTTGCATCTACAGCAGGCACCTGATAATTAAAATAATAAATAGTTCTAGTTGCTAAATCTGCAGTTTTTAGATTGTGTCCAGCAGTAAAGATATATGGTTTGTGTTCTGCATTATTAATAAGAGAACCAGATCCCCAGTAAGAAGAGGTAGCTCCTACCATATAAAGCAAACAAACAGATTGTTTAATCTTTTCTGTTACTTGTTGATTTGAAACGACTGGAGTACATTCATTAGAAGCCATAAATGCATTTACCCTTCTAAGTTCATGTGTAGCAAGAGACAAATGAAGTTCTGCCTCAAATGGTGCTTCAAATGGTTCTTGATATTCTACAATTATAGAATCTGCAGCCAAAGGACGAATCAGTAATTTATTTTCTTCATTATTATTGGCAGAAGTAAATGCTCCATAAATTATTGTTTGATCTGGATTATATACAAATAATTTTCCGCCTTCAGGCAATAAGAATTTATCAAAAAATAAAGAGATTCCCTTTGCATTTTCAGAGTTTAGACCAACTCTCCACACTTTAATATTACCCTCTACATATGTATTTCCTTCGTTCATTGATATATCAACAGGACAAGTTACACCTGATATATATTCTCTGCGTGGGGTATCAAAAGATATTTTTGTGGTATCAGCATTTAAGTTTATAAAAAAGCTTGATGCACTACGCTTCTTTCCTTGCTTTTCTGGAGTATATTTCAATGGCATTCCTGCAGACTCATATTGGGCAAATACTTGAGCCATAAGAAAGAATGACACAATATATATTAAAATTCTTTTCATAGTTTATATGATTTGTCTAAGATTAAAATACTTTCATTTCCCATATTAAACAGCAAATCAAACACACTTAAGTTTTCTACAAACCCAAACCTTTCTTTGAATACTTGATAATATGGTACTGAATTAAAATTTGTGATTTCACCTTTATATTTAGGAGAAAGCACTTCTCTTAAATCATTTTCATGTAAATTTATATAACTTTCTGTTAGTTTAAAGTTTGTATTTAAACCTAATAACGAAACTAGAATTTCTTGTAACTGAAGATTAAAATCCAAAAGGAACTCAAATTTCTTTTCGTACATAGGCCTAATATCATCTTCATAATACAAGAAGAATGGACTATTATTATATGCAGACTCAATAGCATTCCAATGAACACGTTGCCAATCTGTAGAAGATATTCTAACATCCTTATCCAAGACTTTCTCACCAGAAACCTTTTCGACAGGAATAGTTAAATTCATCACTCCATTTGCTGTTAGAATCTGACATCTATTTCTGTAGGTTTGCTTAACATAATGTGCATTTTTTTCAAGCAACACCTCTTTATAATGCGCAAACAGGGAATAATATTGAATATTCCCTGCGTATGGTGGTATGATTAATGGACTTGTCATTTAATATCGTCAACCCATTTAAAGAATCTGTTCCATCTAATGGCACTGAAACCAGATTTATCCTTATCAATAGACAACCAAACAAATAGAGGTTTTCCCACTATATGGTCTTCTGGTACATACCCCCAGAAGCGAGAGTCTTCTGAATTGTGGCGATTGTCACCCATCATCCAGTAATAATTCATCTTGAAGGTATATTCTGTTGCCACCTCACCATTGATATAAATGGTAGAATCTTTTACTTGAAGGTCGTTACCCTCGTATGTGCGTATCAAGCGTTCGTAAAGAGGATAATTTTCCATATTAACTTGCACTGTTGCACCCTTGCGAGGAATGTAGATTGGACCATAATCATCACGAGTCCAATGTGTATAAGCCTTTGGATATACTTGATGTGCAAACAAATCTGGATCTTCTATAACTTCCAACACATTTGGGAAATTTCTAATCATATTTAATGATTGCACAGTAAGTGGCAAGTAATAAACAGGATTGTAAGAATTGTTTTCATTTACAGGATATTGGAGATTTTGTAAAATAACATCCCCATTTCTCCAACTATTTATCAAATTTCTATCATCAACGCTCACACCCAATCTCTTGAATTGTTCTTCAGAAATTTTTCTGCCATCTGTCATTACGAGATAATTCTTTTGAAGATTTGCAGGATTTTTTTGAATCAATCCATTGATATAAATCTGACCATCTATAATTTGAAGGCTATCTCCTGGCAGACCAACACAACGTTTTACATAGTTTTCACGTCTATCCACTGGGCGAACCTCAATTTCCCCAAAAACCTCTTTGTTCTTCCATACATTTTCTCTGCCATAATACTCACAAAGAGTGTAATAATCTGGCATTTGCATCTTCATTGCCACAGTATCTCCTGCAGGGAAGTTGAACACAACAATATCAAGAGCCTTGATAGTATCAAGTCCCGCCAATCTACGATACTCCCAAGAAGGAGTTTCTATGTATGATTTACAGTTCAATATTGGCAATGTATGTTGTGCAAGTGGAAATGAGAGCGGAGTCATTGGCACACGAGGGCCATAAGAAACCTTATCAACAAGCAGATAATCACCTACAAGAAGTGATTTTTCTAGTGAAGATGTTGGTATTTTATAGTTTTGGAATAGGAATGTATTGATGAAATAAACCGCTATAAGTGCAAACACGATGGCATCCACCCAACTCATTACACTATACAAGAATTTATTTTTAGTCTTCTTCCAAAATGTCCAAGGTACAAATTTGGTCAAATAAACATCTAAAATTAATGGCAACAAAAGTAGCCACCAATAATTCTCTACCCACACAATAAAAAGCACATAAACGATAGTAGCTATTATGGCTTTGATCCACTGCTTTAACGGAATTTCTTTAAACTTTACCATAATTAGAATTTTAACATATCGTTCATGCTAAGCATTCCTTTTTTGCCGCAAGTAAACTCAGCAGCAAGCACAGCACCTAAAGCAAAGCCCATTCTGCTTTTTGCATCATGAGTAATAGTGATTGAATCCACTTCAGATTCGTATCTAATAGTATGAATACCTGGCACTTGACCTTCACGTATAGCCTTGATAGGAAGTTTGTCTGCTGCAGTTTCTGCTTCGCCAAGTTCCCAAGCTGATTTTCTATCTAAATTTGCAAGAATATCATCTGCCAAGCTAATTGCAGTACCACTAGGAGCATCTAGTTTTTGTGTATGGTGAACTTCTGTCATGCTCACATTGTAGTTCTCAAATTGGTTCATAATCTTTGCTAAATATTTGTTTACAGCAAAGAAAACATTCACGCCTAGGCTAAAGTTTGAAGTCCAGAAGAATGCCAAACCTTTTTCGTTGCATAGTGCTTCCACCTCTGGCATTTTCTCTGTCCAACCTGTAGTACCAGACACTACAGATACACCAGAATTGAATGCTTTTATATAATTTTCTACTGCCACTTTTGGCGCAGTAAACTCAATAGCCACATCTGCAGACTTAAATTCTTCACTATTAAAGTCTTCTTGATTGTCTATATCAATTCTACTAACTATTTCGTGGCCTCTTGAAATGGCTATTTGTTCAATGGTTTTACCCATTTTTCCGTATCCTATTAATGCTATTTTCATAAGTTTATTTTTTTTACAAAGATAATTAATTTCTTTTTATTTTTAACGACACATATATTAAAAAGGATTATTTAATAAAAAAACAATAAAAAATAGTGAGTTAATAAACTTTTTATGTAAATTTGCGTCTTGTAATTGTAACATTTTTGCAAAGTTTAAAATTAAATATCACTATTATGAAAACAAAATTTTTTCTATTAGCTCTATTATTCTCTGTATGTGGAGCTTTATTTGCACAAGAAGAACAAGCAATTCAATTTGAAGAAAGAGTTCACGACTTCGGTACAATCAACGAAGTAGATGGTAGAGTTTCTTTCGATTTCGAATTCAAGAACATCAGTAAAAAAGCTATCACTTTAACAAACGTACAAGCTTCTTGCGGTTGCACAACTCCAAACTGGCCAAAAGAACCTATCGCTCCTAAGAAAAAAGGTTTAATTAAAGTTACTTACAACCCAGCAGGACGTCCTGGTAACTTCAGCAAAAGCATCACTGTTCGCTATCAACAAGCAGGTGAAGAAAAGCCACAAGTGATTGTGTTGAATATTAAAGGTAATGTAATACCTAAACCTAAGCCTGCTCCTGAGAATTAATTCTCAAATAGAGAGACATAAAAGAGTGAAACATTTTCATGTTTCGCTCTTTTTTTGTACCTTTACATTCATATTAAAAAATGACATGAAAAACATAATTCCAATTATATTATTATTGTTTCTTTCTCTGAATATTGTAGCCAAACCAAAAGCAAAAAACAAGAAAAATAAAGAGAAGGAAGAGATTGCAGTAGTAGATTCTACCCTAACAGATTCTATTGCAGCCGACTCTATCATTATTAGCCAAGAACCTATATTCGCCTTAGAGATAGAAAGTTATCATTTTGGTGTAATCGACACTCTAAGACAAGACTTGGAGTATGATTTCAACTTCTGCAACGAAGGACTTGATACTCTTAAAATACACCGCATCATTACCGCTCCTGGCGTAACTATCCTTGAAAGAGAACTTATAGACAAATACGCCTTTGATGAGGGTGGAACAATACGTTTTGTGATAGACCCAAAAGAAATAAAAGGTAAATTCAATAAATCAATATACATTTACTCAAATACACCAACGAAAAGACTAACACTATCGGGAACAGTGTTAAGACCAAGGTATTAATTATCTAAATTATGCATCCAGAAAATAATCCACAATATAAAGGACTTACAGTAAACAAAGGTATTGCACAGCCACCTTCTGTAAATCCATACCTAGTGAGAGTAAAAAGAAAACGCACTCTTACCTCTGGTGAATATGTAGAAGGCATCCTAAAAGGAGATATTTCTATTTTAGGACAAGCCGTTACACTTGTAGAAAGCACATTGCCAGAGCATTATGCCCTATCACAAGAAGTGATTGAAAAATGCTTGCCATACGCAAGTCGTTCTTCTCGCATAGGCATTACAGGTGTGCCAGGTGCTGGCAAAAGTACATTTATTGAAGCATTAGGTATGCACCTTGTAAACAAAGGTAGCAAACTTGCGGTGCTTGCCATCGACCCTAGTTCAGAAAGGTCTAAAGGTAGTATTCTGGGCGACAAAACCCGTATGGAAGAACTTTCTGTAAGCGACAAAGCATTTATTCGCCCTTCGCCATCGGCAGGCTCTCTTGGTGGTGTAGCACGCAAAACTAGAGAAACTGTAGTGCTTTGCGAAGCAGCTGGTTTTGACAAGATTATTATAGAAACTGTAGGTGTAGGCCAAAGCGAAACTGCCGTGCACTCTATGGTAGACTTTTTCCTACTTATCCAACTTGCAGGCACAGGCGATGAGCTACAAGGCATCAAACGTGGTATTATGGAAATGGCAGACGGCATTATAATAAACAAAGCCGAAGGTGCAAACCTAGAAAAAGCAAAACTTGCTCAATGTCAATTTCAAAACGCACTTCACCTATTCCCTGCTCACGAGTCTGGTTGGGTACCAAAAGTGCTTACCTGCTCAGCATTCCACAAAATAGGCATAGAAGAAGTTTGGCAAATGATGGAAGAGTACATTGCCTTCACAAAGAAGAATGGTTATTTCGACGTAAAACGCAAACTCCAAGCAAAATATTGGATGTATGAAACCATTGACGAAGCCCTACGCAACCATTTCTACAAAAATCCAGAAATAGAAGCACAACTTTCAGACATGGAAATAAAAATCAGCAATGACGAGATAAGCTCATTCATTGCTGCTAGCAAACTCCTAGATTCGTATTTCAAAAAATAATAGGAGCTAAATTCAACTCCTACGAAAATATCAACAAAAACTCCGAAAGTTCAAACCTTCGGAGTTTTTATTTGTGTTTCACTACTTACTACATGATTATTCTTCGGTGCCGATGCCTTCTACTGGGAGTTGGCGACGGAAGGCTTCGCCAAGAGAGATAAGTGTTTCGGTAGAGGCGATGCCTTTGATGTTTTGGATTTTGTCGTGGATGATGCTTAGGAAATGTTTGTTGTCGCGAGCATAAATCTTCACGTATAGAGCAAATTTACCTGTGGTGTAGTGGCATTCTACCACTTCTGGAATGCTCTTAAGACCAGCAACCACATTTGTAAAGTCATTTGCGTCTTTCAGAAAAATACCCATATAAGCACATGTGGTATAACCCACCTTAACTGGGTCTAATGTAAACTCAGAACCTGTTATAACACCCAAACTAATAAGTTTTTGCACACGTTGGTGAATAGCCGCACCTGAAACATTGCATTCACGTGCCACTTCTAGAAAAGGAGTTCTAGCATTTGAAGATACTAACTGTAGAATCTTTTCGTCTAATTTATCTAATGTAATTTTTTCCATCATTAAAACTTTACATTGTTACAAAAATAGTACACTTTAATATAATTCTTAAGTAAAATTATATTAAATACATTCTAAAAAGATAAAACTTTCTAAATAAAAACAATAAAAATTATGATAATTTGAGAAAAATATTGTATTTTTGTGCCGAAGAACATATTTTCTAAGCATAGATTTGATATAATGGCAAGTAGAAAGAAAACTTACAACACAAAACAAGTGATTGAAAACCTAGAACTTTGGCAGTCTTTAACCAAAGAAGAGCAAGATTATCTAGAGGCTAATATAGAATTTATTAGCTATAAGAAAAACTCTATTATTTATTCAGACGGAGAAGAGCCAACAAAGCTTTTAGGTGTATTAAGTGGGTTTGTAAAAATCAACAAAGAAGGAGTTGGCGTGCGTAGCCAAATAGTTCGCATCATTAAGCCAAACGAACTTTTTGGTTATAGAGCTATGTTTGCGGGCGAAAAATACTTAACAACCGCATACGCTGTAGAAGCATGCGTTATTTTTGCTATTCCAAAGGAAGTAATTACAAAACTATTAAGCGAAAACGCAAAACTTGCTTTTGAGTTTATCAGATTCCTATCTATCGACCTTGGCATTTCAGATTCTCGTGGTATTGTGCTTACACAAAAACACCTACGTGGCCGCCTTGCAGAAGCCATTCTGCACATAAGAGACAACTATGGCACACTAGAAGACGGAGCTACACTTATATTAAATCTTTCTAGAGAAGACCTTGCTAGTCTATCAAATATGACTACTTCTAATGCCATAAGAACACTTTCACAATTCTCAGCAGATGGACTTGTGAGTGTAACAGGTAGAAGTATTAAAATCTTAGATTTAGAAATGCTTCGTAGAATTGCTAAATACGAATAAGTATGGGATTCCTATCTGGCAACATAATACAAATACTAGAGATAGTAGGCACAATATTAGGTTTAATATACCTTTATTATGAATACAGAGCAAGTTCATCTCTATGGATTGTGAACATTGTTATGTCTGCCATTTACACATTAATATATTTCTCCGAAGGCATTTACGCCCTAGGTTGTATGAGTCTATATAATATACTTGCAGCTATATACGGAATGTTAATGTGGAAATATTCTAAAACTTCAGATCAAAAGGAATTACCTATTACTAGCATTCCTAAAAAAGTGCTTGTAAATTCTGCGGTAGTAATGGTGGCATTATCCGCAGCACTTATCTATGTACTACATACCATTTCCGCAACAGAAAATTTACTATACAACACACTAGACGGACTTGCCTCTAGCGCCACTATCATTTCTCTTTATTGGCTTGCCAAAAAATATAAAGAGCAATGGTTTGGTTGGATATTTGTAAATTTTGTTAGTGTAGTTTTATATCTTATCACAGATCTATATTTCACCGCCGCACTTTACACATTATATATAATAGTGGCAGTGGCTGGTTACAGAGAGTGGACAAAACTAATGAACAATGCTAAAGCTTAACGAAATAGAAGTTGTTATTTTGGCCGAAGGCGACTACCCTACTCACAAGTTGCCTCTTAGCATACTCACACAATGCGACAAAGTAATCTGTTGCGATGGCGCTGCCAATACCTTTATTAATATAGGTAAAATGCCTATGGCAACAATTGGCGATGGCGACTCTATAAGCGAACAACTAAAAGGCAAATTGCATTTCATTCAGGTAGATGACCAAGAAACCAACGACCTAACAAAGGCAGTGAACTACGCAAAAGATTTAGGTTATAAAAATATTGCTATCCTTGGTGCCACAGGCAAAAGAGAATGCCACACCATTGGCAATATTAGTCTGCTAATGGAATACAGAAGAATGGGTCTTAATATAATAATGTATACAGACTACTGTAGCATATTCCCATGCAAGGATTATATTAAATTCGATTCAAAGATTGGCGAGCAAGTGTCTATAATCAATTTTGGTGCAAAGAATCTTTCTAGCGAAGGACTAAAATATCCTATCTATGATTTTACTGCCCTTTGGCAAGGAACTTTGAACGAATGTACTGCGGAAGAATGCAGTATTAGTGCGGATGGGGAGTTTCTTGTAATGTTAGACTACATTAATTAAGAGTTAAATTAAACCTTTATAAAAGTTGAGGGTCTAAAAGAAGTAAACAAATTAAATTATAAGTTATGAAAAACATTATTTTATCAATTGTATTGAGTGTTATGTGTATGTCATGTTCTTCAAATAAATATGTTGCTGCTAATATTTCTGGAGATTGGAAAATTGACAACGTATTAGGAATTGAAGTAAATACAACTGAAGAAGAAGTTCCATTTATATCATTCCAAAAAGAAGAAGCTAGATTCAGTGGCAACACAGGCTGCAACAATTTCTTCGGAGATTTTGAAGTAAATGAAAATACAGACGCTATTACATTATCAAATGTAGGTTCTACAAAAAAACTTTGTTTTGATATGACAGTAGAAGACGCTATATTCTCTGCATTAGGTCAAGTTTCTTCTGTAAGTTACGACAACTCTAAAATGGAATTTAAAGACAACAATGGTCAAGTTATTATGGAATTATCTCCTATAAAATAATTTTACAAAAATGTTTCAAAACATATAATTCGTATTAAATAATACCATTTATTGCACAGATTTTAAAAATCTGTGCATTTTTTTGTTAAAAAATTACTCTACTTATTATTTTATCGTTATCTTTGCATCGCAATAAAAACAAATTATTAACTAAAATTTAATGTTATGTCAGCAGTTGCAGAAAAAGTAAAAGCAATTATCGTTGAAAAATTAGGCGTTGAAGAAAGCCAAGTAGTAAATGAAGCTAGCTTCTCTAATGATCTAGGTGCAGATTCTCTAGACACCGTTGAAATGATCATGGACTTCGAAAAAGAATTCGGAATCTCTATTCCAGAAGAAGAAGCAGAAAACATCTCTACAGTTGGTGATGCAATCGCATTCATCGAAAAAAACGTTAAATAATTCTCATACATGAGAGAAAGAAGAGTTGTTGTAACAGGTCTTGGTGCGCTTACCCCAATAGGTAATGACGTTCCTACATTTTGGGATTCTTTAGTTAATGGAGTCAGCGGAGCAGGACCTATTACACATATAGATACTACAAAATTTAAAACGCAGTTCGCCTGCGAAGTGAAGGATTTTAATCCCCTTGATCATTTTGATAGAAAAGAGGTAAGAAAACATGATTTGTTTTCTATCTATGGCATTGTGGCTGCACGCGAAGCTATTAAAGATGCAAACATAGATACTGAGGCGGAAGATTTAAACAAAATCGGAGTTATCATGGGTGTGGGTATTGGCGGTATCGGTACATTTGAAAACGAAATGGAAGACTACTGCAAGGGCGATGGAACCCCTAGATTCAATCCTTTCTTTATTCCAAAGATGATTATTGACAGTGTAAGCGGTCACGTATCAATGGAATACGGATTTAGAGGTCCCAATTATGCATGCGTTTCTGCTTGTGCATCTAGCACAAGTGCTATATCCGTGGCTTTTGACCAAATTAAACTAGGCAGAGCAAATATCATGGTAACAGGAGGTACCGAAGCCCCTATCACCAAAGTTGGTGTAGGAAGTTTCAACTCTATGCACGCTATTTCAACCAGAAATGATAGTCCTGAGACAGCCTCTCGCCCATTCTGTAAATCTCGTGACGGCTTTGTTATGGGAGAAGGCGCAGGTTGCTTAGTACTAGAAGAATTGGAACACGCATTGGCTCGTGGTGCAAAAATTTATGCAGAAGTAGTAGGTGTAGGAGCATCTGCAGATGCATACCACATTACAGCTCCACACCCAGAAGGTTTGGGTGCAATCAAAGTGATGCAAAACGCACTTGAAGATGCCAATATGAAGCCAGAGGATATAGACTATATTAATGTACATGGTACATCAACCCCTCAAGGAGATATCGCTGAAACAAAGGCTATCAAAGAGGTATTTGGTGAACATGCTTACAAGCTAAACATTAGTTCTACAAAATCAATGACTGGACACTTGCTTGGTGCAACAGGTGCTGTAGAAGCTATAGCGAGCATATTGGCTGTAAAAAATGATATTGTTCCTCCTACCATTAATTTCACTGGCGAGGAAGACGAAAATATAGATTACAATCTGAATTTTACCTTCAATAAAGCACAAAAACGCGTAGTTAACGCAGCTCTATCCAATACATTTGGATTCGGCGGACACAATGCAAGTATAATAGTCAAAAAATACAAATAATATTTGTGATACTGACTCTTATACAACGAATAAAACTTCCTGCAAATCAGAGAAAAAATTATTCCAAGCTAAAAAATATATTAGGTTTTAGTCCCAGGGAATGGGACTATTACCAATTAGCTCTTACCCACAGCTCTGTATGCAACGACCACAAGAGTAAACTACAGAACAATGAAAGACTAGAATTCCTTGGCGATTCTGTCCTAGGAACTGTAATCTCTGATATTCTTTATCAAAATTACACAAACAAACGTGAAGGCGAACTAACTAATCTTCGTTCAAAGATAGTTCAACGCGCCACACTTGACGACCTAGCTGTAAGAATAGGTCTAAATAAACTCGTATCCTCAAACGAACACACCCCACAATTTAAAGCACATATAAATGGCAATGCTTTTGAGGCACTTATGGGAGCCATTTTTATGGATAGAGGATATAAAAAGAGTAAACAATTTATACTTAAACTTATAAAAGAGAAACATATAGACATAGAAAAGTTATCTAAACAAGAAGTTAACTTTAAATCTAAGTTTATAGAGTGGACTCAACACAGAAAAGTTGATTACGAATTTATATTCGAAGCTCCAATTTATGACAAATCAACTAACTCGTCTCAGTTTACTACAAAACTTAAAGTAGAAGGTATATTAGTGGGGACCGGTACTGGTTATACAAAAAAAGAGGCTCAACAACTTGCATGCAAAAACGCACTAGGCAGAATTAAGCAAAAGAGTTTCAAAAAAGAATTAAACAGTATTAAACCAGACATTTCTTTAATAAAAGATCCTAAAAATACTAATATTAACAATTAAAAAATGGAAAAAGAATTTGTATTATCAACCATGATTCACCAACAAGCTGAAAAGTATGGTGATCGAGCAGCTATTTATAGCAGGAATGATGAGACAGGTCAATGGGAGGCGATTTCGTGGAGAGAGATGGACAAGACAGTGGAGGGGCTAGCTGCAGGTATTATCGGTTTAGGAGTAAAATCTAACGACCGCGTGGGAATCTTCTCACAAAACATGTGCGAAATTATCATGGCAGACTATGCCAACTATTCTGCACATGCTATCACTGTACCACTTTATGCAACATCTACTGCATCACAAGTGGACTTTATTATAGACGACTCAGAAATTGGTATTATTTATGCTGGAGAGCAATATCAATACGACGTAGCTTTAGAGGTAATGAAAAAATCTAAATACCTACGCACTATTGTTGCTATCGACCCAAACATCGACCTAAAAGGCGAGAAAAATGCAATCCGTTATAGTGACCTTTTAGCCGAAGGGCTAAAAAATCCTAGAACAGAAGAAATTGCTGCTCGTAAGGCTCTTGCTACTAATGATGACCTTGTAAACATTCTTTATACTTCTGGTACTACTGGAAATCCAAAAGGTGTGGAGCTTCGTCATTACAACTACGCAGAAGCAATGCGTATTCACAACATTCGCTTAACAACAGCTTCTGACAAAGACACTTCTATGGCTTTCCTTCCTATCACTCACGTATTTGAACGTGCTTGGGATATGTATTGCTTACAAAAAGGTATTAAGATTTATGTAAACAAACGTCCTGCAGAGATTGCTAAGATTATGCCAGAGGTGCGTCCTTCACTTATGTGTGCTGTGCCACGCTACTGGGAAAAAGTTTACGCTGCTGTAAATGACAAAATTAATGGCAGCCCTAAACTTCTTAAATCTATCTTCAAATGGGCTATAAAAGTGGGCAGACGCAGAAATCTAGATTACTATCGCAATGGTAAACACTCTCCACTAAACATTGGTCTTGCATATAAATTTATTGCTAAACCATTGTTTAACAAGGTTAAGAAAGCTGCTGGCTTAGACAATGGTAACTTCTTCCCTGTGGCTGGTGCAAGACTTGCTGATGAAATTTTAGAATTTATGCATGCTATTGGCATCAACCTAGTTTATGGTTATGGCCTAACAGAATCTTGTGCAACTGTATGTTGTTTCCCACTAAACAATAGAGGTTACATTATTGGTTCAATCGGTCAAATTATGCCAGACCTACAAGTAAAAATCTCTAGCGAGGGCGAAATCCTTCTTAAAGGTAAAACTATTACTCCAGGTTATTACAAACGTCCTGATGCTAATGCAGAATCTTATACAGAAGACGGATTCTTCAAAACTGGTGATGCTGGTTACATAGATATGCAAAACAACCTTTACATCACAGACCGTATCAAAGACCTATTTAAAACAGCTGGGGGTAAATATATAGCACCTCAACATTTGGAAGGATTATTTAGCGATTCTAGTTATGTTGATCAATGTGTTGCCATAGGTAATGAAAGAAAATATGTATCAATGCTTATTGTACCAAACTTTGACAACTTAACAACATATGCTTTAAGCAAAGGTTTAAAATTCTCTTCTAGAGAAGAATTAATTGCTCTTCCAGAAATAGTTTCACTATACGATGGCATTGTAATAGATAAGAATGAAGGGTTAGCTCGTTATGAGCAAATCAAACGCTTCACTCTACTTCCTAACGCATTTACAATGGACCAAGGTCACTTGACCAACACATTGAAGATAAAACGCAAGGTAGTGAATGAACTCTTTGCAAAAGAGATAAATGCAATGTATGAGTAAATACAATAAAAAAACCGACTAATGTCGGTTTTTTTTTATTGCTCTGGTTCTGGAAGAACATCCTCAGCTATCACTGGTTCTACCACTACTTTTTTCTTCTTGCATCCAAAAGTAAGTGCTAAACCTGCTTGCACGTTTACTGCGGAGGTTTTATAAGGTATACCTTCTGCTGAATAATGAACAGGGGTGTAATCTGATACTGCGTAGAAACTAAATGGTGGGATTCTTAGGTTAACACCTAAACCTATTGTGCTACTTTTGCCTGATATTAATGAGTAGCTAGCAGAAAGTCCAAACCAAGAACATGGTCTTAAATTATATCCTACAGTAATCTCTTCGTTCCAGTGATTGTAATTATAAGAGGTTTTTGATACCAAACCTATGCTCATCATGTTTTCAAGGAAACTATATTCAATACCTGCATAAATCTTACCATTTGTCATGGTGGTATATGAGGTATTGGTTGAATATAAATTATATGTTGGATATTCTCTTTCGTCTCCCTCTTCGTAAGGAAGTTCCTCACCTTGGTATGTATAATCTATATTTCCATTAAGCTCAACAGCATTTGATTGCCATACAATAAAACCTAAATCTTTTACAGAAAATGAAATCTTAACTTCTGGAACTGGTTTGTAAACTGCACTTAAATCTACAGACGCACCAAAACTATAACCAAAAGAATTTAGAACATCCATAGGAGATTCTGGTGTAATAATACCTATAACCTCTCCATTCTCATTTGTGGCAAATTTAATTAGAGGACAAGAAATTTTGCCATAAACATTGCCAGATACATTCCATTCTTGCTGAGAAAGATTTAGAGTAAGATCATCAGAATTGATTCTTGCATTTGCCAAACCATATAATAGGTGAACACGTCCACCAACAATCCATTCATCATTTATCTGCTCAGAATATCCACCATTAAGGTCTAAATAAGCATTTAATGCCATAGGAGTTTTTACACCATATGAATTTACATTTAAAGTATCTGGCGTGCCATACATTCCTAATGTGATAATATCAGAAGGCATCCCTACTGTTGCATCTAAATGCACAGATGCATTGATATTTACATAACCTTTCTCTTTTACTCTAAACCCGAAACCAAATAAGCTCATATCATACTCCACATCAACTCCCGATGATTTCATTAGTTTTGAATAAACTGCTTCTTTGTTACCAAATTCTGGGTGTAAGAAAGTGACTAATTTATCATCTTTTACATAAACAAAATCGTTTAGAGAGAGACCTCCAGTATTTGCATACAATGAAACTGTTGATATTGCTGGGAGTTCTACATATGAAGTACATCTAGGCTGTAAAGCTGGATTCATTGTAGATTGGTATGGAAGATATTCCATAAAATACATAGTATTGGGCGTTGCTAATGCAGAGGTTAAACCCAATAATAAAACTGTGTATATTGCTATTATTCTTTTCATAATCTAAATATTAATTGGGTTTATAATTCTTCTTCTGGATAACTCTCATCACCTATGACCCATTCTGTAGGATCTGCTATCATAGAAGCCTTGACATGGAACATTATCTTTAAGTCTAACCAATCTGTTGTTCTTAAGAATACATTTTTATGTTCTGGATTTTCCAATTTATATTCCAAAACCACTCTCACATTTTGATTGAATAGTTCTTGCATATCAGCATATGTAAGAACCAACATAAGCATTTCTTTTGGTTCTTTGCCTTTAATAACATTTCCTAGTTCATCCACCTCGCCAGATTCAATAAGGAATTCCTTAGCTGCTGAAAGAATTATTTCATTATCTTTTTCATCAATGAATTTAACTTTTGCATCTACTCCAAGTGGCAAGTGGTTATTATAGTAGAATTTTAAAATACCTTTACTATCTTCTGTAATCTGAGAATTTCCTAATATGCTTAAAGAGCTCAGATTCAGACTCACAGTATCTTTTCTACTAAGTCTAAAGTTCTTTTCTGGATTTTCTGTATCACCTTCAAACCACAATGGAAGTTTAGTAACTTCTTTTGTTTGAATATCACTATCGTGGAAGAAGAAATGTACATTATCTCTATCTGTTTCTACAGAACGAATACGGTATTTATATCTTAATTTATCTACCTTGATTTTAAACAATCTATCTGTATGACCAAATTCACGATTTAGCAGAAGTTCTGATTTTTTTGTTAAATTCTTAACATCAAAGTTTAATAATTCTTCATGTGTAAGGCCTTTAATCTCATCGTAGGTAGGAGTATTTAAGATAACTGATGTAGAATCAAAATCTCCAAATTTGGCTCTTACCACTTCTCCTGTAGTAGAACAGATGCCCTCTACATAGTCCAAATAATATCTAGCAGGCACACCAATATTATTTAAACTTGTCATAAAGATTGAAGGATCATAGAAAGGAAGATTCATACCTGCTGCATACACATCATGTGCATAATCAAACTCTATCACCTTTTCTTTTTCTACAATATCTCTGGCATTGCCTATATTGATGAATGTGACATGAGGTTTCATGTGAGAACAATCTAGAGAAATCTCAAACACATTACCTATATCAATCATCCCTTCTGTATAAACAGCTCCAGTGAATGAAATGGTTATTTTATCCTTGCCATTTAATCTTAACATTGCACCATAAAGGTCAATATTTTCTGTTATTAAAGAGGTTTTTCTTGAAACTGTATCAGTAACTAAGTCTATATCAATAGCATTTTCTGGATAAATATCTGGATTTAATAGTAGCTCATCTTCATTGAAAGACAATCTCAGATGTGAACCTTCGACCATTTTTTTAGGGAAGTTGATTCTAACATCAATAAAAGAATGTCCCATCAAAATACTATCCAAACGTTCGTTTTCGTTTGTATTAATATTTGGGAATTTCAAATCCAAATCATAGTCTATTTCTGCAGACTTTGCATCAATATTACTTAGAAGGCCAACAGGAACCATCAAATTAAATGTGGTTGATGGCAACACTTTTAGTTGGTCTATAAGGTCGTTGCCTAGATATTGACTATCAGTCTTTACAAGATACATTGTGTCGCCCTTAATATTGATTTCTAGTTCACCTAAAGAATCAACATTAAGAACATCTACAAGATTAACTTTTGAATACGCTAAAGGGCCTACCAAATCTGCATCTATCTGCATTGTAGAATCTAAATTTTGAAAGTTGTATTTATCATCTACACAGGAGGTTAATCCTAAAAGTAGCAGTGTTATATAAAGTAGTTTTTTCATTACTATAATTTTGTTTATATTTTTTTGCAAAATTAATAATTTTATTTAAAATAATCGTCTGAAAATTGGACTAAATATAGTCTTTCTGTGGCCCTAGTTACTGCAGTGTATAACCAACGCATATAACTGGTATCTATTTCTTCTTTTTTTACTCTTCCCATATCCACATAAATATGCTTCCATTGCCCACCTTGAGCCTTATGACAGGTAATTGCATAGGCCAATTTCACTTGAAGAGCATTCAAATATTTGTCTTCGCGCATTTTTTTATAACGTTCTCTTTTTGACTTAATATGAGCATAATCCTCTTCTACTGCGTGAAAGAGCTTTGTATTTAATTCTTGGAGTTCTGCTGGAGTAACACAGGTGAGTGATTCTTCCAATATGGTTACGTCTATTTCGTAAGAATAATCGGAAAAATATAGAGTTAAATCTCTAAAATTGAACCCATAAAGTTCTTTTGACTTACCTATCCTCACAATTTCTGCCATATCGCCATTGGCTATAAGTTCCAATCCATAATCACCTCCAAAAAAGTAATTATTCTTTAAGACCATTAGCTTATCACCATTTGAAAGTTTTCCCTCTTTGCTTAAAATCCTATTCCTAATACCATTTGCATAAAGACTCGCCATCTTGTTGGAACGAGTAACAACCAATGTTTCTTCAATCCCTACATCGGAAAATGATCTTTCTAGACATTCCACAAAATTACTGCCATCCACTCTTTGTACATCAGGGAAACATTCCAATGCAAGTTGCTGTGGAGTGGAGATATTTTCTCTAATATGAGTGGCATTGAGCAATATTCCACTTTCTTCTGACTGACGAAGAACTTCTGTTAAAGTATGAGTTGTAACGTCCAACCCTAGACTTTCTAGCTTTTTTACGTCTAGTGCAGGGGAATTTTCTTGAAAAACTGGGGGCAATTGGGCATCATCACCCAATAAAAGTAGTTTTGTATTTGGGGCCCCAGAAATTACATATTGAACCAAATCTGAAAGCAAATCTCCTGTACCGAAGAGACCTTCGCCTGCTGTATTTATCATAGAAGCCTCATCTACTACAAAAAGAGCATTGGAAATTTTATTAAAACCAAGAACAAAGTTTGAGGCAATATCCATAGTTTTTTTATGATAAATAGCCCTATGGATGGTAGATGCAGGAGCTGAAGAATAATTACTTAAAACCTTGGCTGCTCTACCTGTAGGTGCCAATAAAATAACAGGAATATTTAGATCTTTACATGCCTGTACAATGGAACTTACCAATGTAGTTTTTCCCGTACCTGCATAACCCTTCAAAAGAAATGTTTTATAAGACTCTTTTTTGGTCATAAATAACGAAAAAAGGTCTATAAATTTCTTTTGGTCTTGAGAAGGCTCAAACTTGAAGTGTTTTAATATACAATGCTTTACTAACATCTGATTATAATATCATGACACAAAATTATCATATTTTTTTGAAAAAGTTTTCTTTTTTAAGTTGTAGAAATAAATAAAATTCTTTACTTTTGCATTTGTATTATGAAAATCACAAAAAAATAAAGATATGAATAACCTTTTTAAATTATTACTAGTTGTAGCAGCAGGTGCATTAGCATTCCTTAGCTACAAAAGTATCATGACTCCTATTGAGTTTAACGAAGTAAGAGATGCTCGTGAAAAAGTCATCGTAGAACGATTAATCGACATTCGTCATGCTGAAACAGAATATCGTAACATTAAAGGTGATTACACTGACAATTTCGATACTCTTCTTTATTTCATCAAAAATGAAAAAGCTAAAATCGTCCTTAAAGAAGGTGAGTTAACAGATAAACAACTAGAAGAAGGTATGACCGAAAAGAAAGCTGTAAAACTAGGTCTTATCAAACGTGATACCACATACGTTAGTATGTTAGAAAACTTATTTGGCGCAGACTATCCAGTTGATTCTTTACGTTATATCCCATTCTCTTCTCCAAGACAAGAATTTACTCTAGAAAAAGATGAAATCACTACTGGTTCTGCTGGTATCAAGGTGAAAGTTATGGCAGCTAAAGCTCCTTTTGAATCATATCTAAACGACTTAGATAAACAAGAGCTTATCAACCTAATTTATACAACTGAAAAACTAGAAAAATATCCTGGCTTAAAATTCGGAGACATAGAAGAAGCTAACAATAATGCAGGCAACTGGGAATAATATCAAAAATAATAGTAAGTCCATCCGTTTTTCTACGGGTGGGCTTTCTTTATGTGTAAATGGGAAATGTAAGACGATTACATTTGAAAAAACAGATGAAAATTTCCGTAAGTCCATGGCAATATGCCTATGTGAAGATGCTATAAACGAGACAGAAATCTGGAACATTTACATAGACAACCCATATTATACCATTGTCCCAAAAGAAATTGGGAATAAAGAAATCTGCATTTCTGCATTTAAACTAAATTTCCCTGACATTACAAATAATCATATCATTATGGCAGAAGATATAAGCATGCTTGATATGATTTGTACATTCGCTATCCACAACGGACTTTACGAATTTATTAAAACACATTTCCCACTACATCAAATACACCATTACAGTTCTAAAAACATTACTAAAGCTATAGAACATTCAAAAAGTAATGCAACCAAAGAAGTTTGGGCTAGTGTTAACAATAATTCTCTACTAATCAATTTGGTAGAAAATGGAAAGTTGCTACTTACTAATAGTTTCAATATAAAGACTCCTACAGACTGTCTATACTTTATAGGTAGTGTTTATGAACAATTTGATTTATCTAGAAAGGACATACAATTATTCTTTGACGGAGATAAATCATATCTTGATTTGCTAGAAAAACATATCTCTCAATGCAATAATACCACCACTCTATGAGAATAATAAGCGGAACACTCAAAGGAAGACGTTTTACTCCACCTACAAAACTAAAAGCACGTCCAACAACAGACTTTGCAAAAGAAGGTTTATTTAATGTATTGGGGGGCAAGATAGATTTTGAAGATATTAAAGTGTTGGAACTTTTTTCTGGGAGCGGCAGTATTGGTTTAGAATTTGTATCTAGAGGCGCAGAATCTGTGATAGGAATAGAAATAAGCATGCAACATATCGGCTATATAAAGAAAGTATGCAGCGAACTAGATGTAAAGAATTACTACTTACAAAAAGCCGATGTTTTTAAATACCTTGAATCTGCAAAAGGTAGCTATGATGTGGTTTTTGCGGACCCTCCTTATGCTATTAAAGATTTGGACAAACTCCCAGACCTTGTTTTAAATAATGGATTGCTAAATGAAGACGGGCTTTTCATTCTAGAGCACGGCAGAGATTACGACTTCTCCGCTCACCCACACTATATCGAGATGAGAAAGTATGGGAATGTACATTTCAGCTTCTTTAGTTAGGAGTTAGGAATTTTGCGAGTAAGCGAGAGCAATGATAAGCTTGCTTAAGCATTGCCGAGCGAGAGCAAAATCACGAGCGCAGCGAGTAATTAGGAATTAGGAATTAGGAATTTTATAATTACAGGTAAGTGATCTGAATATCCTGCGTTATATCTTAGTCCACTATAAGTTCTTTTAGGTTTGAGATTCATATTTCTCTTATCTACTTCTAGGAGAAACTCGGCCTTGAAAATATAGGCACTTTCTGGTTTTAATCTTCCTGAATTGAGTAGGTTTCCTGATACTATTATTTGATCTAATACACTCCACTCAGACTGATATTTATGAGTACCGAAGAATGGATTTCTCATAAATTGATAAAACATATTGTATAGATTCTCATCCTTGTATGGAGTTTCAAGAGGTAATGCCCCTAAGGCTACACGCAAACTTTTGTCTTCCGGTGAATCATTGAAATCTCCCATAATCACAATATTTGCTCTAGGCTGAAGCGATAAAATACTATCGCAATGTTGTCTAACTAGACTCATCACTTGCATTCTTCTATGTTCAGATTTTTCCTTACCACCTATTCTTGATGGAGCATGACAAACAAAAACGTGTAGGGTATCTTTAAAATTGGTTTCACCACTAACATAAAGAATATCACGAGTGGTTTTCCCTTTTGTATATTTTACAGAGATAGGTTTGTGATTTATTGGGTGAAACTGATTTTCATCATAAAGCATTGCCACGTCTATACCTCTGCTATCTGGCGAATCATAATGTATAAACTTATACTTAAGATTTTTAATAGGAGAATATTTAACCAAAGAAGTTAGTACATAATCGTTTTCTACCTCGCACATACCCACTATTGCCACAGGAGTACCCTCTCCTACTGCTGTAACAACCTTTGCTATAGAATTACGCTTCTCTTCCATTCTGCTATAAGTCCAATGCTTTTTACCCTCTGGAAGAAAATCATTATCATTTTTATTTGGGTCGTCAACTGTATCAAAGAAGTTTTCTACATTATAGAACATTATTCTATAAGGCTTCTGAGAAAAAGAAACACCGAAGATAAAGATCAAGAATGTTAGTAATATTAGTTTTCTCATATATTTATTGATTATATTCGTAGCAACCTATATCAGCACTTCCATTTTGCATACGATCAATACCATCCAAATCTTTTGGAGTGGTTGGAGTGATAGAAATATCAGCCTTGCCAATAGCAGGAGAAGCAGATGTTAGATGATAATCATATTGTCTGTATGTATCATCTTTTATCTCATCATACACAAATTTTGGAGAAGAGTTTATAAGACAATCTTTGTAAATTTCTGAATCTACTATTTTCATGTGTTGTTTCACAATACAATTTTTGAAGAAATATTCAGGAGAAATAGTAAGTGTATCCAATTTATAATCTATCTCCGATGTATAATTTCCATATACTATAGAGTTGTACATTTCTGCTTTAAACGGTAGAATATTATCATTATACTTGTTAGAGTAATATAGAATAGGTTGAGTTCTGCCACCCCAAGAGAATGCATAATTGTTTGTAAGTGTGGTATGTATCACTTTGTATTCTCCTCCTTCTATTCTTAGAATATTCTCACCTGCATTGTATAATAGTGAGTTGTAAATTTCTACTTTTGCATTTACAGAATGTACTACATTATAAAGCATATTTCTAATTATAGAGTTCTTTACTGTTAATGTAACATTTTCTGCACTCGTAGAATCTATAACTATACCAAAATCTGCGTTTCGCACATCTGTGTAATCAAGAACATTACCAAAACTACTAGAAGCTATCTTAATTCCACCCCATTGACCAGAGGCCTGATCATAACTTAGCGGAGGAATAGTATTCATAAAATCGTCTCTATCGCCCCTAATTTCAACCATGGAACCATGTTCACCTTCCGAGATAAGTGTGCCAGCCACATAAATAACTGCACCTTTTTGACAATAAAGTCTTGCTCCAGATGTAAGAGTAAGTGTGGCACCTTCCATTACTTTAAGTGAATCTGAAATAAGGATAGGAATTTCTGATGTAATTGTGGTATCGGAATCTATAGTTTTATTTTTAAAACGCTTCACATTTCTGCCGTAGGCCTCAAGTTGAAGCACTTGAGTATGATTATTAAAGAAGAAATCTATACTATCACGCACCACAAAAGGAGTTTTATCATCATTTGGGTCTATATAAACCTGAATGAATATCATTAGACTATCTTTGGCATTGAGATAAGTATTATTTACTACATCTGCAGAAATACCAGATACACTCATTTTATAATGTTCAGCATTATTAAGTGTAATTTTATCTATCAACACCTTGTTTTTTGATGTATTATACACCTTAAGTTTGTATGTAGCGGAGCCTTGTTCTGTAAAGATAGTATCAAAACGAACAGTATCAGAAGAGAATTTCAATTGCAAAGAAGTATCCGTACTTATCTTATCTTCTTCACATGAAACTAACGTTAATGTCAATAATATTACAAAGGCTAGTATTTTGAATATAGTTCTTATCATAACACATCATAAATTTGTACAAAAATAAGAATTTGATTGCGTTTTTAAGTAAAAAATATATTATATTTGTAGTATAAACTTTAAATTTTATAGTTATGGCTAGTAGAAAAGCACTAAAAAAAGACATTAATTATTTGTACGCAGACCTACTTACAGAATGTTTCAAATTATCTGCAATTAGTTCTGAAGAAAAACAAGAAAAAATAGAAGTTTTATTTAGTAAAATAATCTTTAGCAGCAACGACTTTATTGTACGTGCAGGTAAACCTGATGGTAAAAACAATCGTAAATTAGTTAAAGCATATTACAGAAAATTAGGTCAAGACCTACTTAATGACGTAATGGAAATTAGTAAAGACCTAGAAGAAATCGCCCAATAATGAAACAGAGAATTTACAAATTCCTTATGAAGCTTTTCTCTTGGAAAATAGAGGGAAATGTTCCTAAGGACAAAAAATTAATTATCTGTGTTGCACCCCATACTTCTAATTGGGATTTCCTGATAGGAAAAATAGCATATGGTTCAATAGGTAAAAAGACCTCATTCCTTATAAAAAAAGAATGGGTAGATAATTTCCTTGTAGGTTGGTGGCTAAAACTACATGGCGCTATAGGTGTGGCACGTGACAAAAAAACTTCACTTACAGACAAATTGGCAGAGCAATTCAAAAAAGTCAAAGAACTTCATTTGGCAATCACCCCAGAAGGTACTCGCCAGGCCAATCCAGACTGGAAAATGGGTTTTTATTATATCGCTAAAAAAGCCGATATCCCTATCCTACTTGTTGGGCTAGACTTTAAAGAAAAAAAGGCGAAAATATTAGACCTATTTAAACCTACCGACAATGAGGCTCTTGATATTAAAGCCATAAAAGAGAAATACATTGGCATCACCGCCAAACATCCAGAGTTATTTGACCTAGGGTTAGCGTGAAAGAAACATTAAATATTAGCCTAGTACAGATGGACGTGATATGGGAAGATATTAACGCCAACCTAAATCACGTGGAAGAATTATTAAAAAAACTTCCAGAAAGCGACATTGTGGTGCTTCCAGAAATGTTTACCACAGCATTTACCATTTCTGCACCTGCTTTGGCAGAAAATAATGATGGTATTACCATTCAAAAAGTAAGCAAATGGGCTAAAACTTACAATTCTCTTTTTGTAGGAAGTTTTATCGCCGAAGATAACGGACATTATTACAACAGAGCATTTGCTGTTTTTCCAAGTGGAGACAAACTATTTTACGACAAAAGACATTTGTTTCTAGGAGGAGAAGAAAGAATCTTCACAGCTGGCAAAGAGCCACTTGTTTTTGAATACGAAGGTTGGAATATCAATCTTGCAATTTGCTTCGACCTACGCTTCCCTACCTGGCTAAGAAACAAAGACCTTAAATATGACTTATTGCTATTAGTAGCCGAATGGCCGGTTAATAGACAATTTGCATTTGACACGCTTCTTCTTGCAAGAGCTATAGAAAACCAAGCCTATGTGTGTGCATGTAACAGAGTTGGCAAAGACAACAACCATTTGAGTTATTCTGGTGGTTCTGTGGGTATTGACTACAAAGGTAAGATCATAGACAAAGCAGAAGAAGGCAAAGAAGAAATTAGAACATTTACAATTGATAAACAAAAAATGGAGAGTTTCAGAGAGAAATTCCCGTTTTGGAAAAGCGCAGATTAATTATGTTAAAAGGAAAAATTGCACTTATTACAGGAGCTGCTCAAGGCATTGGTAAAGGCATTGCCCTAGAGTATGCAAAACAAGGTGCCACAGTGGCATTTACAGTAAGAAAACACGACGAACGTAGCGAATCTTTAGTAAACGAAATTGCAGCAATGGGCGGCACTGCAAAAGCATACGCTGCTGACGCAGCTAGTTTTACTTCTGCATCTGAAGTAGTGGCAGAAGTAATGAAAGACTTTGGCAGAATAGATATTCTTGTAAACAACGCCGGCATTACAAAAGACGGCCTACTTATGAGAATGACAGAAGAACAATGGGATATGGTTATTAACACCAACCTAAAATCTGCATTCAACTACATTCATGCACTTACCCCAATTATGATGAAACAACGCTCAGGTAGCATCATTAATATGACATCTATCGTGGGCATTAGCGGTAACGCAGGTCAAGCAAACTACTCTGCATCTAAGGCTGGCATGATCGGCCTAACAAAATCTGTTGCAAAAGAACTAGGTAGCCGCGGCGTGAGAGTAAACGCTATTGCTCCAGGCTTTATTGCTACAGAAATGACTGGTGTGCTTAATGAAGACACAAAAAAACAATGGATTCTTAACATTCCACTACGCAGAGAAGGCAAGGTAGAAGATGTGGCAGGTGTGGCAGTATTCTTGGCATCTGACTTAGCATCTTACGTATCTGGTCAAGTAATCAACTGCTGTGGCGGTTTAAATATGTAATATGGTAGAAATAGAAATAAACGATATGCAGTTTTATGCCCATCACGGGTGCTACGATTTGGAGCAAAAGGTGGGCACATATTTTACAGTTTCATTACGTCTAAAGTATGATGCTACAGAAGCAATCGAAACCGACGACGTAACCAAGGCTGTAAACTACCTTTCTGTATATCAAACAATAAAAAAAGAGATGGAAAAACCATCTCATTTAATAGAACACGTAGCGTACAGAATTAAAGAAACTGTACTGAAAGAATATCCACAAATAGCAGAAGCAGAGGTCACTCTTTGTAAACTTAATCCCCCACTTGGAGGACAAGTTACAAAAGTATGTGTTAAACTTTAATTAGTAGTTGAATAAAAAGATGTAATTCAACTACTTTTTACCACTTTAATTTATATTCGCTCATATTACCGCAGTTGTCGTATACACGAAACTCAAGGTTATATGGGCGTTTTGTTTTTAGTCTCTTTTTATCTACTTTATAAGACACTCTTCCATAAAAATCTTCTTCAAATAACACCCACTCTCCATTAATATAACCTTCGTATCTATTCACACCACTTTGTTTATCAACTAATTTAAAAATAATTCTAGACGATGTGCGCGATTGTGGACGTATCTCTGGAGCTATAGTATCAACCATTACGGTAAAATCGCCCAAAGATTTTGTTGTAGCCTGTAAAATACTATCATTGTACATTTTTGTACTTACATAGTTCCAATCTCCTTTTCTACTTCTACGAGCAATATAATGCTTATTTGCTGGCATAGTATCTTTAGGTAGCTTAATAAATAATTTAGTTGAATTTTGAAGTGGTTCTGTTAAATAATGCATTTGATAAACATTGGCATTAAGAGTGCTATCAAAACTTACCTGATGGTCGAAATAAAGATTATCATAAAAACTACCTCTAGGAATATACATAGCATAACCTATTCCTTGTATCAATGCAGGCATATCAAACTTAACATATGTTCCACTATCGTTTAGCACGAGCGGAATTTCTCTTTGCACGCCTCTGATAATAAAATTAAGTTCTGAAGTGTTGCCTACAACGTCAGAGATAAGCACCTTTACCTTATAATCTCTTTCTTCATTAATTTCTAAGTATCCCCTGTTATATGAGGTATAAAAAGGAAGAGGATTATTTGGCAAAAGATAACATCTCATAAATGTATCTTTAGTTTTTTGCCATTGACCGTAGTTGATAAATGAGTTTATGTATCTAGAATCCTCTAAGGAAAATTTATCCATAGTATAACTAAAGGTAATTTTGTTATCTACCAACATTTTTAGCGACTTAATACCATAGAAGTTATTTTGACCAGTCATATAGTCAAATGCTTTTACCTCTAGGCCAATTTTTCCCCATGCCTTAATGGTATTAGCTGTATATTGCCCAGTTCCTGTACGTTTGACACCATATATTTTTAAAGCTGAAGAGCTTTCTACCATTCCCAAACCTGAAACAGGGTTAATTGCTATATTCTTGAAGCGAGGATAAACATTGTCATATACATTATATAGTGGTTGCGAATCATAAACATACACTCCAGTAGTATCTCTAATTTCGAAGTGTAAATGTGGGCCACCAGAAGAGCCAGAGTTTCCACCCCAAGCTACTAAATCGCCTTTTTTAAACGAGATTTCTCCTGGCTGAAGATATGCATCTATCTCAAATGTTTTATTTTTATATTGGTAATCTCTTATCCACTCTGTTATCTCTGGAGTAAATCTATCTAAGTGTGCATACACAGAAATCACGTCTTTGTGGCGTAGGTAAAGACAATTGCCATAGCCACCTTTGGAAATAGAAATACGCCAAACATAAGCATCATCTATGCTATACATAGGCAAGCCAATCTGCTGTTGAGTTTTAATATCAATTCCAGAGTGGAAGTGATTTGGACGAAGTTCACCAAAACTTGCACTCAAAGTAATTGGAATATCAACAGGAGATATTAGATGATTTGGTACTTGCGCGTAAAGTGATACACTAAATAAAATTAATAAATATAAAAATATGTTTCTCATTGGGATAAACAAAATAATAGGGCAACCCTAAAGTCGCCCTATTAATTTATAGATTAATTAGTTTATTACTAGTCATTAGCTCTTTCTGTCGCTGCATAGTTAAGTTTTAATGCATATGCTCTACGTAGTGCTTGTTTGATATCTGTTACGATACCCATTTTTGTATCTTTATCTACTTTTAAGCAAACAGTCATTAAATCTTGTTCATGCTCTGGCATTGCAGAACGTTCAGAAACTACATAGTTTTCTATTTGGTTAACATCTGCAAACGCATCATCTAGCTGAACACGTGGTTCTGTACCATATTGTGCTCTAAATTTAGCTACTGGTTTACCCACATAGATGTTGCGAATAAGAGTTTTCTTTTCTAGTTTTGTTAACTCAGTTGCCTGTGGCATTGCTATACCTACTTTATAATCCACTTCTTTCATAGAGGTAGAAATCATAAAGAAGAATAATAGCATAAAGATGATATCAGGTAGAGATGCAGTACTAATAGCTGGTATCTCTTTTGTTGATGAATTATCTCTAAATCTTCCCATTATTTATTACCTCCATAATTTTTAGGTTCTGCTTCTGAAATCTTTTGCGGATAGATTTTTTGAATAGCTTTTTGTTGACTTTCATCTAAATCTTCATAATTTTTACCAAATTTAGATTTAGCTAAATCGTTACGTAATTCATTATAAGCAGCCACTAACTCATTTTGCACTTCGATATATGCAGAATATGAAGTACCGCGGTCGTTTTGTAATGAGATTACGTGATTTTTAGTAACAGCTATACTACCAAAATATTCCACATCTATTACTTCTTTTTCAGGTAGGTTTTCGTCATTATCTTTGTTTAAGATAAATTCCTTTGCTTTTTCTTTTAGTTCAGCAACAGTTGCATCTTTACCTCCAACACGTAATGCATCATTACTGTTAAGCAATACTACTAATACGTTACGTTCTTTTACCTTTAAGTCCTGAGTTTTTTGTTCTGCAGGAACAGGAGGAGGTAGACGACGTGCTAAACCTTTATTTACCGCCATTGTGGTGGTACAAAGGAAGAATACCAAAAGCAAGAATGCGATATCCGCAGTTGAACTTGAGTTAACCTCAGGCACTTTCTTTTTAGCTCTTGCCATAATAATCTCCTTTCTTATTTAATTTTTTTAGCAAATCCACCTACTGCTACTAATATGAAACCAATTGCTGTAAGTATATATGTAGAATATAATTGCATATCTACCAATTTAATCCATGTAGAAGAAACAGGTTCGCTTTCACCTAAAATTGTTAATTCTTCTCCACTAGACATGCAATATGTTGCTACTAATAAAATTACTAATAAAGCTATACCGCCGATAGATTTTAGAGCTGCTTTTGGTTCAGAAATTGCTTTCTTAACGAACTGAATTGCTTGTTCTCCTAAAACTATCAAAGCAGCAATAGCAACGAAAGCATATATCAAGTAAATTAAGCTTTCTGTAAACCTAGGCTCATAATCCACTCCATTAACTGTAGATTGGACATCTCCGCCAAAGGTAAATAATAATCCCACAACAGCTGTTGCTGCGAATAGAATTATCATTACTATTGTTGATAATTTTTTTAACATGATCTAATCTCCTTTAAAATTATTTTTTAATGCTTTGTTTCATCAAGATATCTAACATTGTGATAGAAGAATCTTCCATATCACCTACGATAGATTCGATGCGAGATAAGATAAAGTTATAGAATAATTGAAGGATGATAGCAACGATAAGACCGAACACTGTAGTAATAAGAGCTACTTTAATACCACCAGCAACGATAGTAGCTGAGATATCACCAGCTTGTTGGATACGGTCGAACGCTTCAATCATACCGATTACAGTACCCATGAAACCTAACATAGGAGCAAGACCAATGAAAAGACCAATCCAGCTAACGTTTCTTTCTAATAAACCAGCTTGAACACCACCGTAAGCAACGATAGATTTTTCTGCTACGTCGATACCTTCATCAAGACGCATTAGACCTTGGTAGAAGATTGAAGCAACAGGACCACGAGAATTGCGGCAGATTTCTTTAGCAGCTTCAACACCTTCTGTTTCTAGTGCTTTTTCTACTTTTTCTAATAATTTTTTAGAGTTAGCAGTAGCCATGCTTAAGTAGATGATACGTTCGATAGCGATAGCTAGACCTAAGATAAGACAAAGAGCACAAGTACTCATAAAGCCTGCACCACCTTCGATGAATTTAGTTTTAAGAGCTTGGTGAATACCACCTTGAGCTTCTTCTGCAGGAGCTTCTTCTTCAACTACTGCAGGAGCTTCTTCTGCAGGAGCTTCAACTTGTTCAGTAGCAACTTCTTCAGAAATAGGAGCTACTTCTTCTTGTGCATAAACACTAAACATACTTAAACCAGCTAATACAGCTAGCATTGTGATTAATTTTTTCATGTTACTTTAATTTTTAATGAATATTGTTAGTTAATTAATTATGATTATTTGTTAATTTATTTAGTCGTTTAGGGTTTTAGTTATTTAGTTGTTAAGTAATTAGGCGTTTAGTTAATCAACAAAACATACCAAACCTATTAAAACGAGTGCAAGGTACAAAAAAAGTACGGATATTACACAAAATTTAACAAAAAACTTTACCTCTTAACGCTAAAAAAATAATCTTTTAGCATTTTCTGAGGTGATATTTTTTATTTCTTCTGATGTTACCCCATAAATTTGAGCTAATTTTTCTGCTATGTGTATCAAATATGAAGGTTCATTTCTTTTTCCTCTATGAGGTACAGGAGTAAGATATGGAGAGTCTGTCTCTAGCAAAATTCTATCTAGCGGAAGTTCACCAAGCCTTTCTGGAAACTTGGCATTTTTGTATGTAATTACTCCTCCTAAACCAAAGTAGAAATCGCCTAATGCTAGGTACTGACGAGCATTTTCTGGATATAAACTAAATGCATGAACAACCCCTCTGAGCGGTTTACCTTTAAATTTCTTTAGACTATCTATAATTTCCGCATACGATTCTCTACAGTGTATGCAAATTGGCAAATCTCTGTCTATTGCCACATCTATATGGTGTTCAAATGATATTTTCTGTTGTTCTAAAAATGTTTTATCCCAATAAAGGTCTAATCCAGTTTCACCTATGGCGATATACTTTCCTGTTGAAACCTCAGCGTCAAATAAATCTAATAATCTTTGATAATCTTCGCCTATACTTGTTGGGTGTATGCCCACCATCATAGATGTAAAATCTGGAAACTTTTCGTGAAAAAGCTTTATCTCTGCAAGCGACTCCTCATCCACATTTGGCAAGATAACATGGCTTACACCTGCATCCTTGCAACGTTGAACTAATTCTGCTTGTTCTAAGGCAAATTCACTACCGTAAATATGTGCATGAGTATCTATCATAAGATATTTTGAAGTTCTTTTAAGGTTTTTATTACGCATGTGGGTTGAAAAGGTAATTCTGTAGGAATACTACCAGAAAGACAAAACCAAATCTGCGCTAATCCCGCATTTTTTGCTCCTTCTATATCCGCCAAGAAATTGTCGCCTATTACAATGGATTCTTTTTTCTTGGAATTTGTAGATTTTATAGCAGTATCAAAAAACACCTTACTTGGTTTGTGCGCCTTTATTTCTTCTGAAAAGAAGAGTTTATCAAAATATTTGTAAAGTCCTGCTCCAGAGAGTTTTTTGTGCTGTATTTCTACAAAACCATTGGATACAAGATATAATTTGTATCCCCTATTTTTTAAATATTCCAGAGTTTCTATACAATCGGGGATAAGAACTTTTTGTTCAGAAAGAAGTGGCAAATAATTCTCTTGCATACCCTCTTCCACTTCGGGCAAATCTAGATTTTTTTGCCATAAAGGATAAGCAAAACGCTCCTTGTTAAGTTCATCCTTGTTAATCTTGTTTAGAGCATATTGTTCCCAAAGGTAGTCATTATGCTCACTGTATATTTTAAAGTACTCGTCAAAGTCTTTGAAATATTTATCTAATCCATACCTATAAAATAATACGCTCAGGACGTTCTTTGAATTTGTTTGAAAGTCCCAAAGCGTATTATCTAAGTCTATAAAAATGTTTTTATACAATTATTTAACCTGTATTATAAGATATTTAGACGCATTCCAGAACTCTGTTGGATTTTTGATAACTAGAGTGTAGATTTTGTTTTCGTCACGAACTAATTCGTATGAGTTTTCTGGGTGTTTGGTTAAGATTTTTGCAGATTTAGAACCTGTTTCTAGGCGATCAAATGTGCGAACATCAATAGGAGTAAATAATGATGTTTTATAACCAGAATCTCTGTCTTTTACGTTGATCTCGTTAGCTTTAAGTTCTTTACGAGTACCCATAAAGAAGTATGCTGTATGAAGAGCAATATCTTGTGCATTAAGTTGAGCTTGTTGAGCTTCTGAAAGTGCTGTAAGTTCTGCTGCACGTTGACCAACTAATTGATTTTCAACCAATAAGCTATCTATTTTAAAGTTTTTAGTTTCTAAATCTTTGTATAATTTAGTAATTTCTTCGTTTTTAGCTTTTAAGTCTTTTTTAAGACGATTGATTGTTTTTTGGAACTTAGTATTTTTAAGATCACTTTCGTTTAGTCTTTCTTCAAGTTCTGCAATTTTAGCATTATTGTCCGCTAAAAGGTTGCTAATCATAGAAATATTTTCTTGTACTCTTTGTTTTACACTTTGTGAACCTTCACCGTCTGCTGGAACCATAGAAAGTAGGTTTTGTGATTCACGAATAGCTTCAAAACTAGAATCAACCTCTTGAACAATATCCATATAACCTAATAACTCATCCAATTGAGTTTGTTGTAGATATTGAATAGAGTCGCGTTGATTACGCATATCCTTGAACGCTTGAGTTTCAAAGTCACAAGAAGTAAAGGCTAAAGCCATTGCTAAAACTGATAAAATTGTAAGTTTTTTCATAATATAAATTGTTAAATATTTATTGTTTTAATTTTTATCACACCCTGCTACAACTAGAACAAACTCCCCTCTTGGTTCTGTTTTGGTAAAATGCTCTACAAGTTCGGCTAACGTCCCATGAACCGTTTGGTTATGTAATTTAGAAATCTCACGAGAAGCTGATGCAAGTCTCTCTTCTCCAAAGAATTCTGCAAATTGTTTCAATGTTTTAAGCACACGATATGGAGACTCATAAAACACCATAGTGCGAGTTTCTTCTTGAAGTGCTGTAAGGCGAGTATTTCTACCTTTTTTCTGTGGCAGAAAACCTTCAAAGCAAAATCTATCCATTGGCAGACCTGAGTTTACAAGAGCAGGAATAGCCGCAGTAGCACCTGGAAGACATTCTACTTCTATTCCATTATTTACACACTCTCTCACCACCAAAAAGCCAGGATCTGAAAGTCCCGGAGTTCCCGCATCAGAAATTACTGCACCTATTTGCCCCGCCTTTAAATGTTCTATTACAGATTGGGTTGACTGATGCTCATTGAATTTGTGATGTGCCCATAGTTTATTATCTATACCAAAGTGTTTTAACAGAACAGATGATGTTCTAGTATCTTCTGCCAGTATAAAATCCACTTCCTTTAGCACCTTGATGGCACGAAAAGTCATGTCTTCTAGATTTCCTATGGGAGTGGGAACTATATAAAGTTTCATTCTACTAGAATTTTGGTTTTATAATTTCATAGAAATACACTACAGTAGCATCTTCTTCGTTCCATTTAAATTTGTCTTGAAGATAGTCTACTGCTTTGTCAAAGTTTTCTATTGTGTTTAATATTTCTATGGTTTCTTTAAACAAATCGTTGCTATCAGAGAACAAGTCGTGACGGAAACGGAAACGGTCGTTGAGCCCTATGATTGACATTAGATTGCGAAGTTCCACTGGTGTTTCACAGTTAGGGGTCGCAACTTCGCAGTTAGGAGTGAGGTGTGAGGAGTTAGGAGTTGGTTCTACTTCTACTTCAACTTCTTCTTGCTCTAACTCTGGTTCTGGTTCTATGGCAGGTTCAGACTCTACAACTGGTGCTGGTTCTACAATAGGCTCTGGTTCTGGCTCAACAATAGGCTCTTTAACTTCTAATTTTTCACTGACATTCAACAGTACGTCCTCACTACTAATTCCTAACTCAACAGCTTGCGATTCAGAATCGTGGACGCTTGAATCAAGCGTCCCTACTTTTACTACATCCAACTTGTACAACGCTTCAAGCACTTCAAGTTTAGCCAAGGTGACTTCAACTTGTTTTTTAATAGAATTTAAATCGTTTTTTATCTCTTGTATTAACGAATTTTTATCCATAAAAATTGTATAAACTACCTTAATTAATTACTTTTGCAAAAGTAAACATTTTTAATTTAGTTCGCAAATGTTTGATAAGCCATTTACACTAGATTCTACAGTTAGACTGATAATAAGATTGAGCATATTTTCACTCTTAATCTACGCCATTTACACATTGGGAGATATTTTACTGCCTTTTGTGGCTGCATGGTTTGTGGCATATATGCTTAATCCATTTGTAAATTTTTTTCAGAAAAAAATAAAAATTAAGAATAGAACACTCTCTGTTATTATAGTTTTAATATTACTATTAGGACTGATATCTGGTTTTATTTACTTTATTCTGAATAGTTTAAGTAAAGAACTGGCAGATATAGAAATTTTAGCACAACAATTTATTTCTAAACACAACACATCTACATATCCAGAGGTTATAAGACCACATTTAGAAAAATTTCTTGCTTCTATTAATATAAATGAGTGGCTACAGCAATTTACATATGATGAGTTTTTTAGCGACCTTATTCCACAGGCTTTCAAAGTCGTTTCTGCATCACTAAGGTATGTAGCAGGTGCTATTATACTATTTTTGTTTACACTATATCTGTTTTTTATAATGAAAGATTTTGACAATCTTTCTGACAAATGGAATAAATACGTGCCTACTAAATACAGAGATTTTTCTGTAAAACTTATCGGAGATATGAGTAAATATATGAACACATATTTCAGAAAACAGGCATTAATCTCTATTATTGTAGGAACATTGTTTGCTATAGCATTTAGCATTATTGGACTAGAGATGGCTATTGGCCTTGGCCTACTTATAGCGGTACTACATATGATTCCTTATATGCACACATTGGGTATTATCCCTGCAGTATTTGTTGCACTTGTGCAATCGGCTCAATATGGAAATAACTTTGGACTTTATGTCTTATATATTGTTTTGGCATTTATCATTATACAGATAATTATTGACGCTGTATTGGTTCCTAAAATTATGGGTGATGCCACAGGACTAAATCCTGCTGTTATTTTATTATCATTGTCTATATGGGGAGCATTGTTTGGAATTTTAGGCATGATTATTGCTCTACCTATTACTACACTTATAGTTTCTTACTATGAGTATTATGTATTAAAGAAAGGAGTAACGAAAAATGAGGAGCAGAAAGATAAATGAATTAACAGAAAAAGAAATCTATAAAAGATATTTAAAGGATGGCGTCAATAATCTAAGCACAAAAGAATTATTGGAGTTATTGGATGTCCTATATGCTCTTGGAAATAACTATGAGACAATTGAGGTGGCAGAATACACTCTATCTCTGATAGATATGGGCATAAGCAACGATTTCATTGACGAGGAACTTAATGAATGGTTAGATAATAGTTTTACACCAGAAGAATATGAAGAACAATTTCCTGCAGAGGAGTTTGATGTTGTAGAATATAACAATAACGAAAAAGAGGAAATTGAAGAACCAGAAAACGATGAAGATGAAACCGACGAGGATAGGACTAGTGACAATATAGAGACATTGAGAGAATATCTTCTTAAGCTTATTATGGAGGCAGCTCTAAGGGAAAGGGATTATGATAAGGTTTATCTTATTATTGACCAAATTTTGGAGAGTTCTGACATCAGAGAAGCCGATTTGTACAACGATGTGGCTCTAATGGGTATGAGCGTAGGAGATTACATATTCTCTATAAAATATCTCAAAGCTATTATCAACGACCCTATACATAAAGTGGCAGCTATTAACAATTTGTCCGTATGTTATGAAGCAATGGGAGAATTGGACAAAGGCATAAAACTGCTACAAGATTATTTAGACGAAGACCCTTATGATAATATCACTTGGATTAATCTTGGAAACTTATTGGCTAGGAATGACAATTTTGACGAAGCTTTAAATGCTTTTGATATAGCATTTGCCATAGATGACACCAATATGGCATGTCTGAAAAATATCGCCAAAGTTTATAAGGTAAAAGGAAATTTTATTAAAGCACTCAAATATCTAGATGACGCAGAAAAATTGGATCCTAATGACTATGAGGTTTTAATTATAAAGGCTGAGTGTTATCTTATTATGAATAAGCCTAAAAAGGCTATCACTTTATTTAATAAGGTAATAAAAGAATTTCCAGATAGACCTGAAATTCACCATTCTTTATCTGTGGCTTATATATTAGACAATCAAGTAGAAAAGGCATATAGATCTGCTCTTAAATCCTGGAATTTAGCTCCTGATAATCATTTCTTTAAGTCTTTTGTTGCAAAAATATTGGGCGAAGACAAGGGTATGCGTACTCAAGCAGATAAGCTTTATAGAGAACTTTTAAGAGATTCTGATGATCCACAAATACACATGATTACTGCTCAGTATTACCTTAATGCTAACAATCCTAACAAGGCATTACAAATAGCTCTTAAGGTAAGTCAAAAGCATACTGATGTACATCATCTGCACATATTTATGTCTAGATGTTATGCAATTTTAGGAAACTTTGACGAGGCGCAAAAAGAATTTGATTTGGAAACAGACGAACAAGCAAAACAAGAATTTTATAACACACTTAATAATGCAAAAAGTAATTAGTTTAATCGCCGTTGTGCTATTTGCCATGGGTGCATATAGCCAAGATAGTACAAAAATTGTAGAAGAAACAGATACAGTAAAAATTGCAGAAACTGCAACGATAGCAGAAGTTGCAGAGGAAGAAGAAAATCCTAGTATAATTCAAATAGTAGAAAAATGGTATGAAAATAATATGAACTACTATACCATTACTGCTCTGATGGCTGTGGAAAGTTCTTTTATTCCCTTCCCTTCTGAGATTGTAATTCCTCCAGCTGCATATATTGCCAGCAAAGAAGATAGCAATCTAAACATTTATTTAGTAATTCTTTTTGGAACAATTGGTGCATTAATCGGGGCATTAATCAATTACTTTTTAGCCCAATGGCTTGGCAGACCTGTAATCTATAAATTTGCAGATAGCAAAATAGGTCATTTCCTTTTGCTTAGCAAAGAAAAAATACAAAAGGCAGAAGAGTATTTTGTAAAGCACGGTAAGATTTCTACTCTTGTAGGCAGACTTATCCCAGCTGTTAGACAACTTATTTCTATACCTGCTGGGCTTGCAAAAATGAATTTGGTTCCATTCTGTATTTTCACAGTTTTAGGTGCTGGCGCATGGAACTGCGTTCTAGCTATATTGGGTTATGTTGCACAAGGTCAACAAGATCTAATTGATGCATATAGTCACGAACTTTCTGTTGTGATTATGGCTCTTTTTGCTCTTCTAATTATTTACTTTGTAATCAAAGCCTATGTTAAGAAAAATAAACAAAAACGTAACTAAACAATATGGTATTATAGGTAATCCTCTTTGCCATTCTCTTTCTCCAAATTTCTTTAATGAAAGATTTACTCAAAAAAACATTCGTTCAGAGTATCTAAAATTTGAGATTGAAAGCATAGCAGAATTTCCTAATATCATAAAAGAACACCCTATGCTTGTAGGACTTAATGTAACTATTCCTTACAAACAATCTGTAATTCCATATCTTGACGAACTTGATGAGCATGCCAAAGCAATGGGTGCTGTAAATGTGGTGAAGGTGGAAACCCGTGAGGATGGAAGTAAATACCTAAAAGGATATAATTCAGACTGGTATGGTTTCACAGAGTCTTTTAAACCTCTAATAAACGAAACTCATAAAAATGCTTTGATTCTTGGTACTGGTGGCGCTAGCAAAGCGATTGCTTATTCTCTTGACAGAATGGGTATCGCATACAAATTTGTATCTAGAAAACCTATTGAAGGTGGTTTCACATACGAAGACCTTACAGAAGAGGTGATTAAAAATTATACTATACTTATCAATACCTCACCTGTGGGTACTTTCCCTAATGTGAAGGAATGTCCAAATATTCCATACCACTGCATTACAAGAAACCACGTTGTTTATGACCTTATATACAACCCAATAGAAACCATGTTCCTACGCCAAGCCGAAACATGCGGTGCCACCATCCAAAATGGTTGGCCAATGTTCGTAAACCAAGCCCTAAAATCCTACGAAATCTGGGAAGGCGTAAAGTGGAGTGAGTAAAAAAGTAAATCCCTCGTGGCACATCAGTGACCGAGGGATTTGCTTTTCTATAATTTTGATTTTAAAGGTGTGGATTCAAGGCTTGCGAAGCCTAAGAAACCGGAGTGTACATATAGTACTCGAGGATTTCGAGGGCGAGCATAACGCAGAAGACACCCTTTAAAATCGAAATTAAACATCGTGTTCTACATATGTGAATTTAGTCTGTCCGATGGTGAAATGATCACCATGGTATAAATGAACTCGCTTATCTAGGATGGCTGGCTTGCCTTTGATGGTGACTCCGTGTTCTAGTGGGATAATGTAGATATTGCCTCCCATCATTTTAAGCAAAGCTTGTTTTGGGGCTATTGCACTATTTATGTCCCAAGACATTTGCAGATTGCAATCAACAGACTTTCCTATGGTCACACTTCTGTTTACATATTTAGCATTCATCCATTTGTAAAGTGCTATTTCCATGGTTTTTATAGGACCTTCTACTTTAATGAAATAGCGTTCGGATTGTGGGTAATTTATTGCAAGGCTAGCAGATAGACCTATGCTATAAATCAAACAACTTACTAATAATAGGTCGCGGGTGTCGATATGTGAGTGGGCAGAATAGTTCCAAAGGTACATAGACGCTATTGAGAATACCATAGATAAAGTTGCACCCATTAATGCATTCTTGAGTTTGATGTCTGTTTTGAATGATACTGCGTAAGCCACGATATAACCATTTAAAGCCCAAGGTATCCAGTCTATCATATAATAATAACCTTTAAGGTTGAATGCAAGAAGAGCGATTACTACTAATAGATATGACAAATAGCCACAAACACCTGCTACTAAAGCTTTTACAAACACTACAATAGAACGCTTATAAAGCCATTTCCCATGACTAGATAGTAGACTCAAAGCAAAGGTTAAACAAAAACACATAAAGAACCCAAAGTATGGCGCGGCAAATACACCAGAGGTTTTATTGTTGTGCAAACCAAAAACCAGGTCTCTAAGTGGATCTACTTGTGAGATGGTATTATAAACACCATTTATAACAGAGAAATCTGAGTGAAAAATGCCCAATGTAAAGAAGAACCAAGCTACAAGACCTGCAAGTGTACCTGCCAAAAGCCACTTCATGTAATAAGGGGCATTCTTCTTGTCGAAGATATTTTTTTCATTGTAATAGTGTTTTCCTGTGTTGCATCTTCTACCATATTCTGGACATTTGTATAAGTTTTCTTTCCAACAAGAAAGGTCCATTACGTGTTCGCATTTCACTACTATTTCGTCTCCTATTTCAAATGGAGTTTTACAATAGTAGCAAGTTTCTGGCACTTGAACCCCATTGAAACTCATATTTGGGCCAGTATATTTTGTTACATATTTATACTTGAAGATACGATATTGTATGTATGGTATAATAATTTGAAATGCAAGGTAAATTGATAATAATAGTACTAATGTGAACACTCCTGCTTGTATTAAAATACTATACATTCCTAGCCCATTTACTATTACTGGTTTGTAAACGCTACCTAGAGAATAAGATTTAGAACCTGTAAAGAGTACCTCATCTTCGTAGGTGCATGTTACTTTAAGTATTCTTTCGTCGCCTCGGAATATCTTATTGTCTGGATTGGTAAGATTTATTCTAAAATCTACCTTATTGGTTTTACGACCTTCCAACACCTCGTTTGAAATATCCCTCATATCCAATTTTGGAAGATAAGCACCACCAGTCTCTTTACAAATGTATGTAAATATATCTTCTACATCATTTTCTTTTGCAAACTCATCATCTTTTTCTTCGTTTAGGTTTACATAACAAAATTGTAGTTTTTCTGCTTGCTTTGTTTGACTCAACAAAAAATCTTGATATTCAAAGTGTTTTGGATCAATTGGTCTGTCTCCATCGTAGATATGTCCATCGGAAAACACTATAAGCATTTTATTTGCTATAGGGGTATCAGAGAAATATTCTGCGTTTTCACTTCTCATTTCCTCTATCTTGGCAGCTATGCTACGAAATAGCAATGTAGGCTTTTCTGATGGCACAAAATAATTGTCTAGCACATAATCTGTGGCTGGATAAGATTTGCTCACATTACCGTCTTGCATAAATGCAACATATAGTTGGTCTTCAAAAACAAATTCTCTAAGGCTCTCTATTGCAGATTTTTGTTTTTCTATTTGTATTTCGTCTAGCGACAAATCTACCAAGACTAAACCTTTAATGCCCAAGTCCTTAATCTTCTCTGAACGAAGGTTTTTGGCACTTATAAAGATAGGCTGAGCAGATGCAGTGATTTCATTCATATTTGCATCATATTCAGTGACATTCAATCGGATTTTACCTGGTTGAATTCTCTTACTTGGCATAAAAGTATCTTTAAAATGCACCCCAACAGAGAAATTCTTATAATTTTCATCAAACTGTATATCTGAAAGTTCAAGATTTTCTTCTTCGCTTGAAGTATTATCAAGTTTACTTTCAGTACAACCAACCGCTAGTAGCAACAAAAATGCTAAGCATAAAAATTTACAAGTTTTCATAGCCATTATATGTTTAAATGGAAGGAATTTCTTCTTCGTTTTTCTTTAATAATTCTTGATACTCTTTGGCACTCTTACGCATTTGTTTAAATGCTTGTATCTTGGCTTGTACCATATTGGCAAACATAAGTAGCATAGCCACCGCTGCAAGACTATATAGATAATCTTTTATTCTAGTGAGAAATGGTTTGTACTCTGCTGCCTGTATTTTTTCCGATATTGTTTTTATTTCAATATAGTCATTTTCAAGTTCTTCCATTCTCTTTTTCAGAGCAGGATATTCTTCTGTGATTGTCTTTGCCTCTTCGTAACGAGAGGTAATGTCACTAAATGTGAGACCTTCTTTTGTTTTGAGTTTTTCTAGAAGTGGAGCTGTTTGTTGCAATAATGAATATTCAACAGCTTCGTTGTATAGTGCACTATATGGTGTCAATTGTTCTTCTATAAACTCTTCTGTTCGTGTAAACTTATCGTATGAGTCTAGTTTGTGGAGTTGTAAGGAAATTGAGTCTGTCAATAGTTGTTTTTTCTCTTCAAAATTTACCACTACTTCCATAAGGCTTTCTTCTGAGGCTATCACTTCCCCGTGTGCTGCACTATACACACTCCATTTATTTTCTATGCCTTTGAGCGACTTCTCTGCCTTTTTAAGTTGCTTTTGTTTGGCTGAAGATACATTGGCAAGTAGAGTTTCTATCTCTTCTATAAAAAGTGACATTCTACCCCTCACCTCTAGTGCTTCAAAAGGGTCTGCCTTTACCTCGGCAGGAGCTTCTTGTGCTTTCACTGCTGCACAATAAGTGATACACAATATTAATAGTAAAAACTTTCTCATCTCTTTTTATTTGACAAACAGGTTTCATTGAAATATTTTTCTGCTTTCTTAAATACTGACAAGGCAGTGCTTTGTTCCTTGTCCATTCTCATATTTTTAGAAAGTTTCTTATTTATATCGTCTATGAGTTTTCTGTTGCGTTTTACTAAGTCAGACTTTTCTACCACATCTTGAGACACTAGCCAAGATGCAACATTGTTGTCTACCATACGTGCTACTGCTAACAACTGATCGGCAGGAACCGACAACATTGGTCTTTTGTGAGCAAACTCAGCTTTTACATCTGCAAGTTTTGCTATTGAATCTACGTAGGAGTTGTATTCGTCCAACGTAGATTGAATTTGTGGACATTCGTTGGTAGATTCTACTTTTGTGTATTTTGATGCTAGTTTTAATCTTACTTCTTCAAGTGCTTGAAGTGTTTCTGCATTTAGATTTTCTACTGATGGATATTTTTCTGCAAGTGTTGTATAGTTGCTTTTAATATCGTCTAGCATTGCTTTTGTAGAATCCAACTCAGATGCCATACCAAAACATGGATTGTGCTTTACTAAAACTTGATATTGTTTGTCTAAATTGGTGTAAAAGTTGAGATCGTAACGATTTTTTTTAGAAACAGAACGTTCCATTGTCATAATATCGCCTAAAACAATATTAATAGTTGTATCTCCCACTATATCAAATTTTTGGGTTAGAGTTTCTGTAACCATTTCATAGTCTGATATTTGTGGATGCAACCCTGTAGTAGAAATCCAAGCTTTAAATGTATGTTTATCGTTACAACCAGAAATATTATTACGGATATTTTTAGACAATCTATAAGTCATCTCTGGCTCTGATACCACTTTATATGGAAGTCGTGCTAGAGAAATTTTCTTGTTTCTGATTACATTCTTATAAAGTGAATTGTTTTTAAAACCAAATAAATGATGTTGTGAAGTAATACTTACATTTAATGTATTATCGTTCTCGCTATACTCTATTTTAAGGAGCATATCCATATCTTTAACCCCTTCTTTGGTAGAAATTGTTTCTGTATAAGGAGTTTCTTCTGATACTGTTATTACTTGGTATGGTTTTATAGGCATTTCAATGGCCTTTTTACTAGCACATGATGCCATAAATGCAGTTGTTAAAACAACCAAAGAACAAACTATTTTACAAAAAACTTTATTCATCACTTTTTCAATTTTGATTAAAAAATATCCATCGCATTGGTTCTCCCTGGCGAAGCACCCAACGTGCCACTGTAATATCTTCTGGATAAGGAGGTTCTTGTTTGGCGTGATACAAATCGTATTTAAGGTATAAAGCTACTCGTTCCACATACCAAACCAAATCCATGTAACTATCTAGTGTATTTAAACAAACCCTACCTGCCATTTCACCAAAATATCTAATATTTGGATGCCATGGGTGAGGCATTGCATTGCCCTCTGAATCTTTTGTTTTGAAGCAAAACTCTGGTATTGCATCTATACAAGGATAATCTTCTGGTATATCTATTTGCATCTTAAATTCTTCTGCAAATATTGGTTCGTTGTCCACTCCAGGTTTGTCTAAGTTTTCTATGTTTGTTACTCCACAAATAGACTTCACATGGTATGTTATCTCATACCCTATTGGCATACCTTGTGCATTTACTTTTGTAATGGAGTAATCTATATCAGACCTTAAGGTTAGTCTTTTTTCTAGATTTTTCCATTCGTATTGCAAACGTCTATTTCTGCCTGTTAACTCTTTCATAACTATCCTGGAAATGGGTCTGGAATTAAATATACAGAATCGCCGTTTTTTATATTATAATCGGCTAATGTTTGATCAACCTTGCCTATGCGTGGGCGTAGCACCCTAATCTCGTTTATCTGTGAGTCTTCTTTTCCAAAGAAATAATCTAGCGGAGCTCCCGACATATCCACAGAAGGGAAATCGAAAATTAATCTACCATCTTTACCAATTGCATGGCGAAGATTGTTCATAAGTGTACTTAGAGGCGCTTCTGGATTTGCAATGCGAAAACGCACCTTCTTGTTTTTATAAACTATGTTTAAGAAAAATTCTTCCATAATCTTAAATTTTATATTAAACAATACGAATATTTACTTGAACTGGATAGACAAAAGAACTACGTACTTCTATCATTTTTTGCAAGATAAGTTCTACTTCATTTATTTTGCCTGCTAAACTTCGTTTAACAAACACATCATCTATCATTAGTATTTCTACTTTGGTTTCAAAACCACAATGTCCTATCTCTGAATAAATTACATTTTTTACTATGATATTGCGAATGATGCTAGAGTCTATATTGTACCTTCTTAGAAGTTCGTTGTAACAGAAAATCTTGATGTCGGCTGGGGTTACAAGTCTGTTGTTAGTGACCATGTAATACCTCAACATTGAGTTCTGAATATTGGTGCCAACCGCTTCGTCTACACCTAAAACTGGTTCTGCTACTACTGTGGTGCCTTGACCAGAAAGTCCCACTGGTACGTTGAACACAGAGCGCACACTTAAATACTGATTTACTGTTGCGCCTTGAGTAGTTAAGTAATTTAGTGTTAGACTTTCGTCTTCTGCGATATTTTCCTTGCCTTTTCTTAGTAATAAATACACACCAGAAGACATTTCTATAGGAGATTCTTCTAGGTATTTTGCTAGGTTTACCAGCCATTGATACAAACGACTTACTTCCAATCCATTTTTATATCTATCTATCTGCATAAAAGCATAATAGTCTGTAGAATATTTGTCTATAATACAGTGCAATAATTTTAATAAATTGTCTGAATTGAAACGCTCTATTGCTGAACGACGAAGTGTAAATGAAATATTTTTATACATTTGCTCCGCTGACGGACGCATTAGATGTAACAATTTTTCTGAAGCATTTTCATCTTCATCTGCGATGCGTACAATAGGATTGTTTACAGAAATTGTTGCGCTTCTTTCACTTGTATTTACTAGTAGAACTGTATTTATGATGAGTTGAGATTTATCAAAAACAAAATCATCTGACATTCCCATAAACTCAAAAACCAAGTCTATTTTATCTACTGGGCAAGCAAAAATATTGTCTGAAGCATATTTTTCTACCACAAACATACGTTTATTTTGCTCTGCGAACAGGTCGAACCATGTGGTGGTGGCATCGAAAGCAAGAGTTTCGTTGTATAGCATTGAATCTATTGAGAAACAAGCAGATAGTGGTAAATTTGCATAATGCCAAGGTTTTACAAGAGATATTCTTTTACCAGCGATGCTAATGTTTAAGTCTTTAAAACTATTGTTGTTTACCAAAAATGAAAAACCCTCTAAAGATGAAATTTCTTCCTTGAAGTCTATGCTTACTTTCCATCTGCGTGCATCTAGTCGCACAATTGAGTCTACTTTGGCATTATAAACCGTGGTCTCTAGAAGTGGCATAAAATTATACTTGTTGTCACTTAGCGAAAATGTTGTATCTGCATGAAGCGATACCATATTTACATTTTCTTCTGTGTTTGTTTGCACCAACACACTAGCAGGCTTTGCATGACATAGTTCGTATGGGATAAGCATACGAGAAAAGTCTTCTAGTACCTCGTCTTTCAATCGAGAAAGTTCATTGTCGGCAGTATATTCTTGATATGCCAATGCTGTCATAAGTAGTGACACAACTGGGTCGTTTTCCAAGCCCTCGAAGTTGTCTTCGTTACTACCCATACGCCAAATTGCTGTCGCTTCTTTTTGAAGTTCTTTGGCCAACTCTCCTGTAGCAAATATTTTTTTTCTCATATTAATAGGTATCTAATTCCAAATTCTCATGGTGGTTTGGTATGAGTAGTTGGTTTGTGTTTGTGAGATTGTTCCTCTCACGGTAATGTAAATTTTGCGGTGTTCTCTTACATACGACATTGTCACTTGTACATCTTCTAGTCTTGGCTCGTATTGCTCTATTCGTTGCTTAAGCTCTATTGCAAATGTGTTTACATTTCTAGAAGAGCCTGAAATCTTTTTATCGTAAAGCTCGTCGCGGCATTCTTCTGTATTAAGTACCACCCCTTCGTTTTCATTAAATATCTCAAAACGCAAATTGTTTAGGATAAAACCAAAGTCGGGATCTGACACGCAACTACCTACTGGTGTGGTAAGTAGAAGTTCGATATACGCATCTATCGAGTCTTTAACATCTGTGTAAGTGGCTAAAGCACCAGACTTTATTTGTAGTGGGATACGAGTAATCATAACAATTAGATTAAAGGTAAAAATTCTTCTTCCTCCTCTACTGGGGCTGGCACAAATAGCGCATTATACAAACCATCATACAAGGTCTTATACAATTTTTCGTATAACTCTTCAGACAACTTGCCTTCTAGAAGTTCGTAGATTTCTTTTCTAAAATTGCCATTTATATAGTCTGAAAGTGAAGAATAAAGTTCGTCCCAAATTTCTTTTTTAAGTTCTTCATGAAGTTCATTGTATAATGCTTCTTTAAGTTCTGGATAAACTTTTGCGTATATTTCTTCTTTTACTTGCAGTTTTAAAGCTTCAAAATCTATACTTTTATCTTCTAGTACTACCCCATCTAGTATGGTGGCTGCGCCATGCAAATATTCGTCTATCCAGGTAAAGTAAGACACTATATCGTATGGAGAATAAGTTTTTTGCTCTATAACATGCTCGGTAAATGCTTGAACAATATAAAAATCTACAGCAGCACTTATTTCTTGTAGCAACTCTACAAAATGCTGAACTCGATGAGTAGTGCTATAGTTTTTAAGCACATTTGCATAACGAAGAAAAGTGCGTTTTGCCTCGCCCGACTCCAAATTTTTGTGTTGCGCAAGCACTGCCACTTTTGATGCAAATGTATTTATATAGTCCTGAAAACGAGTATCTAAACTTAAAGTTAAGAAAGGTGGAATGTAGTCTTTGTCTACAGAAAATACTCCTTCGCTTACTTTAAATTTCATTAGAGGGAACACATCTGCAGAGGCTAAATCGTTGAAAGTATAAATGCCACATTCTGCTACTGGCGCCACAAAAGGCACTTGTTCTTTGTTGAAACTACGAGTTTTATCTACTTGTTTGCAACCTAAGTAATATTCCTTGCCATACAAAATTGGAATATCAACCACTACGTTTTCGTCTACGTGCAAAAGTTCGCCAGAAGGCATAAGCGCCATAAACGAAAGTGGAGTAATCTCCAATGTCTTTTTTACAAACACACCTTTGCAAGAAAATGTAGATGTAGGAAGTATTCCAAAATGATTTCCATACGCCACTGTGTTTGTTATTTGCCTATTTCTTTCTAAGCATTTATCTAACTCGATAAATGTTTGAGCAGTGAGCTCCATTCCGGCATGCCAATCTATTTTTGCATTTACATTCATCTTATTCTATATCTAGATAAATTTATAAACTCAACTTTGTATTATAATTTAGAAGCATTGCATTGTTTAGCGAAGTGTTTTTTTCTGCTTTAATTTCTATTGCACAATATGTATCAAAAGGTATAAACCATTCCACTAAAAAGTTTTTCAAGGCTTCTATATTTTTTTCTAGTTCTTTGTAGTCTTCACTAGTTAAATCTGGAACCCAAACCTTATAACAAACCATTGGTTGGGTATCTACTGTTTTGTCGCTCCAGTTGTAACAAGTAATGTGAGTGGTTACTCTTTTGTTGAGAAGAGCATTTAGTATATCTCCTATTTTATGAAAATTGCCACGAATACTTCTTGATAGAGGTAAAAGCTTCATCATTTCTCTTATGAGCGGATTTGTTTCTGCGTCAATATCTACTCCGTAATATGTTTTAAGTATTATGTTTAGCCTATTTTCTAGAAGATATGCAAAATCTTCTTCTGCCCTTAGGCTATCTCTAAAACGCCAAGAATCGAAAGGAACAAAAAGTTCTTCTGCTGTTTTAAGTTCATCTTTCGTGTTTACCAAACCTTGAGGCAACAAACGCAACAGACCATCACGAGATAGAGATACTTGTGATAGATTTGCATCTAGTTGCAAAACATCTTCGCTATAGTTGCGATAAAATGTACCCTTATTTGTTACTACCCAACTATCTGATTGTTCTGGGTATAGGTGATTTAGAAGCACCTCTGCCCTTAATGCTGATATGTTTGTGTTTTTCATAAAGTGAGGAGTTAGGAGTTAGGAGTTAGGAGTTAGGAGTTGACCCTAACTCAACGTAAAATTCTCTCTCATCCCTAACGTGTAACACATCTTGCTCTGGAATGCCAAGTTGTTTTAGTGTTAGGTTTTTGTATTTGAAATCGGCATTTATATTGCGGATGGTATGTTGGTAAAACTGACCCATTGGTTTGGTGCGCAACACCTCATCATTTTCGATAAAGGCTGGTATCTGAGTTTCTGGTAGCATAACTTCATACTTTTCGCCAGTGGCTCTATCTTCAATAAAATCTACAAAAGCCTGATTTCTTAATACAATTTCGGCAGAGTCTGTTGAAAGTTTATCTTTTATATATGCCAAAACTTCTTCAACTGTATTAAGATTGGTAAGAGGAGATTCTACCACAGGAGACCAATTTTCGTGCACTGGGCAGTCTTCGTCCCAAGCCTCGTGAGAAACCAGTCTCACTGTCATTGAAGCGCCATCGTAGCAAAACATTTTACCACAAAGCGAAACTAGCTCGCCAGAGTCAAGTGCTTCTTTATGAATAAGTTTCATTGCTTCTTGTGCCTGCACTGCACCTATAATAGATGCTACCACAGGAGTTGTTGGCACTCTGCCACTTTCAATATTTCTTCTTATTGCCACTGCGCAAGAAGTGCTATGTTTCAAATCCTCTAAAGCTGATGGTTCTAACGTGCAAGCGTAACAATTTTTACCAGGGATAAATACCTTTGCAACACCTTCAAGAGCGTTTATACCGCCATCTACCCAAGGTACACCAGCACGCATACACAAGCGATTTAGTGTGTAACGAGCCCACCTGTTGTCTAAACAGCCCACCACAACATTCATTTTACGAATAAGCCCTAGTCCTACACTAGTAGCTATATCGCCCACTATCGTGGTAACATTAATATTAGGATTTATTTTCTTTACACTTTCCGCAGCAGCATCCACCTTGTAACGATGCTTCAAAGCATCTTCTTGTGTAAAAAGTATAGAGCGAGTAAGGTTGCTATATTCTACCTCATCGCAATCTACTAGTACCAGATTGCCAACACCAAATAGTGCCAAGTTTTTTATAACCTCGTTGCCTAGTGCCCCACATCCCACAACCATAACATGAGCAGAAGAAACTTTTTTCTGTTTAAACCAAGAAAGTTTAGGATAAATATCTGTTCCCCACTCTTGTAAATTTACCGTCTCTATTTCAAGTATTTTTTCCATGCCGTATTGAATTTAGCACGTGGCAAATGTATGTAAAACTTGCACTGAGCGTTTATTTTAGGAGTAATGTTTAACATATCTAACAAATTTTTATTATTGAGCATTGTTTTAGAAGTCTAAGATTAAAATTGTTAAACAAAAACACTGAAAATGAGTGTTTTATGTAAGAATTCGTTAAATATTATTTTCTCAAACGTTTCAAATGTAAAATGTTAAAAAATAGATTAATTAAACCCAACAAAAAAATAGTGGCATCAAATTTTAGATAACTTTGTTGCACAACTATTAAAGAAAAAAATATGGCTAAATATGTTTGTATGGGCGCTATGCTCAAGTGTAGTTTTGGTATGGCACCATCCACACTAATGGTAACAGTACCACTTCGACCTACTATTCAAAATAAGTTTAAAGCCAATATTATGGACTTTGCACCTATGATGAATATTATGCCATTTGGTATGTGTCAGTCAATGGCAAATCCTACGGTGGCTTCTGCTACCTCTGCAGCGATGGGAGTACTCACACCTATGCCTTGCATTCCTGTGATTGTATCACCATGGGCACCCGGAGGCAAAGAATTGGTATCAAACATGCCTGCACTACTAGACAATTGTAAAACAATGTGTGCCTACGGAGGCAATATCTCCATTACAAACCCTGGACACACAGAAAACACAACAGGTAAATAACATTAAAAACTAAACTATGAACAACAAAACGATTAACGAACTATTTGACGAAACCAAACAAAAAATGAATGGCCATACAATGCTATTCTATTTTCATTTGTCAAATTTATGCATCAAAGCAGACCCTATGGCACTTCTTTCTGCCACAATTAAAATAGAGGATAAAGACTTAAACTTAGAAGATGTGGCTTCTGTTTCTATTCCAAACGACAATCAATTTGCAGTGAGAGCTAAAGATACTGAATATATTATGCCTATTACTAAAGGTATAAAACTAGAGCATCCAGAATTTAAGTTGGAAGAAAAAACAGAGAAAGATGAAATTACTGGCGAAGATTATGTAGTAATATATTATACAATGCCAGAAATGAATGAAGAAAGACACAATGTTTGCCTAGAATATATAAAAGCAAATTTTGATGCTACATCTGCCAAACTCGAAGCTATTTTCTCACAAGGCTCTGCTAAAGTGGCTCTAAAAATGACAGGAGCTTCAGAAGAAAATATAAAACTAGCAAAAGATACACTTCAAGAAATATACGATTGGCACACCGACACCCTAAAGAAACTAAAAGAAGACAAAGAAAAAGAGGTGGAAGATGCATATCAAGCCTATCTTACTAGCGAGCAGGCAGAAAATAAAGCAACCCTCGAAAAACAAGCTGCCGAAGGAGTAGACCAAGTATTTAGTATGGATATGAGCAGTGCGGTAGAGTAAAAAAATAGTAACACCAACCTAAAAAAAACTCTGAACTCTGCGGAATGTGTGATTTTTTACCACATTCCGCAGGATTCAGAGCATTTTTTGGGATTTTAAAGACTATAAGAGTTGAATAAAAAGATGTAATTCAAGGCTTGCGTAGCCTGAGAAACCGGAGTTTACTAAGCGTAAATGAGGATTTCGAAGGCAAGCGTAACGCAGAAGTACACTTTTTATTCAGCTCGTTATTTTAGTTCTTCTTCTTTAAGTTTGGCTGACAATTTCCCTGTAGCTGGTGCGCCAGGCACTGCGATGCCTTCTGAGGTGCTTGGTGATTTGAAAGAAGATGAAACTTTCATATTCTTCATTTCTATATCGCCACCTTTAACAGAACCTTTTGCAGTAACATCTCCTTGAAGTGTTGTTTTGCCGTATAGGTCTAGACTTCCACCTCCTACTGCAGCATTGCCACCTGAAAGTTGAACAACGGCTTTGTCTTGTTGTAGTTCTAGAGTGGAGTCGGCAAATACGCCAGCCTTGTCGGAAGAGAGTTGTATTTGAGCACTCTTAGTTTTTGAATCGCGCGCTCCCATATACATTTTTTCAGAAAGAAGAAGCATTGTACTTCCTTTTGCTAGTGCTTTTTCTGTGCGTTTATCTTTGTCCACATCCATAGACTTCACCTCAAGCACTTTGGCATTCACAGCCACTTTTCCTGTAGCTTTACCTTCGGAATCAGTAACTGACATATCAACAGTTTCTGTACGAATAGAAATTTTACTATCTTTTGTAAGAGCTTTTTCTTGTTGTTTTTTATCCTTCCACTCGTAGTCTAAAGTTTCAAGATTAATGTTTTTAGATTTAATAATTACATCGCCCACTGCAGGATAGTCTGCCTTGGTAATTTCACCTTTGTCATTGCGTTCTACCTTTGGATTAAGGGTATTTATTTCTACTTTGCGAGATGCCATTGTAATAGTACTATCGTCTTGAAGCGATTCGTCTGCTTTCACAGTACCAATGTCTACGTGTTTGGCAGTGATGCTCACTCCTGCTTCTTTGTTTTCACGATAGTTGCCATCTCCATCTACAGAGAGTGCTGTAATATTTTCTGAACGCATACTAATGAATGTGCCTGTGGTTTTATCTTTAAATGAAGATTTATTTTTATCCACTGTTTTTTCCATTTCTTCTAGGCAATTTTTTTGTCTGTTGGCTTCAGCAAGTTTAGAAAGTACACTAAAATAATTTGCCATAGAACTATAAAGTGTAGCTGAACAGGTTTCGAAAGACTCATAAAGTTCTCCTATCTCTAGGTAGTTTGTACGAGCAGCAGTAACACTGCCTAAAAGGTCTTCGGTATCTACTATTATTTTTAGTTCTTTAATATTAGATTCTACCTCATTTTTTAGATTCTTTGCTTTAGAATCTAGGTCTTTAATTTGTGATTCTAACTGTTTTTTTCTACCCTTAAGAATAGACTTCTTATTGGTATTTGATTGTGTGGCACTCATTGCTATGCCTGTTTCTGAACTTAGTTCCACACCTGTAATGCTAGCACACGCAGGGCGAGTAAACACCCCAGTGGCATCTTCGCTAATAAGCGACACACTACGGCCTTGTGAAACTACCTCCGACATAGGAAGCACAGCGTGCTCGTTGCCATCTTTTCCTGGGTCTTCGGCTATGTTTCGTATGTGCGAAGCACGTGTAACCACGCTTCCGCCCAACATTCCTCCTAGACCTGTGGCTTCTAGGTTTACTTCGTTGCCACGCACCACAATGCGTGAAGGCATATTATAAAGTACTCCATCATTATCTACATTACCTATAATAATTTCTGGAGCAGAAAGGATAATGCGATTATCGTCTCGAATAAATTTTCCACGTGAAAGCTCTTTAAGTTCACCTAAAGTGTCAGTCAAATTGTTTTTCATAGACTGCACTTCCATTTTACAACGTTGAATTTCTTGCAAATCCTTTTTGACACTCTTCTGAAGTTCTTCTAACTCAGATTGCCATTGTTCAAAGTTTTCTGCTATTGTGTTCATAATGGGTCGTTTCCTATACTATTAATAATGTCTATTATTTGTTTTGCCTCATCTGTGGTATCAGCTTTAATAAATGAACCTTCATTACTTATTTTAAAGTAATTGTTCTCGTTGTCGGAAAATAATATTGCACCTTTATCTTTTGTTGACCAACATTTATCATCTACAAAACCCTCAAAACCAAAAACAGTTTTCAATGTCTGTTTATAAAATGGTTCTTCAGCAGATTTCTTTTTAATGTAATTTTTTAAATCTAAGCCATTAATGTTGCTTGCATTAACTGTATCTGTACTTAAAAAAGAAACATCATTATCTATGTTACTATTGACAACAGCCTCATATTCATTAAACATTAATGATTTTTTATTCAAGTCTGGAATATCCATATTTGCATTATTAATCATCAATCCTTTAAATTCATTCCATAATTTTGTAAATTTATCTCTCAATGAAGTTTCAGTTTTATAGTCTTGAAATTGGTATGTTGTAATAGTTTGTCTTATCCATTTAGCATTTCGCCATATCTTCATAAGATTTTGCTCAACAAATCTATTACGTACATTTACAAGATTTAAGTTACCTACTACATCATCACCTTGAATCATGCCTTTAATAATTTGTTTAGCAATTTCATTGGAATACCAATCCTTTACTATAGGTTCTGTGGAAATAATAATATCTTTTATCGACTTATAATCGTTCATAAAACGAACCATTCTGGTTTTAACAGCATAAATATCTACTTTCTCTGCAGAAGGGAAAGGTTTCATTAGGAAGAAACCTGCAGCTTTATCTTTTAATGATGCATCATAATCATTTGTATCATCAATTACGGTTTTTCCTTCTCCTGCTTCCAATCGCATATAACGATTAGATTTTAGCAACATGGTGCCACCAATAGGGCGTAAGAAGATTTCTATAATATGACGGTAATGACTTATATCCACAATATCACTTAATACCTTTTCTCCTAAATTTTCCCATAATTTTTGTTTCCAATTTCCCCTATTTATTCCATCTAGATAACCTTTTACATTTGTACCAGACTCTATCGTAAGGTTATTTCTTGCTTCAATGCTTACATTTTTACCCACTATTTTCACATCACCAAGTGGTGCATTTATTGATATTCCTGTTAAAGCATCTATGCTTACTGTACCAAAAGGAGAACTTATATCTACACTTCTACCATGTGTAGAACCTTTAATAGCATACACTCCATAATAGTCTGAGATTTCAAATCCACCTCCAAAGAATTTATCACCTGGTATTATATTATCGTGTACACCAAAAGTATTTGCCATTTTTATTATCGGTAGAAAGTCAAAATAGAAACGTTCAGATCCACCATTGTCAGTAAAAGAAATATGGTGTCCGTTGGTTGAAGTGATAGAACTTACCTTGTCGTAATTGTGGGTTTGTGCAGGGACTGATGGTTTTCTATCTACATTGTAGAATGCTCCACTAACGTATGGTCTTTCTATATTTCCATCTTCGTAGTCTATTAACACCTCATCGCCAACAGCTGGAGTAAAAAAGAAACCAGCTCCATCAGATGCCATAGGCACAGAAACACGAATCCAAGGGCAACAGTTTTTTCTATTATTTATTTCATTTCTAAGAGCTTCATTTATTTCTTTTTTATCCACCTCATCATCTATCATTTCTTTTATCTCATCATCTGTCTTACCTTGTTCTCTTTTGATTTCTTCCCAATATTTTTGGTCATCTTCGTATGACGGTTGCCAAGGATACATTACACGCACCCTACCCAAACGATCAGGGTCGAAATTATCCACAACTTTAGCTCTTTGTGCAGAAGCTTTACGAATGCTTTTTTCTGGCATTGGAAGCGGATAAAAACCAGCATCTGTTTTGCCTACCAAAAGCAATTCATACTCATTTGTATAAGAAGAATTATCTTTATATGTGTTGTTATGTATTTCATACACCACATAATTTACTCCACTATACGCAACTTCATCGCCCAAATTTACTTTAGGATTTGCTGAAAAGAAAAGTCGAACTTGATTTGATTGCGCTTTTCTTTGATTCTCATCTATTTCTAGATAGGCGTCGTTTATATTTGTTTCTGTAGAAATAGTTGAATATAATTCCGTTTGGTCTGGATATGTGGTTTTATAGATTTTATTCTTCTTGTTTACCCAATATCCATACATAGTATCATTGGTTGCAACGGTCTTTATAAATGCTAAAGATGCATCGTATATTGTTCTTTCGTCGGCACAAGCATGTAGAACTGAAAAGATTTCAGTGAAAGCACAAGTATAGTCATTCCAATTACAAAACTTCTCTCCCTGTATCTTTTCTAAATATTCTGGAGCATAAACACCGTATGCGCTATAACATTTTAGTGTTTCATTACCATCTTCTGCTTTAGTCAGTTTTGAGCCTGAACCTTCTAAATAATTTCTATCCACCCAACAGCATTCTTGAGTTTCAACGTATGCATTTTCATATTCTATATCAGCGTCTTCTATTGATGGTAAAATACCTGTATTACCAGCCAAACCTACTGTAAGTTTGTTGTTTACATCTGAATATAAAAACTCTCCATTGCGGTTACAAATACGCACCATAAAGTCGTAGAAACTTTCGTTGTACTGCACTGCGTATGGCAACTGATGCCCCTTTAAGAAGTGTTTTAGTTCTCCCTGCACAGAATTTCCAGCTATTTTTCTAAAATTGACAAAATTATTGCTACTACATTTTGCTAATGTTGGATTAATAATGCCTTCTACTAGTTTTTTTGCAGTAAATGCTTGGCAAAACTTATCTAGAGTTAAGAAATAATCTGCACTATATGCCTTTAGAGTTACATAACTACCTTTTTTTCTAACATTGAAAATAAAGTAGTCTTTTGCTACTACTACAGAGTCTTCGTATAATGTAATCAACTGACCATTAAGGCTTGAAATAGTAACATTTTTATTAGTTAGATAAAGTTCAATCTCCAAAGAATTTGGTTTATACATTTGCATATCATGAACAAACTTCAACAATTCTCCAGAGTCTGATGACTTTTTATTTTCTTCACCAGATTGATAAAATGAGAAATTGGCATTTTCTTTGTCAAAGTCATTTATTTCTATACTGTATGCCATAACATTACTGTTTTTAGGTTAAACACTTTAATCATTTATACTATTAATTATATCTACTATTATTTTATCATAGTCTTTAGGGTGTGCTTTTTGAAGATTTCCATCTGTTGCAATCTTAAAAAAGTTTCTCTTATCATCAGAAAATAAAATTGCTCCTTTTTCGCGTTCGGTCCACGCTCTTTCATCGTTTAGCTTATAATACTCATCTAGCCCTGTTGCTGTTAGCGCTGCTGTTTTTAATATAGACTTCACGTCTATACCTGTTTCTTCTTTTCTTCTTACTGCATCTTCTATATTGATTTCGTCACTCCATTTATCCATCTCTATCACATCACTTAGATTCTTTTGTGAATCTACGGTGTATTTTAGTTCCTTATACATCAACTCTTTTGAGTTTATTACATAAGGAAGCTCTTCATCTTGGTTCCAATTCTTCATTTGAGATTTAAAAATGCTATCAAAGTCTTCTATTTTTGATTTTATGTCCTTATCTTGCAATTTATAAGTATCAAATAATGAATCTTTTATCTCTATAATTTCTTCTGCAGTTCGGCGCATAGCTCTTAATTGTCCACATTCGTCGGAGTTTAACATATAATCTCTATCTTCCAATGCTTCTTCTGTGATAACACCCAAATCTGTTACCAGCGTTTGACCTATAGATTGAATAGGAGTATTTCTATACATTTTTACTCTTTCAGACAAACTCTCCCACTTCTGACACATAGAATTATAATTCATTATTATTGTATATGTTCCAGTAATGGTGTTTAATAGCACATCGCCCACAGATTTATTGTTTGTACAAGAAAGAAATGAACCAAAACTATTGTTTGACCTTTCTCTTTCTACAATTGTTTCTCCATCGCCAGCTTCTAAACACATATAGCGATTAGATTTTATAAGCATATTTCCTCCTATTGGGCGAAGTATCACTTCTAAGTATGTTCTTATAAAACTAAAATCTATACCAGCTACTTTGTTTATCATTGCAAATGGTTCTACAAATATCCCTAAGTTTTCTTTGTTGCGGAAATATCCAGGAATATTGGTTCCGGATGTTATGGTTAGATTGTTTCTTGCTTCTATGTTTACATTTTTACCTACAATATTCACATCGCCCATTGGTGCTTCTATGCTTATACCAGAAAAGGCATCTATATTTACTGTACCAAAAGGAGAACTGATATTTATGCTTCTATTGTGAGTGGAACCTGTAATAGAATATATGCCATAATAATCGGCAATTTCAAATCCACCGCCTAAGTATTTTGAATAAGGACCGTCGAATATTCTAAGGTCTGCAATTCCGTAAGAGGCTGCCAATTTTAAAAATGGCATTATGTTTGAAATATACCTTTCCCCACCACCATTATCTATAAATGAAATATGATGACCATTCACTGAGGTGATTGATTTTACAATGCCTCGTGTTTGGCTTCTTGAAGGAAGTGATGGTCTATTTATATCATTGTATAATGAACCACATACATATGGTCTTTCTACATTTCCGTCTTCAAAATCTACCATTACCTCATCTTTGAAAGATGGACTAAACAAAAAGCCTGCTCCATCAGATGCCATAGGTGAAGAAATGCGAATCCACGGTGTAGAATTAATATTGTTTAAAGAGTACTCATTGCCCTCTATCTTTTCATTTTGCCATGGGTATTGCACACGCACACGACCCAAACGTGAAGGGTCGAAATTGTCTACCACAATAGCCCTTTGTGCAGAAGCTCTTCTAACATATTTTTCTGGCATTGGAAGAGGATAAAAGCCTTTAGTTGTTTTTGGAACTAAAAGCATTTCGCATTGCTCAACGCAGTCTGAAGTGAGTGTAAAATTAATTTGGTATAAGACGTATGAAGTGTTTTTATAAATTATAGTTCCACCCAATCCTATGTTTGGATGTTCTGTAGTAAGTACCTTAAGTTGACCATTTTTTGTTTCTTCTTGAATACGATACAACTCTTGATAGCCTTTGTTGTCTCGAGTCAATACTGTTTCCTCCTCTACTGCAAGTGGAGATGAATACAACAATGTTCCTTTAGGGTATTGTTTACTAAATACTGAATTAAAATATAATACAAAAAGCTCATAGTGAGAATAGTTTAATGACATCACTCGGTTTGCAGCGAGTAAGGAGTCTTTAAGGGTTCTTTCAAATGCTAATGCACGCACTAAGGTACAAGCTTCTGAAAATGGATGGGTAAAGTCTAACCATGAAGAATATTCTTCTGTTTCTACTTGTTCTAGATATTCTGGAGCTAAAACTCCAAATGCTATATTTAGTTTTTTATTTGTTTCTGTGTTTTCTTCTGTATTGTTTTCTGAACCTAACAAATAATTCTTATCTACCCAACCTGCTTCATTAGATTCATTGTAAGACTCCACATATTCTATCTCTTGTGGATTTAGAGAACTTAAACGCACCAAATTGGTAGGTTTAAGTCCTATATTTAGTTTATTGTCCTCATCTACATATAAAAACTCACCATCTCTATTGCACACCCTCACCATAAAGTCGTATAAACTCTCATTGTATTGCACTGCATATGGAATAACAGTACCTTGAAAGTTTTTCACGTTGCTCACCACGCAATTGCTAATATTCCCACTCTTACTACCTGTTTGTATTTCTCTAAACTTATCGAAATGTTTACTTTGAGATTGTTGTAAGCTTGGTTTTATAATGTCATCTACCAATGTTTTGGCTGTAAAGGCCTGACAAAATTTGTCTATTGTAAGAAAGTAATCTAGGCTATAAGCTTTTAGTACTACCTTCTCTTTTTTTTGTTTAATGTTAAATATATAATAGTCTTTTGCTAATGTTATATTATTGTTTGTAAGTGTTATTAACTTGTTTCGAAAGGTTTCTATATCTTTCTCTGTTTGTATTTCTACTTCTAAGCAATTTGATTCATACATCTTTTTGCTTAGTGAAGCATTAAGTAATACCTCTGACACTTGCTCTGAAGTATCTTGTGTAAAAGAGACTGATTCAGCGGTATCATCTTTAAATGCCTTTTTGATTTCTACCTTATATCCCGCTGTCATAGCTATATGATTAACTATTAACTACTAATCTTCTGTGAGTATTTACACCTATATAATCTACATCATGAAGCAATATCTTCATATTTAGAATCATACTTTGGCTTTTCTTATGATGCGTATTAAATATTTCTTCTATTTCTACGATATAACCATTTAGCACTGATGCTGTTTCGTATGATTCAACCAAACGATCGTCTGCATATTTTACATTAAATAAAACAGAAAATGAATAACATTCTCTTTGTTTTAAAATAGTGTATAAGTTTTTATAACCTTCGCCAGATATAGAACGCAATGTTATATGTGCTAGTGAAGCATTGGAAGGTCCATATGGTTGGCCCAACTTATCACGAGAACGAAAAGACTGATAATCAAAATTTTGTATTGTATATCCATCTTCTTGACGCAAGTTCATTTGTTCGGTTATATCTCCTAAAAAAAGAACTGCTTTAAGTTGATTTGAAAAGAATTCGGCCATAAAAATCAAGTTTATAAATTATAATTTTGAAATTCTATTGTATCCACAATAGTTTTCTCTGCCACAAGTTCAAGTTTTATAAGTCTTAAACTCTTACCATTTATATCGTATGACTCACTCATCGAGAAACATGAAGCATTCTCGAATGTCACTGTTTTTCTTCCTTCTTGTGATTGTGTTTGAGTAGGAAACTCTAATTCTATACAACCAGATAACAACATTCGTTTTATATACCAATCGTAAATAGTAAGGTCTTCTTTCCCTGGTGAAACCAATGTTATTTCTATGCTATTGTTTTTAGCATCCGTATCTGGAAGTCTATAATTATATCCGCAAGAAATCTTGTACACACAACTCACTACTTGATACTGTTTATCGTAGTTTCCTATTGCGTTGTCGCCTATTTTTAATATTGCAGATAATGACATGATTTCAATTTTTTAAATAAGAGGACGACAATGTCGCCGTCCTCTCTTCACAGTAAATATTAAATAATTATTTCCAAGGATTTGCGAACTCTACTGGTCCATTTTTCAATTCTTGGCAAACTATCTCTATTTCTTCATAGTGACCTTCACCATCTTCCCATTTTTCTGTGAAATGTACGCAGTAGCAACCTTTACCGGTTAGTTCTTTCATTGTAGAACCATCTACTGTGTTTGCGAAAGAGATTTTTACGTCACGAGGATCGTTTGCAGAAAGCATCCATTGTAGAAGTTGGTTATTACCGTCGTTCATTGCTTTAACACGGATAGTAATTCTACCACCACGAGGAATACCTGCGATTTGACCTTCACGATCCACTTCTTGGTTAAACTTGTAGTCAACCAACATTACTTCACGGGCTTCAAAGCCACTTACCTCCAATTGTACTGGAGTTTTATTTTCTGCCATAATGTTTAAATTTAATTAGTTACACAATCTGTTAACTTATGCCCAGTCGTTTTCATAAACAACTGAACCAAATTCGATCTTTTGACAAGTGATAACGATTTGTTCAGAGTGTTCTTTTTTGTCTTCCCATTTTTCGTCGAAGTCGATGCAGTAACCATTTGTAAATTTAATGGTTTTCATCACTTTACCTGTCTTGGTTTCCATAAAGGTAATAGTACCGTTTTTAGGTAAATTACGTTCAATCATCCAAGCTAATAAGTCTGGAGTACCATCGTTATGAGCTTTAACACGAATTGTAATTTTACCACCACGTGGAATACCTGACATTTGTCCTTCGATGTCGGTTGCCTGATCAAATTCGTAGGTTACCATTAACACTTCGCGTTCTTTGTAACCATCAATTTCCAATTTTACAGGAGTCTTTGCCATAGTTTTAAAGTTTAAAAGTTTAAATAATTTAGATAACATCTTAATTAAGACATTTGGGTTTCTTTATCCTTTTTGTCTGCTGCTACTTTAATGATAAAGTTTTTTGCAGAGTAGAAAGGAGTCAAGCTTATATCACATGTGATTCTTTTTGTAATAGGGTCTTGGGTAGGCTCTTTAATTTCATAATTTTGGAACAAGTTTCCATAACCTTTGTAATCATTTAAGAAAGCTTGAATTTTAGCTTTAAGATTTTTTGGAGAGTTGTATGGATCCCAGTTTTCTAGAGCCACTTCGTGAACATAGTTCATAAGTACTTTTTTCACCCAGTCGAATACTCGCACTATAGGATATTCTTTCATTGCGGTGTTGTCGCCATTGTAAAGAGTGGCATTGTTAAATGCTATTACTCTACCTTCTGAATACACCATAGGAATTACTTGATTGTCCATTAGTGAAGCGATTTCAGATTTTAATAGGTCTAGACGTACACCTTTAACACCGTCTAGTGTACCATATTTTTTACCACCAGCACCTTGTGCCATACTAGCACTCTCGTCGTATAGTTTACCTGCTAGAGCAGCTGAACTTGCTATAAAAAATGCTGGGTGTTCTTTTTCGTCTGCTGATAGTTGTTCAGACTCACGACCCACAATCCAGTTGGCTGTCATAATTACGTTTTGTAGCTCAATGTCGCTATCTTTGTAGCCCTCTGTGTTTGAGAAAAGGTCGTCGAAAGAATATTCATCTGCATGGTCGGTAAGTAGCATTACTTTGTATTTGAATGCTATTTTTGCCCATTGAAGTAGAGATACTTTGTCTTGGAACACGTTGCCTGGCACTACAAGTAGGCTATAGCAATCTTTTAGGCTTAAACGGTCGAAACCACCTCTTAAAATAGCATCTACTTCACCTGCAAAACCAGAATCTGGGTCGGCAATGTCATCTTTGTAAACATTGATAACGCGTAGGTTTTTCACCTTTTCTGCATTTGCTGTTTTAAAGAAAGAGTCTAATGCACGATAAGAACGTTCCAAGTTTGCTGTGGCAAAAAGTGCGTCTGTTATGCCTTGAGACAACACTTTTTCGTACTTTTCTTCTTTTGCCTTGCAAGCATCAACAAATTCTGTTGCAGCTGTGTGACCTTCTTCCAAGATTTCCAACCAACCTTTGATATCGTTGATAAGACCTTCACGTTTGTCTTTGAAGCGTTTGTCTGTTAAGAAAACTGCTTTTGCTGCTTTTTTTGCAGGGTTTAGATTGTCTGCATCTGGCATAAAGCCACGTATTGCATTAAATCCACCAAACGCAGATAAAAGTTCTGCTGTATTTTTGTTTTCGCTAGCACTTGCAACTGGTGCTTGTTCTGCTACTGCTTGTTTTTTTAATTCTAATTCAGCCATAACTCATTCGTTTTATTTGTTTTCTTCCAATTCTGCTAACATTGCTTTTAGCATTTCTTTTAACTCTTCTTTTGCAGAAGCATCTTTTAAAATCTCTCTTAGTTTACGATTTTGTTCTATGCTTTTGCGAATTTTAGCGTTAGTGTCGATTTTTAGTTTCACAGAAGATAAAAACTCACTGTTTTTCACTAAATTTCCTTTTCCACCTTGGGCTTCAAAGTCACGAAGCTCGTTGAACTTAAGCACTTCGTTTACAGTGGCGCCTTCTTCGTCGGTGAAATCTACTTCCACTTTAGGTTGAAAATGCGCGAATGCGTCAGAGATAGTTTGTATATTTTCAACAAACTCTGGATTACCTGGCTCAGCGTCCGATGCGTATTGATCTATCATCAAAGTTTTGTTGTTGTCAATCGGACTAACCTTTGCGTTTGATTCTTCATCTGGAGCCATTGAGATGAAATTTTCTTTCATTGCCATAATTTTCTAGTTTAAGGATTAATTATTTATTTTTTTACTGTAAATTCTATTTTGTCGTCTATGATGTTCACTTCTACCGTATCGCCTTCTTTCACCTGCCCACTGATAATAAGTTTTGAAAGTGGGTGACGAAGCTCTTTGCGAATAATTCCAATAAGTGGACGAGCACCATATTGTTGGTTGTAGCCTTTAATAGCTATTTCTTTTTTTACCTCATCGGTCATTACTAGTTTTATATTTTGCTCTTCTAGTAAATTTAATAGTCCATTAAAGTGTATGTCGAAAATACGAACCACGCCATCTGGCATAATTGGTGAAAATGGAACTATTTCTGTGAGACGTGCTAGAAACTCAGGACGGAAATTACCTTGCATTATATTCATTAGTTCATTATTTTCTGGAATACGACCTTCGTTGAATGCATCTACAATAAACTGACTTCCTATGTTTGATGTAAAAAGAATCAAAGCATTTGAGAAATCTCCTACTCTACCTAAACGGTCGTGCAATTTTCCTTCATCAAGGATTTGTAAAAACAAGTCAAAGACAGATTTGTGAGCTTTTTCAATCTCGTCGAACAACACCACTGAATATGGTTTTTGACGAATTTTATTTACAAGCAAGCCACCTTCTTCATAACCAACATATCCTGGAGGAGCTCCGTATAGAAGTGCCACTGAGTGCTCTTCTTTAAACTCCGACATATCAAAACGGATAAGTGAAGATTCGTCTTCGAAAAGAAACTCTGCCAAGGCTTTTGAAAGTTCTGTTTTACCTGTACCTGTTGGGCCAAGGAAGAAGAAAGAACCCATTGGCTGACCTTTTTTGTTTAGTCCACTGCGAGATTCAAATACAGAGTCTAGCACTGTTTTCACTGCGTGGTCTTGACCTACAACACGTTTTTTTAGAGTTTCTTCTCCATTTACAAGTTTTTCTCTTTCTGTTGAGTTTAGTTTTCCCAAAGGAATACCTGTTTGTTTTGCTACCACTGCAGTAAGGTCTGATACTTCAAGTGCTGTGTAGGCTTCTTTTTGCGCATCATTTTTGGTTTTTACAGAGGCCATAGTGCGGTCGACAAGGTCGAAAGCAGAGTCTGGAAGTGCTTTTTCTGTCAAATAACGTTTTGCAAGTCGAATAGCTTCTTTTATCACATCTTCGCTAATAGTCAATCCGTGAAACTCTTCGTACGAGTCAATTGCACCTTTTAATATCTCGAAGCAATCTTCTGCGTTTGGTTCGTCTATGTTTATTTTTTCTAGTTTTGTAACAAACTCTTTGTCTGTTTCAATATTTTTGGTGTAACCATCTACACTTGCTGTGCAAAGTAAAAGCACATTGCCACGGCTAAGTTCTTGTTTTAGTATTGCGCTTGCGCCAAAAAGTGTAGATTGTTTGTCAAACAATTTATCTATAGATTCTATTAATAAAATTGCGTTCTTATTTTCTTTTACTTCGTTTAAAATCTTTTTAAAACGGTCTTCAACCTCACCTTTATAAGAAGCATCTGCACCTAGAGCAGCCAAGTCTATTTCATAAAGAGTTGCATCTTTTAGGAAAGTTGGAGCTTTTCCGTCTGCAAGTGCCATTGAAAAAGCATTTACCAAAGAGGTTTTTCCTACTCCAGACTCACCTGTGATAAGTAGGTTTGATTTTGTCTTGCGAGAAAGGATTTCAAAAATGGTAGAAATCTCATCTTCAAAACCAATTACTGTACCTAGTTTGCCATTTGCTGCTTCTGCAGTTTTGTTGATGCAATATTTTTGTAGGTTGTTGCCTGTTTTTGCATTTTGCTGACTACCTGGAATCACGGAAAATGCACGCATTGTCCCTACACTTGTTTGTGCTGCATTGTTGTTTGTTATTCCCATCTTATCGCAGATTTCTGCGGCAGTAAGAGGCAACGTTTTAAGAGCATCAAAAGAGAAACCTACTCCAGGAGTAACTAGCGAAGCAAGAATACAAACCGCATCACAATCTTCTAAAGAGAAGCGTTTTTTATACTCAATAGCCTCGTCTAAAACGGCATTGGATTCATCTGAAAGAGGTAAATCGGTGCTAGGACGTGTGGCACGAGGAGCTAAAGAGATTTGTACGTCTGCCCATTCTTGTAGGTAATAATAGTCCTTGTCTAAGTCTATTTCCAAGAAGTGAACTAGTCCTGCTTCTTTATGAAGTACGGCTTTGAATAGGTGTGCTGGATAAACCGCATTGCTAGAATATTCAGCTGCAAATGATTTTGCAATATTTACTAATTCTGTTTTCACAACCGTTGATTTTTGATTGCGATGCAAATGTAATGCGCGTCCATATCCGTTGTTATTTTCCTTAAGAAATTACAACACAAAGGGTGTTTCCTTAACGTACGTTTATCGAAGTGCAATTTTTTTTAAACTATGTAAACTTAACTATTGTAAAAAAGTTTTCCCAATCCTTATTTATTTTAACTTTCGGAAGTTTGGAGAGTCTAAGGAAATTTGAGTTTTTGGGGAGATTTTGAGGAGAAATTGGGGAGAAAAAAACCTCTGAGATTTGGTTTTTCTCAGAGGGCATATATTTTTTTGCTATTAAAACCTTAGGGCTAGGCCGAGGCTGCTACCGTAGAAGTTGAGATTAAGTTCTGGGGCATCAGCGGTTTTTGGGTTAAAACTTTCATTGTAAGCCTCGTAGCTTTGTCTTTTGTTTAATTTTCCTACGCAAAACAAAGGAATACCTGTTGCTAAAAAAGCTGGGCCAGCCAATACACCCACAACTCCTGCAGTATAAACAGCATCATAAGAGCATGAACAAGCATTTGGTAGGAAGAACAAACAAGCAATACCAGCAGCTGTTACTGCACTACCTGTGGCAATAAATGCAGTACCAATTTGCTTTTGCACCTTACCTTTTTTAAATAACTTATATGCTATTGTGCAATTCTTTTCTGCTAGTTGAAGATATTCTGAGTCGGTTATAACTTTACCTTCAAATGCAATTAGTTTTTCACCGTCGAAATCTATAATTGGTTTATTACTAGGAAACTTAAAAACATCTTCTTCACCATTTGAATAAACAATCTTTGAAATATCACCCTTATTTATCTCATAAACAGGACCTTCCAGATTTGAAATTTTTCTATATTCAACCACAGAAGTTCCTATTTTATTGATTTTAGAACGTATCTCATCACCGTTTTTAAGGTAAATAATGTCATCTGCCCACATTGCTACCGAAAACATTATTGCACAAAATAAAAATAAAATTCTTTTCATAGTTTCTCTTCTTATACTTTATAACTTATTTTTCCCTAATGTCTAGAGTGCTGCGAATTTCAACGCTTCGCCTTTGGTGGTTTCGTCAATGGTGCCGTTTGCGTAGACAGGGCGACCATTTACGAAAGTATAGGCCACTGAAACAGGTAGAGTTTTGCCTTCGTATGGAGACCAACCGCATTTTGAAAGCACGTCTGATGCGGTCACATTTATAGGAGTACTGCGACGCACTACTACAAGGTCTGCCTTGTAACCCTTACGAATAAATCCACGTTTTTCCATACGATATAGGCGCGCAGGGTTGTGACACATTTTTTCTACCACTTGTTCCACGCTAAGCACACCTTGTTTTGCGAGTGAAAGCATTAGCGGAAGTGAATACTGAATACCTGGCATACCAGACACTGCAGTAAGAGCATTTCCCTCTTTTTGCGAGAGCAAGTGTGGAGCATGGTCGGTACCTATCACATCTATTTTGTTTGAAGAGACCGCCTTTAACAATGCCTTTTTGTCTGCTTCGTTTTTAATGGCTGGATTGCATTTGATACGAGCACCAAGAGTGTCAAAATCTGATGCATCAAACACAAGATATTGAGGACAAGTTTCGGCAGTAATATGTTTTTCTGCAAGTGGCTTATCTTCAAAAAGTGCTAACTCTTGTTCGGTGCTAATATGCATCACGTGAAGTCGAGTGCCATATTTGCGAGCCATATCCACTGCCCAAGAAGTAGATTTATAACAAGCCTCGTGTGAGCGAATTACAGGATGCAGAGAAACTGGCAAGTTGTCGCCATGTTCTGCTTTTAGTTTTGCCACATTTTCTGCAATTATAGCATTGTCTTCTGCGTGCACTGCCACAAGCGACTTCACTTTGCTAAAAATTGCAGTCATAGCATTGTTGTCGTCCACCAGCAAATTTCCTGTAGAAGAGCCGATAAATAGTTTTATACCACAAACTGCTGTTGGGTCTGCGGCAAGCACATCTTCTAGATTGTTGTTGGTAGCACCAAGGTAACAGCTGTAGTTTACAAGCGACTTCTCGCCTATCATTGCCATTTTTTCGTTCCAAGAGGCAAGCGAAATAGTAGCAGGATTGGTGTTTGGCATATCCATCACAGAAGTAACACCCCCTGCCACTGCAGCACGGCTTTCTGTGTAGAAGTCTGCTTTTTCGGTCATACCTGGGTCGCGAAAATGCACATGATCGTCTATCACGCCTGGCATTAGCCAACAATCAGATGCGTCAATCACCTCAACCTTTTCACGAATAGACTCAGGCACATCACCCTTAAAAATACTATCAATTATATCATTTTTTACAAGCACCGCACCCTTGAAAATGCGACCCTCGTTCACTATATGAGCGTTAGTTATTAAATACATCGTATTTAAGTTAGGAGTTAGGAGTTAGGAGTTGGATACTTACGGAACCATGAGCGGATTTTAAGCTTCATCACGCCTAGAAGCGCTTCACTAAAAATACCACCACTCATTTTAGAAGTACCAAGCTCGCGGTTTACAAAGATAATAGGCACTTCCTTTATCTTGAATCCACACTTGTATGCAGTAAATTTCATTTCAATTTGGAAGGCATATCCCACAAATTTAATCTTATCTAATTCAATAGTTTCCAATACCTTACGAGAGTAACAAACAAAACCAGCAGTAGTATCAGCCACAGGAATGCCGGTTACAAAACGAACATATTTAGAAGCAAAATAAGACATTAGCACACGTCCCATAGGCCAGTTTACCACATTCACCCCAGACACATAGCGCGAACCTACAGCCACGTCTGCACCCTCTTCGACACAAGCCTTGTAAAGGCGAACCAAGTCGTTTGGATTGTGAGAAAAATCGGCGTCCATCTCAAAAATATAGTCGTATTTGTTGGCAATAGCCCAGTCGAAACCAGCTATATAAGCCCTACCCAGACCTTGTTTGCCCGGACGTTCCAAAATATGAAGATTTGATGTAAATTCCTTTTGCAGATTTTTTACAATAGCAGCCGTGCCATCAGGCGAATTGTCGTCTATCACCAAGATTTCAAACGCCACAGGTAGTTTAAACACTGCTTTTATTATCGCCTCGATATTTTCCTTTTCGTTGTATGTAGGAATAAGTACTAGATTCTTTGACATAGTATTTTTCATTTCTAACATACAAACTTACAGAAAAAAAATGACTTTCAATCAAGTTTAAGAAATTTTATTATTATTTTTGTGTCCACGTTGTTATGAACATAAACGACTTAGTAAAGATTATCGGCGAGAGCGAGGGGTATAAGGAAATAGAAAAGTGGTTTTCGAGTACTTCAAAGTTCCTTAAATTAGGCGGAATGTTTGGTTCTGCCCCTGCTCTTTTTGTGCATACCGCTCAGAAAAAAGCTGACGCAAAGGCACTTTATGTGCTAAGAGATGCAGAAGAAGCAGGTTATTTTTACAACGACATACTACAACTTTCTCCTGCCACAGAGGTATTCTACTTCCCTTCTTCTTACAAGAAAAAGGTGAAAGCAGACCTGCAAAAAGATGGAGCAAATATGGTGCTTCGTACCGAAACTCTCAATGCACTAAGCAAAAATCAGGCAAAAGTAGTGGTAACTTACCCAGAGGCAATATCTGAGAAAGTAGTTAAACCAAAGACACTAGACTCCGAAAGCCTAACACTTAAAGCAGGCGAAAGAGCCGACATCAACACCCTGAGTGCAATACTCACCGACTACGGATTTGAGAGAGTAGATTTTGTTTACGAGCCAGGGCAGTTTTCTATAAGAGGTAGCATTCTCGACGTATTTTCATATTCCAACGACCTACCATATCGTGTCGATTTTTGGGACGACGAGATAGACAGCATTAGAAGTTTCGACATAGAAAACCAACTCTCTGTGGAGTCGCTTAATGAAATTTCTATTGTTTCAAATATTTTGCAAAACACTGTAGAAGAGGAACTTGTAAGCGTTTTTGAATATTTTTCAAAAGACTTTGTATTTGGTTTTATCGATGCCGCCTACACACAAGACATCATCAAACAAATATCAAACGAAAACGCCGACACCTCACTTTTCATAAACCAAGAAGACTTCGATGCACAATGCAAAGAACACAAATGCATTGAATGGGGAGTGAGAAACTTCTTTAGCAGCAAGAAATCGATTAGTTTCAATCAAGGCATTCAAGGTGTATTTCACAAAAACTTCGACCTTGTGGCAAACAATTTCAAAGAATACCAAAGCCAAGGTTACGAGGTGCTTGTGCTAAGCGACAACGCAAAACAAATAGACCGACTAAAAGAAATACTTGCCGACCGCCCAGAGCATATCAGTTTCACCCCTGTTATCAATATTGTTCACGAAGGTTTCATAGACCACGACCTAAAGATTTGTGTTTACACAGACCACCAAATATTTGAACGTTATCATAAATATTCACTAAAGTCGAACAAAACACGCGCCGGCAAAGTGGTAATGTCTCTCAAAGAACTTACCCAACTGCAGGTGGGCGACTACGTGGTACACGTGGACCATGGTATAGGCAAATTTGGCGGACTTATACGCACAGAAATCAATGGCAAAATGCAAGAAGTGGTAAAACTTCTGTTTAGAAACAACGATATTGTTTTTGTAAACATCCACTCTCTGCATCGCATTTCAAAATATAAAAGTAAAGACGGCGAACCGCCAACACTCAACAAACTAGGCAGCGCAAGTTGGAGCAACCTAAAAGAAAAAGCAAAGAAAAAGGTAAAAGACATTGCACGTGAGCTTATTGCCCTTTATGCAAAACGCAAAGCAGAAAAAGGATTTAGTTTTTCAAGAGATAGTTATCTGCAACAAGAACTAGAATCTTCATTTATCTACGAAGACACTCCAGACCAACAAAAAGCCACCGTGATGGTGAAAAAAGACATGGAGAGCAGCAAGCCTATGGATAGGCTTATTTGTGGCGACGTGGGCTTCGGCAAAACAGAAATTGCTATGCGTGCTGCGTTCAAAGCTGTGACCGACAGCAAACAAGTGGCAGTGCTTGTACCTACAACTGTGCTTGCATTTCAACACTTCAAAAGTTTTTCTCGCCGACTAAAACGCTTCCCTTGCAGGATAGAATATCTATCTAGAGCAAGAAAGTCGTCAGACGTGAAAAAGATACTAGAAGAACTTGCCGAAGGCAGAATAGATATACTTATTGGCACACACAAACTCCTAAGTAAAGAAGTGAAATTCAAAGACTTAGGACTTCTTATCATAGACGAAGAGCAAAAATTTGGCGTTAGCGCAAAGGAAAAACTTAAAACCATCAAGGCAAATGTAGATACCCTTACCCTAACGGCAACCCCTATTCCTCGCACCCTGCAATTTTCACTTATGGGGGCAAGAGACCTATCTGTTATCAACACTCCTCCGCCAAACCGTTATCCTGTGCAAACAGAATTGATAGGATTTGACGACGACACAATAAAGGATGCTATTGAATTTGAAATTAGTCGTGGAGGGCAAATCTTCTTTGTAAACAACAGAGTGGGCAACTTGCCAGAACTAGAAGACAAAATACGCCGACTTGTGCCTAAAGCACGTATTTGCGTGGGTCACGGACAAATGGATAGCGAAAAACTAGAAGAAATTATTCTTAATTTCATCAATTATGAATATGATATTTTGCTAGCCACCACTATCATTGAGTCTGGGATTGATATTCCAAATGTGAATACAATCTTTATAAATTCTGCTCAAAACTATGGATTGAGTGACCTTCACCAATTGCGCGGTCGCGTGGGTAGAACAAACAAAAAAGCGTTCTGTTATCTTATTTCGCCACCGCTTAGTACCTTGCCTGCCGACTCTCGCCGCAGGCTTCAAGCCATTGAAAATTTCTCAGACCTTGGCAGTGGCATTCATATTGCCATGCAAGACCTAGACATACGTGGAGCAGGCAATATTTTGGGTGGAGAACAAAGTGGATTTGTGTCAGATTTAGGATACGAAACCTATCATAGAATATTGGACGAAGCCATTCACGAACTTAAATACAACGAGTTTGCCGACCTTTTTGAAGAAGAAATTCAAGAAGAAATCAGAAACTTCACCACAGATTGCATCTTTGAGTCGGACTTGGAACTACTATTCCCTGTGGAATATGTAGAAAACATTTCCGAACGTGTCGATTTGTATCGCAGACTCGACAACACCAAAGAAGAAGACAAACTTTTGGCACTAGAAAAAGAGTTAGAAGACCGTTTTGGCGCCATTCCAGAAGTAACAAAAGAACTGATAAATGTAGTGCGCCTGCGTCAAATAGGCATGCAACTTGGCATCGAAAAGCTAACGCTAAAAAACAAAAGACTCACAGCATACTTCATCAGCAACTTTGAGTCTCCATACTATCAGTCTCCTATTTTCAACAAGATGCTCGAATACGCCCTTGCCAACTACAACACTTGCGTCTTCAAGGAAGACAAAGGCAAACGCCTACTCCAAATCGAGCCAATCAACTCGGTGAGCAAAGCGTTGGAAATATTTAAAGGGATTAACTAATATCCACTATAAAAAAAAGAGGTTATACTGCATAAAGTATAACCCCATTTCTCCTTTTTTAAGTGTTGGTAAAGAGCATAATCAGTGCCGGCACTATGTCAATGTAAAGATATAAACTAATTTTAAACTGACAAAAATTTTATATAAAATCTTTTGCCGTTAACCCACTAATATTTTGTAAAATCTCCAGTATGTTTTAATGAATAAGTTTCTTGTTTATACCAGTTAATTGCCATACTATCAACATTTTATAATTTTACACTGAAAATTTAGTCGCACTGTGCGACCAAATCTTCAGTGCAAATACACACCTTTATTCTAGTATTCCAATAAGAAAAACAGCAAATTTATATTTAAGAAGTAAAAAATAAACAACATTTCCTTCTAAAAAGGAAACTTTTATGCATTTCTTTCCTTTTAATAAGGAAACAGATGTATTAATTCTCCAAAAGCTATTGAAAAACACCTTGCCAACCTAAAATCAGAAGGTATTATAGAACGCATCGATCCCGACAAAGGCGGACACTGACGGTAAAATAAAACGACACCCAAGGATGCCGTTCTACCACCACCTACCGCCTAACCACATCCACACAAAGAAAAGAATGCCACCGGTAATGTTATTAACTACAATTTCATTTTATAAATTCCGAAAAATCAAAACTTTCCTCTCTTTGGGGAACTACACTATTACCATATATATCGTAAAGATTATATCCATTATCATCTGTTGTCGTATATCGAAGAAAAAATAAATCTTTTTCTATTGTAGATAGTGCTTTGTACTCTATAGAATTGATAAAATCTTCATGATTTCTATTATATAAAATTACTCCCACTAATACATTACTAATATCTATTGAATTCAACTCACTATTAATTACTATTAAGCGAAATTCTTGTTCATATTTCCAATCTGGCGTTTTAACTAAGAATATATCATCTAGATTATCTCTTACAAAATTATCTATATCAGGATACATCACTTTATCGTAGCAAATAGCAGATAAATCTTTATATTCCTTATATTTTACTTCATTACAATAATATTTAGGACGTTTAAAAATAGACTGAAATTTGACTCTATCAAAAACAAAACACACTCCACTTCCCCTAGATGCATAATGTCCCCACATAGCTGGGATAGCGAAACCTTTTTTAACTACCTCATCAGTAGTAAAACTGATTTGTTTAAGATTCTTATGAAGATCTTCGTATCGTTTTACTTCCTCATTTTGTCCATTTATATCGGAGAATAAAATTTTATATCCAGAAGATTCATTTATATCATTTAATCGTTCTATCTTAGAGAACAACATTGTTTTGCTTGTTATAATTTTTACTGCCGACTCAAATGTTGTGTAATGATATAAATATTGATTATCAAAATTGTACATAATTTATCTATTTTATTATACCCAATACTTCTGTACCGAAGTATTGGCATATTAAGTAATCCTATAAGAATTTCGAAACACATATTAAATAACAACGTTTTATCTTATCATAACTTTAGTTATGATTTCTTCATTCTTAACAATATAAATACCTGGAGACAGATTCCCATTATAACTAGTTACATCTTGACCTGATATGTTATATATACTAAAATCAGTGTCTGCAATAGTTATTAGACCGTCTATTATACTAATATTTGCATCTGCTAGATTTTCAATAATCTCGACAATTTCTTTTAACGCAAATTCCCCTACATATTCTTTTAATATATTTCCATTTTTATCTAAAGCTATTATCTTATAATTATACTTATTACCACTATCTAATCCAGATACAGTAAAACTATAACCAACTTGAGCTGAACGATAATTAGAATCAATAGATAATAACTGACCTTTTGAATCAAAATTATATTGCTTAATACTTTCAATATTTTTAGAAATAATCAACTCATAATTTTCCGCTCCAAATTCTGATGGCCATGAAATTATTACATTGTTATTTTCATCTATATCCACATCTATTTTACTTATATTCTCTATTTTATCTGCTTCTATACACTGTACTTTAAAATCTCCAAAAATATTATCAAAATAATAATCAGCATATGCGTCACATAACACATATAAATTAGCTTCATAATTGTCAAATGAATTATTTGACGCCATTGGTACCTCTTCATTAAAAATTGTTATTCTTTCTAAATTTTTACAACCCTCAAAAGCATAATTTCCAATAGAATTAATATTTCTTCCTATAATTAAGTTCTTAAGATTAACCAAATTATTACACAAATAACTTGGGATAGTTTCTACATCATCTCCAATGGTAAATGAAGTAATATTTGACCCTTTTTCATTATAAAAAGGCGATGAATCTTCGTCTTCAAAATTCGCACAATTCCTAGCATTCCAAACTACAGAAGTTAAACTACTACAACCATAAAACGCACAAGCACCAATAGACGTAACACTATTACCGATTTCTACAGATTTAATGCTTTTGCAGTTATAAAACGCAGATTTTTTAATAGAATCTGCTATTGTTATTTTTACATCGGTTAGTAATTCATTGTTAATATAAAGGTCTTTTGCATAATAAGTAGGGTTGTAAAGATAATATTCAAAATCAATATCCACCCATTTATCTACTGTTCCTAAGTAATTTACTTTTGTTAATCCACTACAGTTATAGAACGCATCATAGCCTATTGAGGTGACATTATTACCTATAGAAACCGAAGTTAAACCACTACAATAAGAGAACGCATAACCGCCTATTGAGGTGACACTATTACCTATTTCTACAGATTTAATGCTTTGACAGTTATAAAACGCATATTTTTTAATAGAATCTGCTGTTGTTATTTTTACATCGGTTAGTAATTCATTGTTAATATAAAGGTCTTTTGCATATATAGTAGGGTTTGATTTAGAATAATAAAAATCAATCTCAGCCCATTCATCTACAGTTCCTAAGTAATTTACTTTAGTTAAACCAATACAACGTTCGAACGCTCCAGAACCTATTGAGGAAACACTATTCGGTATTATTATAGAACTTAAGAGCTCGCAACCATCAAAGGCATCACCTAAAATCACTTTTGTACCTTCCTTTATAGAGTAAGTTCCTACCATCTTATTTTTTTTTGCCCTTACTAAATAATTACTAACATAAAAAACTCCATTATCCCAAATAGATTCCACATTGTATAGCCCCGCTGTATGAAACGCATAATTACCTATTGAAGTAACATCATTAGGAATAACTAATTCTTTCAAATTGTTCATATCATAACATAAATACGCAGGGATATGTTCCACATCATCGCCAAATATAAAGGAAATGATTTGAGAAGAAATTTCAAAAAAAGGTGATGATCTTTCGTCTTCAAAATCCTGATAATTCTTAGCATTCCAAACAATAGAAGTTAAACCACTACAATTATAGAACACATCAGAAGATATATAGGTAACACTATTACCTATAGAAACCGAAGTTAAACCACTACAACCCTTGAACGCACCCATTCCTATTGAAGTAACACTATTGGGAATAGCAACAGAAGTTAAAGCACTACAACCACTGAATGCTTCTTGTTTTATTGAGGTAACACTATTAGGAATAGTAACTGAAGTTAGACCACTACAATAAGAGAACGCACTATGACCTATTGAGGTGACACTATTAGGGATAGTAACAGATTTTAAAGCACTACAACCCTCGAACGCTCCAGAACCTATTGAGGTGACACTATTACCTATTTCTACAGATTTAATACTTTGACAGCCACTAAATGCATCGTCCATAATAGAATCTGCTGTTGTTATTATAACATTGGTTAATAATTCGCCATTAATATAAAGGTCATCTGCATAGTAAAAAGGATTAGAATGATAACCTTCAAAATCAATTTCTATCCACTCATCTACCGTACCTAAGTAATTTACCTTTGTTAAATTAACACAATCAACAAATGCTTCTTTTCCTATTGAAGTTACACTATTAGGAATAGTAACTGAAGTTAAACTCTGGCAATAATTGAACGCATATTCACCTATTGAGGTAACAGCATAGGTAGTTGAATTATAGGTAAATGAAGATGGTATAGTAAGACTTCCTGAATATTTACCCTGAAAATGAAGTCTTAAATTTTCATAGGTTACCTCTGCTATTTTATTGGTTTCATCCAAATTGTAGTAGATTCCATTTATTTTTACATCGTATGCCATGAGTGCTATACATGATAACATAATAACAGAAAATAAAAGTAAAATTCGTTTCATAATATATGTATTTTATAAAGTTTATTATAATAGTTATTTCTTTATACTATTTCTTTCAAATAGACTCAAACAATACCTACTCCCTTAAAGGTGTTTCGGGTTGCTCCTATATAATTTTAGATAGCATCTACTCTTTTATCTCATTCACCCATATTGTTTGTTCTTTGACAAATTTAGAGGCATATTCATTTGATACAACATCATCTATTATGTCTTTTCTTGATTTTATTAAAGAACACGAACAACTATCATTATATATACAAATGTAACGCTGATAGATGTTTTCATATTCGAATGATAATTCAATAATTTCTTTAAACTGTTCAAAATTATGTATTTGAGCTAACTCGTTTTTGCTTAAGACTATATAATTCAATGAATTATACAAGCCAGTTTTATTCTTTATATCACTCATACCATTTTTACTTTTTATTCCTTGTTACTATCAATTCTTTTATAAAGTTCCAAAAAAGATCTACTCTTATACAACCATACATTGTTTCTTTATTATTTCTATTAAAATCGCGTAAAATAAAATTCTTCCCTTTTTTCTGAACTAACCCATGTGCTACAGAATTTCTAATATGACGCAATAAATGATGAGCCTTGTCATTGATTTTATCTCTTTGGAAAGTTTCAAAATAAAATTTATTATCTAATTTGGATTTTCGATTTTTTCGTTCAATTTTATTTTTACTACAAAAGTTTATAAAATCTGAGTGGTCAAAATTATATTGTCCATATTGTTGTTTTATTTCAGTTTCATATAGACATAAATAATTATAAAAAGAATTTACATCCTCTTTTGATAGATTATTTTTATTTTGCGTTTTACCCATAAATTATTTATTTCACATATCCCCATTCTCAGCCAATAGGTAACTTGGACTATAAGATTATCTTCACCTACAAACACAAAAAAAAGCGTGAAGCTTAGCAGTTTGCTCGCTTCACGATCCGAGGCCTTCGCATTGCCTTACCTATCGAAACGAACAACGCTAGCCTCACGCCAATATGTATAAATACACCATATATCCATTGCAGGTGGACGCAGTATGCCACGTCCCCACAATGAATAATGTGTAACCTAAATACACACGTATGAGACATTTACGTTGATTTGTTTTTGACAGGTAATTTGAAAGTTGCGAAGTTTCAGATCGTCAAAACAAGTGTTGTAAACGCCTATTTTATTATGTCATTAAAATCTTAGTTAAAGATTTTTTCAGCTTTATTAGTGCAAATTTAATATATTTTCAGAGAAATCAAATACAAATTAGTAATTAATTTCAATCGTTTTAAAAGTTTATTTTAAATCACTGTTGGAGGCATGTTTTTTCTAGTACAAATTATATTAGTTCGTCTTGCTCAGCACACCAATTTTCACTACCTTTGCATCACTGCTGATTATTGTTTAAGGTAGTCCCCACTGCCAAAGAAGTATAGTGAGAATGTGTGAGAACATTTTTATTATTGAACTTAATTCTGTAAAAAAGAATTAGAAATTTATTTACTAATTATGAAAACTGATTTACAAGCAAAGCAAACTGCAGAGAAAGAGACTTCTTTGAGTGTTAACGAAGTATCCGCAAAAGAACAAAATCAAATTATCCTTTATCGTCCGAACGACACTATTAGTCTTGAAGTTCGTTTGGAGAATGATACGGTGTGGCTGAGCCAGGCACAGATAGCCGAATTATTTGAAAGAGATAGAACAGTAATAGGTAAACATATAAAAAATTGCTACAAAGAAGGCGAACTAGACCCAAATATCACATGTGCAAAATTTGCACATATGGGTATAGAAGGAGACCAAACGTATGAATACACAATGTATAATCTAGATGTTATTATCTCTGTTGGATACCGTGTAAAAAGTATTCGTGGTACACAATTCCGCCAATGGGCAAACAAAGTTCTGAAAGAATATCTACTTCGTGGTTATGCTGTAAATCAAAGGATTAACTTATTAGAAGACAAGATTGATAGAAAATTTGCTGAACACGAAGCTAAACTTGAGAATATCAACCAACAAATCGACTTCTTTGTTCGCACTTCGCTTCCACCAGTTGAAGGAGTATTCCACAATGGGCAGATTTTTGATGCGTATAAGTTTGCTACGGATTTGATTAAGTCGGCAAATAAAAGTTTGGTGCTTATCGACAACTATATCGATGAGTCGGTGCTACTTATGTTGAGTAAACGCAAGTCTGGCGTCACTGCAGACATTTACACCTACGCTATTTCACAAACTCTTAGACAGGATTTGCAAAAACACAACAGACAGTATTCTCCTATCAACATACATAACCACACCACGTCGCACGATAGGTTCCTAATCATCGACGACACAGAAGTGTATCACATCGGTGCTTCGCTAAAAGACCTCGGCAAGAAACTCTTTGCGTTTTCAAAATTGAACATCCCACCAAGTATCATTTTATAACACGGACGCAGCACGCTACGTCCCTACGCATAGTTGGTAAAATGCATCGGCAGCGAGTATAAGTACAAATCAAGAATAATTGAAAGTCACATTTTGTGACTTCCAACTGGATGACGCAAAATGCGACTTCCAACCGACCAAGTTGAAGAATATTTTAGAGGTCATTAAACAAAAAAAATGCTTTCAGACGAAGGTTCAAACTCTGTTCAAAGACAGCCTCAACGTCTAAAAGCTTTTGCTCAAAAAATCCTAAATGCAGCTTTTATAACAAATTTAGTTCAAAAGCCTTCCACACATTTAGGAGTCCGTGTTGAGTGGTTGTTGCAAAATTTGCAACAACTGCTTTTTTATCTAACTCTAGCGTTTAACCCCAATTCTCTTTTCATTCGATTATAAAAGATTACAAAATAGCACTGAAGATTTTGTCGTACTATACGACTAAATCTTCAGTAAACTATAGAGATATGTAAATTAAAATATTAATACAAAAATCCAAACAACCAAAGAGGGATTTTATTACCTCTTCCCACTTCCACATTATCTATTGCTAAATAACTATCAGGCACATCTTTAATCTGCTTGAATGTTTTATCTGCTCCTCCTACTTCAATAATATACTTTTCATCAACTAGAAAATCACCAATTTTAGTATGATTTACAGGAAGAATTCTGCTAACCTGATTAAAGAAAAATGTTTCTCTTATCGTTCCTATCTCAGGATTATCATGTAAGGCATATACCAGATTTGTATTATCCAAAAACATTTTTTGTGGAGAAGACATTTGTTTTAATTTCTTTACTGTTGATTTAAGAAGACCTAACAATGCACCTCTCTCTAATAGTTCTAACAATCTCAATCCTTGTTCTCTACTTGTTTCCAATTGCGCATACAAATCCTCCATCTTTGGGATAAAAGGAACTTGTTGAGCAATTATCATCAATAATTTCTTTAATTTTAATACTGTAGCATAGGCAACATCATCAACTGCAGGAATGTCATTTTCTATTATTTGACGACAAACCTCTACCAATCTAGTATTAAAACCATCAATATCCTCTTTATAGAAAGGATAATATCCATATTTACAATAATCCTTGAAATATGGGATCACCTTGATTTTTGATGTTATATCGGTTGCAATTGCAACATGATTTTCTATTAAATCTTCAAATTTTACAGGATTATACGATAAGACACCTTCAAATGAAAGGTATTCTCTAAAAGACATTCCATGCATGGTATACATTACCACCCTACGAGACAAATCGCCCTCTTTTTGGTCAATCTGCAGCATTGAACTTCCTGTAAACACCACCTTTAAGGTAGGATAATTATCGTATATATTTTTTATGTATGTTTGCCAATGTGGATATTTATGAACCTCATCTAGAAAGAGATGTGTACCACCATTAATATAATGATACTCAACTAAATCCATCAGAGAATGAGATATAAACCACATATTATCTAGCGACACATACAACACATTCTCACCTACTAGATTCTCCTTAATATATTGCAATAACAATGTTGACTTCCCTACTCCCTTAGGTCCTTTAATTCCTATAAAACGAGCATTCCAGTTTATTTTAGCATACAAATCCCTTTTAAATGAAAGATCTTGCATAGCTATTAAACGTCCAGAATTTCTATATAAAATTTCGTATTCCATACTCTAGATTTTTTAGATATTGCAAATATACAAAACAATATTGTAATATGGAAATATTTTTATAAAACAATATCGCAATATGGAAATAATCTCTTAAACCCATATTGCAATATGGAAAATTTTCACTACCTTTGCAACATTCAGAGATAAAGTTAGTTATTTAACTGGTCGCAAATTGCGACCGCTTCAAAATGCTAAAGGAAGTAGCAAAAACAGACCATGAAACACATCGCACACATAGAGAATATTTTTACTGAGAAGTTTGGGATTCCAAGGCAGAGCGGTTTGGTGGGAGTGATGTCGCGCATTGTGCTAGCGGAGGAGTATCGAGACCCATCTGTTTACAAAGGGTTGGAGGACTACTCGCACATTTGGCTTCTTTGGGAGTTTTCGGAAAACAAAAAGGTGCCTTTCTCGCCTACTGTGCGTCCGCCACGCCTTGGGGGCAACACTCGCATGGGTGTGTTTGCCACTCGTTCGCCATATAGGCCAAACAATATTGGGCTTTCTTGTGTAAAAATTGAGAAAATTGAATTGCAGACTCCAGACGGGCCAGTGCTTTGGGTAAGTGGAGCGGATTTGATGAACGGCACACCGATTTTGGATATTAAACCATATCTGCCCCATGCGGATAGCATTCCTGATGCAAAAGGTGGTTTTTCTACCCAAGTGGGATGGGAAACATTGGAAGTGGAGATTCCAGAAAATCTAAAGGCGCTCATCCCTGCCGAGCACCAAGAAACCATTATCAACCTGCTATCGCAAGACCCTCGACCTGCCTACCAAAACGACCCAAACAAGATATACGGCGTGCGTTATGGCGAGCAGAATATTAGGTTTACGGTAGAGGAGAACATACTTAAAGTTATAGAAATAAAATAGAGGTGCTAACCATGGTTAACACCTCTATTTATTAAGCCGAAAGCACCCCTTAAAATCATTTTTTAATAAAGTGTTTAACTTGACTACCCAATCTCACCACATAATTTCCTGCTGCCAAGTCTGCAACTGGCACCTCGGTGATGTCCTCGCCTTCTGACATTACAGAAAGTACTTTTTGACCAGTCATGCTTACTACTTCTATTTCGCCAACGTATTGTTTAGAAGTTTGTACGTAAAGCACATCGGTTGCTGGAACAGGGAATACAGACATATCAAATTCGTCATCAGTGATTTCATCTACAAGAGTAGAAACGCAGTAGTCGATGCTACCAGACTCGCTACCTCTTGCCACTCTACCGCCACCGCAGATAAATGCAGTGCCTTCGTTACAAGTAATCTTTCCTGTTACGTTAAGTGAACCTGTTACTTTTATGTCAGGTGCTGCACCAGTTCCGTTACCTTTTTCAATGATAAGTTCTTTAATAGTAATATTTGAAGACACTACTGGTCTTACATCACCATTGTCTGGAATCACAACTCTAGATGTAGAAGTTGGCACTTTGCCTTGTTCCCAGTTGCCACAATCTGTCCATGAAGTGGTTCCTGCATTACCAGTCCAGATGCTTGCACGTGTATCTGCGCGGTCACTCATTGTGCCTGTTACTTTTGCTGGAGCTTGATAAGACACGTTAACCCAACATTTTTGACCAGTATTGGTGTTCACAGTATTCCAAACCTTCATTGCTACCCAACCAGTTTTTGTTGGAGTGTAATTACCAGTAACTGTTGCAGAAGCATTTTTCTTATGAAGAAGGTTACCATCTAAGTCGTATAGTGCAAATGTGATATCTTCTTTTTTGCCGTCTTGATAAACGTTGTAAGTGATTTTTTTACCACTTTCCACATAGATTTTACCCACTAAGCGTTGCTCGCAAGAGTTTGCAGGAAGCGCACCACCCTGACCAAGTGAGTTACAGTGGCTATCACCTAAGTCGTCTGCCATTTCCCATTCTTGAGTAGTTACAGCATTACGATATGGTGCATATGTAAACCATTTTTCATCTGTAACAGGAGCCCAAACAGCATAACCTAATCCACCTTTACCATCAGCTGGAGTTACACGTACATTGAAACGTCCGTCGCCCCATGCTGTACGTTCACCAGAAGTACCACCAGAGTAGTCTTTAAGTTGTACGTTTCTAAAGTCGGTGTCAATCCACACGTCTTTAGCATTAGCGCCGTCGTCGGTAACGGCAATAATTGCTTTACCAGAACGTTCTATTACAAGTAAATCTTCGTCTTGCCAACGCACTTTATAATCACCATATTTAAGCCATAAATTTTGGTGACACCAAATAATATTTTTCAAGTAATCACGCACTGGAAGTGCCTTTTCATCGGCTGGCATGTGAGTGTAACGGTTGCTATTGCTTAGGTTGAACAAGTCTTCTATAAAAATACTAATATTACCATCCATTGCCATGGTAGCAGCATATGCCATACCCATTCGTTGGTTAAAAGGATCGGCATGGCCACCTAATTCGTTATAACCATCCCAATCTTTATAATTACCTTTATCGTCTACAATTGGACGGAAAGTATCATGACTATTAACATAGTTTAATGAGCGGTGTACACGTTGTTTATTATTTCCAGAACCATAATCGGCATAACGCATACCAATTTGCTCGCCTACCACAGAACCTATATTCCCATAACCTCCACCATCTATCACACCATTTTTAATAGCACCACGAAGAGGCACGTCGTAACCACCCATCATAAATTCAGAACCTCCATTGGCAGTTTTCACTGCATTACAGTAGTTATCTATTTCGTTTTTACTACCAACAAACTCACCCACACTAAACATTGCTTGTCCACCTTGAGCAAACTCTGGCAGAACATATTTTACGTTATAAAGGAAGTCTTGTTGTGCCCAATCTGGGAAGTGTTTCACGGCGTCCCAACGGAAACCATCCACTGCAGTTTGTTTTTTAAACCACATAATCCATTCACGAGCTTGGTCGCGCATATAGTTTTTGCTTTGTGGTGGATTATAACCTTGTACATTTGAACTTTGTCCGTAAGCCCCTTCGTAGAAACAGTTATCTGGTCCCCAGTGTCCTGCTGTCCAATCGTCATCATTTTTTTGGTGTGCTTCATTGGCATGGAAGTTTTGCCAATTCTTTGGCCAACGACCTTTACGGTTCCAATAATCTTGTTGACCACCGTCTTTGTAAGGAGTTTCGTAACAAACATAACGGAAGTTTTTCCATTTGTCGTCCCATGCATTTGGATCTTCGCCACCTGCACCACCGTTTTCACCACCTGCACCTACTGTATGGTTAAGTACCACGTCAGCAATCACCTCAATACCATTGGCGTGCATCACGGCAATCATACGAAGCACATCGTCTTTGGTACCAAAACGAGTGGTAACACTGCCTTTTTGGTATTTATCCCCTAAGTCATAGTTGTCAAATGGCGAATAACCCACCGAGTTTGTACCTGTATTTTTTACAAAAGGAGGCACCCAAACGGCGTTAATATCCAACTCACGTAAACGTGGAGCTAGTTCTGTTAAATAGTTTGCGTATGAATCTGGGAAATTGTTGTTCCAATAATCCCACCAAAAGGCTTGTAGAATCACCTTTTTCTCTGGGTCTGCTGCCTGCGCTGGCATCGCCAGAAACATAAACGAAGCTACAAGAATAAGTAATGCTTTGATTTTAAGTTTCATAGTTTGATTTAGATTTGATTTAGATTTGATTTTATATTTTGTTTTTTTACATCTTATTAGGTAACTAAACTTTGTGGTTTGAAAAAAATAGAGTATTTTTGCACCCTCGTAAAATCCTTAAGCATAGCATTTTACAAAGATAATAAAAAAATCTTAAACTATATTAAATGAAACTTAAAAAAAATCTGCTAGTAGGTAGTGTCCTACTATTTTCATTCTTCTGTTTTACTCCATCGCACGCTCAAGGCTATATGGGGTATATGCTAACAAAAACTCTTCTAGATTCTGTAAAAGTTAACAAACTTCACGGTACTGCAGGATTATCTCTTAAAGTAGAACAAACTGACGCTATTAAGTTTGAATTAGATGTGGCTACAGAACTTGTGTATTCTCTTGACAAACACAGATTCCGTTTTTCCGGTAACGTAGCGTATAATTTCCTTAACGACACAGATACTGGTAACAAAGGATTTTTCCATTTACAAGGCGACTTCTTTCAATATCGCATAGAAGGTAACAAAAGAGAAAAAACTCCATTTTTCTTCTCTGCAGCAGTAACATACAACTACGACTACCTAAGAGATTTGCACAATAGAGCCACAGTGGCTATGAATTTCACATTCCAACCACTAAGAGAACACCCACATTTGTGTCTAGAACCGGGTATCGGTATCGCAGGCGTGTACCAACACTGGGATGCTATCAATGCGAGAGCAAATAAATTAGGTGTAGAAAGAAGTGCTTTACTTGAAAGCTACAATGCACTTCCTGATATCTCAAGAGAATATTTAAGAATTTCAGACAAAGGTCATTACAACCAATGGAACTTCAAATTCAATGCATTTGTAAACTTCTGGGGTGATTGGGATAATATCGCATTCCATATTTATACTGCTGTACAACAACCTGTTAGCGGTGCATTCAAAGCATCTCAAGCTCAAGAAGAATTGCTCCCTACAGAGTTTCAAGGAATGCTAGGCACAAAACCACTTCCACTTGTGGGTGCAGGTGGTTTCTTCCAAGTAAAAATTTGGAAAGGTCTAGCTGCTGTAACACGTTTAGACTTCCTTTGGGATGGCGGTCAAGCTCCTGTTGATTCTTATTGTTTAACCTACTGTTTTACACAAGGTTTATCTTACACTTGGTAATATTTGTGGTGATTTTACACCTATTATACACATTACACAGAAGAAAAAATTGCACATTTTTTTCTTCTGTGTTTTTTTTTAGTATCTTTGTGGGAAATTTATAATGATGAAAAAGATTATAGCATTATTATCTGCATTGTTTCTTTGCCAAATATTTGCGTTTGGTCAAATCAAAAAAGAAAGAGTGCTAGATGAGATAAATGGCTGGAGGTCTGATGTTTGTTTTTGTGGTAACGTAAAGAAAAGACCTGCAGGCGAACTAATTTGGGATAACAAGCTAGAAGAAGTAGCTCAAGAATATGCAGACGAATTGGCTGCAGAAAATGAAAAAAACAAGGATAATTTTCTATATTTAAGCCACGTGGGTACAGATGGAAGTACTCTTAAACAAAGATTGGAAGAGAAGGGATATAGCGTAGTTTATTGCGTAGAAAATTTAGCTCACCTTAAAGGTAACGAAACTATGGTTATAGACCACTGGATGAACAACCCTACCTCTTGCAACAATATAATGAACAGACAAGTTACAGCTATGGCAATGGCACGTAGTGGAGACTTTTGGGTAATCCTATTTGCCCACCCTAAAAAATAATAAATATTTCACTTAACAACAATATTATGCAAACAATTGACAATTTCAAATTTGCTGGTAAAAAAGCAATTGTACGTGTGGACTTCAACGTTCCACTAGACGAAAATGGTAAAATCACTGACGATACACGTATCCGCGGTGCTCTTCCTACTCTTAAAAAAGTATTAGCAGACGGTGGTTCTCTAATCATCATGTCTCACATGGGTAAACCAAAAGGCAAAGTGAATGCTAAATACTCTTTAAGCCAAATCGTAGAAGCAGTTTCTGAAAAACTTGGTGTTGCTGTTAAATTTGCTGATGACTGCGCTAAAGCTGCTGACGCTGCTGCTGCACTTCAACCAGGCGAAGTTCTTCTACTTGAAAACTTACGTTTCTACGGTGAAGAAGAAGGCAAACCAGTAGGTATCGACAAAGAAGACCCAGCATACGAAGATGCTAAAAAAGCAATGAAAGCTTCTCAAAAAGAATTTGCTAAAGCTTTAGCTTCTTACGCTGATTGCTACATCAACGACGCATTTGGTACTGCTCACCGTAAACACGCTTCTACAGCTGTTATCGCAGACTACTTCGATGCTGAAAACAAAATGTTAGGTTACTTAATGGAAAAAGAAGTTCAAGCTGTTGACAACATCCTAAGTAACATCAACCGTCCATTCACAGCTATCATGGGTGGTTCTAAAGTTTCTACAAAAATTGGTATCATCGAAAACCTAATGGATAAAGTTGACAACCTAATCCTTTGCGGTGGTATGACTTATACTTTCGCTAAAGCAATGGGTGGCCAAATCGGTAAATCTATCTGCGAAGATGACAAACTTCAACTTGCTCTTGATATTATCGAACAAGCTAAAGCTAAAGGCGTTAACCTAGTATTAGGCACAGACTGCGTTGCTGCTGACGACTTCTCAAACGACGCTAACACACAAGTTGTTCCAGCTAACGCTATCCCAGAAGGTTGGGAAGGTCTTGACGCTGGTCCTGAAACACAAAAATCATTTGCTGCTGCTATCGAAGACGCTAAAACTATCCTATGGAATGGTCCTGCAGGTGTATTCGAATTTGATAACTTCACTGCTGGTTCTCGTGCTATCGCTGAAGCTATCGCTAAAGCAACTGCAAACGGTGCATACTCTCTTATCGGTGGTGGTGACTCAGTAGCTTGTATCAACAAATTTGGTATGGCAGACCAAGTATCTTACATCTCAACTGGTGGTGGTGCTCTTCTTGAAGCTATCGAAGGCAAAGTACTTCCAGGTGTAGCTGCAATCAAAGGATAATCATTATCCCATATATAAAACGAAAGGTGACTTCAAATGGAGTCACCTTTTTTATTGTCTTATTATAAAAATTAAATTCTATTAAAAATATCTATTCCAAACTCACTTAAATTCGGATCTCTGGCCCCCATTATCAACAACACAGTGTTGTCCTTTATGTTTTCTACAATGTAGGCAGAAGCATTCTCCTTATCGCCAACGAAGACTGCATTGCCTGTCATAGCGTCAGACACAATACTTGGGCTGATATCCTTGTTTACAGTGCCACCTGCGTAATAAACATCACCGATAAGGAAAATGTCACTTTCACGAAGTGCAGCATCTACATCTAGGGCCAAATCTTTGTGCATAAAGCGTAGCGGACCAAAACCATGAGGTTGGAAGTACGCCATCACAGTAGGGCAAATTTGCTGACAAGCACGTATAGCAGCAGCCACCTCAGAAGGATTGTGCGCAAAGTCATCTATAAGGTAAATATTTCTTTCTTTGTTGTGACCAAGAAGTTGAGTTCTGCGGTAAATACCTTTAAAGGTTTTCATTGCTTCGATAGCGTCTGCCACCTCAACACCAGCCTCCTTACAAACTGCCACCGCTGCAAGAGTGTTTTCCATATTGTGTTTACCTATAAGAGGCACGTTGCAACGCATACCGTTTAGTTCAAAAGAAATTTCAAAGCCATTTTGGCTAAAGCCAAACGCCTCATAGCCAGACTCTCCTGCCACACCTTCTGCTTCAAATTGAAAATCCTTTCCGTCAGAAAGTTGTTTTGCAAGTTTATTACCTGCGTTCACTATGAAAGAATAAGAAGTATTCGCCTTGAAGGTAGAGAAAAGTTGCATTAGTTCATCTTCCTCTTTGTGGTCGCGTTCCACATTTAGAAGCACACTAATATATGGCCTGTAAGAAACAATTGAGCCGTCAGACTCGTCTGCCTCAATTACTAAATATTCGCCCTCACCATTCCAAGCATTGCCAAGCAAACCTTTTTCTTGCAGAGAACTCAAGCCTGCACCAGTGATAAGCGAAGGCGATTTGCCTGCACACTCAAGTATATGGAAAATCATAGCAGTAGTGGTAGATTTACCAGAAGTACCGCCTACCGCAATAGTCTTTTTGCTCTCTGAAATAGCTGCAAGCAGAGCCGAACGTTTCACTATTTTTATACCCAAAGAAAGAGCTTTTTGGTATTCCACATTGCTTTCTTCAATGGCTGTTGACACCACCACAATATCAGTTTCTGACGTGATACCACTTCCGTCTTGAAAATAACAATCTATACCCATAGCCTCAAACTTCACTTGAGTATCTAGTTTTTTGTCTTTTGAAAACAAACGGTCTGAACCAGAAACATTTTTACCTATTCCTTTTAGATATTGTGCTATAGCGCTCATACCTGTTCCGGCAATGCCGACAAAGAAGAAAGAATTATTGCTAAGCATTAATTTAATATTTTAAATATTAGTTCTTTTAATAAATCTACATCAGAAGCACCTGCAGAGCCAATACCTTTTGACTTACAGTCGTATTCTCTCAAGCAACCTATTATCTTGAAGCATTTCATTTTGTTGAAACGTTTTGCCCCCGCCTCAAATTCCTTCACCCTATATGGATTAATCTTCAACACCTGAGCCACATTTGCAGGGCTATGGTCTGGCATATATTCATAGATAAATAGGTTTGAGAAATAGTTAAATAGTATGGCAATAATTGCCACAATATTTGAGGAAGTATTAAGTATTATCCTATGCGCCTTGCGTGCATCTCCATTGATAATGGCAGAAAGTAGCTCAAACGGAGTGTAATCTTTGTTCACCCCCGTGGTTTGTTCCACCAATATTGGAGTAATATTTCTGTCTTTTGTAAGCATAATGCTAAATTTCTTCATTATGCTTTCTATCTGAGTAAGGTCTGCCCCTACCAATTCTAACAACAGACGATTAGCATCTGGTGTTATCTTTAAATCATTCTTTTTGGCACAATCATTGATAAAAGCAGAAGCCTCATTTTCATAAAGTTTTTTACTTTCAAATACCACACCTGCCTTTTCTATGGCTTGCACCCATTTTTTTCTTTTATCTGCTGTGCCATGCTTGTAAGTAAGGACAATAATAGAAGTGGTTTGGCAATTTTCTAAATACAAAGCAAGTTTATCAAAAACATTTTTCTTATCCAAACTTTGGCATTCTTTGAGCAGAATAAGTTGTTTATCCCCCATCATTGGATAACGACGAGCTTCATTTATCACTGCGCTAACCAAATCCACCTTTGCATCCATTTTATCATTACCATAGTGCACTATCTGATTAAACTCTCTCACAGATTCATCTATGATATTGTTTTCCATAAACTCCACCACCTTGTCTATATAATAAGACTCTTCTCCCATCAACAAATAAATAGGAGCATATTGACGCAACTGCAATTGTTGCATCAGCGAAGCGAATGTTATACCACTTGTAGTTTTTGCCATAATGCAAATATAATAAAAAGTTAGGAATTTTGCGATTAAGTGAGAGGAGAATAAATTTATTTATTATCCCGAACGTGAGCAAAATCACGAGCATAGCGAGTAATTAGGAATTATTTTTTTATCTTTGTAAAACAAATGGAAAAACTTTTCGACCCATATCGCCGTAAATATGTAGCTGCCACACCAGAAGAAAAGGTGCGTCAATGGTTTTGTGCGTACCTTACAAACGAAAAGGATTTTCCTACGGTAGCAATTGCCAACGAATGTACACTCAACATCAATGGCCTATCGCAACGCTGTGACACTATTGTATACAAAAAAGGAGAGCCTCGTATTCTTATCGAATACAAAGCTCCCACTGTAAATATCGACCAAACAGTAGTAGATCAAGCTATGCGATATAACACTCGCCTACACGTGCCATACATCATCCTTTGCAACGGCAACCAAATAATTTGTTGCAAGATTAACTACACCGACCTCTCTTACCAATTTTTGCCAGACATTCCCGATTGGGAATCTTTATAGTTTCAAAAAAACGGACAATGCGCTATTCCCTATGGTCATCAATTCGTCGACAGGCTCAGCAACCGTGCACGCAGTGTCCCTACGAGTTTCAATTTCTATTAGAATACCTCACTGCAAATTTTACGCACACTTGCAGCTTGGCCTAGTGTGTAGAAGTGAAGTGCAGGCACGCCAAACTTCATTAGTTCTTTAGATTGGGCGATAGACCATTCTACGCCCACTGCACGTGCCTCCTCGTTTGATTTGCAGTTTGCTAACGCCTTCACTAAATCTTCAGGTATGTCTATATTGAAGGTTTGAGGCAGTAGCTTTATGTCGTTTAGACCAGAAATTGGTTTAAGTCCTGGTACGATAGGCACATCTATGCCTTCGGCACGGCAAAGACGTACAAAGTCAAAGTACTTTTGATTGTCGAAGAAAAGTTGTGTTACCACATATTTTGCACCAAGACGCACTTTTTCTTTTAGATAAAACAAATCTGTTTCCATATTTGGAGCCTCAAGGTGTTTTTCTGGATAACCAGCCACACCCATTGTAAAGTGAGTTGCCACAGAGTTTTTAATAGACTCATCTGAATACACTCCGCTGTTCATTTTGTTTATTTGTGCCATAAGTTCTGTGGTATGTTCGTGTCCGCCTGCCTTTGGAGCAAAACGACGAAGTCCTTTTTGTGGGTCTCCACGAAGCACAAATAGATTATGAAGGTCCAAGAAATCAAGGTCTATAAGAATATTTTCAATCTCTTCTGCATTAAGACCACTACAAATAATATGAGGCACCACCTCAATATTGTATTTATACTTAATAGCCGCTGCAGAAGCCACTGTACTAGGGCGTTTGTGCACCATTACTTTGTCGAAAGTACCATCTGCATTTTGACGATACTGTTCATCGGCAGCGTGAGAAGTAATGTTGATATATGCAGGATTAAACTCCAAAAGCGAGTCTATGGTTTGATAAATAGCATCAATGCCACGACCTTTTAGCGGAGGCAACACTTCAAAAGAGAAAAGTGTTTTATCTGTATTTTTTAAAAGCTCAGATACGTTCATATTAAAAATATTTTGCCTTAGAATTGCTAATATAAAGACCGCAAACAGAAGACACAGGCATCATTGCACCAGTTTCTGTAAGTTTTATATCAATTTTATTTTCTAAAAGTTCCAATAAATCTTGTTTTAAACTATGGTTTGGCAAACATGAATATCCAACAGCAGGACGAATCATATTTTCCACACCCCATTGCTGTTTTACCTTTTCATATTGCCAAACAGAAAGCGCTTCGGCAAGCCTATCGGCAAACAGTTGAAGTAGCATTGCGTCGTATTCTCTACCTTGTTCACGCAAGGTGGTTAAAATATTTTCTACGTTTACAGAGGTTGCAAACACACCTACATAGTCTTTTTCTGGCGAAATGAAATCTGAAAGACAAGCAGATTTTTCAGATTCACGCCTCAAAGGTAGAATTTTGCCATGGCAACATTCACACTTTTGATTTGCTAAAATGATATTGTCACCTTCTGAATGCGCTTCAACTACTTTGTATACCGCTTTATATGTCCAGTTGTCTTTTTCTTTGAGATCGGAAAGCAATGTAAGTAAGTCGGATTTTACTTTTTCTGCCCATTCTCCTTTTACTTGCCATGCGGCAAAATACGCTTTCCAATTGATATGGTTTTCTAGTTCTTCTACCGAAGGAGAATTTTCAACTATCTCATTTAGAGGGTTAAACGGTTTGATTTCCTCGCTAGCCCAATCTACAAACTCTCTATTTTCGTGTGCAACAGGTTGTATTTTTAGGGTATTCTCACGGATTTCTGCGTATTTATTTTTATAAAGCGCTTCTAGTTGTGGCTCTTTTCGTAGTGAATTTACCAAACGCACATTTTCAGAAGCATCATTTGAATGAAGCACCACGCCAGAATATAGAGGGTCTATTTTTATTGCTGTATGTTTAAGCGAAGTAGTCGCACCACCTACTATAAGAGGTACCTTTGAACCTATTTTTTCTAGCTCTGCAGCTACTTCTTCCATTTGAGCAAGCGATGGTGAAATAAGTCCACTAAGGCAGAGCGCCACAGGATTTTCTCTTTGCACTGCTTCTATAATGGTTTCTTTTGGAGTCATCACCCCAAGGTCTATCACTTCATAACCATTGCAAGAAAGCACCACACCCACAATATTTTTACCAATATCGTGTACGTCGCCTTTTACTGTAGCTATAATTACTTTTGGTTTTGAGGTAGAAGCAGCAGAGTCTGCACTCATATAAGGTGTAAGTATTTCCACTGCCTTTTTCATAGTTTGGGCAGTTTTCACTACTTGTGGTAAAAACATATTGCCTGCGGCAAAACGTTCGCCCACCACATTCATACCCTTCATTAGCACATTTTCTACTATTTCTAGTGGAGTAAGTTTGCTAAGTAGTTCGGTCACGTCGGCATTTAAAGTAGATATATCTGCAGTAACAAGTGCATTTACAAGTCTTTCTTCTGCTGTTTTAGGCTCTGCTTGAGCGTTTTGTATTGTCTTTTCTGTTTTTGCTACCCCATTTTGCGCTACAAAATCCATAAGCAATTCTGCCGCATCGTCAGATTTATTCAAAACTAAGTTAGTTATTTTCTCTTTTAAAGTAGAATCCAACTCACTTACATTTATCAAGGTAGAAGGGTTGATTATTGCCATGTCAAGCCCCGCTTTTCTTGCTTCGTGCAAGAAAACTGCGTGCATTGCCTCGCGAAGAGGATTGTTTCCTCTAAAGGCAAACGACAAATTACTCACACCACCACTACATTTTGAGTATGGCAAATTTTGTTTTACATAACGAACTGTTTCAATAAAATCCACTGCGTAATTGTTGTGCTCCTTAAGCCCTGTAGCAATAGTCAAGATATTTGGGTCAAAAACTATATCTTCAGCAGGAAATGCAGCCTTTTCTGTAAGTAGTTTATACGCACGAGAGCAAATCTCCACACGTCTTTCATATGTATCAGCCTGACCTTTTTCGTCAAACGCCATAACCACCACAGCAGCGCCATATCTTTTTATATATTCAGCTCTTTGTAGGAATACTTCTTCGCCTTCTTTAAGCGAAATTGAGTTTACAATTGCTTTGCCTTGCACATGTTTTAAGCCTTCGGCTAATACTTCCCAGTGCGACGAGTCTATCATCACTGGCACTCTTGCAATAGCAGGGTCTGTTCCCATAAGGTAAAGGAATTTTGCCATACATGCTTTTGCATCTAGCATAGCATCGTCCATACACACATCTATCACCTTTGCACCTGCTTCCACTTGCTTGCGTGCTATTTGAAGCGCTTCGTCGTATTCTGCCGATGCAATAAGTCTAGCAAATTTCTTTGAGCCAGCCACATTGGTTCTTTCACCCACGGCTATAAACTCTTCTGTTTGTAGAGGTTCTAGTCCGCTAAGTACAAATTCTTGTGTTGCTAAAACTGACACTCTAGGTTTATCGGTATTTGCCTCACGCATCTGAGCCAAACGCTTAATATGCTCTGGAGTAGTACCACAACAACCACCTATTATATTTAGTTTTGGGAAAATTTCTGCCAAATCATTTGCCATATCTTCTGGCGATTCGTCATATTCGCCTAGCGCATTAGGAAGCCCTGCATTTGGATATGCACTTAAGTAAAATGGCGATTTTTCTGCCAAAATATTTAGATATGGAGTCATATCTTTTGCTCCGAAAGAACAATTCAGACCCAAACTTATAATATTAAAAGGCTTCACTGTAGCAATTAATGCTTCAAGAGTTTGTCCGCTTAGAAGCCTACCACTTTTTTCTAGTGTTACAGAAAGCAAACATTCCAACTGTGGAGCCACCTCAGCGGCTGCAGTTAGCGCAGCTTTAATATTTAGTGCATCAAAAAATGTCTCAAAAATAAGTGCATCGACACCAGCCTCTGCCATAGCTTTAATCTGACGTTTATATGCAGTCTGAAGTACGTCGAACGAAGCATCTTCTTGCATAGTAAGACTAAAACTTGCAGGCCCTACACTACCAAGCACATATACCTTTCTACCCGCACCATCTGCCACTTCACGAGCTATCTTCACAAAACGGGTGCTATGCTCCTCAATATTTTCAAGAGCATTGTCGGTAAAGGTATTGGTTGAGATAAAATCTGCACCTGCATCTACATAAAGTTGATGTATTTGCCTTACTTTATCTTCTTCAGTTTCCCCATCCACCCTTGGGAGCATTGTTCCCATTGCTCCGTCAAGTATTAGTTGTTTTTGTTTTAATATTGTTGATATTGACATATAATCGTTTATAAAATGTTTTCGATGAAAAATTTGAACGCCTCGTGATGAGCGGAAATAGATTTTATGAAATTAGTGACGTTAAGCAAAAGCGTTGTTTGAGTGATAGCGAATTACTGTGCTAGCGAGAGCAGAACCAAGTTTACTTGAGTTATGCCGAGCGACGCCAGTAATCATGAGCGCAGCGAATAATTTAGCTTTTGTAGTCAATAATGAATAAAATCCCGCGAAGAGCGCGAAGTGTAAAATTTTTGCATCGAAAATATAAAATTAAACATAAAGCTCTGTTGATAAATATCGCTCCCCCGTATCCGGCAAAATACAGATAATGTTTTTATTTGCAAACTCCTCACGCAACGCAACTCTTGCAGCAACACACGCAGCAGCTCCAGACGAGATACCTACCAAAATGCCTTCTGTACGGGCAAGTTCACGAGCGGTAAGCATAGCATCGTCGCCAGAAACAGTAACCACCTCATCCACTACAGAAGCATCGTATGTTTTTGGCACAAAACCAGCACCTATACCTTGAATCTTATGTGCACCCTTCTCGCCTCCAGAAAGCACAGGCGACTCCGCAGGCTCCACAGCCACTACATAAATATTTGGATTAAACTCCTTGAGAGCCTTTGCTGTACCAGAAATTGTTCCACCAGTCCCCACGGCAGACACAAACACATCTATCTTGCCATCTGTATCTTCAATTATTTCACGAGCAGTGGTTTTATAGTGAGCTTCTGGGTTTGCCATGTTGTCAAATTGCCCCAAAATCACCGCACCCTCAATAGTATCACGAAGTTCATTTGCCTTGTTTATAGCACCTTGCATTCCTTCTGCACCTACAGTAAGTTCAATGCGAGCCCCATACGCCTTAAGTAGTTTTTGGCGTTCCACACTCATAGTTTCTGGCATAGTCAAGATTAATTTATAGCCCTTTACAGCACTCACCATAGCTAGTCCCACACCAGTATTGCCACTAGTTGGTTCAATAATTGTTGCCCCAGCGCGTAAAATGCCATCCTTTTCCGCTTGCTCCACCATATTCAGCGCCACACGGTCTTTCACACTTCCCGCAGGATTAAAATACTCCAATTTCGCCACCACGCGAGCCAAACAACCCCTATTTTTAGAAAACTTTGTAAGTTCCAAAAGAGGAGTTCCACCCACCAATTCTATTATTTTAGAAGCTATTTTTCTCATTTTTGTAAAAATTTTCTATTAGCCAAAATAAATACAAAGATAAGAATTTCTTCTTGTTTCTTTACCATTTTAATGTTTTATTGTATATTTGCCACACATTATTAAGATTATGAAAAAGACTTATAAAATATTTATTCTACTAGCACTATTACTAACATCAGTTCCTGCATTTTCACAATGGAGATTTGGAATAAGCGCAGCATACGAAAATACTGGTGCAACATGGAAATACGACGGGAAAACCCAAAAAGTAAACAACATTAGTGGATTTAGCATTACGCCTACTGTGGCATACGAAGCAGTTGATGAGTATTTGGACATACGTTCTGGCCTTGGATTTGCCATGAATGGTTTTTCAGTACAAGACAATAGTATCTTTGGTCAAAACCACTTTTATAGTATAAAACAAGATATTAGACTTTATTACTTGCAAATGCCTATTTATGCAGTGGGCAAACTTCCTGTAAAAGAAGCTACACTACTTCTTGAAGTAGGTCCTATTCTTTCTGCTGGCGTAGGCAGTAAAAGTACTATTTCATACCAGCTTGAAGGCATAGAATATACAGACGAAGACAACGAAAGCCTATTTAAAGACACTTTACACCCATTCAACTGCCTTATCCACTTTGGTATAGGTGCAGAATATATGGGAGCAAGACTTACAGTTGGTTACAACTTAGGTGTTTTCGATATTATGAGAATAGATTCAGAAAGAAGCGACCTTTTGACTGATGGGTTCTTTGTTTCGATTGGGTATGTATTCGACAACGATTAAAAATGGTACTAAATAAAACGTGAGAGGCTAACCTCTCACGTTTTTTATTGTCTTGGCATTATGATAATAAATGCAACCTTCCACTTTAGACCACTTATTCATACTCTTGAGTAATTTGATATAATTCTTCAATTGATCATCATACTTCTCATTCACCTCGCCAAATTTATAATCCACTACTAGAAGTTCCCCATCTTTTTCCATAATTCTGTCTGGACGATAAAGTGCTTTGGAAATTATAGTTCTTTCGTTCCAAACAATCGGGTAAGTTCCATCAAACCAAGATTTTGTATTAGGATCATCAAAAATACTATCCAATTCAGATTTATAATAATCCACTTCAGACTCATTATTATCCTCTTCAGACTTTTTATTCATTTTAGAATTAGAGATCAAACCCATTCGTACAGCCTTTCTAATTGCTTTATCTTTATCTGCCACAGTCTTTACAAACTGCAAAATACCATGAAGCACATTACCCTTGTGTTGCAATAGAGAATTTTCTGTTTGTAGTCTCAATTCCACCTTAGAATTTCTATAATCCACACTTGGATAACCACATTCACATTGAATATTTTCCTCTTCTTCAGACTCTTCTTTCTCTTCTTCTGCTGGAGATTCAATAAGTTTCTCAGTTAATTCTCCTTTGGAATAAACAATAAAATCATCATCCTCCGTCTCCAACAAAATATCTCCCGTATCTCTAGTCAACTTATAAATAAATTCGGTTTCTGCATCGTCACCCTTTCCCATCGGAGCAGATAGTTTCAAACTAGCCAAGGCCCAATTATAAACAGAATCTCCATTTTCTAGGGAATAAATAAACATCATATCACGAGGACGAGTCATTGCCACATAAAGCAGATTGGCACTATCCACTTCCTTATTCATCATTTCCTCGTTATATTCATCTTCAAATATCGTTCCAGCCAAAGATTTACTTGACACCCTTAGTGGAATCAAAGGTAATTTCTTATCTGCAAATTCTAGTTCATTCTTAAACCATTTGATTTCATCATTACTTCCCAACTTCCAATTACAATCTGGAATTAACACCACAGGGAAGTCCAAACCCTTTGATTTATGTATTGTCATAACATTGACAGCATCTACCATCGAGCCACCTGGAACAGATTTCTTCACACCTTCCAAATCCCACCATTGCAAAAATGCATTTATATCTGATGAGAACTTCTGACTATAGTCAAAAACCAAATCTTGAAAAGCCTGAATATAACTAACATCATCCGCCTTATCAGACAAATTAAGTATTTGAATATATTTCTCTACTTGTTCAAATAAAGGCCTAGAAGCTGCATCTCTTATTGCATCCTCCTCTTCTTTGGATATTTCTCGTAAACTTTCTAATATTAATTTATTTAAATCAGAATTTCTAGACACTGCACTTTTAAGTAAAAAAATAAGAAGTTTTACATCACTATGTGATGAAATATACAAGCTTTCAGAAGAAACTACATTAATGCCATTTTCCAACAAAAATTTAGAAACCTCTATACCTGTACTATTATTTCTTACTAAAATTCCTATATCATTCTTTGAATATCCTTTTGCAAGAACTTCATTAATATCATTTAAGATACAATCCAATTGGCTTTGTTTCAATTGATTTTTAACACCTTTGGTTGGTTTCTTAAAGAATTTCCATCTCACATAGCCACCCTCTGTTCCACCCTTTTTCTTTCTATCATCGGCAATTGTCTGAGTATATTCTGCATAAGCATCGCTAATCTCATTTTTATTAAGATGTTTCTTTAGTTTATAAAAGAATATATTATTAAAGTTTACAATCTCTTGTTTACTTCTCCAGTTATACGCCAACGAAGATTCTTTTACATTATGCTTAAATCTATCTTTTATCTTAGTACCTAAGATACTCCAATCTGAATTTCTCCAACGATATATACTCTGTTTTATATCACCTACCACCAGATTATCCTTACCAGAAGAAACCGATTCCTCTATTAACGGAATGAAATTTTTCCATTGCATAGTAGAAGTATCCTGAAACTCATCTAGTAAATAGTGTTGTATTTGAGTACCTATTTTTTCATATATAAATGGAGCGTCACTATCACCTATCATTCCAGAGAGAAGATGATTAATATCAGAAAGTAACAACTCATTTCTTTCTATTAGCCTATTTCTTACCAGTCCATGAATTTCCACTAACACAGGAAGATATACAGCATATGAGATAATTGCCTTAATTGATAAATATGACTTTAGATTTGATGTATAAGAGTTAGCAAATTCTCTAAACGCAACATCAAAGCCGTCTTGTTTCAACACTTCTGCGTACTTCTTATAATCTTTATCTGTCAAAACCACCTTAATAGGGTCTTTCCCATCATCTATTACAGAATTTATGCTATCAAATTGAGTAGGAGTAAAACTAAAGGAATCCTCTTTTTTATTTATAAAAGCATTTATTCTAGTAAAATAGCCTGCAGTTCGGCCTTTAGGCTTCATATCTGCATCAACTTTGAAAGAATCATTTACCTTTTGAGCTAGAATAGACCAATTACCTATTATCTCCGCCTTCTTTTCCTCACATTTCTTAAGATACTCAGCAACGTTTATGTAATTATAACACTCTAATTCCTCTGGAGTAAGGTTCATAAACTCCTCTTTCCATAAATACCCTGAAAGGTCTGTAATATTCCTAGAAAAAGACCAATCATTACCTTCCTTTAGTTTTTTAGAAGCAATATCAGAGAGTAGTTTAAAAGCATTTGGATACTGTTCCAACGTTATTCTCATCTCATTAACCACCTCATTCAAAAGCAAAGTTTTGTCCAATATAAGGTCATAAACTCCACTATATCCCAATTCTCTAAACATGGAACGCATCACTTTTTGGAAAAATTTGTCAATAGTGGAAATATTAAAATGAGAATAATCGTGCAATATTTTATTAAGTTGTTCTTTTGCTTCTGGATCACCTTTCTTTACTAAACGATCATTAAGCTCATTTACAATACGAGACTTCATTTCCTCTGTAGCCTTGTTTGTAAAGGTTACCGCCAATATCTGACTATGCAACGACTTCTCTAGCAAGTCTAGATACTCATTTGCCAGAGTATAAGTCTTGCCACTTCCTGCAGATGCTTTTAATACTTTTATAGGCATTTTATCCTCCTTTGGTTTTATAACCCTTTGCTTTAAGCAAATCTTTCACTTTTGCGCGCACATCGCCCTGAATAAGAATTTCTCCTCCGCGAGCAGACCCACCCACTCCACATTGCACCTTAAGGTACTTTGCCAAATCCTTTAGCTCATCGTCAGTTCCCTCAAACTCTGTAATTATAGTAGCAGGCTTACCATTTCTGCGTTGAAACGATATATTAAGAGCAGTTTTTTGCACCGACTTTACCTCTGCAGTTTGCTCTTCTTCCACTGTTTCCAGCTGAGGCACCTGAAGCCCAGCCAAAGCGTCTTTCCAATCCATATTTTGTGTTATTTTTTTAATATCATTTCTGCTTTTTCCACATCGGCATCATCCACAGCCAGTCTCACTCCACCCACTGCCACATGAAACATACTTCCCATATTCTCATCCATCACATATGCTCTCACACCCTCATTTTCTAGCACCTGACGGTCCATTTCCGCCTCCACCACATTCACATAAGTTCTTATTGTTTTCATAGTTTTTCGTTTTTGATCATTGAATACACAAATATAGTAAATTTTATAAAAAAACTTTCACTGCACAAAAATATTATCAACCTGTATCATTTTTCGCTACACCCCACCCATTACCTTTGCAGAAAATAAATAATTTTTTATCTTTGCATATATTAAAAATTAATTTCAATGAAAGCGAAACCATTCGTCAAATGGGTTGGTGGAAAATCACAACTCATTGAACAACTAGAAGCCTTGCTTCCAGCTGACTTTGACTCATGGGAGAACGTCACTTACATTGAGCCTTTTGTGGGCGGCGGTGCAATGCTCTTCCATATGCTGCAGAAATATAGAAACATCAGAACTGCAGTCATTAACGACATAAATCCAGATTTAACTACATGTTATCGAACAGTTAGAGACTATCCAGATGAACTAGTAAATTCTCTTAAAGAAATTCAAAAAGAGTATTACTCTATAAAATCTAAGGATGAAAAATGCCAATTTTTCCTTTTAATGAGAGAAGAATTCAATAAAAAGAACTTAGGTGATATTGAGAATACCACTTTGTTTTTCTTTTTAAATAGAACGTGTTTTAATGGTTTATACAGAGTAAATAAATCTGGTTTATTTAATGTTCCATTTGGGAAATATGAAACTCCAACCATCTGCGACCCGCATACTATATATGCAGATAGTAAACTTTTACAAAATGTAGAAATAATCACAGGTGACTATCAAGAAACACTTAAGTTTGCTAATGGAAATTCATTTTTCTATTTCGACCCACCATATCGACCATTAAGTGCAACTAGCAACTTTAATGATTATAGCAAAGAAGTGTTTAATGACATTGCACAAAGAAGATTAAAATCTTTTTGTGATACTATCCAAAATGCTGGTCACATGTTTATGTTAAGTAATTCAGACTGTTCTTCTGCTAACCCCGAAGATACATTCTTTGAAGACTTATATTTAGTAGAAGATTATTATAATATGTCTAGAGTTATGGCAAGCAGAAATGTGAATGCCAACGGAAAAAAACGTGGAAAAATAACAGAAATTGTAGTTAGAAATTATAATTAAATAAAGGTTATGATTAGTAGTAGAGTTATTGAATATATGCGTCCTTATTTTGACATCATAGGCAACTCTATAGGCAAAACTATAGGTCAGATTAAAGACGAACTAAACATAGAAAGAAGCAAAATGGTAAAAGGAGCTTCGGGTTTGATTGTAGAAAACCTTCTTGGTATAAAAAACAACAATCGTGACGAAGCAGATATTCCTGAGATTGGATGCGAGATAAAAATATTACCATTACAAAAGAATAAAAATGGGGACATTAAAGCTAAAGAACCTACAGCTATCCAGATGATAAATTACATGGAAGTTTCAAAAGAGACTTGGGAGAATGCAAAATTAAGAAAGAAAATTTCTCTTACTTTTTGGGTTGTATATTTAGCAAAAGAAAATGGGAAATCATTAAATCAAAACGATTACATAATATTGGACTACTTCCTTGAAAAACCGACAGATTTAGAAAATAGTATATTTAAAAAGGATTGGGAAGAAATCCAGGAATATATTAAAACAGGACGTGCAGACAAACTGTCATGTAGTATGGGAGAATATATTGAACCAAAAACAAAAGGAGCAAACAATCAAGACACTACCGATGCTCCAGATGGGAAAGGTGGTGTAATCAAAGCAAGAAGAAGGGCTTTTTATTACAAAAAGAATTATACTAATTCATCTATTATACCAAATCTTGATTTATCAATAATTAAATAACAAAAATATGATTCCATCTTATTTCAAATCAAGAAACAATGATTTCACACTAATACAAGGTGATTGTTGTGAAATACTAAAGTCATTTGAATTTAAGTTTGATATGATTTTTGCTGATCCTCCATACTTTCTATCTAGTGGAGGTATCAGTGTGCAATCTGGTAAAGTCGTTTGTGTTGATAAAGGAGATTGGGACAAAACCACAACACAAGAAGAAATTGATAACTTCAACTTTAGTTGGTTATCTGAATGTCGTAAAAAACTAAAACCTAATGGCACGATATGGATTAGTGGTACTCAACACAATATTTTCTCCGTTGCAAATTCATTAAGGAAATTAGGGTTTAAAATCCTAAACACGATAACGTGGGCTAAAACAAATCCTCCACCAAATATATCGTGTAGATATTTCACACATAGTACAGAATTCATTATTTGGGCAAGAAAAGAAGAAAAAGTCCCACATTTCTATAACTATGAATTGATGAAGGAAATTAATGGTTCAAAACAAATGACAGACGTTTGGAACCTACCTGCTATCGCCCGATGGGAAAAATCATGTGGTAAACATCCTACTCAAAAACCATTATCTCTCCTTGCTAGAATATTATTGGCATCAACAAATGAGAATTCATGGATTTTAGACCCATTTAATGGAGGAGGCACAACAGGCATTGCTTGTTCATTATTAAAACGAAAATATTTAGGAATAGAAAAGGAAACTGAATATCTTGAAATTTCCAAAAATAGAAGATTAGAATTAGACAATATCAATACTATTTTGGAATATAGGAGTAAAATTAAAGACTTGTCGTTTTTAGAGAATAATATCTTCCTTTGCGAAGACAGTGTAGATTTTAATATACCTTTTTAGGTTCTTTTAGGACATTGAATGTCACTATAGATGTCGTAAAAGATGTCGTATAAGAATGTCGTAAAATAATAAAACAAATACAACAACCCTATGGAAACATATATCATATTTGCTATTGTAGTCATTGCTGTGATGCTGGCAATGTTTTTCTTTTTTAAGTATCAAATCGGTGCTATAAAGGCATCGTATGAAAACCAACTTGCGGCAGCAAAGGAGGCGAACGAAAAGCAACTAGAAGCAATAAAGGAACTAAATAAAGTTCAACTTGAAACTCAGGTAAAACTTATCAAGGAACAAATCCAGACCACGTCGGAAAATATTTTGAAACGTCGTCAAGAAGAACTTGGTAGTGCAAATAAAGAGCAAGTGTCAAAGATTATTTCGCCTATTGAGCTGAGCCTACAAGAAATGCGCCGAGCACTTCATCAAAACCAAAAAGACCATCAAGAGGCTCTTAATAAACTAGACGCCACCATTAAAGCAAATATGGAAAATAGTGCGTCACTTGGCGAGAGTGCCGACCGCCTTACTCGTGCCCTAACAGGCGAAGTAAAGGTGCAAGGCAACTTTGGCGAGCTTAAACTCAAACAACTTTTGGAAGACCTTGGACTAAAAGATGGCGAACAATATTCTTCGCAAACTCACCTTCGTGACAAGTTTGGCAACCTTATAAAAGACGACGAGGGCAAAGGACTTATTCCAGACTTTATTTTGCATTTTCCAAACAATAGAGAGGTGATTGTAGACTCTAAAATGTCATTTACCGCGTATGAACGATACGTAAACTGCGACGACCAAGAACTCCGCACTCAACACCTAAAAGACCATATCGTGAGTGTGCGTGCCCAAGTTAAAAGACTTGCAGAAAAAGATTACAGCAAATACCTGCTAGAAGGATATAGCAAACTAAACTTTGTGATAATGTATATTCACACCGATGGTGCGCTCAACCTAGCACTGCTCAACGACACTTCTCTGTGGAAAGAAGCATACGACAAAGGCGTACTTATCCTTGGTCCACAAACCATGTATATGAACATACGTATTTTGGAACTTATGTGGACTCAAAACCGACAAATCCACAATCAAGAAGCAATGATTAAGGCAGCCAACACCATTATAGACCGCACCCAAGACTTTGCAAGCAGATTTACCGACGTAGAAAACAAAATGAATGCAACCGTAAAGAGCATGAATCAATTAAAAGTAACTACTGCAGACAACGGTCAAAGCATTATCACCGCAGCCAAATCTCTTATCAACGCCGGTGCCCGCGAAAACAAAAAGAAAAAGAGCATCCTCGACACCACCGAAGACGCTCCCCTATACCTAGAATCCGAAGATTCGTTGTTTAACTAAGTTATTTTTAAGCAGTTAGCATCTTTCTGAAAGATTTCAGTTTAAACTTGATTCTTAGAAGGTACAAAATGGCTGCTGTGCCAAGGCCAAAAATGTAGCCAACAAAGAGTCCTACTGGACCCATTCCAAGGGTGATACCACAAAGATAACCCACAGGAATATTTAAAACAATGTAGGCAAGAAGCGAAATCCACGAAATCATTTTCACATCTTGAAACCCACGCATTATGCCCACGCCAGCACATTGAAGAGCATCAAAAATTTGAAAGCACGCCACCATAATAAGCATTTGCGAAGCAAGTGCAAGCACGTCTTCGTTGGTAGTAAATAGCAGAGGAATCTCATTTCTAAACACCGTATAAATAAGCGCAGCAGAAATATTCCAAAGTAGTACCAAATGTATGGTAGCCTTGGCCGTAAGACTCATATTAGTCACATCGCGTCTGCCATAAAAATGCGACACACGAATAGTAACCGCTGTGCCCAGCGCCAAAATTATCATAAACGAAGTGTTGGCAAGAGTCATCGCTATTTGGTTTGCACCAATGGCTGCAGTTGTAAACCAACCCATCATAATGCCAGAAATGATAAAGGCAAGCGACTCCAAAGACATTTGTGCCGAGATTGGTCCACCCATTCTCAAAAGTGACCAAATATCAGACATTCCCAGTTTAATAGTTGGGAAGAGCGAAGTAAACGAACGGTATTTTCGGTTGAATATAAAATATCCAGCACCTAGTATTGGCATACAAATGCGAGAAATAAGAGTAGCCAAAGCGGCACCTTCCACACCCAATTCTGGTGCACCTAGATTTCCGCCAATGTAAACCCAGTTTAAAAAGATGTTTATCGCATTGCAAATCATCATAATAACCATTGGCACAAACGTATTGCCAACTCCGTCTAAAAAGTTTTTAAACGAACTAAACAGCAACACAGGAAAAATACTATACGCCATCATTCTGTAATACGGAAGAGCCGCATCTACCACCTCAACAGGCTGTCCCAACTGATAAAGCAATGGTTCTAGCGCTAGTTGTAAACACACAATAGCCGCGCCCAAAATAGGGAATAGCACCAAAGAATGCTTTAAATACGAAGCAGAATGTTGTTTATTTTTTTGAGCATAAAGTTCGCCAATAAGTGGAGTAAGTCCAAGTGTAAGGCCCTGCCCTGCTAAAAAGAAAATAAGAGAGGTCATCACACCAAAAGACACAGCTGCCAGTGGCAAAGGGTCGTTGCCACCATACTGTCCCACCATCACATTGTCGGCAAACTGCACCAAAATATATCCCAATTGTGAAATAATAATTGGGAAAGCCAACCTCAACGTTTCCTTATAATGAACCTTATATTTTGCGAAACTATACATCCTCTTCATTTTTTGGACTGCAAAGTTACTAATTTTTCAATTCTTTTTTCTAAAATTCTTTGATGATTGCTACGTTATTCTCGTATTTTGGGAAAGATATAAAACATTTCTCATAAATTTTCTTTATCTTCGTGACTTAATGCTAATTTTAAAGATAAAATCACATACATGAAAAAAAAGTTTAAACTAGGACTACTGCCACAAGTGTTGGTGGCAATCACATTAGGCATTCTTTTAGGCGACGTATTGCCAGATTGGTGCGTTAGAATTTTCATTACCTTCAACGACATCTTTAGCCAACTTCTAAGCTTCTTAGTACCACTAATTATTCTAGGCATGGTAGCTCCTGCTATCGCCGACATGGGTAAAAAAGCAGGCAAAATGCTACTTATCACAGTGGGCATTGCATACGGCGCAACACTTCTTTCTGGTATCATGGCATACGGCACAGCCATAAGCACATTTCCTCTTATAGTGGATGCATCTCAAGCAACAAAAGGCATGGCAGAAGGCAGCGGTCTTACATCGTACTTCCAACTTACCATTCCACCACTTATGTCTGTAATGACAGCCCTATTCCTTGCATTTCTGCTTGGCCTAGGCAACGCTAAAATCAAAGGTGGCAATCTAAAACGCGTCCTAGATGAGTTTAAAGATATCATTTCACTAGCAATAGAAAAAGTAATCATTCCACTTCTTCCACTACACATTTTAGGTATATTCCTAAACATCACCGACTCAGGTCAAATTGCAAGCATGCTTACACTTTTCATCAAGATTATCGGCATTATATTTGCTCTACACGTAGTGGTACTACTTCTACAATACACTGTGGCTGGCATAGTTACACGCAGAAATCCGTTTAAACTTTTATACACAATGCTTCCTGCGTACTTCACCGCACTTGGCACACAGTCTTCTGCAGCAACCATACCTGTTACACTAAAACAAACATTGAAAAACAAGGTAGACGAAGAAGTAGCAGACTTCGTAATTCCACTTTGCGCCACCATTCACCTATCTGGTAGCACACTTAAAATAGTAGCATGCGCCATTGCACTTATGATGATGCACGGCAATCCTGTGATTCCAAGCGAAATGTTTTACTTCATCTGTATGCTTGGTGTAGTAATGGTAGCAGCACCAGGAGTTCCTGGCGGTGCAATTATGGCATCAATTAGTGTACTACAAAGTATTTTAGGCTTCGACGAAAGCCAAATTGCCCTTATGATTGCACTTTACATCACCATGGACAACTTCGGCACTGCGTGCAACGTAACAGGCGACGGCGCCATTGCCCTTATCATCGACAAAATATACAAATCAAAAAAGTAATAAGCAGCATCGTCCTAAAAACCTGCTTCTTGAAGAAATAATATACAATTAAAGCACAAAAAAAACTGCAACCCAAATGGATTGCAGTTTTTTTATCCTCGCCTCGGCAATGCTCAAGCGAGCTTGGCATTGCTCTCGGCTCGTTGTTATTTTACCTCTTCAAAGTCTGCGTCTTGTACGTTGTCGCCAGCGTTTTGAGAACCACCTTGAGTGCCGCAACCACCAGCACCGCAGTTAGGGTCTGCCTGAGCACCACCTTGAGCCGCGTTAGCAGCATTGTACATGTCTTGGCTAGCAGCGTGGAATGCGTCGTTTAGTTCTTTCATTGCAGCATCGATAGCGTCTAAGTTTTGAGATTTGTGAGCCTCTTTAAGTTTACCTAGAGCAGTTTCGATAGGAGCTTTTTTATCTGCAGGTATCTTGTCACCAAGTTCTTTAAGTTGTTTTTCTGTTTGGAAAATCATACCGTCAGCTTGGTTTAGTTTGTCGATACGTTCTTTTTCTTTTTTATCTGCTTCTGCATTTGCTTCAGCTTCAGCTTTCATACGTTTAATTTCGTCGTCGCTTAAGCCAGAAGATGCTTCGATACGGATTTTTTGTTCTTTACCAGTAGCTTTATCTTTTGCAGATACATTTAAGATACCGTTAGCGTCGATGTCAAATGTTACTTCAATTTGAGGTACACCACGTGGAGCAGCAGGAATACCGTCTAAATGGAACATACCAATTTGTTTGTTGTCGCGAGCCATTGGACGTTCACCTTGAAGCACGTTGATTTGTACAGAAGGTTGGTTGTCGCTAGCTGTTGAGAACACTTCAGATTTACGAGTTGGGATAGTAGTGTTTGCGTCGATTAATTTTGTCATCACACCACCCATTGTTTCAATACCAAGTGAAAGTGGAGTTACGTCTAGTAACAATACGTCTTTAACTTCACCAGTTAACACACCACCTTGGATAGCAGCACCGATTGCCACAACTTCGTCTGGGTTAACACCTTTTGAAGGAGCTTTACCAAAGATTTTTTCTACCATTGCTTGAACAGCAGGAATACGAGAAGAACCACCTACTAGGATAACTTCGTCGATTTCTGAGTTTGAAAGACCTGCGTCGCTCATAGCTTTGCGGCAAGGTTCTACTGTAGCTTGGATTAAGCGGTCTGCAAGTTGTTCAAATTTTGCACGAGTAAGAGTTTTAACTAAGTGTTTAGGCACACCGTTTACTGGCATAATATATGGTAAGTTGATTTCTGAAGAAGTTGTGCTAGAAAGCTCGATTTTAGCTTTTTCAGCAGCTTCTTTCAAACGTTGAAGAGCCATTGGGTCTTCGCGTAAATCAATACCTTCTTCTGCTTTAAATTCTTCTGCCAACCAGTCGATGATTACGTGGTCGAAGTCGTCACCACCTAAGTGAGTGTCACCATTGGTAGATTTCACTTCAAATACACCGTCGCCAAGTTCTAGGATAGAAATATCGAATGTACCACCACCTAAGTCGAATACAGCGATTTTCATATCTTTTTCTGTTTTGTCAAGACCGTATGCAAGAGCAGCAGCTGTTGGTTCGTTTACGATACGTTTTACTTGAAGACCAGCGATTTCACCTGCTTCTTTAGTTGCTTGACGTTGAGCATCGTTGAAGTATGCAGGCACTGTAATCACAGCTTCTGTTACTTCTGTACCAAGATAATCTTCTGCAGTTTTTTTCATTTTTTGAAGCACCATTGCAGAGATTTCTTGTGGTGTATATTGACGACCATCAATGTTTACACGTGGAGTGTTATTGTCACCTTTTTCTACTACGTAAGGAATGCGTGAAATTTCTTTAGAAACATTGTCAAAAGATTCACCCATAAAACGTTTAATAGAGAAAATAGTTTTTTTAGGGTTTGTGATAGCTTGACGTTTTGCAGGGTCACCTACTTTACGTTCGCCACCGTCGATAAATGCTACGATAGAAGGAGTAGTACGTTTACCTTCAGCATTTGTGATAACGATAGGTTCGTTACCTTCCATTACAGAAACACAAGAGTTTGTTGTTCCTAAGTCAATACCAATAATTTTTCCCATAATTGTAATATTTTAATTTGTTATTTATTTCTAATGTTTACACTCATTATACTACAAATTTCGTGCCAACTTTATTTTTGACAAATTTGTCTCTGACTTTTTCACTAAAAATAGGGATTGACACATAAAATAAAGCCACCTACCTTTGCAGTAAAATGAAAAAATACACATTATTATAATATTTTTTTGTACTTTTGCTAGGCATGTCATTTAAAAACACAGATAAAATAGCAGATATTATAGAGCGAGACTTCAAGCAAGTATTGCTTCTAGAGCATTTGGGAGTGCCTTTTATAGTAAAAGAAAAAACTGTAGAAGACATTTGTAGGGAAAATAATATCAATCCTACACTTTATCTTCACTTTGCCACCCTATTTGCCAATAAATCTGTGAAAAATGTACCAGATTTCAACTTAGATGACATAAAATGTGTAGTTAAATACCTTCAAAACTGTCACAATTACTACCTAAACGAGCGTGCAAATAAAATAATTAAGTACGTTACGCAGATTTCTCAAGAGACAAATTGTGCGGGTATTAAACTGCTTGAAGACTTTGTTCAAAACTATATCGATGAAATCAAAAAACACTTTGCCTACGAAAACGACATAGTGTTTCCATATATGATTTCACTAGCAAACCAAAGCAACTCAGTCCCAAACCACACTGCAAGCTCTGCCTCACAAGCCGACTACAGCGTAATCGACTACAAACATCACCACGACAATATCGACGACAAACTTGCTGATATAAAGGGACTTATTATAAAATATCTTCCATTTGAGGATAAAAACAACCTGCGTCGCAAACTGCTAAACTGTCTTTTCGACCTAGAACACGACTTAAAAATCCACACATTAATAGAAGATACAGTTCTTATTCCACTTGTAGAAAAATTTGAAGGCAAAACACCAAATATCATTTCTACATCTGCTCCTGCAGTACAAATAGCAGAAAACCCAAACATAGAACTTACAGACAGAGAAATAGACGTGCTACGACTTTTACTTGCAGGAAACTCAAACAAAGAAGTGGCAGACAAACTAAACATTAGCACACATACCGTGATTTCTCACAGAAAAAACATCACTTCCAAAACTAGCATCAAATCTCTAGCAGGTCTCACTATTTATGCTATCCAAAACGGCATTATTGAAATGTCGGACTTCACAAACTAACTACACCTTATTATATATATCCCTAAAAATAGGGATACAAAAACCTAAAAAATTGGGATTGACTCATAGGTAGGGTTTAAAGTACCTTTGCAGTGCAAAACAAAAATGCAAAATCAGTACAAATTAAACCTTAACATTAATGAGAAAAATATTCTTTACATTAACACTTATTACTATTCCTATTTTATCTATCTTTGCAAGTGGGGAAAAAGAGACAAATCTTGGCGGTCAGATAGACGTTTATGCAGAATATTCTCCCATAGAAGAAGTGACTATTTCACTTGGTGAAGAAGTTTCTTTCACAAATTTCTTAGCCACAGAAAATGGTGTTTTCGATGCCACAAATACAGTTTTGGGAGTGACATACACTCCACACCCAAATATTGCAATAGAAGCAGGTTACGAATTTTTATATTCAAATGCAGAAGTAATGGAGCATTGCGTAAAACTTTCTGCCATACCACAAGTAGAGTTAGGAAACTTCTCACTTTCACTACAAGAAACAGCGCAGATGACATACTCAATGTTTGAAAAATCTTACAATTGGCAGATAGTGAGCAATTTGGAAGTTGCATACGCCATACCAAACACTTCCCTGTCAACATACATTTACACCGAGATGACCAATCCGTTAACCCCAAAAAACACCCCTTGGTACGACGAATTTTGTCACGGAGTGGGACTAGACTGGAGCATCGACGAGATAAACACATTAGGCATTTATTATGAATTTTCTCACACAGTAGATTCATATTCACATTTAATAGGTATAGGTTACACCGCTAGTTTTTAACTATAAAAACAGATAACAATGAAATTATCAGACATAAAAATGGGCGACAGTGCCATCATTGCAAAAGTACACGGCACTGGCAAATTTAGAAGACGAATCATAGAAATGGGGTTCGTTAGAGGACAAAAAGTGGAAGTTCTTATCGGAGCTCCGCTCAAAGATCCTATTAAATACAAAATTATGGACTACGAGGTTTCACTTAGAAGAAACGAAGCCGAATTTATAGAAGTAGTAAGCATAAACGAAAAAGATTCTGCCATAAAATCAGAGAACTATGGCACTATAGAATACGACCCAATCTCTATTGCCAAAAAGAAAGGTAATACCATCAATATCGCCCTTGTGGGCAACCCAAACGCTGGTAAAACATCTCTTTTCAATATTGCCTCTGGCAAACACGAGCACGTGGGCAACTACACTGGCGTAACAGTAGATGCAAAAGAAGGAAATATTGATTATAAAGGTTATCACCTAAATATTTTCGACCTTCCTGGCACATATTCACTTACAGCATATTCTCCAGAGGAAGTGTTTGTGCGTAAGCATATCATGGAAGAAGACCCAGACCTTATTATTAATGTGGTATCTGCCTCAAACCTAGAAAGAAACCTATATCTTACCACACAACTCATAGATATGGACATTCCTATGGTTATTGCACTTAATATGTACGACGAACTAGAAAAAAGCGGTGCAAAACTCAACTACAAGGAACTTTCCAATATGCTTGGTATTTCCATCATTCCTACTCAGGCAAAAGATGGATTTACAGAAAACAGTGGCATTTCAGAACTTTTCGACGCAGTTATTAGCACATACGAAGGCAAAAACGCTACCACAAAACACATTCACATCAACCACGGTGGCGACCTTCAAATAGCTATAAATCACATAAATAAGCTAATAAAGAAGTCTGACAACTACCAAAACCACTTCTCTAGCCGTTTCTTTGCCGTAAAACTACTTGAAAACGACAAAGGCGCAGAAGATTTTGTAAAAACACTTAGCAACGCAGACGAAATTTTAGCATACAAGGAAAAAACCGTTCCTCATATCGAAGCAGAACTAGACGAAGACTGCGAGTCTGCCATCATCAATGCAAAATATGGTTTCATTAGCGGAGCTTTAAACGAGACCTACACCGAACCAAAGAGAAAAAACACAGGACTAACCAATATTTTAGACCCTATCGTAACAAACAAATTCCTTGGTTATCCTATCTTTATCCTATTTATGTGGCTTATGTTTGAATGCACATTTGTGCTTGGCGCATATCCACAAGATTGGTTAGACACAGGAGTAAGCATGCTCAATGAATACTTAGCTAGTGTATTACCAGCAGGTCCTTTAACCGACCTTCTTCTAGATGGTATCATTAGCGGCGTAGGCGGAGTGCTAGTATTCCTTCCAAACATCCTTATTTTATACTTCTTTATTTCACTAATGGAAGACTCAGGTTATCTATCTCGAGCAGCCTTCATTATGGATAAAATTATGCATAAAATGGGTCTTCACGGAAAATCTTTCGTGCCAATGCTAATGGGATTTGGTTGCAACGTTCCTGCCATTATGGCCACAAGAACTCTCGAAACCAAGCACAGCAGACTTATTACTATGCTTGTAATTCCGTTTATGTCTTGCACCGCCAGACTCCCAGTTTATGTATTGTTCTCAAAAATATTCTTCCCAGAACACGCCTCTAGCGTAATGCTACTGCTATACGTGCTTGGCATACTTGTAGCCGTGATTTCTGCCAGAATATTCAAACGCTTCATGATTAAGGGCGACGAAACACCATTCGTTATGGAACTACCTCCATATCGCGTGCCAACCCTTAAATCTGCCATTCACCACATGTGGGAAAAGTCTGTTCAATACCTAAAAAAAATGGGTACTCTGATTCTATTTGCATCTGTAATCATCTGGGCATTAGGCTATTTCCCTATGGCAAAAGACGAAAATGTAACAGCATCTGAACAACTAGAACAAAGCTACATAGGTAGAATTGGCAAATTTATAGAACCAGCAATCGAACCACTAGGTTACAACTGGAAAATGGGTATCGGTATTGTTGCAGGTCTTCCTGCTAAAGAACTCGTAGTAAGCACATTAAGTGTACTTTATACAGACAGCGACGAAGAAACAGAAGAAAGCAACATTCTTGCAGCAGCTATGAAAAGCGAGGTAAGAGCAGATGGTACGCCACTTTACACTCCTGCTACCGTACTTTCATACCTAGTATTTATCTTGCTTTGCTTCCCATGTATCGCTACCATTATGGCAATAAAATCTGAAAGTGGCAATTGGAAATGGGCTCTATTCTCTGCTCTTTACACCACTGGCGTGGCATGGATTATAGCATTTGCAGTATACCAAATTGGAGGCCTATTCTTATGATTATCCAATGGATATTAGTTTCTATAATAATACTTTTCGCTCTCATTTTCGTAGGGCGAAAAGTTTACCTCAGCCTCAGAGGCAGGAATAAGTGTGCTTGCTGTACCAAAGACTGCCCTTTAAGAAGAGTTAGAAGTTAGGAGTTAGGAATTAGGAGTTAGGAGTTAATAATTCCTAATTCCTAATTCCTAATTGCTAATTTATTCCTACCTTTGCACCATATTATAAAAAAATAAAAAATATGACATCTACACACAAAGGTTTAACAGAAGAAGAAGTATTAAAAAGTCGTGAAGAGCACGGCGTAAACCTACTTACACCACCAAAAGAAACTCCATGGTGGCAACTTTATTTAGAAAAATTTAAAGACCCAATCATAGTTATCCTACTTGTTGCCACAGCCATTTCACTTGGTTTTGGCATTATGGAAGGCAACTTCACCGAGTCTATAGGCATCATCGTAGCCATTTTAATAGCCACTGGCGTAGGTTTTTGGCAAGAATATAGTGCAAAAAAGAAATTTGACGCAATGAAAAGCGACAAAGACTACGAAATGGTAAAAGTGCGTCGCGATGGCAATGTAATAGAAATTACCAAAGACCAACTTGTTGTGGGAGACGTAGTTATACTTTCTGCTGGGGACGAAATCCCTGCAGATATAGAACTTTACGAAGCCACCGACATGAAGGTACAAGAAGCTGCCATGACAGGCGAATCTGTAGGTGTTTCAAAATATCCAATAGACACCCCATATACAGGTTCTGGCTTCGCTCCAAACCTACTTCTTCGCGGCACCACTATAGAACAAGGTATGGGCGAAGGCATTGTTGTGAAAGTTGGCGACGAAACAGAAATCGGCAAAACCACACGCCTTGCATCTGTAGAAACAGGCAACAGAACTCCACTCGAAGAAAAACTAGACGAACTAGCTTCAAAAATAAGCAATATAGCATTCTTTGTAGCAGGCGGCATGTTTGTAATGTTCAACGTACTTCACTGGCTAGGCGGTGCTGAATTTGCATGGAATCTAGAACTTCTTCTCACAGAAATCGAATTCCTAATGGGCGCTGTAGTTATTGTAATCGTCGCAGTACCAGAAGGTTTACCACTTTCAGTGACCATGGCACTTGCATTTTCTATGAAAACTATGGCAAAAGAAAACAACCTAGTGAAGAAAATGCATGCTTGCGAAACCATTGGCGCAGTAAACGTAATTTTCACCGACAAAACAGGTACTCTTACCCAAAACTGCATGACTGTGGTAGAAAAAAGTGTTAAGAAAGAAGACGAAGACTTATTTAATATTATAGGTGCAATAAACTCTACCGCAAATTTCTCAAACGAATCACTTGTTTTAGGCAACCCTACAGAGTCTGCAATCTTAAAATCTATTGGTTTGCAAGACACTACAGACATCCGAGGCGAATACAATATCCTAAATCGCATACCATTTTCAAGCGCATGGAAATATATGTTGACCCATGCAAAAAGCGAGAAAACAGGAAAAGAAATCATGGTTATCAAGGGTGCTCCAGAAGTAATTTCTAGAATAATAGGAGTAAATGAATACCTTGCCGAAGTAGCAACCCAACAAGAACGTGGACGTCGTGCCATTTCTGCAGCAGTAATCAATTCTACCGACTTCAACAAAATCAAAGAAGAACTTGAAGCAGGCAAACCCCTTGCAAACTGCACATACATAGGCACTTGGTTTATCGAAGACCCTGTGCGCCCAGACGTGCCTGTTGCTATAGAAAAATGCTACACCGCTGGCATCGACGTAGTAATGATGACAGGCGACAACATTAAAACAGGTAGCGAAATTGCACGTCAAGCAGGTTTCACAAATATTTGGGCTATTGAGGCAAAAGACTTCACAGAAGCTATTAAAAACCCACAAAATGGCCGTGCATATCCAAATGTTATCACTCGTTGCACACCAAGCAACAAACTCGACATTTTACAATGGATGCAATCTAAAAACTACGTATGCGCCATGACAGGCGACGGTGTAAACGACTCTCCTAGCTTAAATCACGCAGACGTGGGCATTGCCATGGGCACAGGCACATCAGTTGCAAAAGAAGCAGCAGACATTGTTCTTCTAGACGACGCATTCCCATCTATCGTAACAGGCGTGAAATGGGGACGTTCACTATACAAAAACATTCAAAACTTCCTATATCTGCAACTTTCTATCAATATTTCTGCATGTCTTATTGCTGTATTTAGTCCACTTGTTGGCATCAACATGCCATTTACAGTGACACAATTCCTATGGATAAACCTTGTAATGGACTCACTTGCAGCCATTGCCCTTGCATCAGAACCTGCAGACGAAAAAGTACTTTTAGAAAAACCACGAGACAAAAAAGAGTTTATCATAAACAAATCTTTAGGCAAAGCAATCTTTGGTTTTGGCGGATTTATTTGGGCACTATGTCTAACTATTCTTTTCGGCATGGAACATACAGATTTCTTAAAAGAATGCGGCCTAAACAAACTTGCAAGTTTCTTTGAAGGAATTAATCTAACAATTTTCTTTGCCACATATATGTGCATCAACTGGTGGAATATGTTCAATGCACGTGTTGTAGGCAAAAACAAATCTATTTTCAACGGATTACTAAACAATTCTAAGTTTATAGGTATTCTAGTCTTTATATTAGTAGTTACCATTATTATTGTGCAAGTAGGTGGCGAAGTATTTAGCACAGAACCACTTTCTCTGAATACATGGCTAACTATTATCCTAGTTACATCACCAGTTTGCTGGGTAAGAGAACTATATTTCCAACTTATAGGCAAAAGAAAATAAAAATCATAGGTAATTTATTGAATTTTAGGCATTAAATTTGGAAAATTATTAAAATTCCTAATTCCTAATTCCAAATTCCTAATTATTTTTATTATCTTTGCACCCTGATTTTCAAATAGAAAGTCAAAACAACTAATTTTTTAAATTTTTATTAACATTATGTCTAACTTAACTAGAAACACCCAACCACTTGAATCATTTGATTGGGACGCTTATGTGACCGGCGACTCTAACGCATCAATAAGCAAAGAAGAACAACTTGCGGCTTACAGCCAAACACTTAACCAAATCAACGCTGGCGAAGTTACAGAAGGTACTGTTATCGCTATGAACAAACGCGAAGTAGTTGTAAACATTGGTTACAAATCAGACGGTATCGTTTCTATGAACGAATTCCGTTACAACCCAGAACTAAAAATCGGTGACAAAGTAGAAGTATTCATCGAGTCTCTAGAAGACAAAAAAGGTCAACTTGTACTTTCTCACAAAAAAGCTCGTAGCGCTCAATCTTGGGATCGCGTTAATCAAGCTCTTGACAACGACGAAATCGTTAAAGGTTACATCAAATGTCGTACTAAAGGCGGTATGATTGTTGACGTATTCGGTATTGAAGCATTCCTTCCAGGATCTCAAATCGACGTTAAACCTATCCGTGACTACGATGTTTACGTAAACAAAACTATGGATTTCAAAGTTGTTAAAATCAACCACGAATTCAAAAACGTTGTTGTTTCTCACAAAGCTCTTATCGAAGCTGAACTTGAACAACAAAAGAAAGACATCATCGGCAAACTTGAAAAAGGTCAAATCCTTGAAGGTACCGTTAAAAATATCACTTCTTATGGTGTATTCATCGACCTTGGTGGCGTAGACGGTCTTATCCACATCACAGACCTATCTTGGGGTAGAATTACACATCCAGAAGAAATTCTTCAACTAGACCAAAAACTTAACGTTGTTATCCTTGACTTTGATGATGACAAAAAACGTATCGCTTTAGGTCTTAAACAACTTACTCCTCACCCATGGGAAGCTCTAGACGCTAACCTAAAAGTTGGTGACAAAGTAGAAGGTAAAGTAGTTGTAGTTGCTGATTACGGTGCATTCGTTGAAATCGCTCCTGGCGTAGAAGGTCTTATCCACGTTTCAGAAATGAGCTGGTCTCAACACCTACGTTCTGCTCAAGACTTCGTTAAAGTTGGTGACAAACAAGAAGCTGTTATCCTAACTCTTGACCGCGACGAACGTAAAATGTCTTTAGGTATCAAACAACTTAAAGAAGATCCATGGTTAAATATCGACGCTAAATATCCAGTTGCTAGCAAACACACAGCAAAAGTTCGTAACTTCACAAACTTCGGTGTATTCGTTGAACTAGAAGAAGGCGTTGACGGTTTAATCCACATCTCTGACCTTTCTTGGACAAAGAAAATCAAACATCCTTCAGAATTCACTAGCCTAGGTGCTACTATCGACATCCAAGTTCTAGAAATAGACAAAGAAAACCGTCGTTTAAGCTTAGGTCACAAACAACTAGAAGAAAATCCATGGGACAACTACGAAACTATCTTCGCTGTTGATACTATCCACGAAGGTACTATCGCTGACCTAATGGACAAAGGTGCTGTTATCACTCTAGAACACGGTATCGAAGGTTTCGCAACTCCTAAACACTTAACAAAAGAAGACGGTTCTCAAGCTAAAGCTGGTGAAACTCTTCAATTCAAAGTGATCGAGTTCAACAAAGAAACTAAACGTATCATTCTTTCTCACAGCCGCATTTTCGAAGATGCTCAAAAAGCAGCAGAAGTAGCAGAAGCTCCTAAAAAAGCAGCTAAAAAAGCAGCTAAAAAAGAAGAAGCTCCAGCAGCTCCAGCAGTAGAAAAAACTACTCTAGGTGACATCGAAAGCCTTGCAGCTCTTAAAGAATCTCTAGAAGCAG